>CALRUN020000045.1:0-34169 GCA_943371355.1 Alsobacter soli
CATGCCCCGGCCCCGGCCCTCGGCGCGGTCGCGGTGGACCAGCATGGAGAGGGCGTCGACGGGCTCGGCGTTGACCAGGATCGACATCTTGACCAGGTCGCCCTGGCGGTAGTCCTCGACCTGGTAGTCGAAGCTGGCATAGCCCTTGGAGATCGACTTCAGGCGGTCATAGAAGTCGAAGACCACCTCGTTGAGCGGCAGGTCGTAGATGACCATGGCGCGGTTGCCGACATAGGACAGTTCGCGCTGCTGGCCGCGACGGTCCTGGCACAGCTTGATCACGCCGCCGAGGTATTCGTCGGGGGTGAAGATGGTGGCCTTGATCCAGGGCTCGCTGATGCTCTCGATGTGCATCGGGTCGGGCAGGTCGGCGGGGTTGTGCAGCTCGATCTCCGAGCCGTCGCGCATGTGGATCTTGTAGACCACCGAGGGGGCGGTCGCGATCAGGTCGAGGTCGAACTCGCGGGAGAGGCGCTCCTGGATGATCTCCAGGTGGAGGAGGCCCAGGAACCCGCAGCGGAAGCCGAAGCCCAGGGCGGCGCTGCTCTCCATCTCGTAGGTGAAGCTGCCGTCGTTCAGGCGCAGCCGGCCGACGGCGGCGCGCAGGTCCTCGAAGTCGGCGGCGTCGACCGGGAACAGGCCGCAGAACACGACGGGCTGCACGTCCTTGAAGCCGGGCAGGGCCTTGTCGGTGGGCTTCTTCTCGTCGGTGATGGTGTCGCCGACGGCGGCGTCGGCCACTTCCTTGATCTGGGCGGTGATGAAGCCGATCTCGCCGGGGCCGAGGCTCTCGACGGGGGTGTTTTTGGGCTTGAAGACGCCGACCCGGTCGATCAGGTGGGTCGAGCCGTGCTGCATCATCTTGATCTTCATGCCGGCCTTCAGGCGGCCGTCGATGACGCGGACCAGCACCACCACGCCCAGATAGGCGTCGTACCAGGCGTCGACCAGTAGGGCTTTCAGCGGGGCGTTCTCGTCGCCCTTGGGCGGCGGCAGGCGGGTGACGATGGCTTCCAGCACGTCGTGGATGCCCAGGCCCGACTTGGCGCTGGCCAGGACGGCGTCGCTGGCGTCCAGGCCGATCAGGTCCTCGATCTGGGCGCGCACGCGCTCGGGCTCGGCGGCGGGCAGGTCGATCTTGTTGAGGACCGGGACGATCTCGTGATTGTTGTCGATGGCCGAATAGACATTGGCCAGGGTCTGGGCTTCGACGCCCTGGCTGGCGTCGACGACCAGGATCGAGCCTTCGCACGCGGCCAGGCTGCGGCTGACCTCATAGGCGAAGTCGACGTGGCCGGGGGTGTCCATCAGGTTGAGGATATAGGTCTCGCCGTCGTCGGCCTTGTACTCCAGACGCACGGTCTGGGCCTTGATGGTGATCCCGCGTTCCTTCTCGATCTCCATGTTGTCGAGAACCTGCGCGGTCATCTCGCGCGCGGTCAGGCCGCCGGTCTCCTGGATCAGGCGATCCGATAGCGTGGACTTGCCGTGGTCGATATGGGCCACGATGGAAAAATTACGGATCTTGTCGAGCGGCGTAGAAGTCATGCGCGTGCGTCTAGCACATTTGGGCCGCTTCGCGAGAGGGCGATGCGGCCGCGGGGGCGGCGGCTTTCCTCATGCTTAACCGAACCTTAAAGCCGCTGGCCGCAAACCGGTCCCAATGGGCTGCGACAGTAGCGCAACGATATTTCTGAAGGGGCCGTCATGGACCGTCGCAAGTTGATCCTCTCGGGCGCAGCCACGCTGGGCGTGAGCGCGGGGGCGTCCAGCGCCTTGGCCCAGGAGACGATGCCCCAGCAGACGGCGGCCCAGGACGCAGCCTCCAACGGCACGACCACCCCGGCCTATGACACCGGCTCGGCCCAGACCTATTCGGCCGACGAAATGATCCGCGCCACGTCCGACTTCCTGGGCGTCACGGCCGAGAGCGCCGGCGCCGCCATCGAGAAGGTGTTCCGCGACAAGGGCCAGCCCACCGGCTACATCGCCGGCGAAGAGGGCTCGGGCGCCGTCGGGCTTGGCCTGCGCTATGGCCGGGGCCTGCTCTACATGAAGGGCCGGCCGACGCTGGAGACCTTCTGGCAGGGGCCTTCGGTGGGCTGGGACATGGGCGGCAACGCCAGCCGGGTCTTCACCCTGTGCTATAACCTGCAGTATCCCGATGCGATCTTCCGCCGCTTCCCCGGTGTCGAGGGCACCGCCTATCTGATCGGCGGTCTGGGCATCAACTACCAGAAGGCCGACGACATCGTCCTGGCGCCGATCCGCGCCGGCGTGGGTCTGCGTCTGGGCGCCAATGTCGGCTATCTGGGCTACAGCCGTAAGCGCCGGCTGATGCCGTTCTAGGCGGTGACGCCGAAAGTGGAAGCCGGTTTCGGCGCAAGGCTCTAGGTTGTCGCCTTGCGGGCCTCGTGGCGTCCGGACAGCAAGGCCGCGGCCAGTTCGTGCAGCGCCAGCACGCTGAACATCAGCAGAAGCGCAATGCCCGGCAGAGAATAGGCCTGTGTCGCGGCTCTGAACGACAGCGCGTCGATCAAGGCCAGAATCATCATGCGCGCGAAGACCGAACCGATCAGTCCCGTGCAGACCGCCAGACCTACTGAGACCTCCCGCCGGATCAGCGCCAGGGCCAGTCGGGCGGCATAGGCCAGGATACCCATGATCACCAGCGCGCGGAACAGCGGCGCCAAGTGGCCCTCCAGCGCCAACCATGCCCTTGAGAGACGGGTCTTGAACAGGTCCTTGTCGTTGCTTCCGCCAACGTCGATATGCAGCGTCCCGCCGGCCACCGGATGAGGGCCCTGGACGGGCGTCGACAGGTCAAGCGTCACCGGCGCGCCGCCGCCGTCCGGAACGATCGTCACGGGGCAGGCCAGGGTGGACGGGCAATCGACGGTCAGTGCAAAGCGCTGGTTCGTCAGGCGGGGATCCTTGAAGGCGCTGACCAGGTCCGGGCTCGCGTCGCGCTGGACTGTCCGCACCTTGATCGGCTCGGCGGCCTGAACCTGGAACCAGGCGTCGCCGTCGACCGAGTACCAGCCTTGGAGTCTTCGATGGGAGACCGCGCCTGCCGCTTCGGGCAGGTTCAGGAAGTTGATGAACGCGTCGGCGGACGGCGAGGTCAGGTCCGATGGACTGGGCGCCGACCGTCCTGGGCCGCCGAAGGTGACGATATTGAGCACCTGACCGAAGGAGCGTTGCACGTCGCCGATTTCACCGGCCGTCATCGGCGGGACCAGCGGCACGGGCCAGTGACGGCATTCCAGTCGGCCGTCCTTGCAGGCCGCGCGGACCTCGCGCGCCACCGTCCTGTAGAACGCCGCCGCTTTGGCGGGCGTCTCGTGTTGGCCCCGGGCCGAAGCCGAGCTTCGCAGGTACCAGAGGAACCAGCCGCCCCCCAGTTCGTGACAAAAGGTCGGGTTTTCCAGGCAACCCCACTGGCTGGCCTCCGTCTGGAGGTGACCGTCCAGATAGGGCTCCTTTAGAGAAGCGAAGGCCGGGCTAACCGCATAGATGCGCGCGCGGGCGGCGGCCGGAACCGGCACGCCCTTCTTGTGGAACGGCCAGGAGGCGTCCTGCAATGCGGTGAGCGCGCTCTGGAAGGGCGAGGCCTTGATTTCATTGATCTCGAAGCGGCCATAGACGGCCCAGTTGACCAGGCCGAACCCGGTTGTCAGGGCCAGGGCGACGCCCAGCGCCAGGCCGGCCGGCTGCAAGGGGGCGAGCCGCGCGGTCAACGGCGCCGTCGACGCGATCCGGCGTGCGGCCAGCAGGGGTATCAGCAGCAGACATCCCAGGAGCGGGACCAGCCAGACACCTTCTTCGCGTGTCAGCCAGATCCAGGCGCCTAGGCATCCCGTGAGCGCCGCCATTGTTCGCGGTCGCTTTATGGAGCCGGTCGCCAGCGCGACCACGGCCGAGGCGAACGCGATCGTCAGAGACATGTAGAAGGTGTCGCGGAATACTCTCAGCAGGTCGCCATCATACAGCGTCGGCGCCAGCAGCAGCGCCGCCAGCACGGCCAGGCCGACGGCCCTTGAGCGGGTCAGGCGCAGGAAGACCAGACCCGCAAAGCTGGCGCAGGCGGCGTGGAACGAGGCCAGCGCCAGGGGATAGGGCAGACCCGATAGGTTGGCGATGGCCAGGAAGATGGGGAAGCCTGCGCCCTTGACCAGCGTCAGTTCGTTGTAGGGGCCAAGCCACTGGCCAGACGCCAGGTTCATGCCAAGTTGCATGAAGAGCGCGTCGTCCACGGTGGCGCTGGATAGCACCGTCGCGGGGCGCGCGCCGAAGGCAATCACGAAGCCGACGATCAACAGGACAGCCAGCGGCGGGGCAAGGCGCCGGCCGGCCGCCAGGACTTTCGCGAGCTCAGGTCTTGGGATTGTCATCGGCGAACACCCAGAGCGAAGACAGGAAATAGCTTAGGCCCGAGACGCAGACCGTCATCACGGCCGACGCCACGGCGGGCGTCCAGTCCAGCATGCGAACCAGCAGATGCGACAGCGCGCCGCTGATGAGGGCGCAGCAGACCTGGACGATCAGATAGCGCGGCAGGGTCCGCGAATGGCGCTTGTCGCTCGGAAATGTCCAAAGGCTCTGGAGTGTGTAGGCGAACACGAAAGAAATGGCGTAGGCGGTCAGGCCTGCCGCGAACGGCGGCAATCCCAGGCGCATGAAACCGAAGTTTAGCGTCATCAGCAGGACGGCCGCTCCTCCGCCGACAATCACGAAGCGCACCAGCCGATAGCCGAGAAGCCTGCCCAGAAGCAGCCGCTTGGGCGCGTCAGCGGTCATGCCGGACCTGGGGAATGGCGAAGGTGCCCAGCAGGAAGGCGGCGAAGAAGGTCTGCAAGCCGATCACGGTCAGGGCCAGGCCGCCCATCACAAAGCGAGGGATCAGCGGATTGAGCAGGGCGCCCAGGTTGACGCCGAGCCAGACGCTCAGTGCATAGCCGAAACTGGCCAGGCCGGCGATGATCAGGCCCACGCCCAGCAGGGCCATGCTCTCGGTGCTCACATGGGGCAGGATCGCCTCGGACACCTTGCCCTGCGGCAGAAAACCGGTGAGGGCTGCATAGGTCCGCGACAGCACGCCGAAGGTGATCAACTGGACACCGGCCACGATCATCAGGCATGCGGCGACGAAGGTGTTGAGGTCCATCTGGACCGCGCCCAGATTCACCGGACCGGCGAACAGCACGGTGGCCAGCACGACCCCCAGGGCCGTCAGCAGTCCGCCTGGATAGAAGAACAACCAGCGGGGGCTGTACATCAGCAGGAACTTCAGATGCCGCCAGCCATCGCGCCAGGTGCGCAGATGCGGAGGGCGGCTGCGGCCGTCGGGTTTGAGCGTGGTTGGCGCTTCCTCGATGCGCAGACCGCCCAGGGCCGCACGCACGACCATCTCGCTGGCGAACTCCATGCCCGTGGTTTGCAGGCCAAGGCTCCGCATCGCCTGTGTGTTGAAGCCGCGCAGGCCGCAGTGGAAGTCGCCCACGGGGATGCTGAAGAAGATCCGCCCCAGGAAGCTCAGCACCGGATTGCCTAGATAGCGGTGCAGGAACGGCATCGCGCCCCGCTCGATCCCGCCCTTGAAACGGTTGCCCAGCACCAGGTCCGCGCCGGTTCTCAGACGATCCAGAAAGGGCTCCAGGCGCGAGAAGTCGTAGCTGTCGTCGGCGTCGCCCATGATGACGTAGCATCCGCGCGCCGCGCCGATCCCGCCCAGCAGCGCCGCGCCATAGCCGCGCGCCGGCACGTCGACCACGCGGGCGCCGCGATCCCGCGCGATAGCCTGCGAGCCGTCGGTGCTGCCGTTGTCGGCGACCAGAACCTCGCCAGAGACGCCGGCGCGGGCCAGGAAGGCCATGGCCTTGTCGATGCAGACGGCCAGCGTCTCGGCCTCGTTGAGGCACGGCATCAGGATCGTGAGTTCCAGCGACAGGGCCCCCGCCAGCGACGGGACGGATCTGTCGCCAGGATCGCGCTCGCGCGACGCCAAGGCAGTCTCAGGGCTCACAGAATCTCTCCCAGACCTTAACGAGCGCGATCGGCGCTATGCAATCTAAAGGTCACTGCCTGTCAAGCGTAGCCAGGGCACAGATTCAACCTGAGCGTCTGGGGATGATGCGCGTTCTGACCCCGCCAAGCGGAAGGAGCGCTCGGGGTATCGTAGCCGGCTAGAAGTGGCCGATTGCGGTGCCGATTACGATGACAACGCACTCAGCACCCGCTTCGATCCGAAACTGCCTTCAGCCATCAGCGCATAGGCCCGCCTCGCCCTACGCCTTGGCGACCTTGCTGTTGAGCCAGTCCATCAGGGCCAGCAGCACGCCCGACAGCACGAAGGACAGGTGCACGACGACCAGCCACAGCAGGCGCGGCTCGTCCAGCGGGGTTCCCGGTTCGCTGAGGGTCAGGAAGGCCTTGAGCAGGGCGATGGCCGAGATCGCCACGATCGAGGCGATCAGCTTCATCTTCAGGCCAGAGAAGTCGACCGTGCCCATCCAGTCGGGCCGGTCTTCGTGGGCGGCGGTGTCGATCTTGGAGACGAAGTTTTCGTAGCCCGACAGGGTGACGATCACCAGAAGGTTGGCCGCCAGCGACAGGTCGATCAGCGTCAGGGCCATCAGGATGGCGCCCTCCGGCTTCATCGACATCACCTTGGGCAGTTCTTGGAACAGCTCGTTGAAGAACACCACCAGCAGGGCGCCCAGGCAGATCACCAGGCCCACATAGAAGGGCGCCATCAGCCAGCGCGAGGCGAACAGGCCGCGCTCCAGCAGGAGTTCCAGGCGGGGTTTCAGCATGGGGGCGAATCCTCGGTGTCTCAGCCAGCGTATTCCACCACATAGCGCACGGTCTCGCGACCGCCCGCCGGCAAGGTGAAGCGCCACGCGATGGCGCCGTCTCGAATATCGTGGCGCCGGGGCTCCGAGATCAGCTTGAAGTCCGTTTGTTGGGTCGGCTGGCGCAGCTCGATCACGATGGGCGCGGTCTTGGCGCTGGCCATGTCGACCTCGTAGGTGCGTCGAACCCGACCGGAGCGCAGGCGCGTCTCGGCGACTATGCGCGGGCGAACGGTGACATCCATGGCCTTGCCGATGTCGAGGTCGAAGGGCTGGCCCACGGGCACGTCGCGCATGGCCTGCTCGCCGGCGAAGGCGGGACGACCGCCGTGGGTTTCCATCACGGCCAGGGCGCCGGACGGCAGGGCCTTGCCAAGGCCCTGGCTGGCCTTGTTCTCGAACCGGAGAAGGACGCTGGCGGCGGAAAAGGCGTTGTCGCCGTAGTCGTCCCAGGGATTGACGGCGACCATGTAGAGCCGCTGAAACGCCACGCCCTTCTGGTCGAGGAAGGCCACCTGCTTGGTCTGGCGCGCGGCGACGGTGACGGGTTCGGGCAGGGTGTAGAGCTTGTAGTCGCCCAGCTCGGACTGCTCGGCCAGCTTGGCGCGCTGGGCGGTGACGGTGATCTCCTCCCGGGCGCCGGCCATGGCCATCATCGGCGGCGCGGGCATGGGCGGCTGCAGAAAAGGCGGCGGCGGGGGCGGCGGTGGTGACCGGCCGTGGGTGGTGGTGTCCATCGGCCAGCAGGCGCGTCGGATGGCCTTGGTGTCGGCCTTCGGGATGTTGACGGGCACGCGCGACAGCTTGCCGGCCACGGCCTGGGTCGGGGCGTTGACGAAGCTGGTCCCGCTGCTGTTGACCAGGGTCAGCCAGCCGGTGAGGTCCAGGGTTTTGCCGTCCGGGGCGATGCGGGCCACGTAGTCGGCCTGCCAGTTCACGCCGATGGCCAGGTACGACAGTGTCAGCTTGACGGTGGTCGCGGTCGGGACGTCGATCAGGGTCGACAGCGAAGGCTTGTCCGACAGGCCGGCGGGGATGTGATCAAACACCAGCCGTTCGGCGCCGCCGGAGCAGCCCAGAGCCTCGACCCCGGTCGCCGTTTGCAGGACGACGCCGTTGGGACCCTGGCGGACGATGGCCTGCTCGGCGGTCTGGCGGCCGGTTTTGCGGTTGGTGCGGACGATGCCGATCGGCTGGTTCAGCGAGCGCTCCAGCAGGGTTCCAGGGCTGAGCAGGGCGTAGTCGTAGTTGCGCTCGATCACGCCGCCCGGCAGGCCCTCAACCGCCGCGCTCTGGGGGATCAGGCCATCGGCCACCGCGTCGAAGCGCAGGGTGTGGCGGCCGGCGGGAAGGGTCACGGTGCGGGTCTCGGTGACCAGGATCAGGCCCTTCTTCAGGGCCTGTTCGCGCTGCCAGGGCTGCAGGGTCTGGAACGGCGTCGAGCCGGCGCGATAGAGCGTCACCGCCGTTGTCTCGGCGGCCGGCGAGGCGATGATGTCGGCCAGGGCGGGCGAGGCGAGGGCGGCGAGGGCGAGGGCGAGGGCGAGGATGCTCCCCCTTCGGGGGAGCTGTCGCGGAGCGACTGAGGGGGCATCTGGGCCTATGCCGCGCTGCCCCCTCCGGCCCTCTGGGCCACCTCCCCCAGAGGGGGAGGATCTATTTTGGCGCCGCCTGCTCACCAGCCCGTCTCGACCGTGAAGGTCAGCACCGTCTCGCCATTGGCCGGCACGGGCACGCTCCAGCCTAGGGTGCGGGCGTCGATGCGGCGGCTTTTCAGGCTCTCGGCCCTGACCTCGCCGTCGCGCCACAGGCCGCCCTGGCGCAGCTCCACCGTCACCGCCTCTGGCCGGGCGTTGCGGACCAGGTATTTCATGGCGTAGCGCGAGCGGGTCCGCGACACCTTTTCCTCGCTGACCAGGGTGGCCTGGCTGGTGACGTCAAAGGCGTCGCCGGTCTTGATCGACAGCTCCGAACCGGCCGGGGTGTGGCCGATACTGTTCTCGCCGACGAACTTGGGATCACCCGCCTGGTCGCGCATATAGACGCGCATGACCCCGGCCGGCAGCTGACTGCCCAGTCCGGCCAGCCTGGCGTTGCTGAACTGGATGGCGACGGTGGCCGACGCGGGGTTGGCCTGACTGGTGAACCAGCCCTCGCGCACTTCATAGACTTTCCTGGCCGCCACGCCTTGGGCGCTGAGGAAGCCGACCTGCTTGCTCTGGTTGGCCGCGATCGTGGTGCGCTGGGGCAGGGGATAGATGTAGTAGTCGGCCAGACGCTCGGCGTCGCCGCTTTCCGTCCCCGCCGCCTGCATCGCGCCGCTGGACTGACGATAGCCGCCATTGTTCAGCTGGTTGACGTCGCCGGCCACCAGCTGGGTGCGGGCGTTGTCGAACGGGGTGCCGGAGTTGTTGGTCAGGGTGATCCAGCCCTGCAGGTCCAGCGCGCCCTTCTTCTCGTCGAACAGGGCCACATAGTCGGCCTTCCAGCCCAGGCCCGAGGTCAGGTAGCTGAGCTTCGATGCGCGGGGCCCGGCCTTGTCGGCGTCGACCGTCACCGACAGGGTCGGGCGGGCGCGCAGGGTCTCGGGCACCTTGTCGAAGATCACGCGGGTGGGCACGCCGTCGTCGCGCAGCACCTCGATGCGGTCGCCGATCTTCAGCACAACGCCTTCATTGGCGGCCAGCACAGTGGCAACTTCGGTGGTCTCCTTGCCGTCGCCCGGATTGGTGCGAACGATGCGGACCTGCTGGCCGACCGCCTTTTCCATCAGCTTGTCCGGGGTCAGCAGGTCATAGTCGAAGTTCTGTTCGATGATGGTCACGCCCGCCGCCGACAGGCTGACGGTCTCGGGACGGATGGCGGCCGAGACGTCCTTGAACTCCAGCCGCTGGCGGCCGGCCTTCAGGTCGAGGTCGCGGGCGTCCTCCACCAGGGCAAGGTCGGAGTTGTAGATGGTGACCGACAGGTCCGGGGCCGTCTGGGCATGGGCGGCGGCGCCCATGCTCAGCACGACAGCAGCGGTAGCCAGCAGCGCGCGGTTCATCGACGTTCTCCCATTTTACAGGCTTAAACCTACATGGGATTGGGGCGATGTCGAGGCGGTGGAGCTTGCGCGGCTACCCGCCCCAAACCTGCTTCAGCCGCAGGTCGCGGCCGCAGCCGATGCGATAGGCCTGGTAGTTCAGCGCGTTCCGCTTGGCGTAGTCTCGATGATATTCCTCGGCCGGCCAGAAGGTCTTCAGGTCGAGAATGGGCGTGACCATCTTGCCGCGCTTCAGGCGCTTGGCGGCCTCTGCGCGAGACTTTTCAGCGACGGCCCGTTGCTGCGCGCCGCTGACGAAGACGGCTGGGCGATAGGACGGGCCACGGTCGCAGAACTGGCCGCCGTCGTCGGTGGGATCGACCAGCTTCCAGTAGCGATAGAGCAGGAAGCCATAGTCCAGCCTGGCGGGGTCATAGGTGACGCGGACGGCCTCGTAGTGGCCGCTCGTCTCGCTGGTCACGTCGCGATAGCTGGGGTTTTTGACGTGGCCGCCGGTATAGCCGCTCTCCACCTTGAGGACGCCGGGCACGCCCTGCATGTCGTGCTCCATGCACCAGAAGCAGCCGCCGGCGAACACGGCGGTGGCGGTCTTGGCGGGCTTTTGGGGTGTCGCGGCCATGGCGGGGAGGCCAAAGGCGACAAGGGCGGCGATCAGGGTCAGCAGGCGGCGGCGCATCGAACGTCTTTCCGGAACGACCCTGCGGCGGGTCTGGCCTTAGATACGTACGAGCGCGCGTTTTGGTTACGCCCGCCAGCCGAAACCGACGTCGCGCACCGACGGACAGGCCTGCAGGCGCGAGGCGAGGCTGGCGGCGCGCTCATCGCCCTGGTCGTCGATCTCCAGGCGAATGGCCAGGGTCTGGCCGTCGGGCGTGGCGGTCAGGGCGCGCAGGCGGGTCTGCTGCACGCTGGCCACGCCCAACACCCGCATCAGGGCGTCGGGCGTGTCCTCGGCGGTGACGAGGAAGAGCCTGCGTTTGTCCTCGTTCGGTTTGGAAGGGTTCAAGGGCGCACCCACTGATGCTCGACGCTGGCCGAGCTGACGCCGGGCCAGGCGGCCAGATCGCGGGCCAGCAGGCGGGCGGCCTGGTCGCCCAGGTGGCGGACGCGCAGGGACGCCTCGACGATCTGTCCCACGGGCTTGACCGTCAGGTTGCACAGCTCGGCGCCGCTGTCGGCTAGGCCCTGGCGAACGGCGTCCAGCGCGCTGTGAGCGTCGTCGGCGGCCAGCAGCAGCTGGTGAACGGTGACGCCGTCGGCGTCGCTGTGGAAGGCGGGCGGTGATGGCAGGTAGCTCATTGGTCTCTAGTCCCCTCGGGTTGGTTTTGGAGGACCGACGAAACGCGCAACAAAAAAGCCCCGCTCCTTTCGGAAGCGGGGCTTTTTGAAGATCTTGCGATCCGTCGGCTGCGTTCAGTCTATCTCGCGCGCCGTTGCCCCGTCCGTACCGGAACGGTTTTAATCTGGTTCCACATCATGGTCGCGGCGCACGACATCGCCGCGACGGCGGTAAAGCCGGTCACGAGCGCGATGTTGATGGCGAGTTGCGAGACCATGTGGACCCAGTAGCTCCTTGCGAGTTCACTAGAGGTAGCGTGGGTATGCGCCGCGCGCAAGACCTTGCCTCGCGGAGGGGCGATCGGTCGCGGTTGTGGGCAGAATGTTCGAAGCTTGGGCTCGGGCGCCTATCGAGCAGGCAAGTTTGGAGCGCGGGCGTCTCAACAGCTCTCCCTCCCCCTTGGATGGGGGAGGGGCAGGGGGGGGGGGTGACACCGCTGGCGGGCCTGAACTCGACCGCGCCACATCCTGAGGTGCTGTCACCCCCATCCCCGACCCTTCCCCCATCAAGGGGGAAGGGAGCAGGTTAGCTCCGCAGCTTCCCGCCAGCCTTCTCGGCCGCCGCTACGATCCGGCCTGACAGCGCCTCGATATCAGCGTCGGTCAGGGTGGCTTCGCGGGGCTGCACCACAACCTCCAGCGCCACCGACTTGAAGCCGTCCGGCACGCCGGCGCCGTCATAGACGTCGAACACCCGGACGGCGGCGATCAGCGCCTTGTCGGCGCCGGCCACGGCCTTGACCAGATCGCCGGCGGCCTTGGGCTTTTCGACCAGGAAGGCGAAGTCGCGGGTCAGGGGCATCAGCGGCGAGGGCGAGAAGGCGGCCCGGGACTTGTGGGTCTTCTTCTTGGGCTCGGGGATGGCCTCCAGGGTGATCTCGAAGCCATAGACCGGGCCGGCCACGTCCAGCGCCTTCAGCACGGCGGGGTGCAGTTCGCCGAACTCGGCCATGACGGCCTTGGGGCCCAGTTGCAGGCGCGCCGAGCGGCCCGGATGCCACCAGGACGAGGCCGAGCCTTGAGCGGTCTGCAGCTTGTCGACCGGCGCGCCCAGCTCTTCCAGCAGGGCCATCAGGTCGGCCTTGACGGTGAACAGGTCGTCCTGCGCCGCCTTGGCCCAGCCGCGCGGGGCGTGCGGGGCGATGATCGCCGCCACCACGGTGCGCTGGTCGGCCGGACGGTCGCCGTGGAAGGTGGGGCCGATCTCGAACAGGGCCGCGTCGGGGAAGCCCTTGCGGGCGTTGCGGCCGGCGGCCTCGATCAGGTTGGGCAGCAGCGACGGGCGCATGCAGTCCAGGTCCGAAGCGATCGGATTGGCCAGGATCAGCTCGGCCGCGCCGCCGCCGAACAGCGTCGCGATCTTCTGGTTGGTGAAGCTCCAGGTCAGGGCCTCGGCATAGCCGGCGGCGGCCAGGGCGCGACGTGCTACGCGGCCGCGGGCCTGCTTGGGCGTCAGGACGCCGCCGACGGCGCGGGGAACCTCGGGCAGGGCCGTCGAGGGCAGGGCGCCATAGCCGGCGATGCGGGCGACTTCCTCGACCAGGTCGGCCTTGCCTTCCACGTCGCGGCGGAAGGTGGGCGGCGTCACGGTCCAGGGCGAGCCCAGCACGATGTCAAAGCCCAGGTCCGACAGGATCTGACGCGTCTGGTCCGGCGTCACCGCCAGACCCGACAGCTGCTCGACATAATCAGGCTCGAACGCGAAGCCGGTCGGGGCGGCGGGCGCCTCGCCGGCCACCACGATCTCCGACGGTTCGCCGCCGCAGAGGTCCAGGATCAGCCGGGTGGCCAGCTCGAGGCCCGGAACCAGCGAGTGGGTGTCGACCGTGCGGGCGAAGCGGTACTGGGCGTCGCTGTTGATGCCGGTCGTGCGGCCGGTCTGGGCGATGCGGATCGGTTCGAACCAGGCGCTTTCGACGAAGACGTCGACGGTCTCTTCCGAGCAGCCGGTGCTCTCGCCGCCCATCACGCCGCCCAGGCCGATCGGGCGATTGCCGCCGGCGTCGGCGATCACGCACATCTCGGGCGTGAGGTCATAGGTCTTGCCGTCGAGAGCGATCAACTGCTCGTCGTGATGCTCGGCGGGCGAGGGCTGGTCGCCGGGCGTGACCTCGGCCCGGCCGCGTCCCAGGCGCGCCTCGATCGTCGTCCCGACCAGCTTGGCCACGTCATAGACGTGCAGCGGACGGGCGCGGTCGTAGGACACCAGGTTGGTGATATCGACCAGGGCGCTGATCGGGCGCAGGCCGATGGCCAGCAGGCGATCCTGCAGCCACTTGGGCGACGGGCCGTTCCTGACGCCCTTGATCAGGCGACCGGCGAACACCGGGCAGGCCTCGCCATCGACCTTGACCGTGATCGGGCAGGGGAAGGTCCCAGCCACAGGCGCGATCGACAGGTCCTTCAGCGTGCCGACGCCGGCGGCGGCCAGATCGCGGGCGATGCCGGCGACGCCCAGCCAGTCGGGGCGGTTGGGGGTGACCTCGAAGTCGATCACGGCTTCCAGGCCCAGCGCCGTGGCGGCCGGTGTGCCGACGGACAGGGCGTCCGGCAGCTCCATGATGCCGTCGCTCTCGCTGGCGGCTTCCAGCTCGGAGGCCGAGCACAGCATGCCGTTGGAGACGACGCCACGCACCGGCTTTTCGACCAGGGTCACGCCCAGGCCCGGCACATAGGCGCCGATGGGGGCGTAGATGGTGGTCAGGCCCGCACGGGCGTTGGGCGCGCCGCAGACGATCTCTTTCATGCCGTCGACGGTGTCGACCTGGCAGACGCGGAGGCGGTCGGCGTTGGGGTGCTGAACAGCTTCCATGATCTTGGCGACCGTGAAGGCGGCCAGCTTGGTGGCCGGATCGGTGACATGCTCGACCTCGAGGCCGGCCATGGTCATGGCGGCGACGACGTCGGTGGCCGAGGCGGTGGTCTCAAGGTGGTCCTTGAGCCAGGAGAGGGTGAATTTCATCGTCTTGTGTCTCCAAGCCCCGACGCCGAGCGAAGGGGTTGGTGGAATTTCAGGATGGCGATCAGCTGAGGCCGCTGGCGGCGTTCGGCGCGGCGAACGCGCTGAAGCCGTAGTGGGCCAGCCAGCGGCTGTCGGACGACCACATGTCGCGCAGGTCGGGCATGCCGTATTTCAGCATCCCCAGACGGTCGACGCCCATGCCGAAGGCGAAGCCCTGGTACTCGTCCGGATCGATGCCGCAGGCGCGCAGGACATTGGGGTGAACCATGCCGCAGCCCAGGATCTCCAACCACGACGTGCCCTGGCCGATCTTGATCTCGCCGCCGCTGCGATCGCACTGCACGTCCATCTCGGCCGACGGCTCGGTGAACGGGAAGTGGTGCGGGCGGAACTGGGTGGTCACCGCGTCGGTCTCGAAGAACCGCGCCAGGAAGGTTTCCAGGGTCCATTTCAGGTGGCCCATATGGATGCCCTTGTCGATCACCAGGCCCTCGACCTGGTGGAACACCGGCGTGTGGGTGGCGTCGTTGTCGCAGCGATAGGTGCGGCCCGGGGCGATGATCCGGATCGGCGGCTTTTGCGACATCATGGTCCGCACCTGCACCGTCGAGGTGTGGGTGCGCAGCAGCATGCGCTCGCCCTCGGATCCGTCGGCGTTCGTCTTCGGATTGAAGAAGAAGGTGTCGTGCATCTCCCGCGCCGGATGCTTGGGCGGGAAGTTCAGGGCCGTGAAATTGTGGAAGTCGTCGTCGATGTCGGGCCCTTCGGCCACCGCGAAGCCCATCTCGGCGAAGATGGCGACCATCTCGTCCATGGTCTGCATGGTGGGGTGGACGCTGCCCTTGCGGCGGTAGGGCGCCGGCAGGGAGAGGTCCAGGGTCTCGCTGGCCAGGCGCGCGTCCAGCTCGGCGGTCTCCAGCGCGGCCTTGCGGTCGGCGATGGCGGTCGCGGCGGCGTCGCGCAGGGCGTTGATCGCCGCGCCCTGCGTCTTGCGCTCCTCGGGGCTCATCGCCCCCAGGGTCTTCAGCAGGCCGGAGATCGAGCCGGTCTTGCCCAGGGCCGCGACGCGCACGGCGTCGAGGGCGGAAAGATCGGCGGCGGCGGCGACTTGCGCCAGCACATCGGATTCGAGGGTTTTGAGATCGGTCATGACGGGCTTCCGTCTAGAGCATTCGGGCGGGGCGGAGTAGGGGAGCGCGCAGCAAAAAGCCCCCCGGTTCGCACCAGGGGGCTTTTCTTAGATCGCAATCGGGACGAACCCGAAAAAGACCTTAGGCGGCCAGGGCGGTGCGGACCTTGTCAGCAATGGCCTTGAACGCGGCAGGGTCGTTACCCGCGATATCCGACAGAACCTTACGGTCGATCACGATACCCGCCACGTCCAGGCCGTGGATAAACTGCGAGTAGGTGAAGCCCTCGGTGCGGGCGCCGGCGTTGATGCGCTGGATCCACAGCGAACGGAACGCGCGCTTGCGAACCTTGCGGTCGCGGTACGCGTACTGGCCGGCCTTGTCGACGGCGGCCTTGGCGGTGCGGATGGTGTTCTTGCGGCGACCGTAGAAGCCTTTTGCCTGCTCAAGAACCTTCTTGTGCTTGGCGTGGGCGGTGACGCCCCTTTTGACGCGAGCCATGTGTCAGCGCTCCTTAAAGGCCGTAGGGCAGGTACGAACGGATGGTCTTGGCGTCGGATTCGCTCATGACCTTCGTGCCGCGGTTTTGGCGGATGTACTTGCCGTTGTGGCCGATCAGACGGTGACGCTTGCCGGCGACGCCGGCTTTCAGCAGGCCCGTGGCCGTGATCTTGAAGCGCTTCTTCGCGCCCGACTTGGTCTTCAACTTAGGCATTTCGCGTCGGAGCTTTCGCCCCGTCCTCTGGGATAGCAAGACGAACCGCCATGGCATGCCAATAAGCCAGGCGGTTCCGGAAAGGCGGGGTTAGTACGGGAAAGAGTCGGGGAAGGCAAGGGCGGACGGTCCGCGCCGGCCGGTTCCTTTCACGCCGCAGCCTTGGCGCGCCGCGTCAGGCTGGCCGCCAGCCAGATGGCGGGCAGGGTCAGCAGGGCGCCGAACCAGTAGGGGCCGCCGATCGCCAGGCCAAACAGCGGCCCGGCCAGCAGGGGGCCGGCCATGCGGGCCAGGGAGCCGGCCGCCATGTTCAGGCCCAGCATCTCGCCCTGCTTGTCCGGCGGGGTGGCGCGCGAGATCAGGGCGGCGACGCACGGGAACACCAGCGACTGGCCAAAGGCGGTCAGACCCACGAACAGCGGCACGGCGGCGCCGCTGGGCGCGAACGGGGTGACGGCCAGGCTGAAGGCGATGATCGACAGGCCGGCGGTCAGCACGCGCGGCTCGCCAAAGCGACGGGCCAGACGGCCAGTCACGGCGCCCTGTCCGATCGAGGCGATGATGCCGATCACGGCGAAGCACAGGCCCACCTCGCGTGGACCCCAGTCGAATTTGGCGTGGGTCCACAGGCCAAAGACCGACTCCATGCCGGCGAAGGCGCCGGTCGAGACCAGGGTGACCAGCAACACGCGCGACAGCACCGGATGGGTCCGCGCCGCCTGCAAGGCCTCGCGCCGATGGGCGCGCGGCGCGTCGCTAGCGCTGGGCGAGCGGCTCTCGACCACGAACAGGAAGACACCCAGCGAGGCGAGGGCCGACAGGCCGGCGGCCACGAACAGCGGGATCTGAAAGCCCAGATGTCCGGCCTCCGGATGGGCCAGCAGGCCGCCCAGCGCCGGCCCGACCACGAAGCCGGCTCCGAAGGCCGAACCCAGCAGGCCCATGCGTCCCGCCCGCTTCTCGGGCGGGGTGACGTCGGCCATATAGCCCTGGATGGTCGAGATGTTGCCGGTCGCAAAACCGCCCGCCAGGCGAATGGCGAAGGCGATCCACAGGGTCGGCGCGAAGGCCAGCGCCACATAGGACAGGGTGTTGGCCAGGATGGTGACGATCAGCACCGGCCGCCGGCCGATCCGGTCCGACAGCCGCCCCCAGAACGGCTCGGCAAAGAACTGCCCCAGGCTGTAGGCCGAGAACAGCGCCGTGATCTGCCAGGGCTCGGCCTTCAGCGACTGCGCATAGAAGGGCAGCAGCGGAATGACCAGGCCAAAGCCCACCAGGTTGATGAACACAACCAGCAGCAGGACATACAGCGCGCGGGCGCTATGGGCGGACGGCGCGGGGGAGGCGGTCTGGGACATGGTCGGCGCTTTCGAAGGGTCGCCGAATACGCTTTTTCGCGGTGGCGGACGACCAAAACTTCGCCCGCCAGCCGCTATGGCCGGCGCGCGTCAGTTCGGCGGGTTGTGCTTTTCCAGGAAGTCCACCGTCGAGCTCAGCATGGTGAGACGGGTCGCGCCACTGGACAGCCAGTGATCCTCACCTTCCAGCCTCACCAGCTCCACGGACTTGCCGGCCTTCTTCAACGCCGAAGCCATGACCTGGCTCTGCACATAGGGCACGACCGTGTCGTCCCTGCCGTGGATCAGCAGGATCGGGATCTCGACCTTGTCGGCCAGGCGGGCGGGCGAGATCGCGGCGAGGTCAGGATCCTTGACGCCGTCGGCGCCCATGAACCGCAGCCAATAGCGCAGGGCGGAATTGCTGCTGCTCAGGTAGTGTTTCTGATTGTCGACCAGCATGCGCTTGAGGTCGGACGGGCCGGCGACCGAGGTGGCGCAGCGGTACACGCCCTTGTCGAGCGTTGCTCCGGCCAGGGCGGCATAGCCGCCGTACGAGGCGCCGACGATGCAGACTCGCTTGGGGTCGATCAGGCCCTTGCCCGCCAGATCGCGGACACCGTCCGAAAGGTCGGTCTGCATCGCCTTGCCCCACTGGCCAAAGCCCGCCTTGACGAAGTCCCAGCCGAAACCCTCGGAGCCGCGGAAATTGGGTTGCAGAACCGCATAGCCTCGCGAGGCCAGCGCCTGGCTCCACCAGTCGAATCCGGGCGTGTCGCGGCCCTCGGGGCCGCCGTGCGGCAGCACCACCAGAGGCAGGTTTTTGGGCTCTCTGCCTCGGGGCAATGTCAGGTAGCCGGTGATGGTCAGGCCGTCGCTGGCCTTGTAGCTGATCGAGCGGACGGGCGAGACGTGCTCTGGCGTCAGACCCCGATAGATAGCGCCAAGGAAGCGACCGCTCTTGGCGTCGAGATCGACATAGGCATAGGCGGGCCCGTCGGTGGACGAGTCGACCTTGACCACCACCTGCCGACGGTCGTCGGACCAGGAGGTCAGGCTGACGCGTTCGCCCGGGAACGCCTTGACGATGGCATCCCAGCTGGACTGGCTCCTGGGGTCGAAGAAGGTATAGCGCAGGTCGTCTCCAACCAGGCTCATCCCCCCGAGGAGGTTCAGGTTGTCCGGGTCGTGCAGCAGGCCATCCATCTCAACTCCCTTGGGGAGATCGGTCTGGGTTCCGTCGAGACTGTATTCGCGAAGGATGGTGTTGGCCTGCTCGTCGCTTTTCCAGACCAGCACCGACTTGCCGTCGCGGCCGAAGCCGGAAATCCCGTAGGAGCCCATCGGCGTGGAGGTCTCGTCGACGGTCTTCCAGCTCTTGTTGATCCGGAGCTTCAACGACCAGAGGCCCTTTTTCTGGTCGTAGAGCGACTGGGCGATGGCGTCGCCGTTGGCGTCGACCAACCAACCGTCGGTGTTCTGGCTGCCCCCAAAGTCCAGCATCTTCGTGATGCCGGTCTTGAGATTGACGCGGTAGAGCGTGTCCTGGCCGGTGTTGTCGACGAAATGGACACCTTCCAGATAGACGAACGGGGCTCCGTCGACCGTGCGGACCATCGGCGCGCCAACGACCACGTTCATGGAATCCGGTTGGTTCTTCAGAAGCAGGGTCTGTTTGCCCGTGACCAGATTGAAGTCGAGGGCCTGAAAATATTCCCGCTTGGGTCCCGAAAGGCCGCGAACGTCAGCGGTTGACGAGGTGATCACCAGCACGTGTTCGGGCCCCGCCCATTGCACGCCGCGAGCCTTGACCGCGCCCATATTGATGCCGGTGACCATCGTCGCGTCGGTCTTCCGGATCGCCAGCATGCGGTTCTCGCCGTCGGTTACCGTGATCGCCAGCATCTTGCCGTCCGGCGAGATTTCGACACCTTCGATGCTGGGAAGCCGCCCATAGACGGCCAGCGGAAGCGGCTCGCCGGCGCGGGCGGCTGTCGCAAACAGCGCCCCACAGACCGCCGCGGCGGCTACAATTTTTCTGACCACGCTGCCCAAGCCCCCAAACCCCGGGGAAATCTATCAAGGCGAGTGTCTGTGTCGAGGGGGTCTTTCGGGTTGAATTACGTGCGGTCGAGCCCAAACGAAAAACGCCCCGGCCGAGGCCGAGGCGTTTCGTCATGGATTCGATCTGAGCACGGCGCTCTTAGCGCGGCGCCAGGATCATGATCATCTGCCGGCCTTCCATGCGCGGCTCGTACTCGACCTTGGCGATTTCCTCGAAGTCGGTCTTCACCTTGATCAGCAGCTTCATGCCCAGCTCGGGGTGAGCCATTTCACGGCCGCGGAAGCGCAGGGTCACCTTGACCTTGTCGCCCTCCTCGAAGAACCGGGTCATGGCCTTGGCCTTGACCTCGTAATCGTGGATGTCGATGTTCGGGCGGAGCTTGATTTCCTTGAGCTCGACGATCTTCTGCCGCTTGCGCGCCTCGTTCTTCTTCTTCTGCTCCTGGAACTTGAACTTGCCGTAGTCCAGGATCTTGCAGACGGGAGGATTGGCGTTCGGAACGATTTCCACCAGGTCCAGACCAGCTTCTTCCGCCGCTTCGAGGGCGGAGGCGGTCGGCATCTCGCCTTGCTTCTCGCCGTTTTGGTCGATCAGCAGGACGCGCGGGACGCGGATTTCATCGTTGATACGCGGTCCGTCTTTGACGGGCGGCGTTTGCATAGGACGGCGAATAGGGGCGGCTCCGGTACAGTTGAAGGTATTCGCGCTGCGCGAAGGCGCGCTGCGAGAAGTTGATATATGACCTGTCGGGCGCCCCCTATCAAGCGGCGCGAACCAAACAGGCGCCAGCGCAGCCAATCCTTTTGGGCGCAAGGCGTATCAGGGACGGAAACGGTCGGGCGGGAACCTGGTTTTTCGCTGACGGATATTGACCCGCCTTGCCCACGAACACGCACCGACACACCCCGATCGAAGACGTCCACGCCCTGCTGATCGGCTCCAGCTTCATCGCCGTGGGCCTGACCCTGCTGAAGGCCGCCGGCCTTGTCACGGGCGGGGTCGCGGGCGTGGCCCTGATCGTCTCCTACCTGACCGACTGGCCCGTGGGGACGGTGTTCCTGGTGCTCAATATTCCCTTCTACGTCCTGGCTTACCGGGCGCTGGGTCGGGATTTCACGATCAAGACCCTGGCCACCAACCTGCTGCTGGCCGGCCTGGCGTTCGGCATGCCGTACTGGCTGAAGGTGGAGGGCGTGGACCCGATTTTCGCGGCGGTGTTTGGCGGCACGATCATCGGCATGGGCATCCTGGCCCTGGCGCGTCACCGCTCCAGCGTCGGCGGCGTGGGGGTGCTGGCGCTGTATCTTCAGGAAAAGCGCGGGATCAGCGCCGGCAAGGTGCAGATGATCGCCGATTGCCTGGTGGTGGCGGCCGCGTTCGCGGTGATCAGCCCGGTCAAGCTGCTGCTGTCGATTCTGTCGGCGGTGGCGCTGAGCGCGGTGATCATCGCCAATCACCGGCCCGGACGCTACGCGGGGTACTAGGTCAGGGCAGCAGGCTCATCGCCGCGCTGGCCACCGTCGAGACGGGCAGGGCCTTCAGGTCCGGCGACTTGATTACCGCCACATGGCCGCGCGGGCCGCACAGCTCGGGATCCGAGGCGTCGGAGAACAGGGCGATGGTCGGCGCGCCCGAAGCGGCCAGCAAATGGGTCGGACCCGTGTCGTTGCCCACAACCAGCGCCGCCTTGGCGCCCAGCACGGCCAGTTGGGCGAAGTCGGTGCGGCCGGTCAGGTCGCGGGCCTGGCCCACGGACTTCTGGATCGCCCGCGCCATGGCGCTTTCCTGCGGGCCGCCGATGATGACGATGTCCAGGCCCCGGGCCTTCAGCAGCGAACCCAGCTGGGCGAAGGCCTCGACCGGCCAGCGCTTTTCCGGCCGGTGGGCCGAGCCGCCGGGCACGAACAGCACATAGGGGCGCGGCGCGGCGGCGCCGGCGACCGGGCGGGATTCCTTGTGGCGTCGCAGGATCCACGACAGGTCCGGCGGCGGGGCGTTGCCATGCTCGATCGGAGCGTCGGGCCAGATGCCGGCGGCGCGCAACTGGTCGGCCTGACGCTCCAGCGTATGCATGGTCTGCCGCGCCTTGGTGCGCTGGGGCAGGGAGCAGCCAAAGGCGATGCCGCTCCATTGCGGCGCGAACGGGCGCAGGGCCTGGAAGTACCAGTTGGTCCGGCTGTTGGTCTGCAGGTCGTAGACGCGGTCGTAGCGGGCCGCTCGCAGACGGCCCAGCATCCGCGTCAGGTCGCCGAAGTCTTCAGGACGCCCATCGGTCTCGACCGAATTGAAATAGGGGCTCAGCTTGGCCAGCGCCTCGAAGGGCGGGGTGGTCAGAAGGGTGATCTTGGCCTTGGGGTGGGCCTCGCGGATCTTCTTCATCGCCGCCAGAGCGAGAACGAAATCGCCAAGGGCCCCCAGCTTGATCACCAGGACCTTCTTGATCTCCTTACTCACGGTCTCCGCTCCAAAACTCTGGCTTCCAGCACGCGCGCATAGACGTTCAAGGTGGCTTCGCACATGGCGTCCACCGAATACAACCTTCGAGCGCGAGCCCGGGCGGTCTGGCCCATGGTCTGGCGCGTCGCCGCGCCGGCGTCGCGGGCCGTGACCAGCGCCGCGGCCCAGGCCTCCGCATCGCCCGGCGCGACCAGCCAGCCGGTCTCGCCCGGCAGCACGGTCTCGCGCGCGGCGCCGTGATCGGCGGCCAGCACGGGGCGTCCCATCACCTGCGGCTCGACCGCCGTGCGACCAAAGGCCTCAGGTTCCAGCGACGGCGCGATGGCCAGGTCGGCCACGAGATAGGCGGCCGGCATGTCATCGCAATGGCCGACGATCTTCACATCATCCTGCAGGCCGGCGGCGGCGATCTGGGCTTCCAGCTCGGCGCGATAAGCCTTGCGGCCCTGATCGTCGCCGACCAGCAGCAGCAGAACCCGGGCGTCGCCGGCGGCCTTCAGCCTGGTCATGGCCTCGATCAGCAGGGCCTGGCCCTTCCAGCGGGTCAGGCGGCCGGCCAGCAGCACCTTGAGCCGCCGTTCGTCGGGGGCGATGCCCCAGGCCTTGCGCAGGGCCTCGATCCGGTCGGCGCTGACCATGCCCGGCTCGAAGCGGGTCAGGTCCACGCCACGCGGGATGGCCACCACCCGGTCGGGATCAATGCCATGCTCCCTGATCACATGGGCGCGCGTGTATTCCGAGTTAGCGATCACCAGGTCACCCTTGGTCATCACCGCATTGTACCAGCGCTTCAGGTTGGAGCGGGCGTTGTAGACCCCGTGATAAGTGGCGACGAAGGGCGTTTTGGTCGCGTGCGCGGCCCACAGGGCGCTGAAGGCGGGGGCGCGCGAGCGAGCGTGAACCAGACTCACCTTCTCGCGGCGGATCAGGTCGATCAGGCGCGCGGCGTTGCCCAGCATGATCAGCGGGTTCTTGCTCTGGGCCGGCATGTGGGCCAGACGGCCGCCGTCGGCTTCCAGCCGCGAGGCCATGCGTCCGCCCCGTGTTGCGACCAACGCCTTGCCGCCTTGCGCCACGACGGCGTGGGCGACATCTATCGTCGTCTGCTCGGCCCCGCCCGTTTCCAGTTCGGGGGTAACCTGCAGCAAGGTGAAATCGGCGGGAAGTGCGGGCACGCGACTCTCGGGTGAGATGACGAGTTTAGTTAGCGAAAGGATCAAGGCCGCGCCATGACCGAATACCCGGAGTTTCTGGTTCGTGCCGACAATCAGCGTCTGGCCTATCGTCTGGTGGCCGGCGAGGGGCCCACGGTCGTCTGGCTGGGCGGGTTCCACTCCGACATGACCGGGACCAAGGCCCAGGTCCTGGCCGATCACGCCGAGGCGACGGGCGGGGCCTATCTGCGCTTCGACTATTTCGGCCACGGCCAGTCGGACGGCGCGTTCCGGGATGGCACGATCAGCCGCTGGCGCGAGGACGCCCTGGCGGTGATCGACGAGCTGACCGAAGGGCCGCTGGTGCTGGTCGGCTCATCCATGGGCGGCTGGATCGCCTGTCTGGCCGCCATCGCCCGGCCCGAGCGGGTCAAGGCCTTGGTGCTGATCGCCCCGGCGCCCGACTTCACAGAGAAGCTGATGGAGCCGGAGCTGTCCGACGAGGCCAAGGCCGCTATCGCCCGCGACGGCTTCTGGATCCGGCCTTCGGAGTATGACGACGGCGGCTACGCCATCACCCGCGAGCTTCTGGAAGACGGCGCGCGGTGGTCGATCCTGCAGGGCGATGTGCCGATCGACGTTCCGGTGCGGTTGCTGCAGGGCGGGGCCGACCCTGACGTGCCGTGGATCCACGCGCTGGAACTGGCCAATGCCCTCAAGAGCGACGACGTCGTCTTCACCCTGATCAAGGACGGCGACCATCGCCTGTCGCGGCCGCAGGATCTGGAGCGGCTGGTGGCGGCCGTGAGCGAGGCGCGATCTCTGGTCGAGGTCGACGACGATCCGGTCGCCCGGCGGCTGGCCCGGGCCGCCCGGGCTCGCGGCGCCAGCCTGGCTTCGGCGGCGGCCTGGGCGGCCGCGGATATCGGGGCGGACGAGGAGTAGGCGGCCGCGGGCCGGGTCGTGTTTGCCCTGGCCCGCTTTCGACCCTGTCGCCCCTCGCGCCGTCCTAGCGCAGCACCGCGTCGGCGCTGACCAGGCGCACGTCGTGCATCTGGTTCAGATAGGCCTCGTAGTAGCCCTTGTGCGACGCCCCGACGATGGCGAGCATTCGCATGCCCGGACGCGCGCCCAGCACGTCGCGGATATTGCCGACCATGCGCAGGTTGCGGGTCTCCCAATAGCCCAGATACCGTCGGCCAAAGCCTTGGGGCGACGGCTCCACGAACGTCGCGCCGAAGTCGCCCTTGAAGGCCATCATCTGGGCGTCGGCGCTGTTAAGGGCCCGGTACAGGTTCAGCACGCCGTCCGGCTTGTCCAGGTCGGCCCGCAGGCGCTCGTTCTCGGCCCGGCGGGCGTGGCTGTGGGGGTTATCCCACGCCTTCATGATTGCGGCCTCGAAGGCCTTTTGCTCGACCGGGTCGCTGCTGTCAGGGGAGTCGGCCGAGTGGTCATCGACGCTCCACAGGCGTTCATGACCCAGGCGCGCGGCCAGCACGGCCGCGATCAGGGTGGATTCATTGCGGCGGCTCTTGAAGGACTCCAGATAGGTCGCCTGTGCGTCGTTGAGGCCGTCGCCGGCGCGGCGTTCGGCCTGCGGCAACCGGAGCCATTGCACCAGGGCCGAGTTTCGCTCGCCCGCCGCCAGGAAAACGGCCGCCAGACGTCGGCGCTCGCCGGCCGTGGGCTGGGCGGGCCACGCAGCCAGCAGGCGCTCGGCCTCGGCATTGGCCGCCTGCACGTCGAGGCCGACGGCCTGGCCCGCCATGGTCGGATCGTAGCAGTAGCTCTTCACCGTCTCGGCGTAGCGGGCCGGATAGCGCCGCAGCGCGTCGCACTGCAGGCCCGACAGGTCCTCGGTGGCGATGCCGGTCGGTTTCCAGGCCGCCAGGCGATCCACCAGCGGGGCCAGAAGCGCCATGTCGAAGGTCTTGGGCAAGCCGGAGAGGTGGGTGGTGCCCAGCACCAGGACTTCATTGACCTTCCCGGCGGGAGGCCCCTTCAGCGTGTCGGGATGGAAGCTGGGCCGATAGTCCTGCGCCACTGCGGCGCCCGTGCTCATCACCAGCGCAGCGGCGCTCGCGACCAAAAGACGAAGGAAAGGCTGGCGTATTGGGCGAAACATGAGGCGCTCTCGATGGCTACTCAACCTTAGAGGCCTCAAAGGCGGCCAATGGAGGCGCCTGAATTTTATTTAATGTGGCGCAGCATCCCGGGTCCCAGAGGGGTGCGGATAGTCAGCCGCCGCCCTCGAGGATCGCCTTCAACCCCTCGCGATAGGTCGGATACTTCGGCCGCCACCCCAGCTCCGCCTTGGCCAGGGCGTTCGAGACCCGCTTGTTCTCGGCATAGAAGCGCCGGGTGGCGGGCGACATGCCAAGGGCGTTGAACGGCAGGTCCGGTGGTACGGGCACACCCAGCAAGCGGGCCGCGTATTCGATCACGTCCTGCGGCGGGGCCGGCTCGTCGTCGCACAGGTTATAGATGCCGCCCGCCTTGGGCTGATCCAGCGAGGCCAGCAGACCCGAGACGATGTCGTCCAGGTGGATGCGGCTGAACACCTGGCCCGGCTTGACCAGACGGCGGCCTTCGCCGGCCCGCAGGCGGTCCAGGGCGCTGCGGCCCGGGCCATAGATGCCGGGCAGGCGGAAGGTGGTCACGGTCAGGCCCATGCCGCGGCCGACCTGGCGCCAGTCGCGCTCGGCTCCGACGCGGCGGGCGCCCTCGACCGACTGGGCCTTGAGCGGCGAGGTCTCGAACACCCAGCGGCCCTCGAAGTCGCCATAGACGCCCGTGGTCGACAGATAGCCGATCCAGTCGGGGAAGGCCTGGGCCTGGGCGAGGGCCGGGATCACTGATTCCAGCGCCGCGCAGCCGTCTTCGCCAGGCGGCGAGGTGATCAGCACCGCATTGACCCCGGTCAGGGCCCTGGCCATGGCGTCGCGGTCGCCGGGATCGGCCGGTTCGATCCCGGCCGCCCGCAGGGTCTGGGCTTGCTCCGGCGAGCGCGCCGAAGCGGCGATATCCCAGCCCCGGGCCCGCAGCGCCTGGGCAAAAGCCGCGCCGACATAGCCCAGACCGAACACGAACAGACGCAAGTTTGAAGCTCCGCCACCCCGAAAAACAGAGGCTGAATGAGCCCCTGAAAGACCGCGCTTCGCAACCCCTCAAAGGGCGCTTGCCAAGGCGGGATCGCTCTGCCATAAGCCGCCTCCTCGTCGCGGGGCGGTTCTTTCGCTTCCACGATGCGGGCGTAGCTCAGTGGTAGAGCACAACCTTGCCAAGGTTGGGGTCGAGAGTTCGAATCTCTTCGCCCGCTCCAATTTCTCCTAAAGCCTTCCAAAGGTCAGTTACATCAGCGAGCCCCGCGCCGGCCCGACAGGGTTTGGCGCCGAGCGGATTCCTGATCTAACCCTTCCCCGTCATCGTGTTCGGGGTCTCTCATGCTTGATCATCGTCTTGGCCGCTGGGCCGCCGGCAGTCTGATCGCCGCCGTCATGCTGGCGGGCGCCGCCCAGGCCGCGCCTGTCGCCAACGATCGCCTGGCCCAGGCGATCAAGGTCTATGAGTCCAGCACCGCCGGCGGCGAGGATGACGACGGCGGTGGCAGCGAGGCCCAGCGCTGGCGCCTGCCACCGGTCGGGGCGGAAGCCGACGCCCGGCGCAAGGCCAAGCTGGTCGAGGCCCGGGGTCTTCTGGAAGGCCTGGATACGAAAGGCCTGACGCCCGACCAGCAACTGACCGCCCAGCTTCTGAAGTTCACGCTCGATGAGCGGATCGAGGGTCTGTCGTTCGACGAGTCGCGCATGCCGTTCAGCAGCGACGGCGGCTTCGACGTCACCTTGCTCTACCGCGCCAACGGCATGCGGCTGAAGAACGAGGCCGAGGCGCTCAAATGGCTGGAGCTGCTGGCCAAGACCCCCGCCTGGTACGACGCCAATCTGGTCAATGCCCGTCGCGGTATCGCCAGCGGTTTTGTCCAAGCCGTTCCCACCGCCCAGTCGGTGCTCGACCGCGCCAGGCGCACGGCCGCCACGCCGGTGGCCGAGGAGCCGCTGCTGGCGCCCCTGCGAGCCCTGCCGGCCAGCGTACCCGCCGACCGCAAGGCGGCGCTGATCGCTCAGGGCGAAAAGGTTCTGGCCGAGAAGGTCGCGCCGGCCCGGGCAGGTTTCGTCACCTTCATGGAGACCGAATACCTGCCCAAGGCCGCCAAGAGCCTGGCCGCCGTCGATCTGCCCGATGGCCAGCGCTACTACGCCTTCCTGGCCCGGCGTCACACGACCACCACCATGACGCCCGACCAGATCCACGACATCGGCCAGAGCGAGGTGGCGCGCATCCGCGCCCGGATGCAGACGGTGATGACCCAGACCGGCTTCAAGGGGACCCTGCCGGAGTTCATCGCCTATCTGCGCAAGGACCCGAAATTCTACGCCACCAGCCGCCAGCAACTGCTGGAAAAGGCCAGCGAGATCGCCAAGCGCGCCGACGACCAGCTGCCGGCTCACTTCGGCGTGCTGCCGCGTCTGAGCTATGGGGTGCGCCCCGTGCCGGCCAGCATCGAGAAGGGCTACACCACCGGCCGTTACTTCGGGGGCGATCCCAAGATCGGCCGGGCCGGCGGCCTGATGATCAACACCTCCGAGCTGGACCAGCGGGCGCTCTACGAACTGCCGGCCCTGGTGCTGCACGAGGGTGCGCCGGGCCACCACATCCAGACCTCGCTGGCCCAGGAGCAGACCGACGCGCCCGAGTTCCGCAAGGGCCTATACTTCAACGCCTTCGGCGAGGGCTGGGGCCTTTATTCGGAGTGGCTGGGCGAGGAGATGGGGATCTATCGCGACCCCTATGAACTGTTTGGCCGGCTGTCCTACGAGATGTGGCGCGCCTGCCGGCTGATGGCCGACACCGGCATGCACTGGAAGCGCTGGAGCATCGACAAGGCCCGCGCCTGCTTCACCGACAACACGGCCCTCTCGTCGGTCAATATCGAGGTCGAACTGGCCCGCTACGTGTCGTGGCCCGGCCAGGCCCTGGCCTACAAGATCGGCGAGCTGAAGATCCTGGAGCTGCGCAAGCGGGCCGAGACGGCGCTGGGCGACAGGTTCGACGAGCGCAAGTTCCACGACGCCGTGCTGCTGCAGGGCTCGATGCCGATGGCCGTGCTGGAGCAGCGGATCGACGCCTGGATCGCCGAGCGAAAGGCGGCGGGCTAGGCGCGGCGCGATCCCTCCCTATCGTTTTCGATAGCTTGCCGGTCTGAGCGGTCCGCCGCACTCCTTTTGCGCTCCTGGGCGTCCAGTCAGGAACAGCAAACGCCAAGCGCCCAATGAAGGCGCGGCAAAAAGGGAGGGTACGGATGCCTAAGCCATCAAAGAGGCTTGGGGCGCTGATGTTCGGCGTCTCGACGATCGCTCTGTTCGCCACACAACCCGCGCAAGCCCAGGCTCAGTCGCAGCCCGGCGGCGGCGCCACCACGACGATCGACACCCTGGTCGTCACCGCCCAGCGGCGCGAGGAATCCATCGAAAGCGTCGGGATTCCGATCCAGGCTTTCCGGGGCGAGACGCTGGAGCGCCTGAGGGTCACCGATCCCAAGGATCTGTCGACGGTCGCGCCGAGCTTCTCGGTGTCGCAAAGCTATCAGGGCGTGCCGACCTATACGCTGCGGGGCATCGGCTTCAATACGATCAACATCTCGGCCACCTCGACCGTCGGCACCTATACCGACGAGGTCGCCTACGCCTATCCGATCATGAACAACGGCCCGATGTTCGACCTTGAACGGGTCGAGGTCCTGAAAGGACCTCAGGGCACGCTCTACGGTCGCAACACCACGGCCGGCCTGATCGACTTCGTCACCAACAAGCCCTCCTCGGTCCTGGAAGGGCGCGCGACGGCCGAGTTCGGCAACTACAAGACGCGCAACTTCGAGGGCATGCTGTCGGGCCCGCTGGGCGACCGCGCCCAGGCGCGCATCGCCTTCCGCACGGAGAACAGCGACAAGGGCTGGCAGATCAGCAACAGCCGCCCCAACGAACGCCTCGGTCAGGTCGACCGGTTCGGCGTGCGCGGCTCGCTGGCTCTGCAGCCGACCGACACCTTCACCATCGATGCGTCCTACAGCCTGTGGCAAAACCAGTCGGACACCGTGGCCGCACAGGCCATCGGCCTGACCCCGGCCACCTCGGTCAGCCCGTTCAACACGCCGGGACTGGTCTCCTATATCGCGGCCAACAAGCCCACCAGGGGCAGCCAGGCCGACTGGGCGCCGCTCTCGGTGCGCGGCGCCAACGCGGGGGCGGGCGTCGGCATCGGCGATCCGGCGCGGGAAGACTCCGACTTCGGCGCCGGCAAGCTGCGCCTGACCTGGGACGCCAGCGACACGGTGCGGCTGGTCTCGCTGACCAGCTACAATGACCTCAAGCGCAACTCGGTCTCTGACTGGAGCGGCGCGCCGTATGAGATCCTCGTCCAGAAGACCCACGGACGCATCAAGTCGTTCGCCGAGGAATTCCACGCCGAAGGCTCGACCGAGACGTCCAACTGGCTGGTCGGCGTCTACTACGCCAAGGACGACATTCTCGACAGCAACCGCACCCTGCTGGGCCAGAACGCCAATGTCGGCCTGATCCGCTTCTACGGCATGTCGCTGCTGGCCACGCCGTTCAACTCGGGCGGCTACACCGCCCTGCAGATGAGCCAGGCGTTCCGCACCTATGAGGACACCGGCTCCATCGAGTCGGAAACCCGCAGTATCTTCGGCAACTACAGCCGCTCGCTGGCTCATGACCTGAAGCTGACCCTGGGGGTTCGCTACAGCAAGGACAAGCAGGACTACGAGGGCTGCTCGCGCGACTTCAACGGCAGCATGCTGGCCAATATCAATGTCGTGAACCGCTACCTGTTCTTCACCGCCTATGGCTCCATTCCGGCCCCGATTACCACGGGCGGATGCAACACCTTCAACCCGGTCACCAAGAGCTTCGGCTGGGTGACCTCATCGCTGGAAGAAGACAATCTGGCCTGGCGCGCCGGGCTGGACTGGACCCCGGCCGACAACGTGCTGCTGTACGGCTCGATCTCGCGCGGGGCCAAGGCGGGGGCCACGCCGATCAACGCCGCCAGCATTTCCACCCAGAACGCCCCGGCCAAGCAGGAACTGCTCACGGCCTACGAGGCGGGCGTCAAGGCGGGGCTGTTCGAGCGCCGCGTGCAGGCCAATGTCAGCGCCTTCTACTACGACTACAAGGACAAGCAGCTGAGCGGCTATTTCGCCGATCCGATCTATACGGCCCTGGCGCGGCTGGTGAACATTCCCAAGTCGGAAGCCTATGGCGTCGATGGCGACATCACCTGGCGGGCCTTGCCGGAACTGACCTTCGTGGCCTCGGCCACGCTGCTGCATACCGAGGTGAAGGGCTATTCTGGAACCAACGGCGCCGGCACGACGTCCAGCTATGATGGCGCAGAGTTCCTGACCAGCCCGAAGTTCCAGGGCGGCCTGACGGCGCTCTACACCCGCGAGCTACCCAACGGCCTGGTGCTGCAGGCCGCCGTCAACGGCCGTCATCAATCCAAATCGCACGCCGATCTGGAGGCCACGACCTTGTATGAGATCAAGGCCTACAGCCTGCTCAACGCCAGCATCGGCCTTGGCTCTGCCGACAAGCGGTGGGACGTGTCGCTGTGGGGCCGAAACCTCAACAACACCTATTACTGGAGCGCCGTCAGCAGCAACGCCAACAGCGTGGTCCGCTTCCCGGGCAAGCCGCGCACCTGGGGCGTGGCCCTGACCTCGAAGTTCTAGACCCACATCCTGGCGCGATGGCCGCCAGGGCGGACCTCCCGGATCGCCATCATGTCTTGGTTCTGGAGCACGACGGTCGCCCGTCGTGTTCCTTTTTTTGCGCGTCGCGCCATCTCGTCCTTGTCGCCAAAAACGCCTATCACCGCCGCGCACCGCGAAGGGGAAAGCGTCATGGCCAGGATCACCGTGCTGGGCGAATGCATGGTCGAGATGTCGCCCGACGGCCAGTCCGACGACGGCGCGCCGCGCTACCGGATGGGCTTCGCCGGCGATACCTTCAACACGGCCGTCTACATGTCGCGGCTGGGCGACGACGTGGCCTATTGCACGGCGCTGGGGCAGGGCGACCCGTTCAGCGATGGCGTGCTGGCCGCCATGCGCCGCGAGGGTCTGGACACCCGCCTGGTGCGCGAGGTCAGCAACCGTCTGCCGGGGCTTTACGCCATCGTGCTGGACGACAGCGGCGAGCGGAAGTTCCACTACTGGCGCGAGCGGGCCCCGATCCGCGACCTGTTTTCCGAGCACACCGCCGACCAGCTGATCGAGGCCGCCAAGGCCAGTGACCTTGTCTATCTGTCCGGCGTGACCCTGGCGGTGATAGGCGATATCGGCCGGGCGCGGCTGAAGGACATCCTGGCCTATGTGCATTCGCTGGGCGTGGCGGTGGCCCTCGACTTCAACTATCGGCCGGCCCTGTGGGCCAGCGCCGAGGCCGCGCGCGGCGCGCTGGACGGCGTCACGCCATCCTGCCGCTACATCTCGCTGAGCAGCGAGGACTCCCGCCCACTCTACGGTCGCGAGGCCGAGGATTTGGCCGCGCAATGGGCGGCGCTGGGCGCCGAGGTCGTGGCCCGCGACGAGAGCCATGCCGTCAACGTCCATCGGCCGGAAGGCCGCACCGCCACCCCGGCCCCGCAGCGCGTGAAGGCGCTGGACACCACCGGCGCGGGGGACAGTTTCAATGCGGCCTATCTGTCGGCCCGCATGGCGGGTATGCCCATCGAGACGGCGGTCGAGCGGGCTCATAGATTGGCAGCGAGGGTCGTCTCCTGCCGCGGCGCGATCATTCCGGCCGGACAATCGCTCGGGGTCGAGATTTAGCAGGCGCGGCGCGCGTTTAGCAGGGCGGCGCCTCGTCGCGGCCTTGTATGGATTTGTAGGTTCGAGTTCTGGTTTTGCTGCAGAAAGTTTCATCGAATCTGACCGTGACGCGCCGGGAGACGTCCCTGACCCGCCGCTTCCTGACGCCGGCGGCGGCGGAGATCGAGCAGGCGCTTCTGGCCCTTCGGATTCAAACCGATCAGGTGCTGGGGAACAATGCCCCCAGCCGCTACGGCAAGCCCTATCCTCTGGGCTATTGCTGGGAGATTTCCAACGATGTGGCCGAGCGCCTGAGGAAGCGGATCGCCAGGCCCGTTACCCCGGGAGAGCGGGCGCTGAGCGCCTTCTTAAAGAATGGGGGGCGGGGTCGACACCTCTGGGGCGCGCTACGCGGGAAGTATTTCCAGAACGCCTTCCAGTTCGGCCAGCTCTATATCGACGTCGCCAACGACACCGTCGATATCAGAAAGCCGAAGATCGAGATCCTTCCGATGGAGGACGCGGGATTCGCCCTGATCCAGGACGCCGCCCATTTCGCCAGGATATCGCAGGCCTATTGGGGGGTGAGGATCTACGCCAATCACGCTCTGCCTTCGCTGGCGCCGGCCTTTCCGATGATCGGGGTCGATCCCTCGGGCCGGGCCCGCCTGCAATCCAGCTCGCAATACATGTTCGAGCTGTTCTGCGGCGACGGGTTCATGCGCTCCGAGCAGTGGCTCGACCGGGGCGAGGCGCCCCCTGCCTCAGTGATTGCGGAGCTTCGCGCCCGGTGCTCGCCCCAACTCCTTCTCGAGAACCCTTCGACAGGGCGCGCTGCAGCGCTGGAGGCCTGCGGATCGCTGCGGATCGCCGGTGTGGCCGAGCGCGCCGACTGGCGCCAGTCCATGCTCTCCGCGTATCGCGACATCGACCTTATCCCCGTGCCCGGACGGGGATAGGACAGTATCGGACGTAGGATTTTCAACGGCTTATTTTCCTACTTGTGCGTCACGATAGGAATATTATCCTCACCAGCAGAAATTAAGCCTATCATCGAGTCGTGGTCGCTGGATCGCGATCTCGATTGGAGGACCCCATGTTGGTTCAAGCTCTTGAGGATATCTGGGCGATCACGCCCGATCCCCGTCGCGACCGTCTCGCGGTCGCCTTCGTCACCCATTTGGTCGCCATGGCCACCGATGTCTCGCCCGGCGACATCTCGGCGCAGAAGCGCACCAGTATCGCCGCGGCGCGGGCGCGGCAGATCGCCATCTATCTGACCCACGTCACCTTTCACTGGCCGCTGAACAGGGTGGCCTTCGCGTTCGGGCGCGATCGGACAACCTGCGCCCACGCCTGCCACAAGATCGAGGACCTGCGCGAGGACGCGGGCTTCGACGCCAGGCTGGCTACGCTGGAGGACTGCCTGCGCCAGGCGCCCCGCCAGATCCTGGAGGGCGCGCGATGAGCGGGACCCCCGATCTGGCCACCGAGCATCTGGCCCTGCGCGCCGCCCGCCTGCTGGCTCGTCCCGGCGCGGTGATCGAGGCGGCGCCGCTGGGCTATGCGGTGCGGCTCGGGCCCAGTCGCCGGCGGCGGCCGATGCTGGTCATCGACGAGACGGCCTTCGAGGCGCTGGTGCGTCTGGCTGCGCTGAAGCCGAGGGCGCAAGGCGGCTGGTCCATGGTCTTCACGCCGCCGGCCACGCCCGCGCCGCCGCCTGGCCGTCCGGGCGTGATCGAGGGCGAGGTGACCCTTGACGAGCCGGGCGTCGGCCGCGCCGCTTTCCGGGCCAATCTGGGAGAGTCGCCGCTCGCCTGGCTGGCGCGGCGTCGCGACGGCAAGGGCCGCCCCTGGATCGCGCCGGTCGAGGCGGCGGCGGGCGAGCGTCTGCGCGAGGATTTTCACCGGGCCGGGACCGTGGGGCGACTGACCATGAACTGGGACGCCTCGCCCCGCTCGGGCGGCGGCGGGCCCCGCCTGGATCCCGCCGAACGCGCCAGGGCCGCCAAGGACCGGATCGCCGCCGCGCTGGAGGCCGCTGGGCCGGGCCTGCGCGAGATCCTCGAACATGTCTGCCTTGCGGGCACCGCGCTGGAGGCCGCCGAGCGGTCGCTGGGCCTGCCGCGCCGGGCGGGCAAGACGGTGCTGAAACTGGCCCTGCAGCGGTTGGTCGTTCACTACCGCATGGCCTGAACGCGAAAAGGGCGGGACCTTT
>CALRUN020000046.1:0-32350 GCA_943371355.1 Alsobacter soli
TGGCCTGAACGCGAAATGGGCGGGACCTTTCGGTCCCGCCCTTCGCAGTCTTCCCTGCGCGGGAAGCCTAGTGCTTCAGCATGTGCTTGATGTCGCGCATCTGATCGTGGCCGGACTTCACCGAGGTCCAGGCCTTTTCGATGACCGCGCGGGTATGGGCGTCGACGTCGGTGTCCTGCATGGCCTTTTCGTACTTGGCCTTGATGAAGTCCTCGCCGGACTCGACCTCATTGATCACCGCCTCATCGCCCTTGGACAGGCTGTCGCGGAGATTGACGAATACGCGGTGGGCGGCGGCCAGGATCGTGCCGTCGTCCTTGGGCTCGCCGCCGAGACGGCGAACCTCGTCCTGCAGTTCGGTGGCGATGGTGCGACGCTCCTGGGCGCGCTGCTCGAACAGCATCTTGTAGCGCTGGCCGTCGGCGTCCTTGGCGGCTTCGTGATAGCCGTCGGCGCTGTCGATGGTGGTCTCGACCAGGCCATTGACGAGCTTGATGTGGTCTTCGTTGGTGTGGGGCATGGGGAGGTCCTTGGGAATGAGATCAGCTAACGCGGCGGGGGAGAGGGCGGTTGCGTTCAGGCCAGCTTCTTGCCGAAAAAGCCCCACGCCTGGGTGGCGGCCGCGATCATCGGGCCACGGGTGCGCGGGTTGATCAGCAGAACGGCGGCGACGCCCGCGCCGAGCACGGCCAGGGCCAGCGGAACCGTCTTGCCCGCCAAGTTGATCTTGCCGTGCTGGTCCGGCGTCAGGGCGTAGTCGGGCGCCGGGGCGACCGGGTCGAGGCTGGCCTCGGCGGTCTTGTGGCCAAGCAGGCTGGAGATCTTGCTGGCGGCGCGCGAACGCCTGGCGGCGGGCGGCGTCGCGCCATAGGGGGTGTCGTAGGCGACCATGGGGAGGCTCCTTGCTGGGGTTACCTCCGATAACGCGATGATGGCCGAGGCGATCCCTCGCCGTGGTCAGTCTTCGCCGGTTTCGAGCTTGGCCCCGACCTGGGCCCCGACATGAGCGATGCCCAGTTCGCGGGCCCGCGCGACCTGCCTGTGGCGCTCGGCGTAGCGGGCCCTGCTGGCCTCGTCGCGCTCGTCATGGCAGGCGGGGCAGGCGACGCCCTCGACATAGAGCGGCGAGGTCTTCTGTTCCGGACTGACCGGCCGGCGACAGGCGCGGCACAGGCCGTGGGTTCCGGGCGACAGGCCATGACCGACCGCCACGCGCTCGTCGAACACGAAGCATTCGCCGCGCCACAGGCTTTCAGGTTCAGGAACCTGTTCCAGATAGTCGAGGATGCCGCCCTTCAGGTGGAAGACGTCCTCGATCCCCTCCGATTTCAGGAAGGCCGTCGACTTTTCGCAGCGGATCCCGCCCGTACAGTACATGGCCACCTTCAGCGGCGGCGCGTCCGGTCCGCGCTGCGCCTCAAGGCCCTGCCGGTAGTCACGGAACCAGTCGGGAAACGCCGAGAAGCTGGACGTCCTCGGATCGACCGCGCGCGCGAAGGCGCCGATGGCGACCTCATAGTCATTGCGGGTGTCGATCACCACGACGTCAGGATCGGCGATCAGGGCGTTCCAGTCGGCGGGCTCGACATAGGTCCCGGCGTTGGCGGCGGGATCCAGATCGGGCAGGCCCAGGGTGACGATCTCTTTCTTCAGCCGCACCTTCATGCGGTGGAAGGGCATGTCGTCAGCCCAGGCTGTCTTGGGCGTCAGGTCGGCGCAGCCGGGCAGGGCGCGGATATGGGTCAGCACCGTTTCGATGGCGGCGTCGGTTCCGGCGATGGTGCCGTTGATCCCCTCGCGCGCCAGCAGCAGGGTGCCTTTGACGCCGACCTCGCAGCAGGCCCTGGCCAGCGGGCCCTGCAGCGCCGCCGGATCGTCGAACTGCGTGAACCGGTACAGGGCGGCCACGCGGAAGGTTTGGGTGTCTGCGGTCATCGGGGGCAGGCCATAGGAAATTGCCGTCTGGGTCTCAAGCGTCAGGGGAACCAACATTCGCTCAGGCGGTTAAGCTGGCATGAGCATCCTGATCGTCATCATCATCGCCCTGGTCCTCCTGGGACTTGCCCTTTACATCGTGCAGCGGTCGCCAATTCCGTCGCCAGTGAACTGGATCATCCAGCTCCTTCTGGTGGTGGTCGCGATCCTGTTCATCGGCAATCGCGCGGGCTTCTTCTAGGCTTACGCCCGTTCAGCGCGGCTAGCCCAGCACTGCTTGGGCGTCGCGCTGAATGCGGGCGACCATCGCCTTGAGTCCGTTCGAGCGCTGCGAGGACAAAGCCTCCGACAGGCCAAGCTTGTCCAGGGCCGCCTTGGCGTCGAAAGTCGCGATATCCGTTGCTGGCCGGCCCGAATAGAGCCGCAGCAGGATCGCGATCAGGCCGCTGACAATATGGGCGTCGCTGTCGCCGCGAAAGTTGATGGACCCGTCGCCCTGAGGCTCGGTGACCAGCCACACCTGGCTGGCGCAGCCGCGCACCTTGTTGGCTTCCGAGCGTTCGGCGTCACTGAGCGGCGCCAGGTCGCGACCCAGCTCGATCACATAGCGATAGCGCTCTTCCCAATCCCCCAGCAGTTCGAACTCGTCGGCAAGTTCCGCGAGGGCGGCGTCGATGGGGCGTGTCATGGCCGCCAATTAGGGGCCCGGCAGGCCGCTGGCAAGCGTCACCCTTCGAGCAGGGTGACCTGCGCCGTGAGGCCCGCGCCCGGATGCGAGGTCAGGCGCAGACCGCCCCCCATCGCCCGGGCCAGCAGATCCACGATCGGCAGGCCAAGGCCCGCCCCCTCGCTCGTCCGTGTGAGGGTGGATCCGCCCTGCTCGAACGGCCGCAGCAGACGCGGCAGTTCCTCGGGCTCGACGCCAGGTCCCTGGTCGGCGATGGCGATTTCGACCACGCCGCCCGGCAGGGCCTGGGCATAGATGCACACTTCTCCGCCCACCGGCGAATGGCTGACGGCGTTCTGCAGCAGATTGCCCAGCACGGTTCGCAGGCCCCGACTGTCGGCCAGCACGACCGGCAGGGCGCCGTCCCCCGGGACGGTCACGGTCACCTGCCGCAGGGCGATTTCGGCCTTCAACTGTTCGACCGCATCCTCGATGGCCTCGTCGAGGCCCTCGGGCGCGAGGTCCAGGTCGGTCACATGGCCTTCCAGGCGCGCGATCTCGACGATCTGGTTGACCAGCTTCAGCAGCTTGAGGCCGCTGTCGTGCACGATCTGGGCGTATTCGCGATACTGGGGTGAGCCCAGCGGGCCGTACAGCTCGTGCGACAGAATTTCGGAAAAGCCGATCACCGCGTTTAGCGGCGTGCGCAGTTCGTGGCTGACCATGCGCAGGAAAGAGCGCTTGCGGTCGTCCAGCGCGGCCCGACGACGCGCATGGGCCGCTGCGCGTCGCGCGGTCGATGCGTCGTAGGCGGGCGATGCGTCGAGGGACGCCAGTTCAGGCATGCGATAAGCTCCCGGACATTCTGTCCGCATTGGCGCAGTCTGGAACAGTGCCCCAAGGCGCTTACTATTCCGTTTCCGTCCACAGACCCTCCACCGCGAATGATCGCTCGATGATTGAGTGGTCTGGAGGGAAGCTCCAAGGCGCGTTAAGGTTTGGCGACGGCGCTTCTCGGCGCCGCAATGAAAGAAGTCGCCCGGTTTGGAATTCGAACTGCTACCGGACCCGTTCAAGCGGCCAGCGCGCGCCCCGCGCGGCCTAGGCCCTGCGCGCGTATGGCGTCTGGGCTGGCTGGCGGCGATCGGTATGGCGGCTTTCGCGACCGCCTTTCTGCCCGGCGAGTTCCGCTGGCCGGTCTGGGCGGCGTTCCTGGCCGGCGCCGCGCCGGCCCTGCTGTCGCTGCCCCTGTCGGGCGAAAGCGCGCGTGAGGACGATCGCGTTCAATCGGTTCTGCTGGTTTTGTGGGCGGTGGGCGGATCTGCCGCAGCCGTGCTGACCGGCGGCGTCTCGGGCGCCATGGCCGCCTGGTGCCTGGCCCCGGTGGCCGCGGCCTCGACCCTGGTTTCGTCGCGCCGTCTGGCCGAGGGCGCGGCCCTGTCGCTGATCGGCGGCTGCGTCGCGGCCCTGACCCAGCTTTCGGGCCTGGCCCCGCCCGCGCCGACCGGCGCCCTGTCCTTCATCCTGGGCTTTCTGGCCCTGACCACAACCGGGCTTGGCCTGGCTTCGGGCCTGCTGATCGGTCACCGCCGGTTTGGCGCGCGCGACGCCCGCCACGGCGCCGAGATGGCGGCTCTGGAGGTGATGCTCGACGCCCTTCCGCAACTGGCCATCGCCGTGACCACCAAGGGCCAGGTCACCGTCGTGCGCGGATCGCCGCCGCCCGGCGTGACCATCGCCGACATCGTCAATCGCGGCCTGGCCGGCGCCGCCGCGCCCAATGACCGTCAGAAGGTTGGCGGCGCCATCGCCCAGGCCTTCCGCGAGGGCCAGGTCAGCCTGACCTTCAGCCCCGCCCTGGGCGTGGACCGGATCGTGGCCCTGGACCTGCAGCGCGCCTCGCCGGTGATGCTGGTGGGCCTGCTGCGCGACGTCACCGTCGAGCGCAATCGCGAGAGCAACCTTGACCGGGCCCGCTCGGACGCCGAGGCCCTGGCCGCCGGCCGCGCCCGCTTCCTGGCCAATATGAGCCACGAGCTGCGCACGCCGCTGAACGCCATCATGGGCTTCTCCGACATCATGCGTTCGCGGATGTTTGGCCCGCTCAGCGACCGTTATGGCGAATACGCCGAACTGATCCACGAGAGCGGTGGTCACCTGCTGGACCTGATCAATGACGTGCTGGACATGTCCAAGATCGAGGCCGAGCGCTTCGAGCTGTCGCGCGGTGTGTTCGACGCCCGCGAGGCGATGACGGCGGCCATGCGGCTGATGCGCGTTCAGGCCGACGGGGCCGGCGTCCAGCTGCGCGGCGTGCTGCCGCCCACTGATCTGGAGGTCGACGCCGACCGACGCGCCCTCAAGCAGATCGTCCTGAACCTGATCTCCAACGCCCTGAAGTTCACCCCGCGCGGCGGCCAGGTGACGGTCACGGCCGACGGCTATGACGGCGTTCTCGAGATCGTGGTCGCCGACACCGGCGTCGGCATCAGTCCGGAAGACCTTGAGCGCCTGGGCCGACCCTATGAGCAGGCCGGCGGCGCCGACCAGCGCGCCATGGGCACGGGGCTGGGCCTGTCTCTCGTGCGCGCCTTCGCCAAGCTGCATGGCGGCGAGATGCATATCGAAAGCCGGATGGGCGCGGGCACCAGCGTTTCGGTGCGCCTGCCGGTGCTGCTGGCCCCGCTGAAGGCGCCGCCCCCGCCGACCGAGCCGTCGCCTGAACCGGACGCGGCCATGCCAGCCCAGGAATCCGAACCGCCGAACAGCCTGGGCGACAACGTCATCGCGTTCGCACCGCGGTAGCTACCGCAGAAACGCCCGTCCGGCGGCGAAGTCTCCGACCTCGACATAGGCCTTGCGCACCACGTCGCCGCCGTTGCGGCCGGCGAAGGTGAATTCGATGGTCACCGCCTCGCGCGGGTCCAGCAGCGAGAGAGCGTCGGCCGTCGCGACCGGAAACCGGAAGCCCATGCCGGTCTTGGCGCCGGTGGGCAGCAAGGTCAGGGCCGCCTGTTCGCGGGTTTCGGCGTTGAACACCTGGCTGGCCGAGCGCGGCGCGACCTTGGCCGACAGGCTGCGGCCGCCGCGGGCGTCGATATAGGGACCCTGGGTGCGGGCCGGATCGCGCATCACCACCCGCGCCGCATAGGGCTGGGCGCCGTCGGCGAAGGTCGCCACGGCGGTCACCGCCTTGGCGCGGCCGGCCAGGCCGAAGATCAGGCGGTCGGCGCCGAAGTTGCTGGGCTGCGACAGGCGCCAGACCGGGAAGGTCGCCGAGACGGGGCGGTCGGCCTGCCAGGTCGCGACATCGCCCGGATAGGTCATCTTCTGCAGGGTGGCATAGGCCTCGAAGGCCCCGCGAACCCGATCAGCGGCGGTGGTCAGATCCTTGGACTTGCAGCCGGCCGAGGCGGCCTTGGATCGTGCGCGGCCTTCCAGCGCCTCGACCTGAGCCTGGGTGGCGCCCGAGCGCAGGGTTGCGCCGCGCGCCTGGGCTCGCGCTGCATCGAGCGCCGAGCCAATGGCGGGCGCGAACAGCCGGCAACGGCCGTCTGCGGCCGTCATCAGGGTGCGCTCATAAAGCTGGTCGGCGGCGTTGGCGGCAAGCAGGACGCCGGGCGATGTCAGATACATCGCGCCGGCCAGGAACCCCATCCACCGCGCCGTGCGACCTTTAAGAAGGTTCATCAGCGTCGTTTTCTCGTATGCTTCGAGACTTGAAGGGCCACCGTAGAGCCCTCGTGGTTGCGGTTCGGTTAGCATGCTTCTGTCGACGGATATCTGGGTGAGCGCGCTGATCCGCCGCGCCGAACTGGGCGGAGCCTTCGCGACCGTGGCGCGCAAGGGTGACGCCAAGGCCGGCGCCGTGCTGGTCAAGGCTGTCGATCGCCGCGAGAACAAGGCCCGCCTGTTCGCGGAAGCGACGCGTGGCGACGGCGAGCGCTTCTGGATGCAGCCGACCAAGTCGGATTTCGAGCCGGACCTGGACGCCTATGCGGAGCGCGCGGCCCGCATCGACCCCGACATCTGGGTGATCGAGATCGAGGATCGCGACGGGCGGCACTTCCTTACCGAGGCCGTGGAAGAGTAGCTAAAGGCGCCTGGCGCGCGACGGGCTTCCTGTGGATAGCTCTACTTCTACGTCTTGTTAACCGCGCTCCTACACCGGACTTAAAGCTCGGTGCGGCAATCTCTCGTCTCCAGTCGCTTTCAGAGATTTTGCCCGTTTCGCCATGCTTTTCCTGATGAACGATGTCGTTTTCAGCTTCGACGCGGGCGAAATGGCCCCGCCGATGGCGCGCGACCGCTTCGCGAAGCTGTCGCTGAACTATGTCAGCGAGCTGGGACGGGAACTGTACGCCGACGAGCCGCTGCTGCATCTGAAGGACCCGGAGCGGGCCAGGCGACTGGCGTCTCTGATCATCTCCAAGGCGCCGGAAATCAACGCCGCCCTGTTCATCGCGCCGGGGCGCGGCTGCCTGGTCGATCAGGTGCAGGTCCGTTACGCGCAGATCGGTATTGAGGTCATGGGCGCGCTGCTGACGCGCCAGAAGGCGGGCTCTCTGACCAATGTCGAGGCCGATCGCCAGGTCTGGCGTCGCCTGGCCGCCTGATTTCGTCTGGTCCCTAGAGGACCAGAGCGATCAGCCACTTTATGGCGACGGCCAGAGCGACCAGTCCGCCAATGGTGATCGTCATGCACAGAGCGCTGGCTTCGGCGCGCGGGCCGCGTGAACCACGAGGTTCGTCCCAGAGGGCCATCTTTGTTTCCTCACCAGGCCGGCCACTCTCAATGGGTGACACGTTCCTGAAGCCTTGAGCATGACTCCGATCCCCCTTCAGGGAAAGGGGCCATTTGTCGCCGGGTCCGGCGGCGTCTGGTCGCAGCGGCGCGGGTGAAAAGTGATCGTCATTTAAGCAATACGGGCCTGTCGCGTGGCGGTCATCGCCGCTTTCTATGCCCCGGCCCAGTAACAAACGGGGCTCGTCGACTCATGACGCTTATGACTTCCACCGCCTGGACCGTTCTGGCCCTGGCCATCGCCACGCCCGCCTGGGCCCAGGCGCCAGCCGTCGCCGCCCAGGGCGCCGCGGCCACCGAGATCGAGGCTGTGGTGGTCACGGGCACCCGGCGGACCAACCGCACCGCCTTCGAGTCGGCCGCCCCGGTCGATGTGGTGTCGCGCGAGGCGCTGGAAAGCGTCGCTTCCGACGAGATCATGAACAAGCTGCAGGCCACGACGCCGTCGTTTAACGTCCAGCGCCTGCCCGCCGCCGACGGCCAGGCCTTCGTGCGCCCCGCCACCCTGCGCGGCCTGTCGCCCGACCAGACCCTGGTGATGGTCAACGGCAAGCGCCGCCACCGCTCGGCCGCCCTGGGCGGTCGCGGCCAGCAGGGCGTCGACATGGCCCAGTTCGCCGCCAGCGGCATGGAGCGGATCGAGGTCCTGCGCGACGGCGCCTCGGCGCAATACGGCTCCGACGCCATCGCCGGCGTCATCAACATCATTCTCAGCGACCGCCTGGGCTTCAGCGGCTTTGCCCAGACCAGCCAGTACTATGAAGGCGACGGGGCCAAGCTCGAGGTCGGCGGCCGCTATGGCGTCAAGTTGGGCCAGGAGGGCTATCTGGTCGCCGGGCTGGACTATACCGACGCCGAGGCCACTTCGCGCACCCGCCAGCGCCCCGACGCCATCGCCTTCCAGGCCGCCAACCCGACCCTCAAGGTGCCCAACCCCGTCCAGCGCTGGGGTCAGCCCGATCGTGAATCCTGGCGCGGCACGCTGAACGCCGGCCTGCCGTTGGGCGAAAGCGCCGAGGCCTACGCCTTCGCCACCTATACCGACAGCACCGGCCTGACCGATTTCAACTGGCGCAACCCGTCCAACGACTCCTCGTACCGCACCAGCACGGCCTTCCCGGGCTGGACGCTGCATCAGCTGTATCCGACCGGCTTCTCGCCCAAGTTTGGGCAGGACGAGACCGACTATCAGCTCAATGGCGGCGTGCGCGGCGATCTGGGCGCCTATCGCTGGGATCTGAGCGCCGGCTTTGGTCGCGACGAGATCAACTACCGCCTCAACAACAGCATCAACGCCTCGTTTGGTCCGAACTCACCGACCAGCTTCGATGCCGGCGCGCTGATCCAGGAAGAAAAGACCCTCAATTTCGACGTCACCCGCCCGCTGGCCTGGTTGTTCCTGGCTCAGCCGGCCAACCTGGCCATGGGTCTGGAAGCCCGCACCGAGACCTATGAGATCGAAGCGGGCGACCGCTATTCGTGGGATGTCGGCCCCGGCGCGGCCAGCGGCCTGCCCAGCGGCTCCAACGGCTTCCCGGGCTATAGCCCCAGCCAGGCTGGATCGTGGGATCAGACCAGCTATGCCGGCTATGTCGACCTGGACCTGCCGATCACCGACAAGTTCACCGCCGCCATCGCCGTCCGCCATGAGGACTTCTCGGAGTTTGGGTCGACCACCGACGGCAAGATCACGGCGCGCTACGAGATCACCCCGGACTTCGCCCTGCGCGGGGCGGTCTCGACCGGCTTCCGCGCCCCGACGCCGGGCCAGATCTACAGCACCCGCACCTCGCAGGGGCTGAACACCACGACCCTGCAGCTGTTCACCTCGGGTCGCCTGGCCACCACCAATCCCGTGGCCGTGTTCTTTGGCGCCAAGCCGCTGCAGCCAGAAGAATCGACCAACCTGGCCCTCGGCGCGGTCTATCGCCGGGCGGGCTTCACCGCCTCGCTCGACTACTACCGGATCGACGTCGACAACCGCTTCGCGTCGTCGCAGGGCTTCACGGTGACGGCGGCGATCAAGGCGCAACTGCTGGCCCTGGGCGTGCCCGGCGCCGACAGCCTGACGACGGTGTCCTATTTCACCAACGCCTTCGACACCCGCACCCAGGGCCTGGACGCCGTGGCCGCCTGGAAGGGCGACTGGCTGGGCGGCAAGGTCGGCGTGACCGCCGCCGCGAACTGGAACGACACTCAGGTGCGCCGCGCCAACGCGGCCCAGATCAGCGCCCTGGCGCGGATCAATATCGAAGACAGCCTGCCCGACTATGCCGGCAACCTGACCTTCGACTATGCCAAGGGCCGCTACAGCGTCATGGCGCGGGTGCGCTACACCGGCGAATGGACCGACGCCCAGCTGAACGGCACGGCCAACCTGATCCAGGTGTTCGGCGGCAAGACCTTCGTCGACCTGTCGGCCAGCGCCCAGATCACCGACGCGATGAAGCTGACGGTGGGGGCCGAGAACCTGTTCGACACCTATCCCGACGAGGCGACGTTCCAGGCCTCGCGCGGCCTGATCTATTCGCGCAACGCCGTCTATGACACCGACGGCGGGCTGTATTACGCGCGCCTGGCGGTGGCGTTCTAAAACCGAAAAGGGGGCGGGCCGTCAGGTCCGCCCTCAAGCCGGAAGGTGACAAATCGAGCCCGGACGGCTAACCCCGCGCCATGAGCACCTCTCCCGCCGCGCAAGCCGCCCGTCGGCGCACCTTCGCCATCATCAGTCACCCTGACGCCGGCAAGACGACCCTGACCGAAAACCTGCTGCTGGCCGGGGGCGCGATCCGCGCGGCCGGCGCGGTGCGGGCGCGCGGCCAGACCCGTCGCACCCAGTCGGACTGGATGAAGATCGAGCGCGAACGCGGCATCTCGGTGTCGGCCTCGGTGATGACGTTCGACCACGACGGTCTGATGTTCAACCTGCTCGACACGCCGGGCCACGAAGACTTCTCGGAAGACACCTACCGCACCCTGACCGCCGCCGACGCGGCGATCATGGTGCTTGACGCCGCCAAGGGCATCGAGCCCCAGACCCTGAAGCTGTTCGAGGTGTGCCGCCTGCGCGACATCCCGATCATCACCTTCATCAACAAGATGGACCGCGAGGCCCAGGACCCGTTCGAGCTGCTGGACGAGGTGTCGTCCAAGCTGGCCCTCGACCCCGCGCCGCTGTACTGGCCCGCCGGGTCGGGCGGTCGCTTCAAGGGCATGCTGGACCTGCGCAAGCAGACCTTCATCCCCTACGCCAAGAAGAGCTCGACCGACGACGACGGCCATCCCGCGCCGGTCGCCCTTAAGTCCAACGCCATCAGCCGCTTTCTCGACCCCGAGGAACAGGCCGAGGTCGAGGAGGGCGCGATGCTGGTGTCCGAGGCCGCCAAGCCGTTCGACGTGCAGAGCTTCCTGGAAGGCCACATGACGCCGGTCTTCTTCGGCTCGGCCCTGCGCCATTTCGGCGTGGCCGAACTGCTGGCCGGCATCGGCGCCTATGCGCCCGCGCCGCACCCGGCCAAGGCCGTGCGCAACGGCGCCGAGACCCATGTCGCGCCCGGCGATCCCGAGGTGTCGGGCTTCGTGTTCAAGGTCCAGGCGAACATGGACCCCAATCACCGCGACCGGATTGCCTTCCTGCGCCTGACCAGCGGCCGGTTCACGCGCGGCATGAAGCTGAAGGCCCAGAACACCGGCAAGTCGATGAGCGTCAACGCCCCGGTGATGTTCTTCGCCTCCGACCGCGAACTGGCCGAGGACGCCTACGCCGGCGACGTGATCGGCATTCCCAACCACGGCGTGCTGCGGGTGGGCGACAGCCTCAGCGAAAGCGGGACCCTGCGCTTCGCCGGCCTGCCCAACTTCGCCCCGGAAATCCTGCGCCGCGTGCGGGTCAAGGATCCGCTGAAGGCCAAGCACCTGAAGAAGGCGCTGGAAGGCCTGGCCGAGGAAGGCGTCACCCAGCTGTTCCGCCCCATGCTGGGCAGCTCGGACTTCATCGTCGGCGCCGTGGGCCAGCTGCAGTTCGAGGTCATGGCCGACCGGCTGGGCGGCGAATATGCGCTCGACGTGATCTTCGAGCCCAGCCCTTACGCCGAGGCCCGCTGGATCAGCGGCGCGAGGGCCGATGTCGAGGACTTCCAGGACAAGCACAAGACCGCCATGGCCACCGACATTGACGACCAGCCGGTGTTCCTGGGCAAGTCGTCCTGGGAAATCGGCTATGTCGCCGAGAAATTCCCCAAAGTGCGGTTCGAGCGGACGCGTGAGCGGGGGTGAGCGCGCCCCTGACCATCGGCCTTGTTGCCCACGACGATCGCAAGGCCGCCCTGGTCGACTGGGCGATGGCGCACGCTGACTTCCTGGCCGGCAAGACGCTCTACGCCACCGGCACGACCGGCGGACGCATCCTGGACGCCTTGCCGGATCTGAACCTGACGCGGCTGAAGAGCGGCCCGTTGGGCGGCGACCTGCAACTGGGCGCGCTGATCGCCGAGGGGCGGCTGGATGTGCTGATCTTCTTCGTCGATCCGCTGTCACCGCAGCCGCATGATGTGGATGTGAAGGCCCTGATCCGGATGGCGACGCTGGCCGACATCCCGTTCGCGTGCAATCCGGCGACGGCCGACCTGATCGCCGGCGGGCTGGGCTAGCGAGCGCGGTCCTGAGTGCGGACCCTATCGAAGTCCTCGCTTTTAGCGGGCGTCTGCCGACCGTCCATCCCCTTGCCCGCACGGGGATAACCCCACCCCGACCCCAACAAAATCAAAGCCCTAACCGCCGCACCCAGCGTCACGATCGAAAATCGACGCAGCCCCCTGAAAACCTCCCGCATAATCACTCTCGTCCCGCCACTGGGGAGGCCGTCCAGCTGGCGACCTGACGGGTGGCGGGGGCGGTTGTGCGGGTCGCGCCCGTCAGTCGTCGCCTAAAGGCCCGGTGGGGTCTGGTGGAGCGGATCGGTCCTTGCGGGGCCCGAACGTGATGAAGCCGGATCCGGACCACCGGGAACGCCCTTTGGCGACGCCTGTATCGGCGCTCCAGGCGCGGGCTGAAATCGCCCGCGCGGTCCGGAAGGGTCGCTTCCCTTCCGCCCGCCTGGGGCCTCTGATCGGGAGCGGGTTAAAACCCCGCGCCCCGAGGGCTCATCGGATAACAGCCGCGCGGAGCGCTCCGGCCACGGCCGAAACGGTACTCCACTACACCCTCATCCGGGCCTGGCCCGGACGCTCCGCCGCCTCCCCACACTTGCCGGTGAAATCCGGCGAGGATGCGAACCTGTGTTCTGTATCTAACCCGGGAACTTCAGCAGATTGGGCTTGGGGATCGCGGCCTTGAAGCTGCCGCGCGTCTTGGCGGTGTCGAGGCCGAAATCGGCCCAGGCGGCCAAGAACCCGGCGGCCGGCGCATTGGGGGGCAGGGGCGCGAGGTTCAGAACGGGGCGGGCGGCGACCGCCGCCCGGGCCGCCGCCCAGGCCTCGGGCTCGGCCGTGGCATAGGCGCCGTCGGCGCTGACCAGTTCGGTCGCGAGGGCGGGATCTTCGAAATACAGGGTTACGGCGGCATTCGCGGGTTGGTCCGTGAGGCTGGCCAGGGCCTCGGTCAGGGCGATCAGCGACATGCGCGCGCCGCTGGTCCGCCGCTCGCCGCCGGCCGCGCCCTTGATCGCTTCGGGGCCCGTCTGGCCCTCGATCCGCCGCACGAAGGACCAGCCGCCATAGCCGGGGTCCGAGCGGCACAGGCTGGCGGTCCACAGAATGACGGTCATGGCGGGCTCCCTCGCGCTGGAGCCGGATTTCTAGCCTGTTTCGCGCGGAAGGGGAGGGGGCGGCCGGGTGGCGAGGGCCGGAACCCATTGCGACCGGCGTCGGGAGTGGAACGAAAAGTAAACGGGATCTTAAATTTGATGGTTAACGTCATCTTCGCATTCATGAACAATGTTCTAACAACATTGGTTTACGAAGCGACGCGGACCTCGCCGGTCCAGCAAGAAGTGTGCCAATTTGGGCCAAAATGGACTGAATTGTCGGGGTTTGGCTCATTTTCCAATGAGTCCCCGACTATTTATGGTTAACGCGCCGTAAACACCTATTAACCACTTGTTAAGTCTCTTGGCTCCGGCTTTGCTCCTGATGCGTTGAACCCTTGCCGGACGTCCCGGTGTGGGACGGTCCGTGTGCGGAGATGCGCGTCGATGTTCGAGTTCGGTCGTGATCTGAAACGTCTCTTCGGCGTCGATGCCGGAGCGGAGTCCAAGGCGGCGTCGTATCGCGAGGGCCTGACGGGCGGCGACACCTCGCTGCTCGAGCTTCTCGACATAAGACTGCTGACCAACGAGGCGCGCTCGGCCGATGTGGCCGCGGGCCGCATTGGAACCCGCGATCGTGGCGCGCGCCTTCTGGAAGCGGCCGTGGTCTGGCGCGAGCTGGCCCGCCGATCCGGTGATGCCGCCGCCCTGCGCAAGGCCGCCTCGCACGCCGAGGCCGCCGGCAAGATCTTCGAAAGCGAACGCCGCCTGGAGGCCCTGGCCTCGACCCGCTGCGAGCAGGCCGTGTTGGCCATTCTGGGCGCCGACCTGTTCGGCGACGAGGGGCTGAACGCCGCCGCCGGCGCCGCCCTGACCCTGGCGCGCACCGCGCCGGGGCAGCGTTGCGGTCTGGCCCTGGCGCTGGTCGCCGGCCTCGACGGCCGCGCGGGCCTGGCCGAGAACAATATCGATCGCGCCCTGGCCGCCGTGCAGGGCTATGACGCCCCGCTGCGCGCCCTGGCCGCCGCCAAGCGCGTCAAGGGCGGCTCGGCCCGGCTGTTGCTGGCCGAGCAACGCGCCGCGCGCATCGAACTGATCCTGACCTGCGGCGCGCGCCTGAAAGATCGCGCCCTGACCCAGCTGGCGATCACCGAGGCGACTGCCGCGGCCGCCGCCCTGGATCCTGATTTCGAGCCCCTGACCTGGTCGCGGCTTGAAGGTCTGCGTGGCTCGGCCCTGGTGCAACTGGGCGAGCTGGACGGCGAACTGGCCCAGATCGCCGATGGCGTCGAGGCCCTGACCGCCGCGCTGGAGCCGCTGTCTATGGATCACAGCCCGATGGACTGGGCCCGCGCCCAGGCCGCCCTGGGCATGGGCCTGCAGTCGGTGGGCGAGGCCACGACCTCGGACCGCGCCTTCGAGCAGGCGGTGACCTGCTATGACCGCGCCACCCAGGTTCTGAAGGCCCAGCCGTCCCTGGCCCTGCGCGCGGTGGTCGCCAACAACCGGGCCCTCAGCCTGGCGCGCTGCGCCGAACTGACCGCCGATCTGGCGGTGCTGGACGCCGCCGAGATGGCCTTCAAGACCGAGCTCTCCGCCCAGCCTGGCGCGCGCGATCCCGCCTCCTGGGCCGTGGCCCAGATGAACCTGGCCCGTCTCTACGAGGCGCGGGTCGAGATCACCGGTCGCGACGACGGCCGGCTGGACCGGGCCGCCGTGGCCCTGGCCTGCGCCTTCGATGTGTTCTCCGAGCTTGGCCTGCGGTCGCTGACCGATCTGGCGGCACAGGGACTGCAACGGTTGAAGGCGGCTCACGCCCAATGACCCGGATCGGGACAACAGGGGGCGGCAGGGTCGCCCCGTCGAAACAAAAGGTCGGCGCATCGCCCAGGCGAGGCAGCGGATCAGGAACTAACAGGGACGAAATCGTGATTGCTTCGCTTGTTCTCGCCGCCGCTCTTTCCAACGCCGCGCCGGCCAAGGCTGATACAGACCTCCTGATCCCGGCCTCCCAGCCGCGCGAAGCCGTCGCCATCCTCAACTGCCTGGTCAAGGACGACGGCCACCTGACCGCCTGCACCGTCGAGGGCGAAAGCTCCCCGGAACTGGGCGTCGGCGACGCCGCCCTGAAGATGGTCTCCCAGTTCCAGGTCGATCTGCTGGGCCCCGACGGCAAGAGCCGCGCGGGCTCGTATATTCAGGTGCCGGTGCGCATTCGGATCCGCTGATCCGAGCGCTGTTCGGCGGCTTGCGGCCCAGGGTCGCGGTCGTCGTTTCGGCCTCCGCCGTCGCCAACCCCTAACGCCCTGTTAACCATACCCGTCGCATCTTGAAGCCTCGATTCTGAGCCCTGTTCGGCTCGCTTTCACGAGGCTTTTGGATGACCGGCGCCGAAGTTCTTGATGTCGGTCGCGATGCGATCTGGCTGACCCTTCAGCTCTGCGCGCCCGTTCTGATCGTCGGCCTGGTGGTCGGCGTGGCCATCGGCCTGTTCCAGGCCCTGACCCAGATCCAGGAAGCCACCCTGGTCTATGCGCCCAAGATCGTGGCCATCTTCGTGTCCCTGCTGATCTTCCTGCCGCTGATGGGGGCCCTGATGGCCGGCTTCATGCGCCAGATCGCCGCCCGCATCGCCGGCATGTAGGGGAGGCGAGGGCCGCTTGGACTCCTACGCGACAGCCGCCCAGGTCTATGTCGCCGGCCTCGTCTTCGCGCGGGTCGGGGCCATGGTCATGCTGATGCCCGGCATCGGCGACGACGCGGTGCCGCCGCGCGTTCGTCTGGGCTTTGCCCTGCTGATGTCCCTGCTCCTGACCCCCTTGCTGCAGAACACCGTCCCGGGCGTGCCGACTTCCGTCGGCGGCCTGTGGGGTCAGGTGATCCACGAGATCCTGATCGGCCTGATGATCGGCTCGGTGCTGAAGCTGTTCTTCACCGCCATGTCGACGGCCGGTGAAGTGATCTCGATGCAGACCACCCTGTCGTTCGCCCAGACCACCAACCCGGCGATGGGGCAGTCCAGCACGGCGGTGGCGACGTTCCTGTCGATGCTGGGTCTGACGCTGATCATGGCCACCGACCTGCATCACCTGTTCATCGGGGCGATCGTCAAATCCTACGACCTTTTCCCCTTCAGCCGCGCCGTGCCGGTGCATGACGCCGCCACCCTGGCCGTGCGCACCGTGGCCGAAAGCTTTTCCCTGGGCATCCAGCTGGCCGCCCCGGTGATCGTGTTCTCGCTGGTCTTCAACCTGGCCGTCGGTCTGGTGGGACGGGTCATGCCGTCGTTCCAGATCTTCTTCGTGGCGTCTCCGCTCAGCGTGATCCTGGGCCTGTCCCTGCTGGCGCTCAGCCTTGGCGGCATCGCCATGGTCTGGACCGACCGCTACCGCGACCTCCTCCTGATCTTCAACTAGGGGCGGGCCATGGCGGAAGACACAGACAACGACTCGAAAACAGAAGAGCCGTCAGCCAAGAAGCTGTCGGACGCCAAGGCCAAGGGCGACGTCGCCAAGAGCGCGGATGTTCCGCAGCTGGCCTCGCTGCTGGGCGCGGTCTGCGTGATCCTGATGGCGGGCGGCTGGCTGACCCGCGACCTGGCCGCCGCGCTGGTGCCGTTCCTGGCGCATGCGGGCCAGATGGATCTCAGCAGCGGCGGGGCGGTGGTCATCGCCCGGCAGGCGATCATGGCGGCCCTGCCGCCTCTGGTGCTGGTGATGCTGACCACGGCCATCTTCGGCGTGGTCGCCCACGTGGCCCAGACCGGCTTCATGATGACGCCCGAGAAGATCAAGCCCGACTTGCAGAAGCTGGACCTGATCAAGGGCATGGGCCGGTTGTTCGGCATCGACGGCCTGGTGCAGTTCGCCAAGTCGGCGCTGAAGTTCATCGTCACCGGCATCATCGCCTATTTCGTGCTGAAGCCGCACACTGGCGAAGTCATCAACATGGTCGGCATGGATCCGGCCGCGATGATCCCGGCGTCGATGAAGCTGGCCACCAAGCTGTTCTTCGCCGTGCTCATACTGTTGACCCTGACCGCGGGCTTTGACTGGTTCTGGCAGCGGCAGCGGTTCATGACGCGCATGCGGATGACCCTTCAGGAAGTGAAGGACGAGTACAAGCAGTCGGACGGCGATCCCCACATCAAGGCCAAGCGCCGCCAGATCCAGATGCAGCGTTCGCGCCAGCGGATGATGCAGGCCGTGCCCAAGGCCACGGTCGTGGTCATGAACCCGACCCACTACGCCGTCGCGCTGAAGTACGAGCCAGGCGAGACGCCCGCGCCGCTGTGCGTGGCCAAGGGCATGGATGATCTGGCGCTGAAGATCCGCGCCGTCGCCGAGGAGCATGGCGTGCCCGTGCTGGAAGATGCGCCCCTGGCCCGCGCCCTCTATGCGACCGTCGAGATCGACGAGGAAATCCCGGCCGATCACTTCGAGGCCGTGGCCAAGGTCATCGGCTTCATCATGAATGGCAAGAAGCCGAAGGCGCGGGCCCGTCCGCTCTAATTGGCCGTTTTTAAAGCGTAATTCAGACGCCCTCTGACCTTGCGTTCCATAAAGAGTATCCTCGGCACGGCTCAAAGTGAGTCGCGACCGGGCTTTGAACAAGGATTGCAGTCGTCCATGGCCGAAATGCCCGTCCAGGACATTGTTGACACCGGCGTCTCGCGCCGCCGCTTCGACCCCTATATCTGGGGCGCGGCGATCTTTTTCGTGGCTGCGGCCGGCTTGGCGGCGGTTCCCGCCCTGCGCGCCGGACCGGCCACCCTGGCGGGGCTGCTGCTGCTGGGCGGCGTCGCCGGCGTCGCCATTCTGGGCCTCGTGGCCATCCGCGCCTCCGCCCACCATGAGAGCGACCTGGACGCCGCCGAAGGCTTCATCGACGCCCTGAACGAACCCACCGCCCTGGTCGCCGCCGACGGGCGCCTGCTGGCGGCCAATGTCGCCTGGCGACTGATCATGGGCGACGCCCGCCGACTGCCCAAGGGCGTGGCGGGCTCGGGCCTGTTCGCGGCCCTGGTCCGAGCGCGCAAGGGCGAGATGGCCGAGGGCCTGCTGCGCGTCGATGGCGCCGACCGCGTCGCCACCGTGTCTCGCCTGGCCGGCGGACGCCTGCTGGTCCGCCTGGCGCCGCCCGCCGTCGTTCAGACCATCGCGGCCGAAGCGCCGCCCGCGCCCGTGGCTCCGGCCATGGCGCCGCCGCCCGGTTCGCTGGACGCCTTCTCCGGCGCCTCGCCGTTCGGCGCGGCCCTGCTGGAGGGGCTGGATCCCTTCAACTCCCGCATTCTCGAGGCCAATCCGGCGCTGACCGCCATGGCCGGCCCCAGCGCCAAGGCCGGGGTGCTGTTCGGCGACCTGATCGAGCCCGTGACCCGCACCGAGGCCGAGACCCGCATGGCGGGCGGCAAGGCCGGGCCGTTCGAGGTGCGCCTGTCGCGCGACCCCACCCGCATCGCCCACCTCTATCTCTATCGGGCCGAGGGGCGGCTGGTCGCCTACATGATCGACGTGTCGGAGCAGAAGCAGATCGAGCTGCAGCTGGCCCAGGCCCAGAAGATGCAGGCCATCGGCCAGCTGGCCGGCGGCGTCGCCCACGACTTCAACAACCTGCTGACCGCCATCCAGCTGCGGCTGGACGAGCTGCTGCACCGTCACCCGGTCGGTGATCCTTCCTACGAAGGCCTCAACGAGATCCGCCAGACGGGCGTGCGCGCCGCCGATCTGGTGCGCAAGCTGCTGGCCTTCTCGCGCAAGCAGACCGTTCAGCGCGAAGTGCTGGACCTGGGCGAGCTGATCTCGGAGTTCGAGGTCCTGCTGCGCCGCCTGCTGCGCGAAGACGTCAAGCTGATCACCGACTATGGCCGCGACCTGCCGCAGGTGCGCGCCGACAAGAGCCAGCTTGAGACCGCGGTCATGAACCTGGCGGTCAACGCCCGCGACGCCGTGCGGGCCGCCAAGGGCGGCGGCATTGTTCGCATCCGCACCGCGCGCCTAACCCAGGAAGAGGCCGTGGCTCTGGGCTTCCCCGGCGCTGACGGCGACACCGCCTTCATCGAGGTCAGTGATGACGGTCCGGGCATCCCGCCCGACGTCATGGGCAAGATCTTCGACCCGTTCTTCACCACCAAGCCGGTGGGCGAGGGCACGGGTCTGGGCCTAGCCACCGTCTATGGCATCGTCAAGCAGAGCGATGGCTGGATCCACGTCCACAGCCGTCCGGACGAGGGCGCGGCCTTCCGCATCTTCCTGCCCGTCCACGTGCCGACGGCCGCCGCCATCGCCGAGGCGGCCGCTGTCGCCGCCGAGCCGCCCAAGGCCCGTCCGCCCCGCGACCTGTCGGGCGCCGGCCGCATCCTGTTCGTCGAGGACGAGGACGCCGTGCGCGGCGTGGCCGCCCGTCTGCTGCGCGCCCGGGGCTACGAGGTGCTGGAGGCCTGTGACGGCGAGGAAGCCCTGCTGATCGCCGAGGCCAATGCCGGCACCATCGACCTGCTGATCAGCGACGTGATCATGCCCGGCATCGACGGTCCGACCCTGCTGAAAAAGGCGCGCGGCTATCTGGGCAATGCGCCGGTGATGTTCATCAGCGGCTATGCCGAGGCCGAGTTCAGCGACCTGCTGGAAGGCGAGACGGGCGTGACCTTTCTGCCCAAGCCGATTGACATCAAGACCCTGGCCGAACGCGTCAAGCAGCAGCTTCAGGCCGCTTAAAGCAGCCGACAGCGGATCGGAATGGGGAAGGCGGCGCTGGTCTGCGCCGCAAAGCCCGGCCTATTCCGGCGGGCAGCCCTTGAACTCGCCGACCTTGCTGACCGACAGGTGGCTCAGGTTCAGGCCCATCAGCGGGTTCATCGACGCGCGACCCGAGCCGCTGAACAGATCAAGCTTCAGGCCCTTGATCGCGCCACCGACGTCGGAGGCGTACCAGTAGCCATCGTGCTTGCCGCCATCGGGCATGGGCAGGCCGACGGTTTCCTTGATGAACAGCACCGTGCGGCGCGGGATCACGGTCTTGTCGACGGCGACAGTGCGCATCGCCACGACCTTGCAGCCCAGCGAGTCCAGACCGCGGATGCCCTTGGCGCCGGCGTGATACAGCGTCGCCCGCATCTTGTATTCAAGCGTGCCGGGAATAGTGCCCGTCAGGGCCCCCGTGATCAGGTCGCCAAGCGGGTCGGGCCGGGACTCGGAGTCCGAGTCGGCGGCGAAGGCGGGAAGAGCGGTGGACATGGCCATAACGGCCAAAATTCCGGCGAGCGTGCGACGCATCGAGGGAATCCTCTTATCGGCGTATCTGTCGGGCGGGCTCTGGATAGTCCGATCACGGCCGCGTGACAACCCTCGGGAGGAGAACTCATGACTCTTCGCATCTACGGTGACACGAAATCGGGCAACTGCCTGAAGGTGAAGTGGACCGCCGAGCAGCTGGCCCTGCCGTTCGAGTGGGTCGAGATCGATATCCTGCAGTCGCAATCGCGGACGCCGGAGTTCCTGACCATGAACCCGGCGGGGCAGGTGCCGGCCGTGATCCTCAACGACGGACGCGCTCTGGCCCAGTCGAACGCCATCATGCTGCATCTGGCCGAGGGCTCGGTGCTGATCCCGACCGACGCCTTCGAACGCGCCAAGATGTACGAGTGGCTGTTCTGGGAGCAGTACAGCCACGAGCCCTATGTTGCCGTGGCCCGCTTCCATGTGGCCTATCTGGGCAAGCCGGTCAGCGATCTGGACGCCAAGCTGGTCGAGCGCGGGAACGGCGCCCTGGGCCGTCTTGAAACGCAGCTGAAACAGACGCCCTATCTGGTGGGCGAACGGCTCACTCTGGCGGATATCGCGCTGGTGGCTTACACCCGGGTCGCCCACGAAGGCGGGTTCGATCTGTCGCTGTATCCGGCCGTCAAGGCCTGGGTCGGTCGGGTCGAGGCCGCCCTGGGCCTTTAATTGTTTCGCGGAGCTTCCATGTCGCGCCTGTCGTCCTGCCTCAAGGTTCTCGCTATCGGGGCGGCGCTCGCCGCGCCCGCCAATTCCGCCTTGGCCTGGGGCTCGTCGGGCCACCGTCTGGTCGGGGTGCTGGGCGCTCAGGGCCTGCCGTCAGACGTGCCGGCCTTCCTGCGCACGCCGACGGCGGTGGCCGCGATCGGCGAATATGCCCGTGAGCCGGACCGCTCAAAGGGTTCGGGAAAGATCCACGACCACGACCGCGACTCCGCCCACTTCCTGGACGTCGACGACCAGGGCCGCATGTACGGCGGTCCGATGTTCACGGTCGAGGCGATGCCGGGCACGCGCGCCGACTACGAAACCGCCCTGCGGGCCGCTGGCGTCGACAGCTGGAAGGCCGGCTATTTGCCCTACGCGATCATCGACGGCTACCAGCAGCTGGTGAAGGACTTCACCTACTGGCGCATCCTGGTGGCCGCCGAGAAGTCGGCGACGGATCCGATGAAGAAGGCCTGGTACGCCGCCGATCTGAAACGTCGCGAGGACCTGCTGATCCGCGACCTGGGCGTCTGGGCGCACTATGTGGGCGACGCCAGCCAGCCGATGCACCTGTCGGTCCACTATAATGGCTGGGGCGATTATCCGAACCCCAACGGCTATACCCAGTCCCGCTCGACCCATTTCAACTTCGAAGGCCCCCTGGCCAAGGCCGTCGGCGACGAGGCCCAGGTCAAGGCCCTGATGCCGGCCTATAAGGACTGCGCCTGCTCGATCGAGACCCGCGTCGTCGGCTACCTGACCACAACCTGGAAAGAGACAGAGCCGCTGTACGCCCTGGAAAAGGCCGGCGGCCTGGTCGACACCGATCCGCGCGGCAAGGCCTTCACCCAGGCTCGGCTGGCGGCCGGCGCCACCGCGCTGCGCGATCTGGTGACCGAGGCCTGGCGGGAAAGCGCCAACGGCAAGATCGGCTATCGTCCGGAGATCAGCGTGGCCGACGTCGAGAGCGGCAAGGCCGATCCGTGGCCTGATCTCTACGGCAAGGACTGAACCTTTGCTCGCGTTCGGCCAGCCGGTGGCGGGGCTAACCTACCTGGACCGCCCAGCGGCCTTCGGCATCGTCGAGAACACCCTCGGCGAGATCGCGGTCGTGCGGGTGACCAAGCCCGGCAAGCCGCCCTATTTCGACCTGCCGGGGGGCGCGGTCGATCCGGGCGAGACCGAACCCCAGGCCGTGGTCCGCGAATTTGGCGAAGAGACCGGCCTGGTGGTCGAGGTCGACGATCTGGTCGCGACGGTCTCGCAGCATTTCCTGAAGTCCAATGGCCAGCCGGTGCGCAATTTCGGGGGCGTCCACACGGCGCGCATGATCGAACTGAAGGCGGGGCTCAAGGTCGAGGACGACCATGAACTGGCCTGGCTGGATCCTCGCGACGCCGTGGTCGCCTTGCGCCACGACGCCCATGCCTGGGCCGTCGCGGCGTGGATGCGTCGAGGCTAGAGCCCCGGTTTAGAACAGGCCGATCGAGCGCGTGGCGAAGCTGGCCGGCTGGGCGCGGCGCGCGGCGCGCAGATCGGACAGCTGGGTCCGGCTCAGCTCGCTCCGCAGATCGGCATTGAAGTCCAGGTAGCAGGCGCGCACCGACAGACCGCGCAGCTTTTCCTTGGTGGTGCGTGCGGCGCAGACTTCGTCGGCGGCCCGCTCGGCGCGGCGCATGAACTCGGCGGCGTCGGAAGGACGCGACAGCGTCAGGTCGCCGACCTGGATGCGGGCAGGTTGAACGGGTTCGGCGGCGTGGGCGGCGGTCAGGCCGATGATCGGCGTCGCGGCCAGAGCCAGGGCGGCCACAGCAGCCAGACGGTTGATGAACTTGGACATTGCGTAACTCCCTCGATGTGCGCCAGGCGCGTTTTCTGAGCGAGGGTTTAGACCTGAGATAACGCCATTACCCGTTACGTCTGCTTCATGACGCAGAATTAAGTCTATGAAAGAAAAGTCATAATCGGCTGCGGCCGTTGCGGGCCGGGATCAGGCGGCGGCGAAGTCGCGGGCCGGATGGATCTCGCTCTGGCGGATCGGCAGGATGAAGCTGACGGTCGTTCCTTCGCCCGGCGTGCTGGCCATTTCCAGCGACCCGTCGTGCATCTCGATCAGCGACTTGGTCAGGGCCAGGCCCAGGCCGGTGCCCTGGGTGGTCTTGGACAGCTGGCTCTCGACCTGCTCGAACGGTCGAGCCAGGCGCGCCAGGTCTTCCTTGGCGATGCCGATGCCGGTGTCCTGCACCGAGACCCGCACGCGCTCGCCCAGGGGATCGCGACGCACCTCGGCGCGGATCGTGATGCTGCCGGCCCGGGGCGTGAACTTGATGGCGTTGGACAGCAGGTTCAGCAGCACCTGCTTGACCGCCCGATAGTCGGCCTCGATCTCGGGCAGCTGAGGGAAGTCGATCACCAGCTTCAGGCCCGCCGCCTCGGCGCGATTGCGCACCAGACGCACGGCGTCCTCGGCCACGTCTTCCAGGTTCAGCGGCTCGAACTTCAGGTTCATCTTGCCGGCCTCGATCTTCGACATGTCGAGAATGTCGTTGATCAGGGCCAGCAGGTGCTGGCCGGAATTGTGGATGTCCTGGCTGTAGCCCTTGTAGCGCTGGTCGCCGAGCTGACCGAACATCTCGTTCATCATGATCTCGGAGAAGCCGTTGATGGCGTTCAGCGGGGTGCGTAGCTCGTGGGACATGTTGGCCAGGAACTCGCTCTTGGCCTTGTTGGCGCCCTCGGCCTTGACCTTCTCCATCTCATATTTGCGGGCCAGTTCGGCCAGTTGATCCTGGCTGCGTTCCAGGCCGGCGACGGCGCTCTGCAACTGCTCCTCGTTGAGGCGGCGGGCTTCTTCCTGGTTCTTGATGGCGGTGATGTCGGCGGCGGTCATCACCAGGCCGCCCTCGGCCGTGCGGCGTTCGCTGATCTGGATCCAGCGACCGTCCATCAGCTCGGCTTCGCGCACGCCCTTGGCGCCGTCGGGGGCCGGGTGGTCCTGCTTGATGGCCAGGGCCGCGAAGCGGTTGACCTCGGCGCGGGGCGCGCCGGGCTTCAGCAGCTTGGGCTCAAGATTGAAGACGCTGCGGTAGTTGCGGTTGCACATCAGCAGGCGACCCTGACGATCCCACAGCACGAAGGCTTCTGACACACTCTCGATGGCGTCACGCAGGCGGTTCTCGGCGGCCTGGGCGCGGGCCTGGGCCAGGCGTTCCTCGGTGACGTCCAAGGCCACGCCGATGATGCGGACATAGCCGTCCTGACCCGGCTTGCCGAAGCCCTGGCCGCGGGCGTCGATCCAGATCGAGCGGCCACCCTGCTGGGTGGCTGGCACCCGGAACGACACGTCGAAGGCGCCGTACATGGCGGCGTTGGCCAGGGCCTGACGGACGCGCTCGCGGTGGTCGATGGAAATGCGGTCCAGCATCTCCTGGCCCGAGACGATGCCGCCGCCGCCCCAGCCGAACATCACGCCGGTGACGTCGGACAGAAACACCTGGTCGCCGCGCAGATCCCATTCCCAGATGCCGCAGCGGGCGGCTTCTACGGCGAGGCGGAAGCGCTGCTCGCTGTCGACGAATTCGCGGTGCGCCACCTCGGCCTTGCGGCTCTGCATCATCAGCAGCAGGGCTAGGGCGATGCCGACGCCCAGGGGGGCCAGCAGATTGAAGGCGCCTTCCATGACCTGGCGGTCCAGGTTGGCGACATTGCGAGACGGCGCGCCGGCCACGGCCAGCAGGGCGCCTTCAGCCAGGGGCTGCACGGCGACGTCCAGCACGGCGCCGTTGGCGGCTTGGCCGCGCAGGGCGGCGCTCTGGCCACCGACGTCTTCCATCGAGAGCGCGAAGGCGTCGCGGAAACTCTGCATGCCCTGGACGATCCTGCCCTGGGTCGCGACCAGGCTGCCGTCAGGCAGGGCGATGGCGCGGGCGCCATCCTTGCCGGGATCGACGAGCAGGCGGCTGGGATCACCGCTGGCGATGATGAAGTTGCGCCCGGTCGAAGCCGGGGCGACGGCGGCGACATATAGCCGGCCGCTGTCCCCAGCCACGCCGATCCAGATCGAGCGACCCGATGCGGCCGCCGCGCGAGCGGCGGCTTTCCAGTCCGCGCCTTCGTCGCGACCAGCCACGGCCTGGACGCCCGAGGGGCCGGCGACCGCCACGGCCATGGCCTCGCCGCCGCTGGCGCGCAGGGCGATCTCGGCCGCGTCCATGGTGTCGGCGGGGTCGCGCTGGAGGATGTCGGAAGCGGCTGACAGACCGGCGCGCTGGGCCGCCAGGTTGGTTTCGACACGGCCAGCCACCAGGCTGGCTTCGGCGGCGAGAGGCGCGCCGCCGGGCGCCATAGCGGCTTCATCCTGCAGGCGCTTGACGCCGAAGGCGGTGTAGACGGCCAGCAGGAGCAGGGCGGCCAGGATGGCGACGCGGACATAGACCTGCGACGGCGAACGCGCGGTGATCGACCGCACGACGCCCGCCGCGGAAAGTCCGGCTCCCGCCGGTCTTCCGGGTCTCGCATCCCCAACTCTCAAACGCCCAAGACTCCCCAAAACCACTGTGGCGAGTCACTTCGCCGCACCGGTTGAATCTACCGCACGCTAAAGGTCCCCGTCACGGCCGAACGGCCGATTTGACGGGGTATGGGCCTATTGGTCGCAATCGATCCGTCGGCGGCCGTGCCTGGCGTTGTCAGTCGAGCGCCTTGGTCGCCAGTTCCAGCACGTTCTTGGACAGGCCCGCATGGGCGGCGACGCCCTTGAGGGCTTCGCGCATCTGGGCGCCAAGGGCGTCCGGATAGCGCCGCCAGCTGCCCAGAGCCTCGACCAGGCGCGCCGCGGTCATCGGGTTGTAGGCGTCCACGGCCAGGATCTTTTCGGCCAGGAAGCGATAGCCCGCGCCGCTGGGGTCATGGAACCGCGACGGATTGAAGTTGGCGAAGGTCGAGACCAGCGCCCGGAAGCGGTTGGGGTTGGTCGCGTCAAAATCGGCGTGCTTTGTCAGGGCGACGATGCGGTCGAGGACGTCGGGCGACGGATCGCGGGCCTGGACGGCGAACCACTTGTCCAGCACCAGCGGTTCGTCCTTCCATTTGGCGTGGAAGGCGGCGAGGGCCCGGTCGCGGGCCTCGCCGCCGATCTGGACCAGGGCCGACAGCGCGCCCATGGCGTCGGTCATGTTGGCGGCCGCCTCGAAGTGGCCGACGATACGCTCGACGTTCTGGGCGTGCGGATCAGCCGCCAGCAGGTCGGCGCAGCCGTTGCGCAGGGCCCGCTTGCCGGCCGCCTGGGCGTCGGCCGAGAACTCGCCGGCCGTTTGCAGGTCGCCATGCAGGCGGCGCAGCAGGTCGCCCAGATGCACGGCGATGCGGTTGCGCAGCGCGTTGCGGGCCGTGTGGATGGCCGCCGGATCGGCCGGCTCCATGGCCAGCGACAGGTCCGGCTCGCTGGGCAGGGCCAGCAGCAGGGCCTTGAAGGCCGGCTCCGAAGCCTGGTCCAGCAAGGCGCGACCCAGCGCGTCGGCATAGCGTTCTTCGCCGACCTCGTCGGCCGCGCCGCCGGCGCGGGCCAGGATCAGGTCGCGAGCCAGGGTCTGGCCGGCTTCCCAACGGTTGAACAGATCCGGGTCGGCGGCGAACAGAACATAGCGATCGACGGGCCGGGCGTCGGTGGTCAGGTTCACCGGCGCCGAGAAGCCGCGCAGGGCCGAGATTACGGGCGGAGAGGCGACGCCTTCCCAGCGGACGGTCTTCGTCGCGCCGTCCAGCGCCACGACCTCGCTGTCACGCAGGGGCGCGCCGTCGGCATCGAGCAGGCCGATGGTGACCGGGATCGGCAGGGGCTTCTTGGTCGGCTGGCCCGGCGTCGGCGCGGTGACCTGGGTCAGCGTGATCTCTAGCGCCTTTGAGTCTTCGTGATACGCGCTGACCAGCGACACGGTCGGCGTGCCGGCCTGTTCGTACCAGGCGAAGAAATCGGTCAGGTCGCGTCCCGAGGCGTCGGCGAAACAGGCGATGAAGGCCTCGACCGTGGTCGCCTGACCGTCATGACGCTCGAAATAGAGGTCGGAGCCCTTCCGGAACGCCTCGGCGCCCAGCAGGGTCTTGAGCATCCGGATGATCTCCGCGCCCTTCTCGTAGATCGTCGCGGTGTAGAAGTTGTCGATCTTCATGTAGCTCGACGGCCGCACCGGGTGGGCCAGGGGGCCGGCGTCCTCGGCGAACTGGCGGGCGCGCAGGGCTTTCACGTCCTTGATCCGCTGCACGGCCGCGCCGCGCTGGTCGGCGCTGAAGCTCTGGTCGCGGAAGACCGTGAAGCCCTCCTTCAGGCACAGCTGGAACCAGTCACGACAGGTGATGCGGTTGCCGGTCCAGTTGTGGAAATATTCGTGGGCCACGACCGCCTCGATGCGCTCGTAGTCGGCGTCGGTGGCGGTCTCGGGATCGGCCAGCAGCAGGGAGCTGTTGAAGATGTTCAGCCCTTTGTTTTCCATCGCCCCGAAATTGAAGTCGCGCACGGCGACGATCATGAACAGGTCCAGGTCGTATTCGCGCCCGAAGGCTTCCTCGTCCCACTTCATCGAGCGCTTGAGGCTGTCCATCGCATAGGCGCCGCGCGGGGCCTGGCCTGGATCGACATAGACCCGTAGGGCGATGGTCCGCCCGCTCATGGTGACGAAGCTGTCTTCCAGCACGTCCAGTTCGCCGGCTACCAGGGCGAACAGATAGGCGGGCTTGGGGAAGGGGTCGTTCCAGACCGCGTAGTGGCGGCCGTCATCCAGTTCGCCGCCTTCCCACAGATTGCCGTTGCTCAGCAGATAGCTGAAGGCCTCGTCGGCCTCGATGCGCACGGTGTAGCGGGAGAGCACGTCCGGGCGGTCCGGAAAGTAGGTGATGGTGCGGAAGCCCTCGGCCTCGCACTGGGTGCAGAAGCGGCCGCCCGACATGTAGAGACCCATCAGCGCCTTGTTGGCGGCCGGATCGATCTCGACCTCGGTGGTCAGGACGAAGGCGTCGGGGAGGTCGGCCAGGGTAAGGAACTCGGCGTCCAGCTTGTAGTTCGACGGGGCAAGGGCGCGGCCGTCGATGGCCGCCGAGACCAGTTTCAGTCGCTCGCCGTTGAGGACCAGCGGCTCGCCGGCCTTGCCCGTGCGCCTGATTTTCAGCGTGGCCAGGACGCGCGTGGCCGAGGGATCGAGCTTGAAGACAAGCTCGGTCTCTTCGATTTCGAACGGAAAGGGACGGTAGTCGGCGAGCCGGATGGCCTGAGGCGTTTCTGTGCGCATGCGGGCAATCTAGAGGTCCGCGACGGTCCGCGCGAGGGCCCTTAAGTAATAAGGCCTTGGCCAAAGGCCACATTTTCCGTGCGGACTTGTTCCGGATCAAAGAATGCGCGCTCAACTGGGCGCAATCCCCCTCTCGGGCGCCCCCAATGCAGCGCCCGGTTCGAAATAAGGGGATAAAAATGACTATCGCGACCCGCCTGGCCCTGACCTGCGTCGCCAGCCTCCTGGCCGTTTCCGCCGCTCAGGCTCAAGAGGCCGTCAAGCCGAAGGCCAAGGGCGATCTGGTTCTGAACGTCCGCGTCACCGATGTGGCGCCCGACGCAGGCAACTCGATCGTCACCGCCGCGGGCGCCGCCACGGGCCTGAAGGCCGACGTCAATGACGACATAAAGCCGACCATCGGCCTGTCCTATTTCCTGAGCGACAAGCTCGCCGTCGAGGTGATCGCCGGCACCACCCAGCACACCGTCAAGGCCGTCGGCCCCGGCACGGACGTCGAGGTTCACAAGACCTGGGTCCTGCCGCCCGTCGTGTCGCTGCAATACCACCCGTTCCCGGCGGCCAAGTTCAGCCCCTATGTCGGCGCGGGCCTGAACTACATGCTGTTCTACAGCAGCAAGGACAAGAACGGCTTCAAGGTGAAGCTGGACGACGGCTTCGGCTACGCCCTGCAGGTCGGCGCCGATGTGCCGCTGAACGAGCGCTACAACCTGAACATCGACGTCAAGAAGGTGTGGTTCGAGACCGACGCCTCGATCAATGGCGGCGCCCTGAAGTCCAAGGTCAAGCTGGACCCGATCGTGGCTTCGGTCGGTATTGGCTACCGCTTCTGATCAGGCGCCTTGCATGTCCTCGCCTGACGCTTAAACCCTGAAAGGGGCAAGAGCGCGGGCGGGGATGAGCATGGCTGAGCGGGAATGCGGCGCTTGCGGCCAATGCTGCAAGCTGATCGGCGTGCGCGAGCTTGATAAGGCGCCGCATGTCTGGTGCCGCTACTACCGCCGCGGCAAGGGCTGTGAGGTTTATCAGGTCCGACCTGCGGGCTGTGGTGAATTTGCCTGCGACTGGCTGCTGGACACCCGTCTGGGCGATGACTGGCGACCGGACCGCAGCGGGTTCGTGCTGCACGCGGGCGAGGGCGGGCGGGTCGTCAATGTCGAGCTAGACCCTGCCCAGCCCAACGCCTGGCGGCGCGCGCCGTTCGAGGCCGTGCTGCGCGGTTGGGCCAGAGAAGGCGCGGCCGAAGGCATGGATGTGCTGATCTGGATCGGGCGGCGCTGCCTGCGCCTGCTGCCTGGCGGCGGCGAGATCGACCTGGGCGTCGTGCGGCCGGCCATCGAATTCACCGCCCACGACCGACTGCGGCGTCCGGGCTCCGGCCGTGACTGGCCGGCCTAGCCTTCGATATTGCTCACGGCCTCGGCGGCGGCCGGAACCTCATGCAGGTAGCGCTCTATGGCTGAGGCCTGCTGGGCCAGGGCGGTCAGGGCGGGCGGCGCATCCTCGGGGTGATCGGCGACCAGTTCCAGGATCTGACGGGCGATGGCGTGCAGGCGCGGGGCGCTGGAAATCAGCCGCGCCTGATATTCGATCTTGCGCGGATCGCGATCGTACTCGGCGCCCGGCGTCCGCCAGCCGCCCCAGTCATTGGGGTCGGTGACCACCACCGGATAGGTGCCGGGATAGGGGTGGTGGGGGCAGTCGCTTTCCTGTTGCCACTTGTTGCGGGCGCGCAGCACCCGCCAGTTGGCGACCATGCCGGCGCCCTCGGCGTCGACCTTTTCCTCGGGCTTGAGCTCATGGGCGTGAAATTCGCGGCCCAGACCGACGTCGTAGGTGACCCGCACGGGCTCGTCGAAGCCCTTGGCCCAGATCGGCACGATCCGCTCGATCGTCGCCCAGGCGCCGACGCTTTCGACCCAAACCTTCTGGTTGCGCTGATAGACGGTCTTGGCCATGGCCCCTTGGACGCGACGTGAACTGAACGGTCGTCATAAGAACCTGAAATCCTTGACGCCGGGTCAATCTTTCCCTGCGGCGAAAGGTCAGTCAGGGTGTTTCCAGAGACGGGCCAATCGTAGAGTTCCGTCCTGGGAGGCGACCGGTGGATTTCGACTTTTCCGACGACCAGAAGTTCCTGAAGGACGAGGCGCGCAAGTTCCTTGACGGACGCTGCGGCCCCGCCGTTGTGCGCGGTGTCCTGGATGACGCCAGCCGCTCGTTCGACCAGGACCTGTGGACCGCTGTCGCCGAGCAGGGCTGGCTGGGCGCCTGCATCCCCGAGGAGTTCAACGGCCTTGGCCTTGGCCGGGTCGAGCTGTGCGCCATCGCCGAGGAACTGGGCCGCGCGGTCGCGCCGATCCCGTTCGCCTCGACGGTCTATTTCCTGGCCGAAGGCGTGATGCTGGCCGGCAGCGAGGCCCAGAAGGCCGCCGTCCTGCCGCGCATCGCCGCTGGCGAATTGATTGGCTGCCTGGCGACGTCGGAAGGTCCGGGCGTGGTCAATGCTTCGAACCTCGCCTGCCGTGTCGAGGGCGGCAAGCTGACGGGCGTGAAGATCCCGGTCACCGACGGCGACGTCGCCGACATGGCCCTGGTGCTGGCCAGCGAAGGCGGCAAGCCCGGCCTGTTCCTGGTCGACCTGAAGGCCAAGGGCGTGACCCGCGAGACCCTGAAGAGCCTGGACCCCACGCGCGGCGTGGCCAAGCTGACCTTCGACGGCGTCACCGCCGAGCGGGTGGGCGAGGCGGGCGCGGGCCTGGAGCTGGTGCAGGCGATCATGGACCGCGCCGCGGTGCTGCTGGCCTTCGAACAGCTGGGCGGTTCCGACAAGTGCCTGGAGATGGCCAAGGAATACGCTTTGGGCCGCTATGCCTTCGGCCGCGTCATCGCCGGCTATCAGGCGATCAAGCACAAGCTGGCCGACATGTACGTCAAGAACGAGGTCGCCCGCTCCAACGCCTATTACGGGGCCTGGGCGCTGAACGTGGATGCGCCGGAGCTGCCGATCGCCGCCTCGGCCGCCCGCATCGCGGCGTCGGACGCCTACTGGTTCTCCAGCAAGGAAAGCATCCAGGTGCACGGCGGTATGGGCTTCACCTGGGACGTCGACTGCCACCTCTATTACCGGCGCTCGCGCCAGCTCAGCCTCGTGGCCGGCGCGCCGCGGGTCTGGAAAGAGCGGCTGGTCAGCCAGCTCGAACAAAAGAACGCGGCGTAAGGGAGAGACGATCATGGACTTCAACGATTCACCCGAAGAAGCCGCCTATCGCGAGAAGGCCCGCGCCTGGCTGGCCGAGAACGCCGCCGCGCACCGCGCCCAGTTTGGCGAGCTCAAGCCCAACACCGACCAGCACATGGTCGCCGCCAAGGCCTGGCAGGCCCGCAAGGCCGGCGCTGGCTATGCCTGCATCACCTGGCCCGCGGCCATCGGCGGGGGCGGCGGCACGCCGATCCAGTCGGTGATCTTTGGCCAGGAAGAGACCAAGGCCGGTCTCAGCTACGGCTATTTCACCATCGGCCTGGGCATGTGCGTGCCCACCGTGATGGCGTTCTCCAATACCGAGACCAAGCAGCGCTTCGTCAGCCCCGCCGTTAAGGGCGAGGAGATCTGGTGCCAGCTGTTCTCCGAACCGGCCGGCGGCTCAGACGTGGCGGCCCTGCGCACCCGCGCCGTCAAGGACGGCGATGAGTGGGTCATCAACGGCCAGAAGGTCTGGACCACCGGCGCCCACTATTGCGACTACGGCATCTTGCTGACCCGGACCGATCCCGACGTGCCCAAGCACAAGGGCCTGACCATGTTCTGGATCGACATGCGCGACGCCGCCGTCGAGTGTCGGCCGATCCATCAGATGTCGGGCGGTCGCGAGTTCAACGAAGTCTATTTCACCGATCTGCGCGTCAAGGACAGCCAGCGTCTGGGCGAAGTGGGCG
>CALRUN020000047.1:0-32263 GCA_943371355.1 Alsobacter soli
TCCTCCCCCTCTGGGGGAGGTGGCCCAGAGGGCCGGAGGGGGCCAGCGCGGCATGACCGGTTATCCGAGAGACCTCATCGGCTACGGCGCCACCCCGCCCCACGCCGCCTGGCCCAACGGCGCGCGGATCGCCGTGCAGTTCGTCCTCAACTACGAGGAAGGCGCCGAGCGGTCGATCCTGCATGGCGACCCCGCCTCCGAGTTCTTCCTGTCGGAAATGGTCGGCGCCCAGCCCATCGAAGGCATGCGCAACATGTCGATGGAGAGCCTCTACGAATACGGCTCGCGCGCCGGGTTCTGGCGCATACGGCGGCTATTCGACGAGCTAGGCCTGCCCCTGACCGTGTTCGGCGTCGCCCAGGCCATGGAGCGCCATCCCGACGCCGTCGAGGCGATGATGGAGTCCGGCTGGGAGATCGCCAGCCACGGCTATCGCTGGATCGACTACCAGCACTTCACGCCCGACCAGGAGCTGGAGCATATCCAGAAGGCCATCGAGATTCAGGCCCGCCTGACCGGCCAGCGGCCGCTGGGCTGGTACCAGGGCCGCACCAGCCCCAACACGGCCCGGCTGATCGCCCAGGAGGGCGGCTTTGTCTATGACGCCGACAGCTATGCCGACGACCTGCCCTATTACGACGCCCAGCATGGCCGCCCGCAGCTGATCGTGCCCTACACGCTGGAAGCCAACGACATGCGCTTCACCGCGGCCCAGGGCTTCAACACCGGCGAGCACTTCTTCACCTACCTCCGCGACGCCTTCGACGCCCTGTACGCCGAGGGCGAGACGGCGCCCAAGATGATGAGCATCGGCCTGCACTGCCGCGTGGTCGGCAAGCCCGGTCGGATCCTGGGCCTCAGGCGCTTCCTCGAGCACGTGATGAGCCACGACAAGGTCTGGGTGGCGCGGCGCATCGACATCGCCCGGCACTGGATCGAGACACATCCGTATGGAGGAAAGTCATGAAGCCCTTCCCCCTTGATGGGGGAAGGGTTGGGATGGGGGTGACGCGGCGTGTCAGCCGCTCACGCCCCATCCAGCCCTCGCACGCCGCTGAACGCTTCGCGTTCACCCCCATCCCCGGCCCTTCCCCCATCAAGGGGGAAGGGAGAGGAGCTATGAGATGAGCTCGGCCCCGCCCCTGTCGCTGAAAATCCTCAACAGCATGAACCAGACCGGCTTCACCACCGCCCTGGGCTTTGCCTTCGAGCTGTCGCCCTGGGTGGTGCAGCGCGCCTGGGACGAGCGGCCGTTCGACACCGTCGAGGGCCTGCACGCCGCGATGATGCGGGTGCTGGACGCCTCGACCACCGCCGACAAGCTGGCCCTGATCCGCGCTCACCCCGAACTGGCCGGCAAGGCCGCCATCGCCAAGGCCCTGACCGCCGAGAGCAATGCCGAGCAGGCCAGCGCCGGGCTCGACAGGCTGACGCCGGAAGAGTTCGAGCGCTTCCACGCGCTGAACGCCGCCTATGCCGAACGCTTCGGCTTTCCGTTCATCATCGCCGTACGGCTGAACGACAAGAGCTCGATCCTGGCGGCGATGCAGACCCGGCTTTCCAACGATGAGGCCGCCGAGATCGCCGAGGCGATCAGCCAGATCGGCCACATCTCCCGGCTCCGCCTGACCGACGCGGTGAGCGCCTGATGGACTATGATTTCGCCACCTGGGGCAGCCTGGTCCTGCGCTGGCTGCATGTGATCACCGGCATCGCCTGGATCGGCGCGTCGTTCTATTTCGTCTGGCTGGACAACAATCTGCGCGATCCCGTCCCGCCCAAGGACGGCGTGAAGGGCGAACTATGGGCCGTGCACGGCGGCGGGTTCTATCACTCGCAAAAGTACATGACCGCCCCGCCGCACATGCCCGAGCACCTGCACTGGTTCAAATGGGAGGCCTACACCACCTGGCTGTCGGGCTTCGCCCTGCTGATCGTGCTCTACTACGTGGGCGCGCCGATCTATCTGATCGACACCGCCAAGCACGCCTTCAGTCAGGGCGGCGCCATCGCCACGGGCCTGGCCTTTATCTTCGGCGGCCTGCTGGTCTATGAGGCCCTGTGCCGCTCGCCGCTGGGCGCCCGCCCACGCCTGTTCGGGATCGTATGGTTCCTGAGCCTGACAGCGGCGACTTACGTCCTGACCCAGATCTTCACCGACCGGGGCGCCTTCATCCATGTGGGCGCGATCATCGGCACCTGCATGGTCGGCAACGTCTTCCTGATCATCATCCCCAACCAGCGCAGGATCGTCGCCGACATGCTGGCCGGCCGTCCGGTCGATCCGCGCCTGGGGGCGATGGGCAAGCAGCGCTCGGTGCACAACACCCACATGACCCTGCCGGTCATCTTCATCATGATCAGCAACCACTATCCGGTGGTGACGGGCCATCCGCTGGCCTGGCTGCTGCTGGCCCTGATCGGCGCCGGCGGGGTGTCGATCCGCTACTTCTTCATCCTCAAGCATTCGGGCCAGATCCGGCACGAGTTCCTGTTCTACGGGGCCATGCTGATCTTCGCGGTCAGCGTGATCGCCAGCGGCAAGCCAAAGACCGATGCCGCTGCGATGTCGCCCGTGCCGTTCGCGACCGCCGAGGCCATTGTCCAGAAGCACTGCACGACCTGTCACGCCGCCGCGCCCACCCACAAGGGCTTCCCCGCCCCGCCCCTGGGCGCGACCTTCGACACGCCCGAGCACATCCAGAAATATGCGTCGAAAATTCACGAACGTGCGGTAGCCACCAGCAGCATGCCGCTGGGCAACGAGACCGGCATGACCGACGACGAACGCGCCCAGCTGGGCGCCTGGATCAAGCAGGGGGCCAAGATCCCGTGACCGACGCCACCGTTCTGGACGCCCCGGTCCCCGACACGGACGACGGCCCGCCGCCGCGCAAGCGCGACGCCGAACGCACCCGCAAGGCGATCATGGCCGCGGCCCTGAAGGAGTTCTCTCAGGCCGGCTTCGCCGGGGCCCGCATCGAGCGGATCGTCAAGGCGGCCAAGTGCAATATCCGCATGCTCTACCACTATTTCGGCGACAAGAAGGGCCTGTACCTGGCCGTTCTCGAGGCCGCCTATGTGGACCTTCGGGCGCGCGAGGCCGAGCTGAAGATCGACTTCGACCGGCCGCTGGACGGCTTTCTGGAGCTGCAGCGCTTCACCTTCGACTACTTCGAAAAGCACCCGAAGTTCGAGGGCCTGCTGCGCAACGAGAACCTGATGCACGGCAAGTTCGCCGCCCAGTCGCGGGTCGTCACCGAGACCGCCTTCCCGCTGCGCCGAACCATCGAGCGCCTGATCGACAGCGGCCAGACGCAGGGCCTGTTCGGCCCGGATCTGGATCCGGTGCAGATCTACGTCACCATCGCGGCGATGAGCCGGTTCCACCTGGCCAACGGCTATTCGCTGTCAGCCACCCTGGACACCGACATGACCACCGCCGAGTGGCGCAAGGCGCGGCTGACCCACGCCCTGGCCCTCCTCGAAGGCTATCTGACGGCGGGGTCTAGGCGGGCTTCTGGGCCAGCGGCGGGCCGCTGAACTCCGTTTCGATCTCCACCGCCACCTCGTCGCCGACGCCCATGGTCGTGCCGGGCGCGGGCACGCCATAGGCGATCCCGAAGTCCGAACGCTTGAAGGTCCCGGTGGCCGAGAAACCGGCCCGGGCCTGTGGATCCATCGGATGGCCGGCATAGCCGCCGTTGAAGATCACATCCAGCACCACCGGCTTGGTGACGCCATGCAGGGTGAAGTCGCCGGTGACCTTGGCGGTGTTGGCGCCGGTGACCTCGACCTTGGTCGACTTGAAGGTGATGGCCGGATACTGCGCCGCGTTCAGCCACTGCGGACCGACCAGCTCGTCCCTGAACCCGGCCGGCGGGGCCGGCAGCGTCAGGGAACGTGGATCGATCGTCGCCTCCAGCGTGGTTAGCTCCGGCTTGGCCGGATCGAAGGTCAGCTTGGCGTCAAACTCTGCAAAGCTGGCGGTGTAGTTGGAAAAGCCCAGATGGCTGACCTTGAACACCACCGTCGAGTGGCTCTTGTCGAGCGTGTAGGCGCCGGCCGGCACATTGACCGGCGCGGGCTTGGCGGCGGCGGGGGCCGCGGGCGCCGCGGCCTTCTCGGCGGCGAGCTTGGGCGAGCAGGCGGCGAGGCCCAGAAAAACCGTGGCGAGGAGGATCTTCTTCATGGCGTTTCCCTTGGCGGCGCGTTGCGAGGATCGCGCTTTTTTCATCGGTCGATAAGCCAAGAACGTTCGAAACAGCCGCCGGCGGACATCGCCCCGAAAATTAAGTTGCGCCGGACCGTCCGGGACGGTCCGGCGCAAGACCTCACTACAGGAAGCTGTCGTAGCTGATGGCCTCGAGATTGACGCCCGCCAGCAGGATGACGTTCTCGAGCCCCGCGCCCCCCGCGTCGGGGTGGCCGCTGAACACATAGACGTCCGCGCCGACCTGGAAGGCGATGTATTCGTGGAACGTGCTGGGATAGGTCAGCATGGAATTCACCGTCGCCAGGGCGGAGGCGAAGCTGGCCGCGCTGCCCTCGACATAGCTGAAGCCGGCCGGGGCATCGGAGAACCTCAGCTCGTCATAAGCCGTGAAGTCTGTGATGACGTCGACGCCCGCGCCGGTCGCATCACTGGCCGTGGAATCGCCGACCGCGAAGACGAAGGTGTCCTTGTCGGCGTCGCCGGTGAGCACATCCCGACCGCGTCCGCCAACCAGCGTGTCCATCTCCTGACCGCCTGAGAGCGTATTGCCATGGGCGTCACCGACCAGACGATCCGCGCCGGGTCCCCCAGTCACGTTCTCGACGCCGATCAGCGTTAGCCATTGGCCCGCGCCGATGTCTTGCGGACCCGTATTCGACAGATCCACGGTCGCGCCACCGATGGGCATGTAGCCGCCGTTAAGGCTCAGGGTGTCCACGCCCTCGCCGCCATCGACCAGCATGACATCGACCATTCCCGGCGCCCGGAGAACATAGAACAGATCATCGCCCGCGCCGCCGTCCAGGGTCGCCGCGCCGAACTGGGTGAAGAAGATATCGGCGCCGGCGCCGCCCGACATGTAGTCGCCCGAGCCGACCTTGCTGGCCTGCAGCGTGTCGTTGCCGTCGCCGCCATCCAGGACGTCCCCACCGCCGATCGCGACCAGAAAGTCATTGCCGGCGCCGCCGGCCAGATAGTTCTCGGCGGCGTTGCCGGCCAACATGTCCTTGCCGTCCGAACCGATGACGCCTTCGATGGAGATCAGCGTGTCGAGGCCATAGTTGCCCGTGCCCTGAACGGCCACGGATAGATCGATCCAGCCGTCACGATCTCCAACCAGGGCGAAGGTGTCGAAGCCTTCGCCGCCGTCGATAACGTCATTGCCGGCCCCGCCGACCAGAAAGTCATCACCGCTGCCGCCGCTCAGGCTGTCATCGCCGAGATCGCCGATCAGCGTGTTGGTGTTGGCGTCCCCCGTCAGCACATCGGCAAACGCCGAACCGTAGACATGTTCGACGCCGACCAGCTTGTCGACACCGCCGCCGCCCGTGTTCTGGGCCGCCGTCAGGGTGAGGTTCACCGTCACGCCAGACGTCGCATCGTCGTAGGCCGACCAGTCGGAGCCCTCGCCGCCGTCGATCAGGTCGGCGCCCGCCCCGCCCTGCATGTAGTCGTCGTTCTGTCCGCCCAGCAGCGTATCGGCCCCCGCGCCGCCGAACAGATTGTCCTCGCCCTTGCCGCCCGACAGGCTGTCGTTGCCGTCGCCGCCGGCCAGATAGTTGACGCCGGCGTCGCCGATCAGAGTGTCGTTGAAGGCCGAGCCGTAGACGTTCTCGATCGAGACCAGCTTGTCGCTGCCGCCGCCCAGGGTGTTCTGCGAAGCCGTCAGGGTCAGGTCGACCTTCACGCCCGAGGCGGCGTCCTCATAGGCGGCCCAGTCGGCGCCCGCGCCGCCGTCTATGCTGTCGGAACCCGCGCCGCCCAGGATGTAGTCCTCGCCATCGCCGCCCAGCAGCGTGTCATTGCCCGCCATACCGGCCAGGACGTCGTCGCCCGCGCCGCCGGTCAGCTTGTCGGCGCCGCCAAAGCCGTAAAGCGTATCCGCATCGGCGCCGCCCGTCAGGGTGTCGGCCTTTTCGCTACCGTTCAACAACATCTGCCCATCCCCGCTCGCCCAAAACGGGCACGCGGGAAGGTTTAGTCAGGGCCGGACACCATCAGAATCGGTTTCACTTGGAAAGGGAATATTAAGGGTAAATATCAGCCATCTCAATTAACATACCAAAGTATTCCACAGAACTGTTTCAGAATAGAACACCTTTCTCCAGCATTCCGTGCACGCCCTTTTCGCCGTTCACCGTCTGGGTCACCCGGAAGTCCACGGCCAGGGAGCAGAACTGATAGGCCTGCACCCGCGTGAGCGCCGAGCGGGCGGTGATGAAGTCGATCATGCCGCGCAGGGCCTGCTTCATGGCCAGGTCGAGGTCCTCGTTGAAACCCATGACGATGTAGTGGGTCGGCGTCTCGGCGCGGGGCCATGTCGCCACACCCATATCGGCGGCCTTGTGCAGGATGAAGGTGAAGGTTCCGGTCAGACCCATCTCCAGCGCGTTGACGCAGACCTCGCCGTCGCCCTGCCGTCCGTGGCCGTCGCCGACCGAGAAGTTGGCCCCGGGAACCCAGACCGGCAGGAACAGGGTCGCGCCGGGGCCCAGCTCCTTGTTGTCCATGTTGCCGCCATGCTCGCGCGGTTCGCGGCTGGAGAGCCGGCCGTATTTCGCCGGCGGAGCGACGCCCATGGTCCCGAAGAAGGGCCTCAGCGGCAGGGTCGGGCCCCAGTCGGGCTTGCAGGTCCCCGCCACGCGGTCCACGGCAATGTGGCTGACATAGCGCTCGGGAAAGTCCTCCGGCAGGGTCCCGGCCAGGGGGCGCACGGCGCAATAGCCCCAGTCGTTATTGGGCTCGACGACGTCGATCCGCACCTCCAGCGTGTCGCCCGGCTCGGCCCCGGCGATGGCCACCGGGCCGGTCAGGATGTGGGGGCCGATCCGCTCGGGCTTGCTGTCGTGGATCGCCTGCAGGGCCGGCGGGATGGTCAGGCCGCTGTCCGGGCCCGGCATAACCTCGACCCCGCCCGAGACGCAGTCGAAGGTGACGCTGTCGCCCGACGGGATGGTCAGCACGGGATCGAAGGCCGCGTCGAACATGCCAAAGCGGATGGTGTCGGGGGTCGAGGCGAGGTGATGGCGCATCAAGTAAGCCTTCTCTTACAAGCGGCCATCTCGACGCCGATCCGGCGCCAGACCCAAGGCCCGCGCGGCGTCACCTGGGTCGATTGCCCCGAGGCGCCCTTGCCGTGGGCGTTTGGCCAGCAGACTGTCTCCCAGACGTGCGCGTCCGCGCGTCGAGCCACCCGAGCGCCGCCGCACTAGCGCGGCCCCACGACGCCGGTATATGAAGAATTTTCTTACTTATGGAGACCGCCCCACGATGGCGATCGACGCGGCGCTCAAGGCCTTTCTCGACCTCACGGACGGCGACGTCGCCGACTATGCCGATGCGCGGGCGGCCGAGATCGGCCTGACCCTGCCGGAGCCGACCCTGGCCGCCGTGCGCGAGAACCTGGCCCTGCTGCGCACCCAGACCGCCCTGTTCGTCGCCGCCCTGGACGGCCGCGCCGGCGAACCGGCAGAGACCTTCCAGCCATGACCTTTCCCAGCGTCGTCGAGATCGCCGGCGAGGTCCGGGCCGGTCGCGTGACCGCCCGCGCCGTCACCCAGGCCACCCTGTCGCGCATCGGCCGCCGCAATGGCGCGATCAACGCCTTCACCGCCGTGCTGACCGAGCGCGCGCTGGCCCAGGCCGACCGGGTGGACGCCGCCCTGACCGCTGGCGAACCCGTCGGGCCGCTGGCCGGCGTGCCCTTCGCGGTCAAGAACCTGTTCGACATTCAGGGCCTGCCCACCCTGGCCGGCTCGAAGATCCGGCGTGGCGCGACACCGCCCTCACGGGACGCGACCCTGGTCCAGCGGCTGGAGGCCGCCGGCGCCATCCTGGTCGGCGCGCTGAACATGGACGAGTTCGCCTATGGCTTCGTCACCGAGAACGCCCACGACGGCCCGACCCACAATCCCCACGACCTGACCCGCATCGCCGGCGGCTCGTCGGGCGGGTCGGCGGCGGCGGTGGCGGCGGGCCTGGCGCCCCTGACCCTGGGCTCGGACACCAACGGCTCGATCCGCATTCCGGCCAGCCTGTGCGGGGTGTTTGGCCTGAAACCCACCTATGGCCGGCTGTCGCGCCAGGGCGTGTTTCCCTTCGTTGAGAGCCTGGACCACGCCGGCGCCTTCGCCCGCTCGATCGAAGACCTGGCCCTGGCCTATGACGTGATGCAGGGACCCGACGTCGAGGGCGACGCGATCTGCGTTCGCGCCGCCGAGCCGGTGTCCGACAGGATCGCCGCCCTGGCCGACGGCCCCCTGCGCGTGGGCGTGCTGGGCGGCTGGTTCGCGCAGGGCGCCTTTCCCGAGGTGCTGGCGGCGCTGGACATCGTGGCCCAGGCTCTGGGCGCGCGCGACCGCGTGATCCTACCCGGCGCCCAGGCCGCCCGCGCCGCCGCTTTCTGCCTGACGCCGGTGGAGGCGGCCCATCTGCATCTGCCCGACCTGAAGACCTCGGCCATGGACTACGATCCCGCTGTCCGCGACCGCCTGCTGGCCGGAGCCCTGCTGCCCGAGGGCGTCGCGCAGGCCGCCCAGCGCTACCGCACGATCTTCCGCGACGAGGTCGCCCGCGCGTTCGAACGCTTCGACATCCTGCTGGCCCCGTCGTCGGTCTGCCCCGCCCCCGGCATCGGCCAGGCGACGATGGAGATGGGCGGCCAGCAGGTCTCCGTCCGCAAGAACCTGGGCGCCTTCACCCAGCCGATCAGCTATATCGGCCTGCCCGTTCTGGCCGCGCCGGTGAACCGCCCGGGCCAGTTGCCGATCGGCGTGCAGATCATCGCCCCGGCCTGGCGCGAGGACCTGGCCCTGGCCGCCGGCCTGAAGCTGCAGAGGCTGGGCGTCGTGGCCGCCCACCCGCCGGGAGGTCCGCTGTGATCCTCAACAACCCCGTGGTGCTGGCCCAGGTCGCCGAGGCCGTCGACGCCTATGAGACGGCCCTGATGGCCAACGACGTCGAGGCCCTGGACGGCGCGTTCTGGAACTCGCCGCACACCGTGCGGCTGGGCGTGGCCGAGAACCTCTATGGCTTCGACCAGATCGCCGCCTTCCGGGTCGGCCGGGCCGGCGGCTCGCCGCCGCGCACCCGCCTGCGCACCGAGATCACCACCTTCGGCGACGACTTCGCCATCGCCCATGTCGAGTTCCAGCGCGACGGGTCCGACAAGACCGGCCGCCAGAGCCAGACCTGGATCCGCACGGCGGAGGGCTGGAAGGTCGCTTCCGCCCACGTCTCCCTGATGCAGGCTGGGGCCGACCAGCGCCTCGCGCCCGACGCCGAAAACCGCTAGAGCCCGCCCATGACGCACAAGATCATTTTCGACACCGACCCCGGCATCGACGACGCCATGGCCCTGCTGTTCATCGCGGCCAGCCCGGCCCTGGACCTGCTGGCCATCACCACGATCTTCGGCAATTCCGACATCGAGACCACCACCCGCAACGCCCTCTATCTGAAGCAGCGTTTCGGCCTGGCCGCGCCGGTGTTCAAGGGAACCGACAAGCCCCTGACCCGGCCGCGCAACCCCTCGCCCACCTTCGTGCATGGCGAGAACGGCCTGGGCGATGTCGAGCTGACCGGGCTGGTTCCCGCCCAGCCCGAGGCCAAGCCCGCCCATCAGGCGATCATCGATCTGGCCCGCCAGCATCCGGGCGAGGTGACCTTGGTCGCGGTCGGTCCGCTGACCAATCTGGCCCTGGCCTTGCAGGCCGACCCGGAGGTCGCGACCCTGCTCAAGGCCGTGGTGATCATGGGCGGCGCGTTCGGCCTGGCGGGCAAGCCGGGCAATGTGACCCCGGTGGCCGAGGCCAATATCTGGAACGATCCGGAAGCCGCCGACCAGGTCTTCACCGCGCCCTGGGCCCTGACCGCCGTCAGCCTGGACGTCACCACCCAGGTGGTGATGTCGCCGGCCTATATGGACACGCTGGAGGCCTCGGCCGGCCCGGCGGGCGTGTTCCTGAACGCGATCTCCAAGCCCTATGCGGCCTTTTATGGAAGCCGCGACGGCATTGAGGGCTGCTGCGTCCATGACGCGGCGGCGGTGGCGTTCGTGATCGATCCGTCGCTGTTCACGGTGCGTCGCGGCTCGGTGCGCGTGCTGACCGAGGGCATCGCCCTGGGCCAGACCTGCCTGAAGGCCGAGGGCGAACTGTTTGGCCCATCGGCCTGGGACGACCAGCCGATCCAGGCGGTGACCGTGGCCGTGGATGAGGCGGGGTTGTTGAAGCTGTATGCCGAGACGATGAGGGCCTAGCCACTGGCCCCTGCAGGCTGCTGCGGGGATAAACTGCGTGCTATCCCCGGATAGGCACGGGGATTTGAAACCTTCTCCCATAGGGAGAAGGAGGGGCCCGCGCCGCAGGCGTGGGAGGATGAGGGGTTTGCGAAGCCCTTCCGGACAGGGCACGACCCCAAGTGCGACAACGGCCACCGGTGTAACCCCTCACCTCCCACGCCTGCGGCGCGGGTCCCTCCTCTCCCTCTGGGAGAGGGTCGATAGAACGGGGACCAGCACGGGCGTTCAGGAAACTTATCCGACGCGCTGAAACCTCCCGTATTCTGTACCCACCTCGTCGCGAGGAAAGGGCGCAAGGCCAGCGACCATTGTGGCGGCGGGGTGTGATCGAGCGGGGCTGGGCTTCAGGGGGATACTGAAGCGTGTCCGGGGATCTGGTTGCTGGCCAGACCTGCCCGCCGTCGGCGTGGTTGAAGGCAAAAGGGCGTGTCTGGCTGAAAGCCCGTCCTCTTCGACCGCCGGAGCGCGCTGGAAACGGCGCGGTCCGGGTCCCGGTAAGGCCTTAAGAGGGCCACCCGACGGGAGGCTGGCGGAAAACGGTTACGCGGAGCGCTCGGCTTCGTCGAAACGGTATTTTCTATTTCTCATCCGGACGTGGTTCGGACGCTCCGCGACCCTTTTCATAACTCAGCGAGATTTCGCGTGAGGCTGAGAGCCTGTAGCTGCTCCCCCTCTGGGGGAGCTGTCGCGGAGCGACTGAGGGGGCTAGCTGGAAGTCGGCCGAGCTAGCCCCCTCCGGCCCTCCGGGCCACCTCCCCCAGAGGGGGAGGATCTGCCGGCCGCTAAACGTCCAGATCCGCCGCCGCGAACTCGGCGTTTTCCTGGATGAACCGGAAGCGCAGTTCGGGCTTGCGACCCATCAGGGTCTCGACCAGCGACTCCACCGCTTCTTCCGAACGCGGCAGGGTCACCCGCGCCAGGGTGCGGACGGCCGGGTCCATGGTGGTTTCCTTGAGCTGGGCGGCCATCATCTCGCCCAGACCCTTGAAGCGACCGATCTCGGGCTTCTTGCCCTTGAACTGCGTGGCCAGCAGCTCGTCCTTGTGGGCGTCGTCGCGGGCATAGGCGCTCTTGCCGCCGTGGCTGATGCGGTACAGCGGCGGCAGGGCCAGGAACAGGTGCCCGCCCCGGATCAGCTCGGGCATGGTGCGGTAGAAGAAGGTGATCAGCAGGGAGGCGATGTGGGCGCCGTCGACGTCGGCGTCGGTCATGATGATGATCCGCTCGTAGCGCAGATCTTCCTCGCGATACTTGTTGCCGCCCTGGGCCCCCAGGGCCAGCATCAGGTCCGACAGCTCCTTGTTGGCGCTCATCTTCTCGCCGGTGGCGGAAGCGACGTTGAGGATCTTGCCGCGCAGGGGCAGGATCGCCTGGTTCTTGCGGTTGCGGGCCTGTTTGGCCGAGCCGCCGGCGCTGTCGCCTTCGACGATGAACAGCTCTGCGCCATCGACCGCGCCGCCGGCGCAGTCGGCCAGCTTGCCCGGCAGGCGCAGCTTGCGGGTTGCCGAGGCGCGGGAGACTTCCTTGTCCTTGCGGCGCTTGAGACGTTCCTCGGCGCGCTCGACGACGAAGTCGAGCAGGGCCTGGGCGTTCCTGGGCGAGGCGGTCAGCCAGTGGTCGAACGGGTCGCGCAGCGCCGCTTCCACGAAGCGCTGGGCTTCGGAGGAGGAGAGCTTTTCCTTGGTCTGGCCCTGGAATTCCGGGTTGCGGATGAAGACCGAGATCAGGGCCCCGGCCTGGGCGATGACGTCGTCGGCGGTGATGATCGCCGCCCGCTTCTCGCCCTTCAGCTCGGCATACGCCTTGAGGCCCCGGGTCAGGGCGGCGCGCAGGCCGCTTTCGTGGGTGCCGCCTTCGGGGGTGGGCACGGTGTTGCAGTACGACTGCATGAAGCCGTCATGCTCGCCGAAACCGCGCGGGGTCCAGGCAATGGCCCATTCGACGGCGCCGGCCTCGCCCTGGCGCTCGATGCGGCCGGCGAAGCTCTCCGGGGTGACGGTTTCCAGGCCCTTGGTGCGCTCGGCCAGAAAGTCGGCCAGGCCGTTGGGGAAGTGGAAGACGGCCTCGGCGGGTGTCTGGTCCTGAATCCGTTCGGGCGCGCAGGACCATTTGATCTGCACGCCGCGGAACAGATAGGCCTTGGAGCGGGCCATGCGGTACAGGCGCGCCGGCTTGAAATTGGTCCCCTCGCCGAAGATCTCGTCGTCGGGCTTGAAGCGCACCATGGTGCCGCGCTTCTTGCTGGGGCCGATCTTCTCGACCGGGCCCAGGGGCTTGCCGCGCGAAAACACCTGCAGGTGCTCGAACCCGTCGCGCCAGACGGTGACCTCGACCAGCTCCGAGAGGGCGTTGACGACGCTGGCGCCGACGCCGTGCAGACCGCCGGAGGTCTCATACGCCTTGCCGCTGAACTTACCGCCGGCGTGCAGGACGGTCATGATGACCTCCAGCGCCGACTTGCCCGGATGCTTGGGGTGCGGATCGACCGGCATGCCCCGGCCGTCGTCCTTGACCGACAGGAAGCCGTCGGCGTCGAGCTTGACCTCGATGGTCTTGGCGAAGCCGGCCACGGCTTCGTCCATCGAGTTGTCCAGCACTTCGGCGAACAGGTGGTGCAGGGCCCGCTCGTCGGTGCCGCCGATGTACATGCCGGGTCGCTTGCGGACCGGCTCCAGGCCTTCCAGCACCTCGATGTCACTGGCGGTGTAGCCGCCCGAGGACGGGGCGGCCGTAGGACTGGCCGAGGGCGGCGGCGGCGCGGCGGCGCGGGCCGGCGCTTCGACGTGAGGCTCGCGAGCCGGCAGCGGCGCGGCGGGCGTCGGCGCCAGGGCGTCGTCGAACAGCGAGAACAGCGAGTTGGGATCGTCTTTGGAGGACATTACGGGAACATGCGTCGATTCGGTGGGAAGCTCCGTATGGGCCTCCCGGACTCGCCTGAAAAGGGGCGTATCGCCGCGTTGATCGGGAAACCTGGGGAATGCCGCGACTTGCCCCCTCCGGCGGAGGGGGCAAGCGCGAGGACCCTAGCGGTAAGCCACCGGCATGCCGTTGTCGGGCGCGGCATAGCGGTCGCGCAGCTGGGTCTGGCGGCTGTCCTTCGGCTGCTCGACGCCGGCGATGAACACCTTGTCGGCCCAGCTGGTGGTTTCCAGCGGATCGCCTGTCCACAGCACGACGTCTGCGGTCTTGCCGACTTCCAGCGAGCCGATCTTGCCGTCCATGCCCCAGATCTTCGCCGGGTTCAGGGTCACCGAGGCCAGACCCGCCGCGTAGGGCAGGCCGTTGGCGACGGCGAGGCCCGCGTTCAGGCGTTCCTGGCGCAGGTTGTTGAAGTCCCGCGCCCCGTTGATCGCCACCATGACGCCGGCGGCGTTCAGCTTGGCGGCGTTGTCGAGGCGCGAGCCCAGGGTTTCGAAGCTGTCGGGCAGGTCGGCCTGGGTGTCGACGATGACGGGAACGCCGGCCTTCGCGATCTCGGCGGCCACGACCCAGCCTTCCTCTGCGCCTTCCAGGATGATCCGGATCTTCTCCTCGGCCGCCAGCTTCAGCGCCAGGCGGATGTCGGAGGCGCGGTGAACGCGGACCAGCAGCGGGGTCTTGCCCTGCACGACCGGGATCAGGGCCTGGAGGTCCAGGCGCGAGAGGCCAAAGTCGCGGGTCGCGCCCTGCTCGTAGGCCGCCCGGTTGCGGGCAAAGGCGCGGGCGTCTTCCAGGGCCGACTTGATCAGCACGATGGAGGCGCCGCGCGAACCGCCGGCCGCGCGGGCCCCGGATTCGCCCAGCGAAACGGTGACCGCCAGCTTTGAGGCCTCGACCAGATCGCTGTCACCGGCCTGCAGGCGGACGAACGCGGCCTGACCGCCGAACAGGGGTGGATCGCCCGAGCCGGAAGCGCCGGCCGTCATCTCCTCGACCACGCCGTCGTCGGCATGCTCGTGCGAGCCGCCGCCGACACCCGAAAGGACCGGGGTCACAGCCGAGGCGGTGACGCCGCCGTCGCGCGCCAGACCGATCATCGGCGAGGCCGGATTGACGCTGTAGGCAATGTCGAAGGCGGCCGACAGCGCCGTGCCGGTGCCGTCGTCGCGGGTCTCGCGCACGCCGCTGATCTCGGACGCCGTCAGGTTGGACGATGGCGCGATCAGGCCGGGCGTGACGACCCCGCCCTTGGCGTCGATCACGGTCGCTCCGGCAGGAGCCGTGATCCCGGCCCCCAGCGCGACGATCTTGCCATCACGCAGAACGATCGTGCCGGAGGCGATGGCCGGACCGCTGACGGGCTCAAGCCGGGCGTTGGTGATGGCGATGGTCTGGGCCGCGGCCGGGGCGGCCAGGGCCGCGACGGCGGCGCCTGCAAGAAGGAAGGACCGGATCATCAGTTGAACGCTCCCTGGCCGGTTTGGCCAAGCTCGAAGTCGGACTTGGGCTGGTAGCGCGGATCATGACGGTCATAGGTCAGGGCGCCGTCGACATAGACCTTCTCGGCCTGGGCGTAGACGCTGAACGGATCGCGGCTCCAGATCACCAGGTCGGCGGCCTTGCCGGGCGCGATGGCGCCGGTCTTGTCGCCAATGCCCATGGCCTTGGCCGGGTTGGCGGTGATCCACTTGATCGCCTCTGCCCGGGTGATGCCATAGCCCAGCTTGTTGCCGGCCGTCATGGCGATGGCGGCTTCCTGGTTCAGGCGCTGGGTCATGATCGGATCGTCGGAGTGGATGACCACGCAGGCGCCGGCCTTCCAGAGAATGGCGGCGTTGGAGTCGATGCCGTCGAGGCTTTCCATCTTGAAGCCGGTCCACGACGCCCAGGTGGCCGAGCAGATGTCTTCCTTGGCCAGCAGAGCGCCCACCTTGTAGGACTCGATGGCGTGGTGGAACATCGTGATCTTGTAGCCAAACTCTTTGGCGATATCGATCATCACGGCCATTTCATCGCCGCGATAGCAGTGGTTCTGGACCAGGATCTCGCCCTTCAGGACGCCGGCCAGGGTCTCCAGTTGCAGGTCGCGCTTGGGGGCGTCGGCCTTCTCGCCCTTGTCCTTCTTGGCGCGATAGTCATCCCACTTGCGGCCGTAGTCGGCCGCGTCGATCCAGGCCTTGCGGAAGCCAAAGACGTTGCCCATCGCCGTCGAGGGCGAGCGGCCCTTGCCGCCATAGACGCGCTTGGGGTTCTCGCCGCAGGCCATCTTCAGGCCGTAGGGGGCGTTGGGAAACTTCATGCCCTGCATGGTGGTCGACGGCACGTTCTTCAGCGTCACCGAACGGCCGCCAAACAGGTTGGCCGAACCTGGCAGGATCTGCAGGGTGGTCACGCCGCCGGCGCGGGCTCGATTGAAGCCGGGATCCTGCGGCCAGACCGAATGCTCGGACCAGACCTGGGCGGTGTTGGGATCGGTGGCCTCGTTGCCGTCAGACTTGGCCTGCACGCCGGGCGAGGGGTAGACGCCCAGGTGGCTGTGAGCGTCGATGATGCCGGGGGTCAGCCATTTGCCCTTGGCGTCGATGACGGCCGCGTCTGCCGGGACGGGGGTATCGGGTCCGCCGACGGAGACGATCTTGCCGCCGGAGACGAATACGACGCCGTTCTCGATCTGCTGGCCAGTCGCCGTCAGCACCGTGGCGCCGACAATGGCTGTGGGCCGCGAGGGCAGGGGCATGTAGGTCGACGGAAAACCCGAGGAGGTCGAGCCGTCCAGCCCCTTGGGCAGCGGCTTGTTCTCGATCTTTTCAGCGGGCTTGGCCGTCGTTGCGCCGGGCTTGGCGCCGGCTCCGCTAGTGGTCGCGCAGGCAGAAAGACCCAGCGCGAGCAGGCTTACGGCCGCAGCCGTGTGACGCCATCCCATCATGAAAACCCCGACTCCCGAACAGGCGGGCAGGACAGACGAAAAATCTCCCCCAAGCAAGAGAGGCGGCGCCCCGTATTGCCCGAACCGCGAAAATTGTCTGTCGTCTGGCGCGGGGGGCGTCATCATGCGTTCGGTTCGAAGATCATGACGAATGGAGATCGACCGATGGCCTTGCGTTCCTGGATCCTGGCCTTGACCACGGTGCTGCTTCTGGCCTGCGAAAGTCCCGGCGCCAGCGCGCCGCCTTCGCCCCCGCCGATGTCCCGCGCGCCCGTCGCCGAGGGCGGCATGTGCGGCGGGATTGCCGGTTCCAGTGCGCGGAGGGTCTGTCCTGCCAGATGCAGGCGGAGCACTGCCGGGTGATCGCTGACGCTTCGGGCATCTGCCGCAAACGACCCACGATGTGCACGCGGGAATATCGACCGGTGTGTGGCTGCGATGGCAAGACCTATGGCAATGCCTGCACCGCTGCGGCGGCCGGCGTCAGCGTTTCATCGCCCGGTGAATGCAAGCCATGAGAAGGGGAGTTTAAAGGACTTGGAGATTGATCGGCGAAATGTGCTGGCGGCCGGAGTCGCCGTCTCGACAGTCGGCGCGCCGCTTGTGGCCATGAGCAAGGAAGAGGCATCCATGTATGGACTGATCGGCCAGATGATGGCGGCGCCCGGCAAGCGCGATGCATTGATCGCAATACTGAGCGAGGGGACGCAGGCGATGCCGGGATGTCTCAGCTACATCGTGGCCCAGGATGCCACCAATGCCGACGCCATCTGGATCACGGAGGTCTGGACTGACGCCGAACACCACGCCGCATCCCTGAAGCTTCCCTCCGTTCAGGCGGCGATCACCAAGGCCCGACCGATCATCACGGGTTTCGGTCAGCGCTTCGAGACCGTCCCGGTCGGCGGCGTTGGTCTTTCGAAGACCTGATATGAAAAAGGGCCGCGGATTGCTCCGCGGCCCTTCACCGGTCCCAATAGGGGGTCGATTACATCTTCACGTTCAGCGACAGACCGATGACGCGCGGCTCGTTGACGAAGGCCGTCAGGTTGTTGAAGTCGATCGCGCCCTTGAGGTTGTCTTCGTCGGTGATGTTGCGGGCGAACAGCGCCGCTTCCCACGAACCGTCCAGCTTGGCGTAGCCCAGCTTCAGGCCGCCTTCGAAGTCACCCTTGCTGTAGAACTCCTTGGATTCGTAGAGGAAGAAGTTCGTCATGCCCTGCACCTTCCAGTCGGTATAGGCGAAGAGCTCGCCATCCGCGCCGAAGGGCACGGCGTAGCGGGCCGTGACGTCGAAGGTGTATTCCGGGGCGTTGGGGAACGGATTGCCGTCGATCCGGGCCTGACCGGCCGCGTTGAGCGGATCAGTGACCGTGCACTGGGCGCAGACGGCCGTGGTCAGGGTGGAGTCCTTGATCTTGGTCTTGGCGTAGCTGTAGCCCGCCGTCAGGACCAGATTCTCGGTGACCACGAACTCGCCGTCCAGTTCGATGCCATAGGCTTCGGCCTTGTTGGCGTTGATCAGGCGGTTGGAGTTGGAGCCGCCGCCGACCGCGCTGAACTGGGGATCGTCGATGGTGTAGGTGAACACCGCGCCGTTCAGGCGAACGCGGCGGTCCAGGAGCTCGCTCTTCAGGCCGATTTCATATGACATGATCGTTTCGGACTGGGCGACCGAGGCCGGCGAGAAGAAGGCGATGTCGCGGCCCTGGATCGACGGACCGCGGAAGCCGGAGGCGACCTTGCCGTAGACGCTGACATTCTCGGCGACGTCATAGAACGCGCTGAGGTCCCAGCTGACCTTCTCGTCGGAGACCGACACCGGCGCGACCGGGTTCGGACCCGAAACGACGCGCAAGTCCTTGTCGTCGCTTGTGTAGCGAAGGCCGCCCGTCAGGGTGAGGGCCTCGGTAGCCTTGTACGACGCTTGGCCGAACACGGCCCAGGAGGTGTTTTCCTGCTCAAGCGTGGTGGCCGGCGCGAAGCCCGGGTCGGTGCGGATCTGATAGCTGGAGTCGAAGTAGTAGCCGCCGACCTGCCAGCTCAGCGGGCCATCAGTGTCACTGGCCAGGCGCAGTTCCTGGGTGACTTGGTCCAGTTGCTTGATGCCGTCGGTGCTTTCCGAAGGGAAGGGGATGAAGCCCGGGCCAGTGAGATTGCCACCATCGATATCGCCGCGGCTGGAGCCGTGGGTTTCTTCATAGGCGGTGATCGAGGTCAGGGTGACGTCGCCGAAGTCGTAGCCGATGTTGGCCGAGGTGCCCCAGCCCTTGTACTTCTGCGGGTTGCCGGCGCCGGCGTCGAAATAGACCGTGTTGCGATCGTAGTTGGCGTTGAGCTTGTTGGAACCCTTGGTCAGGATATTGGCGCGAAACACGGCTGCGGTGCCGTCGAGGTCACGACCATGGACGTTGAACAGGGCGGTCAGCGCTTCAGTGGGCGTGAACAACACCTGCAGGCGCGCGGCCTTTTCATCGAAGCCGCCGAGCGCGTCCTTCTTGCCGGTGAAGCCGTTGTCGATCCAGTTGTCGCGGTGCTGGACTAGCACCGAGGCGCGCGCAGCGACCTTGCCCGCGATCAGGGCGCCGCCGACGCCGCCGTCGAAGGTCAGGGTGTTGAAGCTGCCGTAGGACGCGGCGGCGCGAGCCTTGGTCTCTTCGCTGGGCTTAACCGAGCTGAACTTGACGATGCCGGCCGTGGTGTTGCGGCCAAACAGCGTGCCCTGCGGCCCGCGCAGCACTTCAACCTGGTCGATGTCGAAGATCGGCGAGCTTTTCAGAACGACGTTTTCCAGAACCACATCGTCCTGGATGATCGACACCGGTTGCGAGGCGGCCAGGTCGAAGTCGCTGTTGCCCAGACCGCGGATGTAGAAGCGCGGCGCGGCGCGGCCATTGGAAGACTCCGCGTAGAGGCCAGGAGCCTTGGCCGAGAGGGCCAGGATGTCGTCGCCTGCGGCGAAGGTCGATTGCAGGCGCTCGCCGGCAAGGGCGGTCACCGAAACCGGCACGTCCTGCAGGTTTTCACTGCGCTTCTGGGCGGTGACGATCACTTCGCCGACCTGGGTTTCCTGGGCCAGGACGGCCGGGGCCGTGGCGATGGCCATGCTCAGCGCGGCGAAACCGCAAGACAGGCGCAGAGCGCGACGAAGGGTGTGGCTGGAGGTGTGCATGGAGAGATCCTGTGCTGACCAAGCTTCGTGACGCCGACTCTGTCGGGGGCGTTCGCGTCGCTTCCGTTTGCGGTGCGTTAAGCCCAGTTGGCGCTTCAGCGATATCGTCGGCTACGGCATTTCCTCCGCTTCGGGCGGATTGCGTCGGTTCTGTTGCGAAGTTGCGACAATTTTGTTCAGTTGGCGCCCTTAAGTAAGAAGTCATTCCCACTGCACGACATGTCCGGCGTCTTCGAGCCCGAAAGAAAAGGGCCGGAGATTTCTCTCCGGCCCCCGATTCTCAGTCCTGAACGCAGTTCAGCCTAGCACTTGTAGTACATGTCGAATTCGACAGGGTGCGGGTGCAACTGCAGACGCATCACTTCTTCCATCTTCAGCTCGATGTAGCTGTCGATGAAGTCGTCATCCATGACGCCGCCGGCCTTCAGGAAAGCGCGGTCCTTGTCGAGGTTCTCGAGAGCCTCGCGGAGCGAGCCGCAGACTTCCGGAATTTTCTTCTGCTCGCGCGGAGGCAGGTCATAGAGGTTCTTGTCGGCGGGCGCGCCCGGATCGATCTTGTTGTTGATGCCGTCCAGGCCGGCCATCAGCAGCGCGACGAAGGTCAGATAGGGGTTGCCCATCGGGTCTGGGAATCGGGCTTCCAGACGCTTGGCCTTCGGCGAGTCGACGTGCGGGATACGGATCGAGGCCGAGCGGTTACGGGCCGAATAGGCCAGCTTCACCGGGGCTTCGTAGCCGGGCACCAGGCGCTTGTACGAGTTCGTCGTGGAGTTCGAGAACGCGTTGATCGCCTTGGCGTGCTTGATGATGCCGCCGATGTACCACAGGCACATGTCCGACAGGCCGGCGTACTTGTCGCCGGCGAACAGCGGCTTGCCGTCCTGCCAGATCGACTGGTGAACGTGCATGCCCGAACCGTTGTCGCCGAACATCGGCTTGGCCATGAAGGTGGCCGTCTTGCCATAGGCGTGGGCCACGTTGTGGATCACATACTTGTAGAGCTGGAGACGGTCGGCCATCACGACCATGGTGTCGAACTTCAGACCGAGCTCGTGCTGGGCGGGCGCCACTTCATGGTGGTGCTTTTCCGGCTTCATGCCCAGCTCGCCCATGACGGCCAGCATTTCGCCGCGCAGGTCTTGAGCCGAGTCGATCGGGTTGACCGGGAAGTAGCCGCCCTTGGGACCCGGACGGTGACCCATATTGCCCTCGGCATAGGTCTTGGCCGAGTTGCCCGGCAGTTCGACGGAGTCGAACGAATAGCCGGTGCTGTTGGGCTGAGTGTCCCACTTCACGTCGTCGAAGATGAAGAACTCGGCTTCCGGGCCGAAGAACACGGTGTCGCCGATACCGGCCGACTTCACATAGTTCAGGGCGGCCTTGGCGATCGAGCGCGGGTCGCGGTTGTAGGGGGTGCCCGTGTCGGGGTTCACCACGTCGCAGAACAGCGCCAGGGTCGTCTGCTGATAGAACGGGTCGATGATCGCGGTCGACAGGTCCGGACGCAGCTTCATGTCCGACTCGTTGATGGCCTTCCAGCCGGCGATCGACGAGCCGTCGAACATGGTGCCGTCGTTGAGGAAGTCGTCATCGACCAGGTCGATGTCGAACGTGACGTGCTGCATCTTGCCGCGAACGTCGGTGAAGCGGACGTCGACGTATTTGACGTCCTTTTCCTTGATCAGGTTCAGGATTTCCTTGGCGGTGCTCATTCCGTATCCCCTTCTTGAGCCTCGTAAGCGTTTGACCTTCCGCGCCTAGACGGCGGCGGGGCCGCTTTCTCCGGTTCGGATGCGGATGACTTCCGCGATCTCCGAGACGAAAATCTTGCCATCGCCGATGCGCCCGGTGCGGGCGGCGCGCGTAATGGCCTCCAGCGCGGGTTCCAGCTGGCTGTCCTCGACAACGACCTCCACCTTTATCTTGGGGAGGAAGTCCACGACGTATTCGGCGCCGCGATAGAGCTCGGTATGGCCCTTTTGACGACCATAGCCTTTGGCTTCGAGCACGGTCATGCCCTGGACGCCCATCTCCTGGAGCGCCTCCTTCACCTCATCGAGCTTGAACGGCTTGATGATGGCTTCGATCTTCTTCATCGGTTCCACTTTCGGGCCCGCAGGCGCGCCGCGCCTTTGATGAGCGGCACCGATCACGCCCCCCGGGGGACTCGCAAGCTTTGGTCGGTCGGAAAAGGGATCGCCGATGTCGGTTAGGGGGTGATGATCAATATTTGCGCAGTCGAAGCGTGAAAAATGGTCAGTACGGGTTTGTCGCCCAAATGGCCTTGCAGCGCGCCGTTTCGCCCCTAGGATCGCCCCCAACGATCGTTTGAATGGGGTGGAATGTGCGAGACGACACACCGGTTTTGATCGGCGCAGGCCAGTTCACCTATCGCGGCGAACTGGAAAATTCGCCGTCCCCGCTCGAACTGCTGAAGATTGCGGCGGAACGTGCTGTTGGAGATGCCGGTCTCTTGGGGTCGGTTCTTGCCGAACTCGACGCGTTGGCGGTGATCGCTTTCAGTATCGACGCGCCGGGGGGGCTTTCGAAGCTTCCCTTGCCGCGCCTTGCCAACCCGCCTGCGAGCCTGGCGAGGACGCTGGGCGCCCGGCCGGCATGGAGCGTCTATACCGAGACAGGCGGCAACAGCCCTCAGCAGGCCGTCAATGTGGTCTGTGAGCGGATCGCCAAGGGCCAATCCGAGCTGGCGCTGGTGACGGGAGCCGAGTTTCTTGGCTCTCTGATGAAGCGTCTGAAGGGCGGGCTGGGGTTTGACGGCTGGGGTGATGACATCACCGAAGCGCCGGCTCGCATCGGCGATCCCCGTCCCGGAGTAACGCCGCAAGAGGCCGCACATGGCCTTGGCTATCCCGTGAACACCTATCCGTTGTTCGAGAATGCGCTGCGCGCGCGCGACGGTCGTTCTCTTGAAGACCATCAGGCTCGGTTGGGACGTCTGTTCTCGCCGTTCAGCAAGGTGGCGGCCACCAATCCAAATGCCTGGTTCCCGGTCGCACGATCGCCGGAGGAGCTGGTGACGGTCACCGATCGCAATCGGATGATCAGCTTTCCCTATCCCAAGTACCTGAACGCTATCATGGAGGTCGACCAGTCGGCCGCCGTGCTGATCTGTAGCGTGCGCAAGGCGCGCGAGCTGGGCGTGTCCGAAGACAAGTGGGTCTATCTGCACGGCTGCGCCGACGCCGCCGATCTCTGGTACCCGATGGACCGGCAGGATTTTCACTCGAGCCCGGCCATTCGGCTCACCGGAGAGCGCGCCTTCGCGATGGCGGGCATCGGTCTGTCCGACATCGACATCATCGACCTCTATTCCTGCTTCCCGTCAGCTGTAGAGGTGGCGGCCGAGGAGCTGGGACTGGCGCTGGATGATCCGCGCGGCCTGACCGTCACCGGCGGCCTGCCGTACTTCGGCGGGCCCGGAAACAACTACGCCCTGCATTCCATCGCCGAGATGACGGGGCGCCTAAGAGCTCGGCCCGGCGCCTATGGGCTCTGCACGGCCAACGGCTGGTTCCTGACCAAACAGTCGGTCGGCATTTACTCGACCAGACCTGTCGAGGGCGACTGGGTGCGCGAAGCCCCGTCCACGATCCAGGACCGGATCGACGCCCTGCCGCATCCCGAGATCGTGGAACACCCAACAGGAGCGGCGGTCATCGAGACCTACACGGTCGTCCATGCCCGCGAAGGTGTTCGAATGGGCATCGTGATTGGCCGGGACGACAAGGGTCGACGCTTCGTGGCTCATACACCAGAGGATTCCGCGACCCTGCTGGACCTGGAGGCGCGAGAAGGCGTTGGCAGAACGGGAACGGTCGGTCCGCACCCCGATGGCGTTCGCAACCTCTTTGTTCCGGATTGACCGTCATGACCCGCGTCCATGTCATTCGCCACGGGCGTCCGGCCTCGACCTGGGGCGGGGCGGAGGATGATCCAGGTCTCGACGAGGTAGGGCGCCGTCAAGCCGTCGAGGCGATGGAAACGCTCATGGCTCTGCCGGAAGGAGAACGACCGCTGCGTGTCGTCTCATCGCCCTTGCGTCGATGCCGTGAAACGGCCGCACCGATGGCGGCAGCGCTGGGTGTCGAGCTTGTGATTGATCAGCGCGTGGGCGAGATCCCGACGCCCAATGGGATGGTTGCCGAGGACCGCCCAGCCTGGCTCCGCGCTGCGTTCGGCGGCGAATGGGGGCAGATTGTCGGTGATCTGGACTATGAAGCCTGGGCTGAAAGTGTTGCGGCGGCTGTGGCCGAACACCCGAACACTGCGGTCTTCAGTCACTTCGTGGCGCTTAACGCCGCTGTCGGCGTGGCGACAGGTGAGGCGAGGGTGGCGGCATTCCGACCGGATCACTGCTCGATCACGACGTTCGACATTCGCGATGGGCGCTTGATCCTCAACCAGAAAGGACGCGAAGCTCAGAGCCAGGTGCTCTGAAGGAGTCGTCGTGCCGCGCGAGATCATGACCGTCGCCGAGATGACCGCCGCGGATCGCGCCGCCGTCGCGCTGGGCGTTCCGATCACTACGTTGATGGAGCGGGCCGGATTGGCGGTCGCCGAAGCGGTCAGGACGCGATTCTCGCATCGGTCCGTCGTGATCTGGTGCGGGCCTGGCGACAACGGCGGCGACGGCTATGTCGCCGCGCGGCTTTTGCGTCGGAAGGGCTGGTCGGTCCGCGTTGAAGTCTCGGCGCCGCCGGCCACGGACGCCGCCAGACGCGCCGCCGCGCGGTGGAAGGGGGAAACCGGCCCTCTGTCGCCAGAACCCAGCCAAGCGGACATCTATATAGACGCGCTGTTCGGCGCGGGTCTGTCGCGGCCGCTCGAGGGCGATGTCGCCAGGCTGGCGCGCGCCAGCAACCTGCTGAACAAGCCCGTCATCGCGGTCGATGTGCCCAGCGGTGTGTCTGGCGATACGGGGCGCACCCTGGGTGAGGCTGCGTTCCGGGCGGATCTCACGGTGACTTTTCATCGACGCAAGCTGGCCCACTGCCTGATGGACGGGCGCGCTTATTGCGGAGAGGTGATCGTCGCCGATATCGGACTCGCCGCGGCTGAACGCGAGAGCGCCCTGCACGAGAATACACCCGAGCTCTGGGAAGCCCGCTTTCCGTGGCCGGCCCTGGACGCGCACAAGCATCGGCGTGGGCGGTTGAAGGTGGTCAGCGGTGACGCTTGGAATACTGGCGCGGCGCGGCTGGCGGCGCGAGGCGGTCTGCGTATCGGAGCCGGTGTTGTCAGCATATTGTCGCCGCTGAACGCGTTGGCGGTGAACGCTGCTCATCTTGAAGCGGTCATGCTGGCGCCCTTCGAAAACGAGGCGGATCTGCAGACAGCGGGAGAAGGCGCGGACGCCGTCGTGATCGGCCCTGCCGGTGGCGTAGGCGATACGACCATTCGAAACGTCTTCGCCCTGGCCCGAACCGGCGCGGCTCTTGTGGTCGACGCTGACGCATTGACCAGCTTTCGCCATGACCCAGGCGCGTTGTTCTCTGCGCTGGATCGCGATGACGTGCTCACGCCGCATCCGGGGGAGTTCGAGCGGGTCTTTCCGGGTCTTCTGGGCGAGTCGGCGGAGCGGGTGGCGGCGACACGCGAAGCCGCCCGCCGGGCCGGCGCTGTCGTATTGCTGAAGGGACCCGATACCGTGGTGGCCGCGCCGGACGGCCGGGCGGCGATTTCGCTCAACGGATCGCCCTGGCTGGCGACGGCAGGATCGGGCGACGTTCTGGCGGGCTTTATTGGTGGATTGATCGCCCAGGGCATGGAGAGCTTCGAGGCGGCGTGCGCGGGAGCCTGGATCCACGCGGAATGCGGGCGCGCACACGGGCCGGGGCTGATCTCTGAGGACTTGCCGAATCTGGCCCCCGCTGTGCTGGCCCGGCTCCTGGCGCGTCGCCCCGTCCTGGCGCGCGCCGGACTTGCATCCCCCCGGTGAAATCCGTAAGGCCTGCCCCCACGCGGATGTGGCGAAACTGGTAGACGCACCAGATTTAGGTTCTGGCGCCGAGAGGCGTGGAGGTTCGAGTCCTCTCATCCGCACCAGATCTACCAAGCGTTCCCGTCCGTTGGACGGTGGGCGTGACTTTTGCCGCTGGCGCTCTTGGATGGTTGCGCACGTCGTGACATAAGGGCGCTCTTTCGCCGCCCCGGCCTCGCGGGCGGCGTCGATGTTTTTGACCCCAGGGCGGACCCCCGACGCGCGCGTCGCAGGTCCGAGAATATGACAATGTCGATGCAGATCGTTGAAAAGTCGGGCGAAGGCCTCAGCCGCGTTTATGGAGTGACCGTGCCGGCCGCCGAGCTGGCCACGCGTCTCGAAGCGCGGATCGCCGAAGTCGCGCCGCAAATGAACGTCAAGGGCTTCCGCCCCGGCAAGGTGCCCGCGGCCCACGTTCGCCGCCTGTACGGCAAGGCCCTGATGGGGGAAGTCGTCGAGCAGGCGCTCAACGAAACGACCCAGAAGGTCCTGGACGACAACAAGCTGCGTCCCGCCGGTCAGCCCGAGCTGAAGCCGTCTTCGGACATGGAAAAGGTTGTTGCCGGTGGTGAGGACCTCGCGTTCGACGTGGCCATCGAGATCATGCCGGACTTCGAGCCGATCGATCCCGCTAGCATCGAACTGACCAAGCCCGTCTACAAAGTCGCCGACGCCGAAGTCGACGAGGCCCTGGCCGAACTGGCCAAGCAGGCCCGCACCTACGAGCCCCGCAAGGGCAAGAGCCTTAAGGCCAAGGACGGCGACCAACTGCTGATCGACTTCGTCGGCACCGTGGACGGCGTCGAATTCGCCGGCGGCAAGGCCGAGGGCGCCGAGCTGGTCCTGGGTTCGGGCCAGTTCATCCCTGGCTTTGAAGAACAACTCGTCGGCGCCAAGCCGGACGACGCGATCACCGTGAAGGTCACCTTCCCGGAAGACTATCAGGCCAAGGATCTGGCCGGTAAGGCCGCCGAATTCGCCACGACCGTCAAGGAAGTGCGCGCGCCGGTCGACGCCGAAGCCGATGACGAACTGGCCAAGCGCCTGGGCCTGTCGGACCTCGCCGCTCTGAAAGAGCTGCTGAAGTCGAACCTGTCGGGCCGCTATGACAACTCGTCGCGCTTCAAGCTGAAGCGCGCCCTGCTGGACGTGCTGGACACCAAGCACGACTTCGACCTGCCGCCGCGCATGGTGGACGCCGAGTTCGGCGGCATCTGGCAGCAGGTTCAGGCCGACAAGACCCAGGGCGGTCTCCCGCCTGAGGACGCCGACAAGACTGAAGACCAACTGAAGGACGAATACCGCAAGATCGCCGAGCGCCGCGTGCGTCTGGGCCTGGTGCTCGCCGAAATTGGCCGCAAGAACGACGTGGTGGTCACCGACCAGGAATTGACCGACGCCATCATGCGCGAAGCTCGCCAGTATGGCGCGCAGGCCCAGCAGGTGTTCGACATGTACCGCCAGCGCGCCGACCTGCAGGCCGCTCTGCGCGCCCCGATCTATGAGGACAAGGTTGTCGACCTGATCTTCGGTAAGGCCAAGATCGAGGAAAAGGAAGTCTCCAAGGAAGAGCTCCTGGAAGAAGACGATCTGCCGGAAGGCTATGGCGGCTAAGGCCTCCGTCATCCGACGAGACAGGGCGCGGCTCGCGAGGGCCGCGCCTTTTCTTTGCCTCAAGCTTTTCGTCCGCTCCTTGCAACCTGTTAAGCGCCACGCGATATGCGTTGGCGACGCCGCGCGAGGTCTGATTCGCGCGGCCCCAAAACGCGAAAAAGGGCGAACCCTATGTACGATCCGGTTGCAACGGCGATGAACCTCGTGCCGATGGTGGTCGAACAGACCAGCCGCGGCGAGCGCGCGTTCGACATCTTCTCGCGCCTGCTCAAGGAGCGCATCATCTTCCTGACCGGCCCCGTCGAAGACGGCATGGCCAGCCTGATCTGCGCGCAGCTTCTCTTCCTGGAGTCCGAGAACCCCAAGAAGGAAATCGCCATGTACATCAACTCGCCGGGCGGCGTAGTGACGGCTGGCCTCGCGATCTATGACACCATGCAATACATCAAGAGCCCGGTTTCGACCGTGTGCATGGGTATGGCGGCCTCGATGGGCAGCCTGTTGCTCTGTGCCGGCGCCGCCGGCCAGCGGATCTCACTGCCGAACTCGCGCATCATGGTGCACCAGCCGTCGGGCGGTTTCCGCGGCCAGGCCTCGGATATCGAGCGCCACGCCGAGGACATCATCAAGACCAAGCGCCGTTTGAACGAAATCTACGTCAAGCATTGCGGCCGGACCTATGAAGAGGTCGAGCGCACGCTCGACCGCGACCACTTCATGAGCGCCGAGGAAGCCAAGGCCTGGGGCTTGATCGACCACATCAACGAAACGCGCGACGAAACCGACGCCAAGGCCTAGGTCCCGCTCTAGCGACACTGATCGAGCCGTCGGCCGCGAGGCCGGCGGCTTTTTCATGCCGGTTTAGATCGGCTTGCCCCGGAACACGCGGTAGCCGCGCTCATCGGCGATGGCCAGCATCTCGGTGTCGCCCGACGTGTCGCCATAGGCGGCCGTGAGGCGAACGTCTTCGCCGAAGGCTTCCTTCAGGCGGACAACCTTCTCCTTGGCGCGACAGTTCGGGCCAGCCAGGACGCCGAGCGCTCGATCGTCGTGATCGAAGGCGAGGCGGGTGCCGATCAGCAGGTCGGCGCCCAGGCCACGCGCGAACGGCGCGACAGTGATGTCGGGCGATGCCGTGACAATGACAAGCTTGGCGCCCTTGGCTCGCCATCGACGCCAGACGGCAAGCGCGTCGGGACGAAAGAGGGAAGGGGCGTGCAGTTCGGCGAACGCCCGCGCGTCAGCTTCGATCTCCGCCTGGGTCGCGCCCTTCAGGAACTCACGCACCGCAGCCGCCTTGAGCTTGCCGCGATTGCGGTTGAAGACATAGCCCACCAGGGCGGGAGAGAGCCGCAACACGCCCGCTGTCCAGCGCGCGGGACCCGCCCGCCATTTCAGGAAGGCGTTGAAGCTGTCGCGGACGGTCAGGGTGCCGTCGAAGTCAAAGGCCACGAGCGCCGGCGCATCGGTCATATCGCCTGTCATCGGCATCGAGGCCGTCAGGCCCTTGGCCATTAATGAGCGCTTCGCCATTCTTCTCCGCGCGCATCGGGCGCGCCCTGTTAAACAAGCGGCTGTTCGATCACGATTCCCGCATGGGCTCTAAAGCCTTCCGCTTCTATGGAAGGGCCGAGGTCCGGGAGCGGTTGCGCCGTTGGCCGTGGTCCCCATTTTAGACCGTAAGATCATTCCGCGGCACGGTGCATTCTCTGGCAGGCGCTCGAAAAAGGCGCCAAGGCTTGTGAACTGCGGCCGGATCGGGGAATGTCAAGGATTAGACAACTCCCGGCATGTAAGCTGTCCCTTCGGTGGCGGCATGTGAGCCAGGAGCGGGCGTCACGGCCGTAGCCGTCGCCGCCATAGCGTGAGAAGCGACCATGACGAAAGCCGCGAGCGGCGATACCAAGAGCACCCTGTACTGTTCTTTCTGCGGAAAGAGCCAGCATGAGGTGCGCAAGCTCATCGCGGGACCGACGGTGTTCATTTGTGATGAATGCGTCGAGCTCTGCATGGACATCATTCGCGAAGAGCACAAGATTGCTTTCGTGAAGTCGAAGGATGGCGTCCCGACGCCGCGCGAGATCTGCGAGGTCCTCGACGATTACGTGATCGGTCAAGGTCACGCCAAGAAGGTGCTCGCTGTCGCGGTGCACAATCACTACAAGCGCCTCAACCACGCGTCGAAGAACAACGACGTGGAACTGGCCAAATCCAACATCCTGCTGGTCGGTCCGACCGGCACCGGCAAGACGCTTCTGGCCCAGACCCTGGCCCGAATCATCGATGTGCCCTTCACGATGGCCGACGCCACGACCCTGACCGAAGCCGGTTATGTGGGTGAAGACGTCGAAAACATCGTGCTGAAGCTGCTGCAGGCCGCCGACTACAATGTCGAACGGGCGCAGCGCGGCATCGTCTATATCGACGAAATCGACAAAATCAGCCGCAAGTCGGACAATCCGTCGATCACCCGTGACGTCTCGGGCGAAGGCGTGCAGCAGGCCCTGCTGAAGATCATGGAAGGCACTGTCGCCTCCGTGCCGCCGCAGGGCGGGCGCAAGCATCCGCAGCAGGAGTTCCTGCAGGTCGACACCACCAACATCCTGTTCATCTGCGGCGGGGCGTTCGCGGGTCTGGAGCGCATCATCTCGGCGCGCGGCCAGGGCAAGTCGATCGGCTTCGGCGCCAAGGTTGCTGATCCGGAGGAGCGTCGCACGGGCGAGATCCTGCGTAACGTCGAGCCTGATGATCTGCAGCGCTTTGGTCTGATCCCGGAATTCATCGGTCGTCTGCCCGTGGTCGCGACCCTGGAGGACCTCGACGAGGTCGCCCTGGTCAAGATCCTGACCGAGCCGAAGAACGCCTTCGTCAAGCAGTACCAGCGCCTGTTCGAGATGGAGAACATCGGCCTGACCTTCACGGAAGACGCCCTGCACGGCGTCGCCACGAAGGCCATCGCGCGCAAGACCGGCGCGCGCGGCCTGCGTTCGATCATGGAGGGCATCCTGCTGGAGACCATGTTCGAGCTGCCCAACTACGAAGGCGTCGAGGAAGTGGTGGTCAATGCCGAGGTCGTCGAAGGCCGGGCTCAGCCGCTGCTGATCTACGCGGAGAAGAAGGGCGGCGCGGCCTCGGCCTAGGCGTCATCCGATCCAACTGAACGAGGCGCGCTCTTTAGGGCGCGCCTTTTTCATGTCTGGATGCTGCGTTTTTGTCGCTTGGGATCTCAATGGTGCGGCGGCGCCACAGGATGGACAGGCTGGCTCGCATCGTTGGTGGGCTTCGCTTTGCAACGAAATTGCGTGAGCGGGGCGTTTGAGGGCATATCCCCTTCAGCTTGACTGCTTACACGCGACCTGTCGCCGCTATGAGGCGACTCTTCTTGAACGCTGTTGCGAAACGTCCACATAAATAGGGACCATTCCGTCCAGTCCCGGGCGGACGGGCCGATCGACCCAGGCGCATCGTCTGGTGTGACGGCGGCCCGCATGGCCGAGCGCGGGTTCCGCGCAGGCCGGGAGTAAAGAGCACTATGTCCGAACTTCGTACGCTTCCAGTCTTGCCGCTGCGGGATATCGTGGTGTTCCCGCACATGGTCGTGCCGCTTTTCGTCGGACGCGACAAATCCGTTCGCGCCCTCGAAGAGGTTATGCGCGGCGACAAACAGATCCTGCTGGTGACCCAGAAGAACTCGGCCGACGATGATCCGTCGCCCGGCGACATCTATGATGTCGGCGTTCTGGCCACCGTTCTTCAATTGCTGAAGCTGCCCGACGGCACCGTAAAGGTGCTGGTCGAGGGCAAGGGCCGCGCGGCCGTGGTCAAGTTCACCGACCAGGAGTCCTTCTATGAGGCCCAGATCGGTGAAGTGAGTGAGGACGAGGGCGTTGGCCCCGAGGCCGAGGCGCTGTCGCGCGCCGTGGTCGAGCAGTTCGAGAACTACGTCAAACTGAACAAGAAGGTGCCGCCGGAAGCCCTGGCCTCGATCCCCCAGATCGCCGAGCCGGGCAAGCTGGCTGACAGCATCGCCGCGCACCTGTCGGTGAAGATCGGCGACAAGCAGCACCTGCTGGAAATCTTCGATATCGTGAAGCGCCTGGAGAAGGTCTTCGCGCTGATGGAAGGCGAGATCAGCGTCCTGCAGGTCGAGAAGAAGATCCGCTCGCGCGTGAAGCGCCAGATGGAGAAGACCCAGCGCGAATATTATCTCAACGAGCAGATGAAGGCGATCCAGCGCGAGTTGGGCGATCCCGACGACCAACGGGACGAACTGATCGACCTCGAAAAGCGCATCAAGAAGACCCGGCTCTCCAAGGAGGCCCGCACCAAGGCCGAGGGCGAGCTGAAGAAGCTGCGCAACATGAGCCCGATGTCGGCCGAGAGCACCGTGGTCCGCAATTACCTGGACTGGATGCTGTCGATCCCCTGGGGCAAGGCCAAGACCAAGAAGATCGATCTCGGCGAGGCCGAAGCCATCCTCGACGAGGATCACTACGGCCTGGAGAAGGTCAAGGAGCGCATCCTGGAGTACCTGGCTGTCCAGGCACGCACAAACTCGCTGAAGGGGCCGATCCTGTGCCTCGTCGGTCCTCCCGGCGTCGGCAAGACCTCGCTGGGCAAGTCTCTGGCCAAGGCCACAGGCCGTGAGTTCGTGCGCATGAGCCTCGGCGGCGTGCGCGACGAGGCCGAGATCCGTGGCCACCGCCGCACCTATATCGGCTCGATGCCCGGCAAGGTCATCCAGTCGATGAAGAAGGCCAAGACCACCAACGCCTTCGTCCTGCTGGACGAGATCGACAAGATGGGCAGCGACTACCGCGGCGATCCCGCCTCGGCTCTGCTTGAGGTGCTGGATCCCGCGCAGAACTCCGCCTTTGGCGACCACTATCTGGAGGTCGACTACGACCTGAGCCAGGTGATGTTCGTCACGACGGCGAACAGCCTTAACATGCCCCAGCCGCTGCTGGACCGCATGGAGATCATCCGCATCGCCGGTTACACCGAAGATGAGAAGCTGGAGATCGCCAAGCGCCACATCCTGCCGAAGCTGACCAAGGATCACGGTCTCAAGGACGCCGAGTTCGTCGTTCCGGAAAAGGCGATCCGCGACCTGA
>CALRUN020000048.1:0-31870 GCA_943371355.1 Alsobacter soli
ACCCCGCGCGCTTCCTGGACAGCCTGATGGAGCAGGAGTCTCGAAACGAGATCCAGCCCCTGAATCTAAGTCCTGTACTCGGGGAAGAGCTGTTGAAAGCCTCTGGAGCCCTCTGACGCCGCACCGAAGAGAACCCTGTCCCGCCACAGGATCAAAAAGCAGATGATTTTTGCTGAAATTTTCGTCCGATAGAGGATCGTTCAGCGGACACCCGACGGCCGGTTTCGAGGCCGAACGTCCAGCGGCGACAAGACGTCTCATTAAGGTGGTACGATAAATTTTGCGATGAAGGCGCCTTCTACGTTACACTCCGCGCCATGACACGCACCCTGATTGGCTACGCTCGGTGTTCGACGGATAAACAAGACCTGGTCGTCCAGGAAGAAGCCCTGCTCGGGCTCGGCGTGACAGCCGACCGAATTTATACGGATCGCGGCTTCACTGGCACGAACAGGGCAAGGCCTGGTCTCGATCAGGCGCTGGCGGCCGTCCGTAGTGGAGACACACTGGTCGTACCGAAACTAGACCGGCTGGCGCGGTCTGTGCCTGATGCGCGGGCGATCGGAGACAGCCTCGCGGCGCGCGGGGTAAAGCTGCAGCTGGGATCGAGCGTCTATGATCCGACCGACCCCATGGGGAAGCTGTTCTTCAATATCCTGGCGACCTTCGCCGAATTCGAATCCGACCTGATCAGACTACGAACCCGTGAGGGGATGGCGGTCGCACGAGCCAAAGGAAAACTGCGCGGCAAGAAGCCAAAGCTTTCTGAGCGCCAGCAAAAGGAACTGCGGCGGATGCACGTCACGGGCGACTACTCGATCAGCGACCTGGCCGAACTGTTCTCGATTTCGCGGCCCACCGTTTATCGGACGCTGAGCCGACAGATGGCTGTGACGGCGTCCAAGGTAGCGTAAGCGGGTATCGCCAACTTTTGAGTTGGCGGTTCGCTACCTTCCGCTTTTCGACCGACCGCGGCCCTGTCTTCGATCCGTGCCCAGGGCCGGCAGCGGATCGATCAGATCATTGCAGCGTGGCGGCGCGCTCGGGAGGCTTGACCTTCAGTCTGCACGGCATTTCGCGCTTGGCGCGCTCAGCTGCGCGACGGCAGCCCTCGTAGGTCGCCCGGTTGGCTTCGATGAGGTGATAGCCCTCCGCCATCTGGTTCCAGGTCGCCAGATCGGCTTGGCTCAGCATCCGCGTCCCACCGTCCCACATCGAACCCTTCAGGAGTCTGGCCGCTAGCCTTTCTGGCCAAAGCCACTCTTCAGGTGCAACTCGCAAGGTGACACTGATCAAGGTCACAGCAAGCACAGCCCCCAAGATCACGCCGCAGGCGCCCGTGATCCAGTGCGCCAGATCCTGAGAACTGTGAACCTGCGCTCTGGCGACCTGTAAAGCCGAGCGCTCTGATCGCGTCGCATCGCGTTCCTTTTGGAGCTCCTTGACGTGGCTCGCTAAAATTGCGTGCTGCTGTTCGGCTTCAGCCCTAGGCCAGGCAATCGACGACAGCGATGCCTCCATCGCTGTCAGCCGCCCCGTTTCGTGTTCAGTTGCGACAAGTTGGTTGTCGATCTTCTCGCCGAGCGCCCTCACCTCTTGGCGCAGCGCCTCAAAGGCTCGGGTTGCGGGATCCAGTTCGTCGATGTCCACAGTCTGTCCTTAGTCGCCGAGCTCTGGCCCCTTCATGTCGCGGGAACGCGTTAATGGCCGGTCGATATAGCGGGTTAACGCAGTGACCAACGGACCCTCACGACCGACACCTAGAGCTTCCCGGTGGGCCTCGAGCGCCGCCTTCACCCGCGGCTTTCGCTCCAGGTCCGCAAGCAGGGTAAATCCGATCGACCGTGGCTCCGGCGCAAGCTCCTTCCAGCGCTGCACAAAGCCCGCCGCTTCCAACTCCGCAGCCTTGCGGAGTTGAGGCTCCTGCCCCCAGGCCGCGCGCAGCAGCTCCGCCCCCCCATCCTTCTCGACGTAGCGTATCAGCCCCGAGCGATAGGTCAGGACCGCGTCCAGGTCTTGGATCGAGCCCTGCACAGGACTCGCCTCCAGGCGGGTCCTAGCGGCCTCCAACGCCATGATCTGATGGGGTAGCGGCGATTTCGGCCCCTGAATGTCCGAGAAGGCCTTCACATAGGCCCGAAGAGCACGATCCTGGTCCGCACGCCCATCCAGCTCGCGCGCCAAATCAGGAACCGCCGGCTTGAAACCGGCGAAGATCGAAGGCGTCCGCGTCTTGGGCGCTAGCGGCGCCGACACCTCGCGTCTTTCACCAAACGGGTTCTGATAGTCGAGCGTGATGTCTTTGGCGCGTTCACGGCCAAGCGTGCGCAGGAAGTCCTCGCGCGCCCGGAAGTCCCCCTCGCCATAGGCGAGCATCGCACCGTGACGATGACGGCTGAGCCCCACATAGGTCGCGTGGCGATCCAGGCCCGGCGTCGCCAGCAGATAGGCGCGATCGACCGTGACCCCTTGGCTCTTATGGATCGTCGCCGCGTAACCGTGATCCAGATCGTTGTAGGCCTTCAGATCCACCTTCACCGGGGCGACGGATGGGCCTGCCGATTCCAGGCGAACGGTCAGCTGATCCCCGTCGATCGCCTCGAGGATCCCCAGCGTGCCGTTCTTAACCCCCAGACCACGCTCGTTGCGCAGGAACATCAGCCGATCACCGACCGCCAAGGCGCGGTCGCCGCGCTCGACCTGGACCACGTGATCCTCGCCCAGCGCGCCCTGCTCCCGCAGCGCCTCCCGCGCCAGGGTATTGAGCTGGGCGACATCGGCCCGCGTGTGGGCCAGGATAATCTGGCTCGGAGCCCCCTGCCCTTGTCGATCGCGCGCCCAAGTCGCCACCAGAGTCTTGCGCGCGTCTTCGCGCGTCGCCTGGACATCGACCATGCCGGCGACCTCATAGCGCTCGATCGCTTGTTGAGTTCGCCCGGTCGCCAGCTCCCGCGTCGCCGCCCTCTGCCAGTCATCGACCTGCCGCTGGATCTGGCTGATCTCTGCCGCGCCATGACGCTCGGTAAGGGCTCTAAACGCCGCGCCCGCCTCGATGGCCTGCAGCTGCTCGGCGTCCCCCACCAGCACCAGCTTGGCGCCGGCCTGGCGAACCTTCTCGATCACCCGCTGCATCTGACGTGAACCGATCATGCCCGCTTCGTCGATCACCAGCACGTCCTTGGCGGTCAGGCCGTCGCGATCCCGCGCCCAGGCATGCTCAAGGCTGGCGATCGTACGCGATGAGATCCCCGATCCGCCCTCAAGGCCTTCGGCGGCGATCCCCGATAAAGCCGCGCCCCGGACCTGATAGCCCTGCGCCTCCCAAGCGCGTCTGGCCGCCGCCAGCATGGTGCTTTTGCCTGAACCCGCGAAGCCCACCACCAGCGCCAGATCCTGCGCTGCGGCCACATGCTGCAGAGCAAGCTGCTGCCCCTCGCTCAGGGCGATGCCCCCTGCCCCGGTGCGGCCCGCTATCGCGACCACGCTCGGCGACACGCCATGACCGCGCCGTTGACCCAAAGCTTCGGCGTCGGCCGCCAGTCGCTCTTCAATCTCCAGCATGATGCGGCTGCTGAACCGCTCCCGTCCTGCCCGATCCTTGCCTAAGGCCACACAGTCGGGCGACGTCCGCACCGCGCTCAGCGCTTGATCGAACTGGTCCTTGCCGTCGCTTTGACGATGGATGAACCGCGCCAGATCATGATCGGTGAAGGTGCTTTGCTGGTGGGTGATGGCCTCCAGCGCCACGGCCGGGTCGGCGATAATCGACTCGCCATTGCGGCGCGCCAGATCCCGGTGATCTTGCGCACGATCGGCCTCCTCCCCGGCCAGATCACGCCGCATCCCGGCCGGCCCGATCTTGTGCTGCGGCTCCAGGGTCAGGCCCTGATCCTTGAAGCTGCGATGATCGATGCGCAGGTCCAGGTCCAACCTCGCCAGTTCGAGATTGACGTGATTGGCCCAAGACTCGCGCCACGAGCGCAGCAGCGCTGTGTCGTTCCAGTCGCGAACCTTGGGACCAAAACCCTGCGCCGAAGCCGACCTCAGGCTCAGCATGACGTGGACGTGCGGCTTGGCCTGACCATCGCCGCCGATATCCCAATGGACGTTCATATCGGCGACCATGCCGCGATCAACGAACTCGCGTTGCACAAACGCCCGCGCCAGCGCGACGCCCTGCGCCTGATCCAGCTCGCGCGGCAAAGCGAACTCCACTTCTCGCGCCAGCTGGGCGTCCTTGCGCTTCTCGAACGCTTCGACCGCGTTCCACAGCGTCGCGCGTTCGCGCCAATCTTCTGGAGCCCCTTCAGGCAGCAGGATCTCTGAATGTACGATGCCAGACTTGTTGGTGAAGTCGTGCGTGCGACCCAGGCGTTCGTCGCTAAGCGCCATCCCGCTGCGATAGGCGGCCGCCGCCACGGCGCTGGACCCGTTGGCGCGGCTGATGACCTTGACGCTGAAATGATAGATCGCCACCAGCGATCTGTCTCACGGTAGGGCTAAAGCTTCGTTGCGATAGCAACGTATAAGCGCGCACTCAGAATATTTCTTCGTGTCGGCGTTAACGGCTTTTGTTCAGGCCTCATTATTTTGCGCGGCGATAACCTGAAAACTGGTCGTGAAATTAGAGGCGGAGAAGATGGCTCCAATAACGCTCGAGCGCCTCAAAAGGTTGGAGCGCCTATCGCAGCAGGCAAACGCGAGATTGGACAACGCCAGGGCTCGATTGAAGACCGAAGAGCGCAAAAAGGACACGCGCCGCAAGATCATCATGGGAAGCCTGCTGATCGATGCCGCGCAGAAAGATCCGCGATGGCGCCACATGTTCAACGAGCTGATGCAGCGGGTTGAACGAGAGCATGACCACAAGGCGTTCGAGGGCTGGGAGCTGGAGACGCGAGACGCAGACACTCCGGGCTCCGCCCAGATTCCTTCTGCAAATCAGGGCAGCCTCTTGTAATCAGAGCTCCATAGCGCCGCGAAGGCGGCACCGGAGCGCTCGATGACATCTCGCCTCGCCATTTATCACCCGGCCGGCCGCGTGGGCCTTGGCGAGAACGTGTTTGGCAAGGACATCGCCAACTTCGAGCTCTTCCAGGCCATGGTCCGGCACGGCGGGCTGGAGCAGGTTGATTTCCTGACCCACGCCGCCATCAAGGCCGAGGATCTGGCGCGGAGCCTAGTGGGCGACACAGCGCCCGGAACCCGGGTCACAACGGCAAGCATCTTGGCCCAGCGCGTCGCGGCTGAAGCCGGCGCGCTCTTGCGGGGCGGTCCCCGCCTGGAAGATCTGGCCTGGCAAAGGCGCCGCACCGTCGGCGACCGAGCCTACAGCCTGATGGGCCTGATCCACACGATCGCGCCGCCCACCATGCGCCAGGAAATCGCCATGAGCGCGGTGGCTCCAACCCAGGCCTGGGACGCCTTGATCTGCACCTCCCCTTCGGTCCAGAGCGCCATGACGTCCATGTTCGAGGAATGGACCGCCTATCTCGCCGATCGGTTCGGCGGGAAGGCTCAACCCCGTCCGCAATTGCCGCTGATACCCTTGGGCGTGAACGGCGCGGCGCTTGGCGCGGCCGCCGACAGGCCCGATGTGCGGTCCGCGACCCGCGAAAGTCTGGAGATCGGGCCTGACGACATTCTCATTCTGTGGGTTGGCCGCCTCTCTTTCTTCGAGAAGGCGTTCCCCCAGGCGATGATGCGGGCGGCCGAAGAGGCGGCGCAGGCCACGGGCGCCCGCGTCCACTTCGCCATGGTCGGCTGGTTCCCGAACGGCGCGGATGGCGAGCGCATGTATCGGCAGGCGGTCGAAGCCCATGCCCCCTCGATCGTTTTCCACGTCATCGACGGCAATGACCGGCAACGCCTCGCGACTCTCTGGTCGGCGGCCGACGTCTTCATTTCCCTGGTGGACAACATTCAGGAGACCTTCGGGATCACGCCGCTCGAGGCGATGGCGTCGGGCTTGCCCGTCGTGGTCAGCGACTGGGACGGCTATCGCTACACCGTCCGGGATGGCGAAGAGGGCTTCCTGATCCCGACCCTCGGAGGTCCGGAAGGCGGTCTGGTCAACGACCTGGTCGGCGAACACGCCCTCGGCTTCAAGTCCTACCAACAATATGTCGGCATCGTCGCCCAGCATACGGCGGTCCATGTGGGCCGGGCGGCCCAGGCCTTGACCCAACTCATTCGGTCGCCGGATTTGCGACGGCGGATGGGCGACGCCGGCCGGCGTCGCGTGCGCGAGACCTTCGACTGGTCTGTCGTCGCGCCGCAATATACGGCCCTGGCCGCGGAACTGACCGCGATCCGGCAGGCGTCCAGCGATCCTGAAATCCTTTCGCGTGACCACCCGGCGAAGGGGGATCCCTTCCGCGACTTCTCCGGCTTCGCCACCACGACCCTGACCCTCGAAACCCGGCTGCGTCTTCGCCAGGGCGTAACTGCCGAAGCGGTGGAGCGCGTCAAAACGATCGAGCTGGACATGTTCGCCGCCAACTGGCGGGGAACCCTGGAAGAAGCGCTGCGCGTCATGGAATTGCTGCAGGGCGACAGCGCGCTGACAGTTCGGGAGCTGCTAACCGCCTTTCCCATGCCGCGCCGTCGCCATGTTCAGATGAGCCTTGTCTGGATGGCCAAGCAGGGCTTCCTGGACTGGCTGTAACAGGCCTCAGGCGCCGCTCCGCGCAATCAACAGAAAGCCACCGAGCATGATCACATAGCCCAGCCAGGCCTGGGGGGTGATGGTCTCGCGAAACAGGATCCAAGCCAGGACCGGCACAAGACCCGCGCCAAGGATTGAGAAGGGGTAGGCCAGGCTGAGCGGCACCCGCGTCAGGATATAGAACCAGAACAGCGCTGTGAGCCCATACCAGGCGAAGGCGCCCATCAGCGGATAGTTGAAGATCACCTTGGCGATGAAATTGCCCTGGATGCCGCGGCTGTAGTCAGCGCCCCATTTGAACAGCATCTGACCCGCCGGGAGGGCCAGAGAAAAGCCCAGACAGAGCAACATGTCCTTGAACGGCATGGATCAAGCCCCGGTCTGCGAGGCGAGGCGCTTTGGACGCAGCAGGGGCCAGATCGCCGTCCTGGGTTCAGCCTCGACGTCATAGGCCACAAAGCTCAATAGCATTTGTACGCCCACGAGAATCGGCAAGGCGGCCAGCATCACCTGACCCGAGGTCGCCGGCCGCGCATCGGCGACGCCATCGGCCCAGGCGCGCACGCCGCGGATCATGCCGATCAGGGTCAGGGGCCCGCCGCCCAGGAAATAGAGCGACGCCACCGAGAAGTTGCGCAGGACGTAGTTGTAAAACAAACGCTTGTGGAAGTTGACGATATTGGCCGCCAGGAAGGGCATGACGATCTTGCCCACCTGCATCTGGCTGACCTCGTCAGCATAGATCGCCGTCATCGGCACATCGACCACCCGGGCGCGAAGCGTTCCGAGACGAAACAGTAGGTCGGACTCGAAGAAGTAGCGCCTCGCCAGCTTGTCCAGCGGCACACGCTCGATCACCCGGGCCTGGACGGCGGTATAGCCGTTGGTCGGATCAAAGATGCTCCAATAGCCCGAAGACAGCTTGGTCAGGAAAGACAGGCCCGCATTGCCGAACAGCCGGATGGTCGGCATGCCGTGCAGATCCTCGATATTGAAGAACCGATTGCCCTTGGTGTAGTCGGCGTCGCCCCGAGCGATCGGATCGGCCAGGGCGAGGATTTCGGCAGGATCGTGCTGTCCGTCGCTATCGATCTTGATCAGGATGTCCGCGCCAAGGTCAAGCGCATGAGCATAGCCCGTACACACCGCGCCGCCGACGCCCTGATTGACCGCATGCCGCAACACCACGACGCGCGGATCTTTCGTTCCGGCCTCGATATGGTCGCCGACCTTGTCGGGGCAGGCGTCATCGACACACACGATAAACTCGACCTCGGGCCCGATCGCCGCGATCACGTCAAGAACATGGGCGCCGGATCGGTAGCACGGCAGGATCGCCGCGATCCGTGCCGTCGCCTTAGGGCTCGTGCGGTCCTGAGTGCGCGCCATCATTGTGACGGTCAAAGGATCGCCGTGGCCGGCAAGGACACGACGGCGATCTGGCGGACGACAAAGCCCCCGCCGACGCTGTCGTCGAAGTCCAGCCGCAGCCCCGAGATGGTCGATGCTGTCCAGTCAGCGCCGCCCCTCTTCAGATTGGTCATGTCATAGACCATGATCGTGGTCTCGCCCTGAACGGGATTGGCGCCGCGCAGGGGCTTGGTGTGAAACCCCGCCGACTCGCCGTGCGCCTGGGTCGTATAGAAGATCGATCCGTCCCATTTTTCGGAAGGCTGTACCCGCGTCAGCCTCACCAGAACGGCGTTGTAGCGCTTGCCGTCAATGGCGAGGTTCTGGGGCGAACGTAACACCGCATCCGGCGCGTCCTGAATCACCTGAAGCCCGCTTCCGGATACAGGCTGAAGCCGCGCGCCAAGCGAGGAAAACGCCTCCAGGCTTCCATCAAACCGCCAGAGATGGGCCGTCTTCAGCACCATGCCGTCTAGGGTGAAGCGTTCGCCGGCCTCGTCCCAGACAACGGGTTCCGGGGCGCGTGGAGGTCTTGGCGCCGCAGGTGCTGTCGCCACCACAGGCGCCGGAGCGGGAACCAGAGACGGAGCGGCGGTGTCGGCCGCGCGTGAAGCGCCCTTGGGCTGATCGCAGGCCGCCAGAACCAGGGTGAGCGCCGACAGGGTCAGAACGAAAAGTCGAAGGCTCACGCCGGAATGCTCCGTAGGTCGGTGTCGCTTGAACGTCGAAGCGAAGGATCAAGGGCGAGATAGAACAGGCCCGCCATGGCGGCCAGATCCAGAAAGTACAGATAGCGATAGTCACAGGCGATGGAGATCACGAAGAAACTGGCCGTAAAGCCAAGTGCTGACAGCATAAGGCCGGCAATCGCGTAGTCCGCCTCGTCGCGTCGCCACAGCAGAAATCCGGTCACGGCCAGAGCGATCAAGGCATAGGCCAGGTGCGAGAACACCGGCGTGCCGTAGAAATAGGTCGCGTAGTTGGCCAGGGAGATGTCGGCCAGATCCCTGCCGTTGCTGAGCTTCAAGGACGCCACCAGAGGCTCAGGCCCTTCGACGCCGACAAAGACCGGCAGGCACCGCTCCAGCTCGGGCGTCAGAAACACCCAGCGGAAGACGTCAGCCCGCTGGGCCAGATAGGCCTTGGGGTTCTTGGTGATCAGATCGCGCCACTCGGCGCCCACCAGCTCGTTGGGCATGGGCCAGATGTTGGGACCCAGGGTGGGATCTCGTTCGAAGAAATCGACACGTTCCGGCGAATAGACCGCGACCCCGCGCCGCATGGCTGCGGCGGCGGCGGGATTGGCCTGCTCGATACGGCTGAGACGATAGGTTGGATCATGCGCCATGGCGCCGATCAGATCGTAGTGCTGCACGATACGAACACCGATACCGCCGGCCTTGTCCTTGCCTGCGGTTTTGGGCTGAGCAACGACAGCGAGCACCTGAGCCACAATCAGGGTCGCAACCAGGCCGCCTGCGGCCCAGGCCAGGGCCCGGATCCACCCGTCGCGCCGGCGCAGAACGCCCAGGACAATCGCCGCCATCAGGACGGCGACCAGTCCATTCTGACGAACCAAGGCCGCCGTCGCCAACAGCAGCATCGCCCCGATCAGCAGCAGCCAACGGGGACCTGAACGGTCCCAGAAACGCGGGGCGTGAGCCAGACAGGTAAAGCTGGCTATGGCCAGATTGGCGAAGAGTACGTCCTTCCAGACGACGCCCTGATAGATCAGCACCAGGGGCGAAAAGACGAGGAGCACCGTCACGGGCGGCGCCCACCAGGAGATGTCCGGTCGAAGCTGGCGAAGCGAGGACAGGCTGAAAAACAGCAGGAAGGCGCTGGCGACAACATAGAGTCCCGTGCCGGGGACAATCTCGTCGAAGACACCCAGCAGCCAGCCATACATCGCCGGACCCCAGGTCTCACGAACCGCAAAGCGACCTTCATGCAGCTGGGCCAGGCTGTCATAGGACATCTGGCCCGGCAGGCTGGCGCCCAGCATGAACAGCAGGCCAAGGATCAGCGCCGCGCGCACAAGTCCCGACGCCGTGAAGGTCAGGCCAAGGCCAGGAATCTCCAGCTTTCGCATCGGCGGGGCGTCCCTTGTCTGTTTGAGCCGGAGCGTCATCGGTTCAGGAAAAGCGTCCCTGGGACCGATCACCCCCGGCGCAGTCTAAGCATGATCGCCCGCAATGGGCGGGTCACCTTCCAGCTGGAGCTGGCCAGGATGGTCGCCACCTGAGCTTCCAGGCCGACCACATAGTCCTGCTGCTGCTCCGCATGGATCTTGAGAGCGGCCAGTTCCTGCTCGACCTGGGCCAGGCGCACACCGAGAATGTCGACCTTGGCCTGTTCGCCATCGGCCCGCAGCGTCTGGTACGTCGCCATCTGGGTCGCCGCGTCAGCTTGGGCGTGAAGGCGGTTGCCGTGGACCTTCAGGGTTTCGATTTCCTCTCGCGCTTCCGCCAGACGGTACTGCCCGAACGCCTCGGCCTCGCGCGCCTGCGCCGCTTCGGCCTGAGCAAGGGGGATCTGGGCCAGCTGACGACGCAGATCGACAAGGGCTGGACCAACCGCATGCTCCAGCGCCGCCAGCTCGGCGGCGACAGCCTGCAGATCCTTGTTCGAACCCGGCTCGCCGCGCGCGGCCGCCTGCATCCAGCCATAGGTCTTGCCTGCGCCGGGCCACACATCAGGCTGGGTGAGGGCCTGAGCGTCAGCCTCATGGTGCCGGTGCGACCTGGACAGGAACTGGTCGATCTCGGCGTCGGTTTGCGGGGTACGCTCCGGCAGGGGCCTACCCATCGCCGCTTCGACGCGAGCCAGGACGCCGCGCCAGTCGCTCAGCAGATCCGAATAGCTAACGAAAATCCGGGGCGTGTCGCGGGTGTCGCGTTCCACGGCCAGCATGTAGCTGGTCCACAGCAGCAAGGAGGCCTCGCGCGAGGCGCCGCTGCGCGCCTTGAGGCTCTCGGCCACCTCGAACGGATGGCGGACCATGATCACATAGACGGGGTCGACGGCGATCTCATCCAGCGCCTGGCGCCAGAAGCGGGTCAGGATCGATGCGCGGGGATCCTTCATGACCAGGAGATCCCGATCACCAAAATTCAGGTCCAGAAAGGCCTTGGCCTGTCCCAGGAACTGGTCGCGTACCGCCCAGGCCCGGGCGTCATCCCCCAGGGCGAAGACATTGTCCCAGCGCGAGTCCACGCTTTGCAGGATGGCGTCATCCAGGGCCACCATCTCCCAGGGTTCCCAATAGCCCATGGGATTGTCAGGGCCCGGATCCATGACCCGCTCTGGCAGGGTGGCGCCGGCCAGTGACAGCAGCCGCGCCATGGCCGAGGTGCCGCTGCGGTGCATCCCGGCGACCACCAGGGCCTGGCGCCGCGCCTGCGTCTTCGCTTTGCTCTTGCCGGCCATGGCGCTCGCCTTTTTCGTCATGCGTTTGTACTCGTTCCGGATCCAACCGGGATGGCGATTGAATCGCCTTTAGGCTGCAAGGGGTTCGAACAACCCCTCCCCTATCAGCCACGCCTGGTAGCTGCCAGCACCGCTGGCGAAGGGATCGGGAAAGGCGTCTCTCAGGTCACCGCGCACCCGATAGAGCTCGCGGTGCGCCTTCTGGATCGGCCGGCCGTCGGCGTACTGGCCATAGGCCCAGTAGCGTCCCGGAATGCGGCTGTCGGTAAAGCGGGCGATCAGGCGCTTGTACCAGTTCCAGATCTCGTGGACCTCAAAGTTGGTCCCGGCATAGCGCTGGGTCATCACGTCACCCACCGGCCCCAGCTTGGTGAAGTGCCAGAAGCGCAGGGGACTGCCGTTGACGGTGATCTGGCCGACCTTGTCGATGGCGACCTTCCGCCGGCTGATGTTCCAGCTGGCGACGTTGTAGCCGGGGTCGCGCAGCACCTTCACCTTTTCGAAAAAGGCCGGCACGTGGTCGCACCAGCGCTGGTCGACGAAGAGGCCGTTGGGAATGTCGTCATAGCAGAAGGCCAGCAGGCGATCGTTCCACCACTTGGCGAACCGAGCCCCCTCTCCCGTCGTGCGGATGGCCACAAAACCGAGATTATAGATGCCGGTGCGCAGGGCCGAGACCTCGTTGTCGAGGATGGCCCCATGGGTGTCTTCGGGATGCAGCAGGTGTGGGGTCAGCAGGATGTCGCTGGTCTGTAGCTCTTCCAGCAGCGGCGTCAGCGGGTTCAGCAACGCGGTGTCCGGATCCAGATAGATCGCCACGTCCGCGCCGCTTGAGCAGGCCTGATGCAGGAACGGACCCTTCACCGCGGTGCAGGCCTCAACCACATCATGCTTGAACAGCCAGGTCTTCCAGGGCGCGCCGCCCAGATCGAGATCCTCGACCCAGACCACCCGATCAAAGGCTTCAGCCGAAACGTCCAGCTCGACACCAGGTGGGGGACGGTCCGTGATCAGGGCCACCAACTCCCAGTCGGGATGGTGTCGACGCAGGGTGTGAAACAGCACCCGGGCGCGGTCCAGATACGAAAAGGTGAAGCTGGTATAGCAGAGCACCTTCACGCGGCGGCCCCCGGCGCAAAATCGGCGCTCATCTTGCTGTAGGCCAGGTCATAGAGGACCTCGCCGCGCATGGATCGGGCCAGGGACAGGACCTCGCCATTCTGGAACATCTTGATCAGGGCGTGTTCGTCCTGGGCCACCAGACCGTTCTTCGTCTCGGCCACAAAGCGCGGCACGTTGCCAGCGTCAGGATTGGTCACCACCCTGGCGCCTCCTGCCACAGCCTCATAGGCGGCAAAGCAGAAGGTCTCGGGACATAGCGACCAGATCACGGCCACGTCGATGCCCAGGGCCTCGACGGCCGTAGCCATAGGCTCGGCGACTTCGGGCGAGGGCTCGATCGCCGTAAACCGGGCCTCAACGGCCAGGTCCTGCGTCTTGCCCAGGTGATGGAACTCGTAGCGCGGGTCGTCGACGAAGCGCTCGACCAGCCGCGCATAGACTGGCCAGCCCTTATGGTCGGCCGGCATGCCCAGAAAAGCCACCTTCAGCGGAGCGCCGGGGGGGCGCATGACGCCCCCCTCGAGGGCCCTGCGCTTCTTCAGCCTGGCGTGGGGATGAACCTGGGCGGCGGCTGGAGCAATCGGGAAACTGGACAGCCACAGATCAAGCGCCGCCTTCGAGGGAGCCAGCACCGTTATGGCGAACGTACTGAAGAAGCGACTGTGCTCGGCCAGATGGATACGCCGGCGTTGGCCATAGACACACACCGAGCAGGCCGGACTGTCGGGCGGCGGCGCGCCACAGAAGGCCACATCATTGCGCAACAGGGCGTAGTGGGCGCAGACGCTGGCGAAGTCGTGGATCCAGAAGAAGCCCTCACGCGCGCCCATGGCCTGCAACACCGCGATCATGGATACGATGCTGTGGCCGATGAAGCTGTGGACCGCAAAGCTCAGCGCCTTGCCGGCGGAGAACAGACGCAGCTGATCGACCAGGGTTTCAGCAGCGAAGACCCCTACCCTTTCGCCATTGACCAGAACCCCGACCATCGGCCGCTGGCGTTCGAATTCGATCACCAGGCCAGGAACGGCGGGATAGAGATGGATATGGGTCGCGCCCTTGGCGCGCATGGCCTTGGCTTCGCGGGTCAGGCACAACTGCACGCCGCCCAGATTGGCGGTGAAGTCATCGTGGCTTATGGTGACATGTATACGTGTGGGCACGTCGACATGTTGAAACGCCCTCGCGAGGACGTGACTATCCGTGGGCTCAGGGTCCGGCAGTGCGCGTCGTAGGCCCAGGATCCGATCCTCAAGCGGCAGGACCGATTTCAGGATCGTGTAGCGAAAGCCAAGGTCCAGCTTGAGGGGCCGCCCCTCGCCTCGCCCGGTCACCACATAATGGGCGAACGGATTGACGCCGGCCGCGACAATGTCGGGATTGGCTTCCAGATAGGGGGCCATAAGGAACCGCTTGTTGGGATCACGCCCCTCACGCCAGCCCCAGGTCATGAAGTGTTCAAACGGATCCACGCCTGCGGCGGCGATGTCCGGATTGCTCGACAGATAGAACGCAGCATCAAACTCAGCGCGAACCGGATCCATCATCTCGCTGTCAGATTGGGCCGTCATGACGTCCTTTTTTGCGGCCCTTGCGGGTCGACTTTTTCGATCAGAAAGGACCGAAAATCACCTGGACGCCGGACTGTGGCGGTCAGGCGTTCAGACACTGCCTGACCCTCAATTCCCTTGGCGATCAAGGCGCGTCAAGTCCCTGGCGACGCCCTCAGGGCTTCAGCGCCACCAGGCCCAGCTTGTAGAGCCACATCAAAGCCCGGGTTCGCAAAGGACGACGCACACTGTCGTCGCCCAGAAGGCTCTCAACTGTGCAGCTCCGCCTTTCGGCCTCATGGAGGACTTCCAGGATCGTTTCCCGCGGCAACAGCGTCGGATGCTGGGCGTATCGCGCCACGCCCAGGTCCAGGAAGGCCTCGACGGCCTTGGCCCGTCCCGGGTGGACGATCACCTGCCACGACCCTGTCAGGGTGTGTGTGGGATAGTCTGCAAACAGATGGAAAGGGTCCGGTCGGCTTGGCCAGAAAGGCGGCTCCTTGCCCCCGGCTGCGCGCCGGATCTCGCCCAGGTCTCTGGCCAGGTCCGTATAGCGATCCAGGATGACGGGCCAATCATAGGCCTGCTGTATGCGGGTCTGGCCGGCCTGGCCAAGGGTGCGCCTGAGGCTGGGATCCCGCGCCAGGGCCATCACACGATCCGTCAGGGCGGTGAGATCCACCGCCGTCGCCATGCTGACGCGGCCGATATAGTAGTCGTAATTGCTCTGGCCCAGCGCGTGGCTCAAGGCGAGATCCGCGCCGCTTCCGGCTGGTGGCAGGGTGACGGGTATGCGGTAGCCATCGACCCCGTCGCGCACCGTATCTTTATAGCCGTCCCAGTCGCTGACCAGCACCGGAATGCCTGCCGCCATGGCTTCAAGCGGGGTCAGTCCGAAAGTTTCCTGGATGTTGTCAGACAGGGAAACGAAAACATCCGCCGCCTTCCAGGCTTGAAGGTACCGGGCCTCGTCCTGGCCATCGACCTGAATGAAACGGGCGCTGGGGGCCAGATACTGGCGAGCTTTCTCGAAGGCTTCGGCCATAGGCGGATTGGGGTACACACCCGCCTCTATGCAGACCAAACGTTTGCCGAGCCGTTGGCAGGCCTCCTCCAGGGCTTGGTAGAACACTGTCGGATTGGCCTTGGCGTGAAAGCTCATGCGACCGGCAAACAGAAAAGCCACGTCATCGCCAGCAAGACCCAGGGCTTGCCTGGCCGTCGCCGTCTGCGCGGGTGTTCTGGCGAAAGCTGGCGCATCCACCCCGAGCGGGATTACAGGCAGGGCGATCTGATTAAAGCGCGTGGCTCCAGTATGCTCGGCAAACCACGCCTTGAAGTCATCCTGCAGCCTGGTCACCACAGACAGCGCCGCACTGGATGTGCAGATCATTGCATCCCAGGGCTTGAAAGGCGGCAGAACTAGGTCCGACACCAGGTCCATCGCGCCGGCTGATGACAGGGTGTGTGTGACGCCAAAGAAGCTGTAACCGGCAGGATTTAGGCTGTTTCGGGCGTTGGCGATCTCCTTGGTTGGAGGCCCCGGGAAATAGACCGCGCCAAGGTCTTCCAGCACCTTGTCGCCCGGCGCTTCTCGCCAACGCAGGGTTCCAGTGAAACCGTCGCCCTGGAGCTGCTTGAGCATGGCCTGACCAGATGTGGCTAAGCCTGCGCCAAAGCCGTGGATTTCGTCCGTCTTCCAGCGGCGGGCGACGCCCTTCATCAAGGCCTTGCCGGCGCTTTGACGGCCCATGATCTTCTTGTCGGTCGAATAGCCGTCGCCAAGGTAATAGATCGCGAAGTTCATCTTGCTCATGGAAACACTCGCGACTCTGGTGTGTATGGCGCTGGGCTTCAGCCTCTACCTGTCAGCGTCTGGCAGGAAAAGTCGTCGCTCGCGGAATGGCGCGGCTCAAGTCCACACACCGTGACGTTCAGGGCTGAAACCAGCCTTCACGTCTTCTGAGCATTCGCTTTCTGATACCCACCCTTGTCGAGAGCCCCGGTTGGGCCCTCTCAAGGCCCAAAACCGGGGTGACGGCTCTGACGTCCAGCTACCCAGGCTCGTTAAGAGACTCTGTTAGATAGAAGTTAAATAAGTTAAGCGGCAAAAATAGGCTGTTTTATCAAACAATATCATAGGCTTACTGAAGGCCCCGGTGTGTGATCCCACGTGCTTTGGTGTGTGATCCCACGATGAAAGGTGTGTGATCCCACGACGAAAAGGTGTGTGATCCCACGTCATCAGAAGGCGACAGAGCCGACTTATCCACAGCTCTGTGGACAAATGAAGAGGTGTGTGATCCCACGAAGGTCGCCCGTTTCGCGAATCAAACCCGCCTTTGTTTACGATCCTCGGCCTTGTCTGGCCCAACACCGCGCGATCATCGGATCTGCCGTCGCCGTTACTGTCCAGAAGCGTCTGGCCTTAGCGCACACGGCGGTAAAGCGGTGTGTGATCCCACGATGGGTCCCCTGCCCTTTGCAGGCTTTTCGCATTGAAAAGATTAGACTTTGTATTTCTATTCCTCATTCAGGGCTGCAAGTTCAGCCTTGATCGCGTTGATGTCCACCGCATCGCGATGAACGACGTGCAGAGCCGGTGAATCGTCCTGGGTCTTGGTGAAGGACAGATCGTATTCCGGCAGCTGGTTACGTTCGACCACCTTGCGCAGCATCCGATTGAATTCCTTGGGTTGGCTGTCGCTGCCTGTCTTTTCGTAGAGGACCTCGATCCGGCAGGTCCAGCCGTCGCGCTGATTGCCGGCGTGCTTGCGGGCGATCCGGTAAAGGGCCCGCTCTAACCCACCGGTCAGCAGGAAGTAGTCGGTGTGCATGGTCAGCAGGGATCGCTCGTTGACGATGCCCTCATAGACCCAGTTGGACAGGGTGATGGTCATGCCGCGCGGCTGGCCGCTTTCGGGGTCGACCTCAAGGGTCCAGCCGTCCAGCCAGCCGAACTGGGCTTCGGTGCGGCGCTTGGGCGCCCGGATCGACGTCCGGATCGAGGTGGTTTCCAGCCGCTGCAGGGCGGCTTGCAGTTCCTGATAGCCTCGCCCACTGGTGTCGCGCTTGATGGCGCGCAGCAGGTCATAGGTGGTGGTCTTCAGGGTGCGGGGCAGGTCGTTCACCCCCTGCACCTTCATGTGGTTGAGAACAGCGGCCGCCCAGACCAGGATGTCGGCGTCCCAGATCGTGGCCATGCCATAGGCGGGCATGGCCTCGACCTTCACCCAGACGTCGTTATTGGGGCTCTCATATTCGATCGGCTTGAGACGCTTGCGCTTCTGCAGGCTGAAGAACGGACGCTCCATCGTCTCGCGCTGATCCTTCAGCGGGACGTCGTGCATCAGCGGAATGAAGAAGTCGAACTCGGTGTTGTTCGGATCCTTGCGCTTGACCATCTCCCCGCCGCCTAACGCTCGCCGAAGGGGTGACGCTGGTGCTGGCGCAGCACCGCATCCAGGCCTTCACCGATCAGGGCTTGAACGGTCAGGCCGCGTTCCACGGCCAGGATCTTGATGGCCCGAGCCAGCTCGGGCGAGAAATAGCCGGCGATCATGGTTTTGCCCTGACGCGCTTTGGCCGGAGCCGCAGCTGGTTCTCTGGCGGCGACCGTTTCGGGCGCCGGCGCCGTGACGGCGGAGGAGGGGGCAGGGGCGCCTGCGGCGGCGGCCAGGCGGCTGGCGAGGCTGGGACGAGGGCTCACGCGGCGCTCCGGGTTTTGGGGATCTTCGTGGTGTGCATGTCCAGCTGTCCACACATCCACGCGTATAGAATGTGGACTTCGCTGGCGGCCTTGCTGCCCGGTTCGAATTCCACGGCCGTCTGACCGTTGATCACGGCGTGGCGAAAGGCCGCCCGGTCGACAAGACAGGCGGGCGCCAGGCCAAGGGATAGGCTTTTGACCACTTCAGCGGCCTCATCGATCACGCTGGCCGAGCGGGGCGGGACGGCGTTGAGCACGACATAGGCGGGCTTCTGGGCGATCTTCATCAGCTCGCCCGTTGTCTTGATGGCGTGCAGGTCGAAGGCTGAAGCCCGGGTCGGGATCAGCACCAGATCGGCCGCGCGGGCCGCGGCGACCGCCGCAGCGTCCGCGGACGGCGGGGTGTCGATGATCACCAGGTCCACGCCGCCTTTCTCGGCCTCGGCCAGCGTCGCTTCAAGTCGCGTGTGCGGCGCGGCAACCACCACCGGATTGTCGCCGCCACGCCAGTCGCCCCAGGAGGAGGCCGTGGCCTGGGGGTCCAGGTCCACGATGACGGCCTGTCGGCCATCATGGGCGGCGCGGGCGGCCAGATGCACGGCCAGGGTGGTTTTCCCGGCGCCGCCCTTCTGGCTAACGATGGCGACGATTTTCATGTCAGTGTCCTCGTGTGGACGTGTCCGCGAGTTGATCCGCGGAAATGAAGGTCTGACGGTGAAGCGATTTGGTCCACCCGTCTACCTGCCCATCTGAGGTCGGGTCCACACACACTCATGTGGACATATGGACTTACTTGCGCGTGACGGGGATGCTGATCTGAACGTATTCACACCCGATAGCGATAAGGCATTGCAGGAAGAACGCGGCGGTGAAAGAGCCCCGGCTGATCTTGTTGCGAAGATTGGCCTCGCTTTCGACGACGCCATTTTCGGCCAGGCGCTCGACGAGATCGGCATAGGTCAGGCCGCGTCGCTTCAGTTCCGCCTTGAGAATGCCCTTCACGCCCTCGACTGGGCGAGGCGGGGGGGAGGGGGCTTCTGGCGTCGCCATTATCGCGTCTTTTGTCATCAGATATGATACTATCATCGTTGACATGGAAACGCACGCCGATCATTGCTCCCTCGTCTTTGGGGACGACTGAGCGAATTTCCAGCTGGGTCGTGGCCGCGACGGCGGTTCGATCATGAACCAGGACAATTGAGGGGTTGGCGCGTCAAATGAAACGGCCACAGGAAGACACACTTCTGGTGAGGGCGCTTCGCAGGGGGCGGTCTTCTATCGGCTACGCCGCGCTCTTTAGTCTGGTGACCAATATTCTTTATCTGGCGCTGCCCATCTACACGAACCAGATTTATGGCCGCGTCTTGATGAGCGGCAGCCTGGCCACGCTTCTGGTGCTCACGACCGGCACCATCGCCGTGTTCGCCGTGTCGAGCGTGCTCGACAACCTCCGCGCTCGGGTCCTCACCAATTTTGGCGCGGTGTTTGACCAGCAGGTGTCTGGCCATGTGTTCGCAGCTCTTTTCGACGGCGTCGTCAGGCGCCAGCCTGCGGCCGGCGCGCAGGCGCTGCGGGATCTGGACAGCTTCCGGCAGACCCTGACGGGCCCCGGCGTGGGCGTGTTGTTCGATCTGCCGTGGATCCCGATCTACATGCTGATCCTCTTTCTGATCGATCCTATCATCGGGCTTGTGACCCTGGCGGGCGCCGTGGTGCTTGTCATTCTGGCCTTCGCTCAGGACCGCGCCAGCCGGCCTCTGACCAAGGAGGCCAACAATGCCGCATTGAAGAGCTATGGCTTTACGGAAGCGGGGCTTCGCAACAGCGAGGTCGTCCGTGCCATGGGGATGCTGAGCTTTGTTGGCCGGCAGTGGGCGCGCTTTCGGGTCGAGACCCTGACCAAGAGCGGCGACGCCTCGCGGCAGGCTGAATTCTGGGGCGCGGCCATCAAGTTTGTACGGATGGTCATCCAGGTGCTGATCATCGCCATCGGCGCGGATCTGATCATCAATCACAAGATCGGCGCGGGCATGCTGTTTGCGAACATGATCCTGTCAGGTCGAGCCTTGGCCCCCATCGACCGTGCGGTGGGATCCTGGACCTCCCTGGTGACCGCCAGCCAGGCCTTCGAGCGCCTGAACGCGCTGCTTGCGGACTATCAGCCTTCCATGCCGGGCACAGACCTGCCCAGGCCCAAGGGCGCCTTGACCGTTGAGGGTCTGAATTACGGCGCGCCGGGCACTGGCCGTCTTTTGCTGGCGGCCGTGAATTTCAGCCTCCAGCCCGGAGAGTTCCTGGGCGTTGTCGGTCCCTCTGGCGCGGGCAAGTCAACGCTCGCACGCTTGCTGGTGGGTATCTATCAACCGATGAACGGCGCGGTTCGCCTGGATGGCGTCGACGTCTTCGGTTGGCCGCGAGAGGATTTCGGCCGTTATGTCGGTTACCTGCCGCAAGATACGGAACTCTTTGCGGGCACAGTTCGCAACAACATCGCCCGGTTCCAGGAGGGCGTCACCGATGCGGAGGTCGTCGCCGCCGCTCAGGCCGCCGGCGCCCATGAGCTGATCGTGCGGCTGCCCAACGGCTATGACACCGAACTCGGCATCGGCGGCGCCGTGCTTTCGGCGGGGCAGCGCCAACGTGTCGGCCTGGCGCGCGCTATGCTGCGTGACCCGGCCTTCGTGGTGCTGGACGAACCCAACGCCAATCTCGACGGAGAGGGCGAGGGCGCGCTGCTGGCCGCGCTCAAGGCGATCAAGAACCGCAAGGGCACGGTCGTGGTCGTGTCCCACAAGCCCAGCATGCTGCAGTCCGCCGACAAGCTTCTGGTTCTCCGCGACGGCCGGGTGGACCTGTTTGGTCCCCGCGCCGCCGTCATGGAGCGGCTCGCCAAGCTGGCGGCGCCGCAAACACCCGCCCCTGCCATTGAGGCCAAGCCATGAAGTTCGATCCCCGACGCCTGATCGAACTGATCACACGCGAAGCCCCGCCAACCGAAACGCCGGCGATGGGCGGGGTGATCGACATGCCCCTGTCGACAGATGCGCAGGCAAGAATGCGCAGGCCCGTCACTGCGGGTTTGATCGTCATCGGCGTTTTTGTTGTCGGTTTCGGCGTCTGGGCGGCCCTGGCGCCGATCTGGGGTGCGGTCACTGCCCCGGGTATCGTGCGTGTCGAGGCCAACCGCAAGACGCTTAAAAGTCGGGACGGGGGCGTCATTCGGCAGATCTATGTCCAGGATGGCGACGCCGTCCTTCCTGGGCAAGTGCTGCTGAAATTCGATGACACCGTGGCTCGCGCCCAGGTTTCCGTTCTGGAAAACCAGTACGATACCTACGCCATGCAGGCCGCCCGCCTGACGGCGGAAAGCACGCGCCGCAATCTGGTGGTGCCTGCGGATCTTTCCGCCCGGCGACCGGATCCGCGCGTCGCGATGATCATCCAGAACGAAACCGTGGTGTACGAAACTCGGCGGATGGCGATTGAGGGCCAAGCCGCAATCCTCAATCAAAGGTTTGAGCAGCTTAAGACTGCCCGCGCGGGGCTGCAGATCCAGACCGACTCCCTCGACCAGCAGCTGGCGCTGATGCAGGAAGAGTTGGACGGCTACAAAACCCTCAACGCCAAGGGTTATGCTCCCAAGACGCTTGTTCTCAGGCTGGAGCGGCAGGTGGCTGAAGCTCGCGGGCGACGCGGGGCTCTTATGGCCGACATAACCCGCAACCAGCAACAGGCCGGTGAGACCCGGCTTCAGCTGGCGTCTCTCTACGAGCAGCGCGACACTGAAATTGCGTCCAGTTTGCGGGAGGCGCAAACGCGTGTGAGCGATCTTGGTCCCCGCCTCAACGCAGCCCGGGAGGCTCTGACGCAAACAGACGTGCGCTCGCCCGTCGCGGGCTACGTCCTCAATCTCAGCCAGTTCACGATCGGCGGGGTGGCGGGCCCCGGCGAGATTCTTATGGATGTCGTGCCGAGCAATGCACCTCTGGTGGTCAGCGCCGAGATCAAGCCGGGCGACATTGATCAGGTGCGGCCTGGAATGACCGCGGATGTCTCTTTGCAGGCCTATAGCAGCTACAAGGTGCCCAAAATCCCGGCCGAGGTGATGACGGTTTCGGCGGACGCCATCGCCAATCCTCAGACCAAGGAGACCTATTTCCGGGCCGAGCTCCGGATCAAGCCCGAAGAGTTCAGCAAGCTGCCTAAGGGCGTCAAGCTGTCTCCCGGCATGCAAGCCATCGTGATGATCAAGACCGACAAGCGTACGATCCTGTCCTTTCTGATCGGTCCGATCGGCGAGATCCTCGATCACTCGCTTCGCGAGCAATAAGCGCGGAGGGACGCGATGACCTTGGCAGGTGTTTCCGATTCCCGGATCGGTTTTCTTGTGGCGGGCGTCCAGAAGGGCGGCACGACGGCGCTGTTTGACTATCTGGTCGAGCACCCCGGCCTAAGCCTGCCCTCCGTGAAAGAAGCCCATTTTTTCGATGATGAGGCGGGAGTCGACTGGAGTAAGCCTGATTATGGCCGGTATGAAGGACTGTTCCCGAACGATCCGCAGGAGCACAGGCTGAGAGGCGAGGCCACGCCCATCTATCTCTACTGGCCTAACAGCCTTGAGCGGATTGCAGCCTATAATCCCGATATGCGGCTGATCCTGATCTTCCGTGATCCGATTGAACGCGCCTGGTCGCACTGGAAAATGGAATATGCGCGCGGCGCCGAGACTCGGCCCTTCGCCTGGTGCATTCGGGAGGGGCGGGCCCGCGTCTTGTCCGATCTCGCCGCGCCGGGCTTCCATCGCGTCTACAGCTATGTCGAGCGAGGCTTTTATGGCGCGCAGGTTGAGCGACTCCTGACGATTTTCCCTCGCCAGCAGGTATTGTTCCTGCGCTCGGACGATCTACGGACTGATCCCGAACGTATTTTATGCAGAGTGTGTGATTTTTTAAACGCACCTCACTTTGCCCACGTTGTCGCAAAAGAGAGTCACGTCTCAAAAGTTATAGATTATGGATGCGATATTACGGAAGACGACAGGGATCATTTAAGATCACTATTCAGAGAAGACCAGCGGTTGTTTGCGAGTTTGAGTGAAATAGAAGGCTGAGAATTTCAGGTAAGCCTAATGGGGGGCGGTCCGTGGGCTCTCTTCGCCCCCGAGTAACTTGTGAGCTTGCAGACAGGCGCGCCCACTGGCGCCCTCAAGGTTCGCCTATATTCTTGTGGTCTTTGAGAGGGAGACACAATCCTAACAAGGTTGCGCTTGGCGCGGGTTTAGGCGACGATCCGGCCGGGTTGTAATAATCTCAGCCTTCGCTAAAAGCGGCGGAAGGCTGGGTTTACGCTGGGACGATTCCATCTTGGGGGTGGAGCGCCGGCGGATCATGGCCTGTGACACAAGATGGAGACCTTGGATGGCTACCTTTAATTTCGATACGACGACGGATTTCTCCGCTTTCACGACCGGCGACGTCCTTTTCTTCCCGACGGGTACGGCTTCTGCCGTCACCGTCAGCACGACCGCCGCTATCGGCGCGACGCCGGCGACGCTGACCGTCACCCTGGGCAGCAAGTCGGTGACCTTCACCGGTGATACTGCGATCGCGGCCTTCGCCGGCACGACCAGCACCCTGTTCGCCGACAACACCGTGTTTGTTTACGGCGCGGCGACCGCTGACACCGGCACCGGCTCAGCCGGTAACGACCTGATGTACGGCAACAACGGCAACGACACCCTGACGGGCGCCGCTGGCAATGACTATCTGCACGGCAACCTGGGCAATGACAGCCTGGTCGGTGGCACGGGCAATGACACCATCCTGGGTGGTCAGGGCACCGACACCATCACCGGTGACAACGGCAACGACGCCATCTACGGCAACATCGGCGCTGACACCATCGACGCCGGCGCTGGCGACGACACCGTGCTGGGCGGCCAAGACGCTGACAGCATCCTGGGCGGCCTCGGCAACGACTATGTGTCGGGCGACCTGGGCGACGACACCCTGGGCGGCGGCAATGGCGCCGACACCCTGCTGGGCGCTGACGGCCTCGACAGCATCCTCGGCGGCGACGATGCCGACAGCATCGACGGCGGCAACGGCGCTGACGCCCTGCTGAGCGGCGAAGCTGGCGCTGATAGCATCAACGGCGGCAACGGCGCTGACAGCATCCTCGGCGGCGCTGGCAACGACACCGTGTTCGGCAACAACGACAACGACACCGTCGACGGTGGCGCTGACGCTGACTTCGTTCAGGGCGGCCAAGGTGACGACAGCATCCTGGGCAGCGCTGGCGCTGACACCCTGTATGGTGGCCAGGACGCCGATACGGTCGATGGCGGCGCTGACGCTGACTTCGTTCAGGGTAACCTGGGTGCGGACAGCCTGCTCGGCGGCGCCGGCAACGACTCCGTTTATGGCGGTCAAGGCAACGACACCGTCGATGGCGGTACTGACAACGACCTGGTGTTCGGCGATCTGGGTAACGACACCATCACCAACGCGGGCGGCGCCGATACGCTGAACGGCGGCGACGGCAACGACACCATCACCGGCAGCACGGTTTCCGACAGCATCGTCGGCGGCGAAGGCAACGACTCGCTCGTTGGCGGCACCGGCAATGACACCCTCACGGGTGACAACGGCGCTGACACCATCGCTGCTGACGCTGGCCTTGACCTCGTGAACGGCGGCGAAGGCAACGACACCATCGATGGCGGCGCTGACAACGACACGCTGAACGGCGACAATGGCGCTGACTCCATCCTCGGCGCTGCCGGCCTGGACTTCGTCACCGGCGGTGAAGGCAACGACACCCTCGATGGCGGCGCTGACAACGACACCGTCAACGGCAACAACGGCAACGACTCCATCCTGGGCGGCGCCGGCAACGACGCCATCAGCGGCGGCGAAGGCAATGACACCGTTGCCGGCGATGCGGGTGATGACATCATCGACGGCGGCAATGGCGACGACACCATCACCGACTCGGCTGGTGTTGACACCATCACCGGCGGCGCTGGCGCTGACACCATCACCAACACCGCGGGTGCCGACGGCATCAGCGGCGGCGATGGCAACGACACCATCACCGGCGGTACCGACGCTGACAACATCACCGGCGATGCTGGCAACGACACCATCACCGACAACGCCGGCGCTAACACGCTGAGCGGCGGCGATGGCAACGACACCATCACCGGCACCGGCACGCTTTCGGGCGGCGCTGGCGTTGACAGCCTCACGGGTGTTGCGGCTTCGGCCGAAAGCCTCAGCGGTGGCGATGGTAACGACACCCTCAGCGGTCTGAGCGGCAACGACACCCTCAGCGGCGGCGAAGGCAACGACAGCATCGTTGGCGGTGCCGGCACTGACGCCCTGACCGGCGGCAATGGTGTCGATACCTTCGCGTTCGCTTCGGGCGACTCGGGCGTCGGCGCAGCCGGCACTCACGACGCGATCTCGGACTGGACCTCGACCGACGTGCTGGAAACCGCTGCTACGGCTGCGGCGACGGCTCTGACGGCCGCCGGTTATGCCGAAGTCTCCTCGGCGGCCACCTACGCGGCCGCCCTGACGGCGGCTGATGCTGCGCTGACCGGTTCGGTCGTTGTTGTCTCGATCCAGGTCGGTGACGATGTCTACGTCTTCGCTGACACCGACGCTGACGGCGACGCCGATGACGCGATCAAGCTGACGGCGACGACGCTCGCCTCGGTCGACTACACGAACTTCGTCTAAGTCCAGAAGTTCGGAAAATTGGGGGGCCGCCTTTCGAGGCGGCCCCTTTTTTTGATCTGTACCGGGCCGATGATCCGTTACGGTGGCCCCAGACTGACCGGCCGTGTACGAACGCGCCGGCTTTTGAGTGCTCAAGAAGGGGAGGGGCCCGTAAGGCCCCCGCATGAATGTCGAACGTCGCGCTCTATCTGAATCCCGAGGCCTTCGACACGACCCGGCCGGCCCTGATGGGGCGGCAATCCGCAGGCGAGGGCTTCCTGCGCGGCTATATCCGGCATGCCGAGGCCGATAGTTTCACCTTCTGGAACGTCGCCAATCGGCCCACCGAAGAATTGAACGCCTTTATCGCGCGCATCGCCGCGACCGAAAAACCGATCACCTGGACCCCGCGCAGTGACCGCCCGGGTCTCGCCAGAACCGGCATGGTCCACCTGCCTTCACCAGGCCTGGCGCGGGAATCCTGGGCCCGCCACGCCATCAAACGCCAGCAGGCCTACGGCATTACTGCGATTACCCATACGACGGCGTCGGCCGACATCATGGACATGCTGGCCGATATGGTCACGGCGCCGGTTGAGCCCTGGGACGCTCTGATCTGCACCTCCACCGCGGTCAGGGCCAGTGTCGAACTGGAGCTGGAGGCTGTGCGCGCGGACCTCGAGGAACGTCTGGGCGCCACACGGGTCCCCATGCCCAACCTGGTGACCATTCCCCTGGGCGTGAATGTCGATGATTTCGCGGTCACGGCCGAACACCGCGCCCATTGGCGCCAGACCCTCGACCTGCCTGAAGACGCCGTGGTCGTTCTCTATGTCGGCCGCTTCAATCCCCACGCCAAGATGAACCCCATCCCGATGGCGATGGCGCTTGAGCGCGCCGCCCAGCTCTCGGGAAAGACTATCGCCTGGGTCCAGGCCGGTTGGGGCGGCGGCGAAGCCCACGAGAAGCGCTATCACGACGAGACGCGACGCTTTTGCCCCAACATACTCTATCGCGTCGTGGACGGGCGTAAGCCTGACACCCGTTTCTCGATCTGGTCCGTCGGGGATATTTTCCTCTCCCTGTCCGACAACATCCAGGAAACGTTCGGTCTGACGCCGGTCGAGGCGATGGCGGCGGGAATTCCCTGTGTCGTATCTGACTGGGACGGCTACCGCGATACCGTGCGACACGGTATCGATGGCTTTCGCGCCGCGACCTATGCGCCGCGGTCGGGCGCCGGCAATGACCTAGCCTACCAGCACGCCAGCGGCTGGATTACCTATGACAACTATGTCGGCGCAGCCAGCCAGCTGACGGCCGTTGATCTCGGCGATGCGGCCACGGCCCTGGTCGAGCTGATCAACAACCCGGATCTGCGCCAGCAGATGGGCGCGGCCGCCAAGGCGCGTGCGCGCTCGATGTTCGACTGGCGCCAAGTGGTGGGTCAGTATGAGGCGCTGTGGGCCGAGCTGAATGCGCGCCGACTGGCCAGTCCGCCCAAGCCTGCGCCGCGTCGCGATATGACGGGTAATCCGCGCCGGCTTGATCCCTTTCTGCTGTTTGGCGGCTACGCGACGGAATGGCTGAGCGGCTCAACGGTGGTGACCTTGACGCCTGGTCAATCCTGGGTCTCCGTACAGGAACTCATGAAGGCGCAGCTGGCCACCTATGGCGGCTGGGCACTGCCCAGCGCGCCTGAGCTGGAACGTCTGGTGGAAAGTCTGATGCGAGTTCGTCAGATCAGCGCCACCGATCTTGTCGCGTCGTTCCCGACTGGGCGTCGCCCCTTTGTGGAGCGCGGGCTGCTGTGGCTGGCCAAATATCAGGTCATCACGATCCTGCCGCAATCAACCCACATTGCTGTCTAGGGCAATATGCGCGAGAACCGCGCGCTCTATTTAGTTTATTGTTTTTGCTTGGTTTTTGCGGGAAACAACCACCGATTTTCCGCGTGCTGCTCTGGTCAGCGCTCAGAATCACCGAGGCTATGCGACCCGCAAAAATAAGCTAATTAAAAGCTAATCCCAGCTTTGCCCGCGGTGGCGAGCGGCCGGACTGTGAAAAATATATGCGCACTTCACAGTCCGGCCGGAGTGACACAGCCCGCTGGAGAACAAGGCTGACGCCGCATAATGACATAACCCCAAGCAAGACAAAAGGCCTATCCGCCGCCTTCTCGACCTTTGCGTGGTTTGTGGGTTACAGGTTCGCGCCCAGCGTTCGTTCCAGAACGACCCGCCCCTCGCGCTTGACCGTATAGGCGGCGCTGTAGCGCCCCTTGGGCCAGCCCGCCGCAGGGCGGGGCTGGCCGACATAGAGCAGTCTCTGCGCCTGGTTGCGGGGTACGGGATCGGCACTGCTGGCGGCGAGAACTTTGCCGGACGGGTCCGTGATGGACAGCGATTGCACGTCGCCCTGCTGGAGTCCCAGCGCGCGGACATAGACCACAAGGGCGGGTGCATTGGCGCCTGGCCTTGGCAGCCCGCCATTTTCGACCTGAGCCATGGTGACAGGACCCGTTGTGAATCCTGCGTTCAGGACCGCGCGCTCTTTATAAGCCAGAGCCGCCCGCGCGTCGGGGCGCCATAAATCCTGATCGGATCCGCATTGTCCCGACGCCCCGGGACCAGGAGCAAAAGGGTCAATCACCACATTGTTCTTCCGAACCGTCATGTGCAGGTGGGGATACTCGGTGTTTCCCGAAAGCCCGACCTGACCCAGGGCGACCCCCGCCTTGACCGTGTCACCCGCCCTGACCCGGAGGCTTCCCTTGGCCATGTGGCAGTATTGAGTGCTGAGGCCGCCGACATGCTCGATCACCAGGCCATTGCCGCATTCCTGGTCCTTGACCGCCGCCGCGCCGACATCCTTCACCGAGATATCCGTAACGCCGTCCCGGACGCGCAGAACTTTGCCGTCCGCCGCCGCCAGGACATCGACGCCGGCGCGTTGCGCCGCCATGTCGAGCAGTCGGATATCGAGTCCGGAATGCGCCTCATAGGTTCTTGATCCGCAGCGATAATCGGTGACGCCCGGGCCGGGGTCGCGATCAACATAGTTCTGGATTTCGCAGGTTTTGCCCGGAACACAAGTGATCGGCAGACCAAGACGCGGTTCGGCCGGCGCCTGGGCGGAGGAGGGGGCCGAGACCGCCAGGGTCAACAGCAGGAGCGGGCTAAGCGTGCGAAGGATCATGAGAGCCGAGCATGACGCCAAAAGCGGCGAAGCAAAGGCCTGGGCTCAGGACCGGGCCAGTAATTCATCGATCAGGTTCAGCCAGGCCGGCACACCGACCGTTTGCCGATCGAACAGGGCCTGGGCCGTGGTGCGCGCGGCAGGCCGCAAGGCCGCAAACGCTTCGGGCTCTTCGCAGGCCTTGATCATGGCCTGGCTCAAGGCGTCGACATCAAAGAAGTCATTCAGAACGCCATTGTGTCCCGACGTGATGGCGTCGCGCACGGGCGCTGTGTCCGAGCCCAGGATCAGACACTCGCAGGCCATGGCCTCGACCAAAGACCATGAAAGAACAAAGGGATAGGTGTAATAGACATGCGCCCATGAGATCGACAGGGCTGAAATCATGTCGGCATGTCGGAGCGGCCCCGTGAAGTGGAGCCGACTGACGTCAAGACGGTCACCCAACTCCTTCATCATCACACCTCGCCAGGTTTTCCCGTCGGGAAGGCCCGCGCCATAGCCCTTGCCACTGTCACTGCCGATCAGCAGCACCTCGACGTCAGGGCAGCGCTCAAGCAGCGCCGGAAGGGCCCTCATGAAGATGTGAAAGCCGCGCAGGCGTTCGAAATTGCGGTTGATAAAGGTGATGACCGGCTTGGATCCATCCAGAATCCGGCCATCGGCAAGGGTAAACCGCGCATCAAGTTTGCGCGAGGCGTTGGAGATATCGACGCCTTCATGGATGATCCGGATCCGGCTCTGAAGCCCGGCCGGCAAGGTGCTGGCCTGAAAAGGCGTCGGGCAGACGATCACGTCGGCCTCGCTATAGGCCAGGGCCATGCCCAGGTTCTTGGCGTGAACCTTCATGTCAGACGCCGGCGTGCTGCGCTCGAACTCCAGGTCAAAAGCGACATCGCCGCCGTGAGATTTGTAGAAGAATTCTCCGAAGGCGATCTGGGGAACGCCCGGGAAAACCTCGCTCATGTGAATGGTTTCGCCCCAGCCGGGATGGCCGATGATGAGATCCGGCACGAAGCCTTTGGCTTTCATCTCCCAGGCGACCATCGCTGCAGCATGAGCCCGAAGCAGGTCAGCCTCAGCGCGCGTGGCGGGGTCAAAGATTCCGGGTGTCGATCCGCGCGCCAGCTTCCAGCGATGCAGCGTGACCCCAGGCCTGGCCTTGGCGGACTCGCCGCAGATGGCGGCCACCGTATAGCCCCGCGCCAACAGGGCGTCGGCGATGTGTGGGAACTGTCCGGGAAAATTCTGATGGATAAAGAGAATTTTCTTGGACGCCACCAGCTTGCCCCTGTTTCGCGAACCGCTTTCGGGTCGCGGCCTTCCCCCTCCCTTTCACTCTGGACCCAGGGGGCGTCAACCTCTCCGCACCATATTCGGCTGACGCTTCCCGCGTTCCTCGTTACGATCAACGTCCACGCCTGGAGCAAAGCTTGGTTTCTCCGCATCTTCCTTCCGTTCCTGCGACCATTGAATACGAGGGCGCGGATCATGTGATCGAGGTCGCGAGGGACGCGACGGTCACAGCCAGAATCGTCATTCGTGGCCGGGGGAACCGGTTGATTGTCGGCCCCGGTGTGGCGATCAGCGCTTTTGCGCCTGCTGGCTTTGCAGCCACGGTGCCTGATCCTCCCGCAGTGAGCCCCCACAGCGTCATCATCGAGGGTGAGGGCAACACGGTCATCCTGGGGGCGGGAACCAGACTCGGGATCAATCTTTCCATCAGAGGCGACAACAATCATGTCGAGGTCGGCGAAGCTTGCCACCTTCATGGCTTCGTCAATGTCCTCTGCTCAGACGCCCGCCTGTCGGTGGGCGCCAGAACAACCATGGTTCAGGGCTCGCTTCAGCTCCACGAAGCTGGAGAGATCATCTTTGGCGAGGACTGCATGATCTCGTCCCAGGTCTATGTCTCGTTGAGCGACATCCATCCCATCTACGACCTCGAGACCGGCCGGCGGATCAATCCCGCCGCCTCAGTCCACGTCGGAAACCACGTCTGGGCCGGCCTGCGATGCATGATCCTCAAGGGGGCGCGCGTGGGAGATGGAAGCGTGATCGCAGCGGGATCCATCGTCGCGGGCGAAACACCCGCCGACGCCATTATTGCCGGAGCGCCGGCAAGAACGCTTCGCCAGGGCGTGGTGTGGCGTCGGGATTTTTCCGAAACGATAACGCCGTCTCCCGTTCGGTCACCGGCTCCTTCTGGTGAAAGTTGGCGGCAGCGACTAGCGCCCTATCTGCAAAAACTAGGCTTTCGGAACGTCCTGTGAATTTTACCGTAAACGCCGCTGCGCGTGAGTTGCTCATCAACGGCCGGATCATCACCCAGGGTCCGGAACAATGGCCCCTGGGAACGAAATTCCATATTCCCCGCTCCGCTGTTCTGGAACCCTATAGCCACATCATGACCGGTACGGTCATCCCCAATGCAATCGGCGCTTTTTCGTACAGCTTCTCACGCTATGACCCTTATCTGAATATTGGGCGGTATTGCTCGATCGCTCTGGGCGTCAGTCTGATGGGATCGTCACATCCGGACGACTGGGTATCTTCACATCCGTTCTCCCATAATTCGGGCCCTTTGGGGGGGGTTAGGGCCTATCTAAAGGATGTAGGAGCGGAACATTTCTACCTGAAAACCTTCCCGCGACACGATCCGTCCGTTTACATTGGCCACGACGTCTGGATCGGCGACCAGGCCATGATCAAGCGCGGGGTCACCATTGGTCACGGCGCCATTATCGGCGCCCGGGCTGTCGTGACCAAGGATGTGCCGCCCTACGCCATCATGGGCGGTGTTCCCGCCAGGGTCATTCGTTATCGTTTTGACGACAGCATAATCGAGCGCCTGCTGGCTAGTCAGTGGTGGCGATATGGCCCAGATGTGCTTCAGGCTAATGACGTCAGGGACCCCGCGCGCTTCCTGGACAGCCTGATGGAGCAGGAGTCTCGAAACGAGATCCAGCCCCTGAATCTAAGTCCTGTACTCGGGGAAGAGCTGTTGAAAGCCTCTGGAGCCCTCTGACGCCGCACCGAAGAGAACCCTGTCCCGCCACAG
>CALRUN020000049.1:0-31054 GCA_943371355.1 Alsobacter soli
GCGGTTGAATTCCTTCACGGCGGTCAGGTTTTCCGACCACAGGTAGTACTCGACCGGCTTCGCCGTCGCGCCAGCCGGCGTACCGGCGGTGATCGCCGAACGGGGCTCGATCAGGTTCTGCCATTGGGCCGACGCGGAGATGTAGGTCCCGCGCTCGACGTCGAGGCGGCCGTTGAAGCCGAGGGTGTATTCCTCGCTGTTTTCGGTGTCGAAGTCCGCATAGCGGTTCACCGAGGCCGAGGCGAAAGCGCCCAGGGCGTTGCGCGACCAGTTCGAGCGGGCCGCCACTTCCGGCTTGACCTTCCAGATGACGTCGGACTGTTCGCCCGACGCAACGGCGTAGATGTTGTCGTCATGCACGGCTTCAACGGTCACGCGCGGATACAGCGTGAAACCGCCGGCCTTCACGCCGATGGCCTCATAGTCAGGGCGCGGGCGCTGACGAACACTGGTGTTCTTGTCGCGCTTGAAGTTCGAGCCCAGATCTTGAGCCACGGAAACGGCGGGAACAGCCGCCATGAGCGCGGCCGCTACGGCCGCTGTCGTCAGAATTCGCATATCGTCTATCCCCACCTCAAGGCGCCTAAAAACGCCCGTCAGATCCAAACACAAACACAGAGCAGTGAGGGCGAGCCGGGCTCGCCCTCCCTTAACTTAACCGCAGTAGGCGGCCACAACGCCCGCGCAGGGGTCGAAGGGCGCCACGACGACCGTGGCCGGGGCCGCAACATCGGGGGTGCCGCCGGGGGTCGTGGTGCTCTGCAGGTTGGTCAGAACGCTCACGGTGGACTCCGTGGTGACAGCGCCGGTCGAAGCCGTCGCCGTGGGCGCGGGCGCCGTGGTGATGTTGGCGGCCACTTGCGTGGCCAGCGCCGGGGCGACATCCGCCGCGATCGAAACAGCCAGCCCAGCGGGAATGACGCTGTTGTTGGCGGCCGTGGTCAGGGCGGCGGCCATAACCGCAGGCGTGGCGCCGGAATCGGCCAGAGCGGCCTGAATGGCCGCCTTCAGCGCAGCAGCTTTCTGATCAGCCGTCAGGGCCGCGAAGCCGGGCTGCGCGGCGCGGGCGCGAGCGGCCGTCGCGATGACCGTCTGGAGCGACGCGGGAGTGGGGGCGGCGGCGGGCGGGGTTTGAGCCAGAACCGAACCACCCATCGGGCCGGCGATGATCGCCAGACCCAGAACGATGGCGCTCGTGAGACGCGTTGACATGGCGACCTTCCAAAAAAAAGCGATTAAGAGTTCAGAAACCTATACTGCAAGAGCGAACAGCGCTCCAGCAACTTTTTGCAAGTCTAGGGCGAGACAGCCAAAGATGCGTGCATCTGCAGCCAACCAGCCATTTTTTTAAGCGAAAACCAGCACTTCCGGTCACAGCGTCAACGAAACGCGAAGACTCCGCTGTGCAAAACCGCACAACAAACGGCTCAATCCGTCCGATTATTCACGCGTCAGGCGAGATCCAGGCCCGATGCGAATATTATCCGACGCCCGCGCGACATAATTGCCACAGATTTGATGATCTGATGGAGAACTCGACCAGAGTCATGGTCGGCGACGCTTGAGTTGCCGGAGAGCCCGCAGCAGGGGGCGCTCAATGCTGGGCCAGATCAACAAGGCCACGAAGCCCAGGATGACAGTTGCGGCCAACAGCACGAGATCAACCCCTTATTGCGAACAGGGTAACAGTCTTTCGTGACAATTAACCATACGCTCAAGCTTGACCACAAAAGAGTCGCGAACTCTCAACGCAAAGCACGCATGGCGCGCAATTCGTAGGCCATTCTGGCGCGTATTGGACGTTTCCCAGCCAACGCCACACCCGGCGCTAGCCGGCGGGGGCGAGAATGGTGCCGCTTAGGTGACTCGAACACCTGACCCCATCATTACGAATGATGTGCTCTACCAGCTGAGCTAAAGCGGCCCACGGCGCGTTGGGGACGAGCCCCGGCGCGAGGAGGCGCCTATTTAGCGGCGCGCGGGCCGCTTGCCAAGCGTCTACGTGAGGCCGTGTTGCGACGCGGCGCCGGACCCTCTCCGGAAGGCTCCGGAAGCGGCGCAGCGTCGAAGACGCCAGGATCGTCCGGGATCGGCATCAGGGGGCCGCCGACCTCGGCCGCGCGGACGAAAGGCGTCGATTCCACATAGGCCGAAGGCAGTTCGGGCAGATCGTTCATGGTGCGCTCGCGCCGCTCGTGGCGCGGATGGATCAACTCGCCGGTCTCGGCGAAGCTGACGGCCAGCCGCGCCCAGTCCTCGCGGTCATAGGCGAAGGCGCGACCTTCAGGGTCAAGATCGGACCAGTCCGGCTCCTGCGGCGCCGCCGAGCCGCGGGCGATCCAGGCGCGGGCCTCGTCGGCCTCGCCATTGGCGAAAGCCACGCGGGCCATCAGGCCGGCGAAACGGGCCGTGGGGGCCTCTTCGTCAAGCAGACGCGCGGCGGCGCGGGCCGCGACGGGATCGCCGCCCACCAGGCCGCTTTCGACGCGCAGGATGCGGCTCTCGCGGGCGTCGGGCTTCATCGCCGCCAGGGCGGCCAGACGGGCGGCGCGGGCTTTGGGTGTCTCATTGGTCTTCAGGTCGCGATAGGCCAGCCAAAGGGCCGGATGCGGCGCGCTCTTCCAGGCCGCCTCGATCAGCTGCCCGGCCTTGGCGACCTTGCCGTCGGCGGCCAGAAGGCGGGCGGCCATCACCACGCCCGGCGCGAAGTCGGGCTTGAGCTTGACGGCCTGGGTCGCGAAATCGAGGGCCTGACCGCGCTTGCGCGGATCCTCGGAGCCTTCAAGGCTGGCGGCGGAGGCGGCCAGCAGGGCGGCGCGCGCGCGCTCGGCGACCACGGGCGGCACGATCTTGCGGTCCAGGGCGCCCTGGGCCAGATCGAGGGCCGAGGCCCAGTCACCCGCCTCGAGCCGGGATTCCAGCAGGGCCCTCCAGGCCCAGCGCGCGGTGCGGGCCAGGCCGAAGGCGGTTTCGGCGTGGCGCACGGCGGTCAGCCTGTCGCCCTCGGACAGGGCGGTCTGCATCAGGCCGCGCAGGCCGGCCAGCCGCATCTCCGGGAAACCCAGCATGGCGTTGTAGGCGGCCTTGGCGGCCACGTGGTCGCCGGCGGCCTCGGCCGCCTGGGCGGCGAGCACGCGAACCAGGGCGGGCGCATCCTCGGCGAGGTCCGCGGCCTTCTGCGCCAGGCGCCGGGCCTCGGAGCCGTCACCCGCCGCCACGGCCAGGAAACCGCGCGACAGGGCCTCGACACCCTGCTGGCGCTTGCTTTCGGCGCGGGCGCGCGCCGCGCGGCGCGGCGCCTCAACCACCCAGATCAGGCCGCGCCATAGGATCGTGGCCATCAGGGCGGAAAACAGGGTCAGGAGCGCGGCCGCGGCGGCGGTCATCTCGACCCGCCAGCCCATCCAGTCGAGATGGGCGCGGCCCGGCTCGCCCATCAAGGCCAGGGTCGCGACGGCGACCGCCGCCACCAGGAACAGGATGAAGGACGCGCGGATCATGGCGCGGCCCGCGAAACCTGGGCCAGGGCTGCCAGGGCGTCGGCGCGGATGGCGGCCACGTGGCGATCGACCTCGACACGGCGCTCGGCCGAGGCCAGCCACGGGGCGAGGACCAGACGGGCTGGATCAGGAAGGGCGTCGAGGGTCCGGATCGCGCTCTCGACATCGCCTTCATCGAGCAGTCGCTGGGCGCGCGCCAGCTTGGCGTCTGGCGTCGTTCCGCGCGTCGAGCTCACCTGGCGGATCGAGACGATGCCGGACAGGGCGTAGCGGATGCGCGCCAGCAGGTCGGCCTCCTCGCCCGGATCGCGCGCGGCGGTCGCGGCGCGGCCGGCCAGGGCCTCGAACTCGGCGGCGAGACCGGCGCGGGTCGGGGCGCCCGTCTGGGCCAGGCGCGACAGGGCGCGCAGGTCGGGCGACATCGGCAACACCCGTCCAAGACTGGCCAGTTCTTCATCGAACGGGCCCGAGGTCTGGGCCGCGTCCGCCAGGGAGGCGGCGGCCAGCGAAGCGGCGGCGGCGTCCAGGACGCCCTTCTGGCCGGCTTCCAGAGCGGCGAGACGGGCCTCGAGGCGCTCGATCTCGACGGCGGAGCCCGCCAGGGCCGGCGTGGCGGCCTCAACCGGAAGTGGCGAGCCGACCGGCAGGCGCGCGGACGGCGGCGTGGCGCTGGGGGTGGCGCGAATCTGGCTGTCGGCGGAACCCTTCACCGGAAACCAGGTCGGCCCGTAGCGGGTGACGAGGGCGCCCAGGATCACACAGGCCACGCACAGGGCGATCATCGCCCAGAAACCTGGGCCCAGAAGCGGGCGACGGCGGGCGTACAGCGCGGGATCGCTGGGGGTGACGATTTCAGCGGGATCTGGAGCGGCGTTCATACGCCATTCGTGCCCCACGCCGCACCGACGCGCAATGTGCAGCTATCGCCCAAGCAGTTCGATCAGGGCAGATTCACGGGGTCGAGGCGCAAAGGCCACAGAGCCGAGACGGCCCAGGCGTTGCGCCGCCAGGAGCGGCTCCGCCACGGCCGGCGACAGGCAAAGGGCGTGAAGCGCGGGCGCCGGCGTCTGGTCGAGAAGGGCGGCCAGCCCTCGCGCGGCGCGGGGAGACTGCAGCAGCACGGCCTCGAACCCGGCCAGTTGCGCCAGGGTCTCCGGCGCGGGCAGGCGGTCGATCGCGGCATAGACCGCCAGGGTCCGCGCCGCGACCCCGGCCCGCGTCAGCAGCGCCGGCAGGTCGGCGGCGGGCTCGCTGGCGCTGACCGACAGGACAGGTCCGGGGCGGCTTTGCGCGATCAGGGCGGCCAGCGCCTCGACGTCGCCGTCGGCGCTGAAAGGCTCGGCGAACCCCGCCGCCCGGGCCGCGCGGGCCGTCGCATCGCCCACGGCGAAGACCGGAAGGTCGCGCGCGGCGGTCAGGCGCGCGAAAGCCTCGACGCCGTTGGCGCTGGTGAAGGCCAGAGCCCCTATCCCGGCCAGGTCAACCACCGGCGCGAGAAACCGGATCTCCAGCAGGGGATCGACGAGCGCCGTAAAGCCCTGGGCCTCGACGCGGCGGGCGGTCGCCTCGGCGCCGGGGCGGGCGCGGGTGATCCAGACCGTGCCGCCCTTGCGCATCGGCTAGTCCGGCAGGATCAGGGCGTCGCCGCCCTCGGCCCGCACGGCCGCGCCCAGCGACAGGCCCAGTTCACGAGCGGCCGGAATATCGTCAGGTCCATCGAGCGTGACTTCACCTTCGCGCCGGAACCGCTGCACGCCATCGGGGGTCAGGGCTTCGACGATCATCGACAGGCGCCGGCCATCCAGGATGGCGTAGGCGCCGATGGCGGTGCGGCACGAGCCTTCCAGGGCGTAGAGCGCGCCGCGCTCGGCCGCGACACAGATCGTGGTGGGGCGGCAGCGGACGGCGTCGAGCCAGCCGGCGTTTACATCTTCAAGGCGGGTCTCGATGACCAGCGCGCCCTGGCCCGGGGCTGGCGGACAGGCGATCGGGTCCAGCCAGCTCTTGGGCAGATGGCCCAGACCCAGGCGGTTCAGGCCTGACTGGGCCAGCAGGATGGCATCGGCCTCGCCGCGTTCAAGCTTGGCCAGGCGGGTGTCGACATTGCCGCGCAGCATGACGATCTCAAGGTCCGGGCGCACATGCAGGGCCTGGGCCTGCCGGCGCAGGCTGGCCGTGCCCAGGCGCGCGCCGTGGGGCAGGTCTTCCAGCCGATCGCAGATGTTGCTGATAAAGGCGTCGCGCGGATCCTCGCGCTCGGGCGTGGCGGCCAGGATCAGGCCCGGCGGCAGTTCAGCCGGCATGTCCTTCAGCGAATGGATGGCGCAGTCGATGCGGCCGTCCAGAAGGGCTTCCTCGATCTCTTTCGTGAACAGGCCCTTGCCGCCGATCTCCATCAGGCGGCGATCCTGGATGCGGTCGCCGGTCGTGACGATCGGGATCAGGGGCGCATAGGCCTCTTCCTCACCGGGCGATCCGCCCAGCGCGGCGGCGATCCGCGCCTGCATGAGACCGGACTGGGCCAGGGACAGCTTGGAGCCACGGGCGCCAATACGGATGGGAGGTTGCCGGGACACGGTCGGAACGTTACCTGCGGGAGACAGAAGCCCTGCTGCTACAGGAGCGGCGGAAAGCCCGCAACCGAATGCAAACCCTTAAGACCCTGACCATCCTTGGCCTGGAGACCAGCTGCGACGAGACCGCGGCCTCGGTCGTGCGCCGTGCGGGCGACGGAACGGTCACGGTGCTGTCCTCGATCATCGGCACCCAGTTCGAGCAGCATGCGCCGTTCGGCGGCGTCGTGCCGGAAATCGCCGCCCGCGCCCATGTCGAGGCCATCGACGCCATCGCCGCCGAGGCGATGCGGGCGGCGGGCATCGGTTTCGACCAGATCAACGGCGTCGCCGCCACGGCCGGGCCCGGTCTGGTGGGCGGCGTCATGGTGGGGCTGGCCTTCGGCAAGGCCGTAGCCCTGGCCCGCGACGTGCCGCTGGTGGCGGTCAATCATCTGGAGGGCCATGCGGTCTCGGCCCGGCTGGGCGCCGATATTCCCTATCCCTTCCTGCTGCTGCTGGTTTCCGGCGGCCATTGCCAGCTGCTGGAGGTCGCGGGGGTCGGGGCCTGCACCCGCCTGGGCACCACCATCGACGACGCGGCCGGCGAGGCCTTCGACAAGATCGCCAAGTCGCTGGGCCTGCCCTATCCGGGCGGTCCGGCGCTGGAGAAGCTGGCGATGAGCGGCGATGCGAGCAAGTTCGAGCTGCCCCGCGCCCTGCTGGGCCGCAAGGACTGCGACTTTTCCTTCTCGGGCCTGAAGACCGCAGCCGCGCGCCAGGCCGAGAAGATCACCGACGAACAATCGCGCGCCGATCTGGCCGCCGCCGTGCAGGCCGCCATCGCCCGCCAGCTCTCGGAACGCACCGACCGGGCGATGAAGCTCTATCGAGAGAGCCACCCCGACCAGCCGTTGCGCTTCGTCGTGGCCGGCGGCGTCGCGGCCAATGGCGCGGTCAAGGCCGCCTTGCGCAAGAACTGCGACGACAACGGCTTTTCGTTCGACGCCCCGCCCCTGGCCTATTGCACCGACAACGCCGCCATGATCGCCCTGGCCGGCGCCGAGCGTCTGGCCCTGGGCATCAGCGATGATCTCGACGCCGTCGCCCGTCCGCGTTGGCCCCTGGACGAGGCGGCGGCGTTATCCAATCCGAGCAACAGTTTCGGTCGCAAGGGAGCCAAGGCATGACAACCTTCCAGAACGTGGGCTTCCAGCACGCGGGTGTCATCGGCGCGGGCGCGTGGGGCACGGCCCTGGCCCAGGTCTGCGCGCGGGCCGGTCTGCGGGTCACCCTGCAGGCCCGCGAGACCGAGGTGGTCGAGAGCATCGCCGCCAACCATGAGAACACCCTGTTCCTGCCCGGGGTCGTGCTGGAGACCGAGATCGCCGCGGTCGCCGACATGGCCGGCCTGGCGTCCTGCGACCTGATCCTGGCCGTCGCCCCGGCCCAGCATCTGCGCTCGGCCCTCAAGGCCCTGGCCCCGCACCTGCGCCCCGGCGTTCCGGTGGTGCTGTGCGCCAAGGGTGTCGAGCAGGGCACGCTGAAGCTGATGACCGAGGTCGCCGTCGAAACCCTGCCGGGCGCGCCTCTGGCCGTGCTGTCGGGCCCCAGCTTCGCCGGCGAGGTGGCCCGCAACCTGCCCACCGCCGTCACCCTGGCCTGCGAGGACGAGGCCCTGGGTCGCGCCATCGCCGAGGCCATCGCCACCCCGACCTTCCGCCCCTACATCGCCGCCGACATGATCGGCGCCGAGGCCGGCGGGGCGGTCAAGAACGTGCTGGCCATCGCCTGCGGCATCGTCGAGGGCAAGGGCCTGGGTCGCAGCGCCCACGCCGCCCTGATCACCCGGGGCTTCGCCGAACTGACGCGCCTGGCCATGGCCCTGGGCGCCAAGGCCGAGACCGTGGCCGGCCTGTGCGGCCTGGGCGATCTGGTCCTGACCTGCTCCAGCCCGCAGTCACGCAATATGAGCGTGGGCCTGGCCCTCGGCCGGGGCATGACCCTGCAGGAGGCCCTGGCCGGCAAGCTGTCAGTGGCCGAAGGCGTCGCCTCGGCCCCGGCGGTCCGCGACCTGGCCGCGCGGCTTGGCGTCGAGATGCCGATCTGCCAGGCCGTCGCCGCCATTCTGGCGGGTGAAGCCGAGGTCGACGCCGCCATCGCGGGGCTGCTGTCGCGCCCGCTGAAATCAGAAGCCTGAACGCTGTTATATATAAGGAGCGCCCGATGCCCCTCTTCGCCATCACCTGCAAGGACAAGCCCGGCGCGCTCGAGACGCGTCTGGCCACCCGCCCCGTCCATCTCGACTATCTGAAGGCCTCGACCGGGCTGAAGCTGGCCGGCGCCCTGCTGGGCGATGATGGCAATCCGGTCGGCTCCCTGCTGATCGTCGAGGCCGACGACCTGGCCGCCGCCCAGGCCCAGGCTGACAACGACCCCTTCACCCTGGCCGGCGTGTTCGACAGCGTCGAGGTCCGCGCCTGGCGCGTGGCGATCGGCGAGGTCTAGCGTCCGTTCGTGCGATCCGATCCCGACAATCCTGCCCGCCCAGCTCCCGGGACGGTGCTCTGCGCTCTGGACGAGATCCCCTCGCCCGGCGCCAAGGGGTTTCGCTTCCGCCAGGACGAGGCCCTGTTCGCAGGCTTCGTGGTGCGGCAGGGCGAGGCCGTGTTCGGCTATGTCGACAGCTGCCCGCATGCCGGCTGGCCGATGGCGGGCTTCGCCGGGCGATATCTGACCCGCGACAACGACCTGATCCTGTGCGGCGGCCACGCGGCGCTGTTCCGGATCGAGGATGGGGTCTGTGTTGCCGGTCCCTGTCCCGGCCAGACCCTGGTTGCCTGGCCCGTCCGGATCGCGCAGGGCGAGGTGCTAACCGCTTGACCGCGCGACGTTTTGTCGCCCCGCAGCCACGGTAGAGTTAACAGCCATTAGACATGTCGTCCTCATGATCTGACCCAACGGAAGCGGTTTCTCATGGGGAGGCGGGCTGATGGCGTCATTGGGACAGAAGATCATCGGAGCGTGCGCGGGCGCCGCGCTGCTCTGCGCCGCTACGGCGGGAACGGGACTTTGGGTGGCGTTCAGCCTGGACAAGGCTCTGGAGCGCGCCGCCCTATCCGCCCGCATCCTGCGCCTTCACATGCATGCCGACATGATGCACGACGCCCTGCGCGGCGATGTCGGGGGCGCGATCATGTCCAGCGATCCTGCCCTGGGGATCGATATCAAGGTCGTGCGGGCCGATCTGGCCGAGCATGTCGCGGCCTTCAAGGACGACATTTCCACCAACGCCAAGATCGCCACCGACCCACTCGTCAAAGCGGCCCTGAGCGAAGTCGAGGCGCCGCTCGGCGCCTATATCGCGGCCGCATCCAGCCTGATCGCCGTCGCCGACATCGACCCAGCGGCGGCGCGCAGTCAGCTGCCGGGGTTCAACGCCCAGTTCTCCGCCCTGGAGGACAAGATGGAACAGGCGTCCAACAGGATCGAAACCGCCGCAAACCGCGACGCCGCTACCGAGCGCCGCCTGGGCTCGATCGGTCAGGCCGTCATGGCCGCCCTGCTGCTGGTCGCGGCCCTGCTCGCCGTGGGCCTGGTCGTCGCCGCGCGAAGGGGTCTGGTCGCCCCGCTCAACGAGATCACCCGGTGCCTTCGGCGCCTGTCCACCGGCGACGTCGCCGGCACCCTGCCCCGAAGCGAACGCAAGGACGAGATCGGCGACATGGCCAGGGCCGTCCAGGCCTTCCGTGACGCCGTCGAAAGCTGTCAGAAAGAGCTGAAGGCGACGGACGTGCGCGAGGCCCTGGAAGCCGAACGGCGCGCGGCGGAGGCCCGGCGCGACGCCGAGGACGCCGCCCAGTCATCCGTCGTCAGCAATCTGGGCGACGCCCTGAGGTGTCTCTCGAACGGCGACCTATCGCATCGGATCGACCAGGCCTTCCCCCCGGGCTACGAGCGCCTGCGCACCGACTACAACGCCGCTGCTGAAAAGCTGTCGGGCGTGATCGCGGCTTCGCTGGAGGGCGTCTCGATGATTCACGGCGGCACGGCCGAGATCACCGAAGCCGCTGATGACCTTTCGCGGCGCACCGAGCATCAGGCCGCCAGCCTGGAAGAAGCCGCCGCCGCCCTGGATCAGATCACCACGACGGTGCGCCAGACGGCGGAGGGCGCCAATCGCGTCCGCAAGGTGGTCGAACAGGCTCGCACCGCGGCCGGCAACAGCGGAGCCGTCGTCGATCAGGCGGTCGGCGCCATGGGGGCCATCGAGAAATCGTCCAGCCAGATCGGTCAGATCATCGGCGTGATCGACGAGATCGCTTTCCAGACCAACCTGCTGGCCCTGAACGCCGGGGTCGAGGCGGCCCGGGCGGGCGAGGCCGGTCGTGGCTTCGCCGTCGTGGCCCAGGAAGTGCGGGCCCTGGCCCAGCGCTCGGCCGACGCCGCCAAGCAGATCAAGACCCTGATCGCCACCAGCGCGGCCGAGGTGGGCCAGGGTGTCGACTATGTCGGCAAGGCCGGCGAGGCCCTCCGGGCGATCGCCGAGGAAGTGGACCAGATCGACGCACTGGTTGACTCCATGGCCGCCTCGGCCGCCGAACAGGCGCGCGGACTGGCCGAGATCAACACGACCATGAACCAGATGGACCAGGTCACCCAGCAGAACGCCGCCATGGTCGAGGAGACCACCGCCGCCAGCCACGCCCTGGCCCAGGAGGCCACGCGCCTGGCCGAGCGGATGGGCGAGCTGCGGATCAAGGGCGGCCCGCCGGCCCAGTCGCTGGCGGCCTAGACCGATCCCGCTCTCAACGGAGGCGGGGTTTACCCCGGAGCCTTCTCCGCCGAGAACGCCGCCAGATCCTCGATCAGCGCCCGGGCGGCCATGGTCACCAGTTCGCCGCCCTTCTCGGGCGTCGCCAGGGCGGGATCCGAGCCCATGCGGCCGTCGGGATAGCGGGCGCGGAAGTCCAGAGCCTCGCGGATCGGCCCGGTCGGCGCGATTTTCGGCTCATAGGCCGTGGTCTTGATGGTCTCCGGATAGGCCCACTGGGTCACCGCGATCTCGGACGGGGTGGCATGGCTGCCATGACCCACCGGGAATTGCCGGTTGGCCAGGGCGTTGACGCCGGCCAGGTCCCACCAGTTCTTCAGCTTCAGGGCGAACGGCGCCCGCGCGCCGCGGAAGCTGTAATCGGCATAGATCTCCGAGAACGCCGCCTCGATCGAGGCGACATTGCCGCCGTGGCCGTTGAGGAAATAGATCCGCTCAAAGCCGTGCGCGCCCAGCGACCGCACCCAGTCGCCGATCGCGGCGATGAAGGTCGAGGGCCGCAGGAAGATGGTGCCCGGAAACGCCAGATGGTGCTGGGCCATGCCGATATTGAAGGTCGGGGCCACCAGCACGCTGTCCGAAAGCTTCTGGGCCTCGTGCGAGATGATCTCCGGGCACAGCCAGTCGGTGCCCAGCAGACCGGTGGGGCCGTGCTGCTCGTTGGAGCCGATGGGCACGACCACGGTCTTGGACGTCTTCAGGAAGGTCTCGATCTCGGACCAGGTCGACAGGGCCAGCAGCATGAGAACCTCCGCAATGAACAGGCCTTCGGCATAGCGCGGCCCAATCATGCAAGAAACCGCAAAGGTATTCTTGCGCCCCGGGACGGGCCGCGCATAACTCCCGCCCAACAAGACCAAGGGAGTAGACGGCGTGAGCGACGGACAGGTTTTCCCGGTTCCAGAGGCCCTGGCGCAGCAGGCCCATATCAACGCCGCCGCCTATGAGGCCGCCCTCGCCCGCGTCGAGGCCGATCCCGAGGGCTATTGGCGCGACATCGCCGCGCGCCTCGACTGGATCAAGGCGCCCACCCAGATCAAGGACGTCTCGTTCAACAAGGACGACTTCCGCATCCGCTGGTACGCCGACGGGGTGCTGAACGTCAGCGCCAACTGCATCGACCGCCATCTGCCGCACAAGAAGGACGAGGTCGCCCTGATCTTCGAGGGCGACGAGCCGGGAACCTCCGACACCCTGACCTATGGCCAGCTGCACGAGGAGGTTTGCCGCATGGCCAACGTCCTCAAGGTGCAGGGCGTCCAGAAGGGCGACCGGGTGACGATCTATCTGCCAATGATCCCGATCGCGGCCGTCGCCATGCTGGCCTGCGCCCGGATCGGCGCCGTGCACTCGGTGGTGTTCGGCGGCTTCTCGCCCGACAGCATCGCCGGCCGCATCCAGGACTGCGCCTCGCACTTCGTGATCACCGCCGACGAGGGCAAGCGCGGCGGCAAGCGCGTGCCGCTGAAGGCCAATATCGACGAGGCCCTGAAAAGCTGCCCGTGGGTCGGCAAGGTGCTGATGGTCCGCTGGACCGGCGCCGACGTGCCGCTGGTCAAGAACCGCGACATCGTCTGGCAGGACGTGCGCGAGGCGGTCTCGGCCGAATGCGCGCCCGAACCGATGAACGCCGAGGATCCGCTGTTCATCCTCTACACGTCCGGCTCGACCGGAAAGCCCAAGGGCGTGCTGCACACCACCGGCGGCTATCTGGCCTGGGCGTCGTGGACCTTCTGGGCGGTGTTTGACTACAAGCCGGGCGAGGTCTTCTGGTGCACGGCCGACGTGGGTTGGGTGACAGGCCACAGCTATGTCGTCTATGGCCCGCTGGCCAATGGCGGGACCAGTCTGATCTTCGAGGGCGTGCCCAACTATCCCACCCCCAGCCGGTTCTGGGAGGTGATCGACAAGCACAAGGTCGAGATCTTCTACACCGCCCCCACCGCCCTGCGGGCCCTGATGCGCGAGGGCGACGAGCACGTCACGAAGAACGATCTGTCGAGCCTGCGCCTGCTGGGCAGTGTGGGCGAGCCGATCAATCCGGAAGCCTGGCTCTGGTACCACCGCGTGGTCGGCAAGGAGAAGCTGCCGATCGTCGACACCTGGTGGCAGACCGAGACCGGCGGCATGCTGATCACGCCCCTGCCCGGCGCGACCGCCCTAAAGCCCGGCTCGGCCTCCAAGCCCTTGCCCGGCGTCAAGCCGCAGCTGGTCGACGCCGAGGGCGGCGTGCTGGACGGCGCGACCGAGGGCAATCTGGTGATCACCGACAGCTGGCCGGGCATGATGCGCACGGTCTATGGCGATCATGGCCGGTTCTTCGAGACCTATTTCAGCACCTATCCCGGCAAGTACTTCACCGGCGACGGCTGCCGCCGTGACGCCGACGGCTATTACTGGATCACCGGTCGGGTCGACGACGTGATCAACGTCTCGGGCCACCGCCTGGGCACCGCCGAGATCGAGAGCGCGCTCGTCGCCCACGAGACCGTCGCCGAGGCCGCCGTGGTCGGCTGCCCTCACGACATCAAGGGCCAGGGCGTCTACGCCTATGTAACGCTGAACGCCGATGTCGAGCCGACCGAGGACCTGCGCAAGGCCCTGGTGCTGTGGGTCCGCCACGAGATCGGCCCGTTCGCCGCGCCCGACGTCATCCAGTGGGCCCCGGGGCTGCCCAAGACCCGGTCTGGCAAGATCATGCGCCGCATCCTGCGCAAGATCGCGGAGAATGAACTTGGGAGTCTCGGCGACACCTCCACCCTGGCCGATCCGTCGGTGGTCGATGATCTGGTGAAAAATCGCGCGGGCGCGTGACGGCGGGGCCGTCGGCGCGTTAGCGTCAGCATGATGCGGCGGCTGCTCCCCCTTGCCCTGATGCTTCTGGCCGGCCCGGCTCTGGCCGACGGCGGCTGGATCGACCGCCTGCGCGCGGGCGAAATCCCCATCGAGGCCCATGCCGACGCGCGCGGTCGCGGCGGCATGGTCCGGGCCGCCATCGACATTCCCGCCCCCGCGGCCGTGGTCTGGCGCACCATCCTCGACTGTGATCGCGCCGCTCGCATGACCCCGGGGGTCAAGCGGTGCCGCGTGCTGTCCCGCGCAGCGGACGGCCGCTCGGAACTGCGCGAGCATCTGGTCAAGTGGGGCTTCTTTCTGCCGACCCTTCGCTCGACCTCGCGCATTGATCTGGAGCCCGACCGCAGCATCCGCTTCACCTGCGTCGGCGGCGACATCCGCGCCTGCGAAGGTTCTTGGACCCTGGAGCCGATCAAGGCCGGGACCGCCACCCGCGTGACCTACGAGATGTGGGCCGCCGCGCCCTTCGCCGTGCCGGCGCCGGTGCTCAGCGGCCTGATGCGCCGCGATGTTCCCGACGCCCTCAGGGCCCTGCGCCGCGAATGCCAGGAGGCCGAGTGAGTTCAGCGTCGCACAGCCCGCCCGATGGCCTGTGGCTGTTCGACGGGGTCTGCAATCTCTGCTCGGGCTCGGTGGCCGTGGTGCTGAGGCTGGACCGCGAGGGCGTCATCCGTTTCACGCCGATCCAGTCGCCCTATGGCCGCCAGCTGGCCATCGCCCACGGCATCGACCCGGACACCCCCGCCAGCTTCCTGTTCATCGACCACGGGCAGGCCCTGGAAAAGACCGCCGCCATCGGCGCCCTGCTAAGCCGTCTGAAGCCCCCCTGGCGCTGGCTGGCCTTCGTCGATCGCCTGCCCCGGGGGCCGGCTGACGCCGCCTATGACTGGTTGGCCGCCAACCGCTATCGGCTGATGGGGAAGAAGGACGCCTGCATGGTTCCCTCGCCCGCCCAGCGCGCCCGGTTCATCCTGGAGCCCCCACCCCGCAGTTCATGACAAGACAGTAAGCTTTCGCCCGCACGGGGCGATGATAGGGTCAGGCAACCGCGTTTGCTGGAGCTCTCCCGAATGATCCGTCCCTTTGCCAAGGCCGCCCTGGTGGCGCTGGCGCTCTCGACCACCGCCCTGTCGCCCCGGGCCTTCGCCGCGGATACCGCGTCGATCAGCGTGCCGCCGATCGTCTACAAGGAGCGAGTGCTGGCCAATGGCCTGAAGGTGTTCACGGCGCGGGATGCGACCACGCCCAACGTGACGGTGCAGGTCTGGTACGGCGTCGGCTCCAAGGACGATCCGGAAGGCCGCTCGGGCTTCGCGCACCTCTTTGAACACCTGATGTTCAAGGCCACGCGCAACATGCCCAACGAGACCCTCGACCGGCTGACCGAGGACGTAGGCGGTTTCAACAACGCCTCCACCTATGACGACTTCACCAACTACTATGAGGTCGTGCCGGCCAACCATCTGGAGCGCCTGCTGTGGGCCGAGGCCGACCGCCTGGGCTCGCTGGTCATCGACGAGGCGGTCTTCGCCTCCGAGCGCGACGTTGTGAAGGAGGAGCTGCGCCAGCGCGTCCTGGCCGACCCCTATGGCCGCCTGTTCGCCCTCTATGTGCCCCAGCAGTCGTTCACGGCCCACCCCTACAAGCGCCCGGGCATCGGCTCGATCGAGGAACTGGACGCGGCAACGGTCGACGACGTCCGCGCCTTCCACGCCACCTATTATCGTCCGGACAACGCCGCCCTGATCGTGGCCGGCAATTTCGACGAGGCCCAACTGCAGGCCGTGGTCGACAAGTATTTCGCGCCGCTGAAGACCCCGGCCGCGCCCCTGCCCAAGGTCACCGTGGTCGAGCCGGCGCGCACCGGCCCCAAGACGGTCAACACCTACGGTCCCAACGTGCCGCTGCCGGCGGTGGCGATCACCTGGCTGGCCCCGGCCGCGTCCGACAAGGACGCCCCGGCCCTGGCGGTGCTGGACGCCATCCTGTCGGCCGGCAAGTCGTCGCGCCTGTATGACACCCTGGTCTATGACCAGAAGATCGCCCAGTCGGTGTTCTCGTCGGGCCCGACCAACGCCCAGCCGGGCCTGTTCTATGTCGGCGCCGTCATGGCCGGCGGCAAGACAGCCGAGCAGGGTGAAGGCGCCCTGCTGGCCCAGGTCGCCCGCCTGCGCGACGCCCCGCCCACCGCCGCCGAGCTGGCCGAAGCCAAGACCGGCCTGCTGGCCGACGCCGTGCGCCGCCGCGAGGAGATTGACGGCCGCGCCTTCGCCATCGGCTACGCCCTTCTGACCGACGGCGACGCCGCCCGCGCCAACACCAACCTGGCCGAGCTGCAGGCGGTCACCGCCGCCGACGTCCAGCGGGTTGCGAAAAAGTGGCTGGCCGATGATCGCCGCACCTCGATCCGCTACCTGCCGGAATCGGCCCGCCCGGCCGGCGAGAAGGACAACACCCCGGTTCCGCCCAAGGTGGCTTCGGTGAAGTTCAACGGCGCGATCACCACCCTGGCGCCGGAAGGCGAGCGCCAGAAGATCCCGGCCGTCGCCGCCCCGATCGCCGCCGTCCTGCCCTCGCCGGTCGAAAAGACCCTGGCCAACGGCCTGCGGGTGATCGTCGCCAAGTCCAGCGACCTGCCGCTGATCACCGCCGACCTGACCGTACGCGGCGGCGCCAGCTCTGACCCGGCCGGCCTGGCCGGCGCCTCCAGCCTGACCGCCGACCTGCTGACCGAGGGGACCAAGACCCGCGGCGCGGTCGACATCGCCCGCCAGACCGAAGCCCTGGGCGCCAACCTGACGGCCGGCTCGGGCTGGGAAGCCTCGTCCCTGACCCTCAGCGTCATCGCCGACAAGGCCGTCCCGGCCATGGCGATCATGGCCGACGTCGCCCAGAACCCGGTCTTCAAGGCCGAGGAACTGGACCGTGTTCGCGCCGAGACCCTGGATGGCCTGTCGGTCGCCTATCAGCGTCCGGGCAGCCTGGCCGCCTATGCCACTGCGCCGGTGCTCTATGCCGGCTCGGCCTATGGCCACGTGGCCGGCGGCACGCCCGGCTCGCTGCCGAAGGTCAAGCGCGAGGATCTGGTCAAGCTGCACACCGCCGCCTGGCGGCCGGACAACGCCGTGCTGGTTTTGACGGGCAACCTGTCGCCGGAAGCCGGCTTCGCGCTCGCCGAGACGGCGTTTGGCGGCTGGAAGAAGCCCGCCACGCCGCCGCCGGCAACACCGGCCGCCCCGACCGGCTACAAGCCGCGCAATGTGGTCATCGACCTGCCCGGCACAGGCCAGGCGGCCGTGACCCTGGCCAAGCCGGCGATCACCCGCGCCGACCCCAACTACTATTCGGGTCTGGTGACCAATGCGGTGCTGGGGGTGGGCTATTCCTCGCGCCTGAACCAGGAGATCCGCATCAAGCGCGGGCTGTCCTATGGCGCGGGCTCCAGCCTGACCCCACAGGGCCAGTTCGGCGGCTTCTCGGCCCGGGTGCAGACCAAGAACGAGTCCGCCGGTCAGGTGGTCAGCCTGGTCCAGGCCGAGCTGACCCGTCTGGCGGCCGAGCCGGCCTCGGCCGGTGAACTGACCGCCCGCAAGTCGGTGCTGGTCGGCGGCTTTGGCCGTGACCTTGGCACCTCCGAGGGCCTGGCCGACATCCTGGGCAATCTGGCCGTCTATGGCGTGCCGCTGAAAGAGATCCAGAGCTATGCGGCCAAGGTCGAGGCGGTCAGCGCCGCCGACGTTCAGGCCTTCGCCAAGAGCATGATGGATCCGGCCCAGACCAGTATCATCGTCGCCGGCGACCTCAAGGCGATGGGCGACACCCTGCCGACCGCCGTGCCCAACGCCACGGTGATCCCCGCCGCCAAGCTGGACCTCGACAGCCCGAGCCTGACCAGCGGGAAGTAGCTCTCACCTTTGTCATCCCGGAAGCCTCGCAGAGGCTGTCCGGGACCCAGGGGCCGGCGCACTGCGGTCGCCCCTGGGTCCCGGCTCTCCGCTTCGCTGCGGCCGGGATGACAAGTATTTTGAGCTTAGATTTTCGGCTTGGGTTTCGCGGCGGTCTTGGCCGGCGCCTTCGCCACAGCCGCCTTGGGCGCAGCCGCCGCAACCTTCGGCGCCGCCCCCTTCGCCAGCAGGTCCCGGATCTCCATCAGCAGGGCTTCCTGGGCCGTCGGCGCCGTGGGGGCTTCGGGCGCAGGCTCGGCGGCGTCGGCGCGGCGGATGCCGTTGACGATCTTGACCAGCAGGAACACGACGGCCGCCACGATCAGGAACTGGATCAGGGTGTTGATGAAGGCCCCGTACTGAACGGCGACCTTCTCCACGGCCTCGGTGGCCGCGTCTTCGGGCTTGAGCACCCATTCCAGCTTGGAGAAGTCCAGGCCGCCGGTCAGCAGACCGATCGGCGGCATGATCACCTGGTCGACCAGGCTCTTGACGATTCCGTTGAAGGCCGCGCCGATGATCACGCCGACGGCGAGATCGATGACGTTGCCGCGCGAGATGAACTCGCGAAATTCCTTGATGACGCTCATGACCCGGTCTCGCCGATTAGCCCTGCTGAAAGTCGCGAGGCTGAAGGCGTTCGGCCCCCAAGGTCAAGACGGGGTCAGACTACTCGTCGGCGTTGAGCCGGGCCCGCAGTTCCTTGCCGCTCTTGAAGAACGGCACATGCTTGGCGCGGACATCGACGGTTTCGCCAGTGCGCGGATTGCGGCCCGAGCGCGCCGGGCGCGAGCGGACCGACAGGGCGCCAAAGCCCCGAAGTTCGACGCGACCGCCGCCTTCCAGAGCGCCGATCATGCGCTCGAGAATGACGCCGACGACGCGCTCGACGTCTTTCTGCGTCAGGTGCGGATTTTCATTCGCGAGCCTGGCGATGAGTTCAGACTTGATCATCGATATCCCCGGCGCCGGAGGGAGGAACTGGCGCGTGCGGACCTTTGCCCAAGGGTGGTTGAGTCTTCAAGAGGCAGGTTGAGATTCTGGCGCCCGACCTGGGCGGCGGCCTGATGCGAGGCAGACAGGATATCCCGACTTTGGTCCTCAATCTGGGTTTACATGCCTCCGCTCGCGCGAATATGCGCAAGCTTCTCACACATTGACCGGGGTTTCGGCTGAAACGTCTCTCGTCACGTCAAGACGGAGGAAACGCGCGGTTTAGACCCCCGATCGGGATCATCATGGTGAGCGCTGTCTTCACCAAAGACGTCCCCGTCCAAGGACTTAGCGGAACAAGACGGTGGATGGGCGCAAAGAAAAACGGCGGCCGGATCGCTCCGGCCGCCGCTGACTTCAGTCCCGATGAAGGGGCGGAAGACTATTCCTTCGGGGTCGCCCGCTCGCGCAGGGCGGCGCCCAGGATGTCGCCCAGCGAAGCGCCGGAGTCCGACGAGCCGAACTGCTCGATGGCTTCCTTCTCTTCGGCCATTTCCAGCGACTTGATCGACATCGAAACGCGGCGAGCCGCCTTGTCGATGTTGGTGATCTGAGCGTCGACGCGGTCACCCACGGCGAAGCGCTCGGGGCGCTGTTCCTGACGGTCGCGCGACAGGTCCGACTTGCGGATGAAGGCGGTCATCAGGGCGTCGTCTTCACCGAAGCGAACTTCGATGCCGCCGGTGGTGACTTCCGTCACCGTGACGGTCACGGTCTGGCTCTTGCGATAGGTGTCGCCCGACATCGGATCGCCACCCAGCTGCTTGATGCCCAGCGAGATGCGTTCCTTCTCGACGTCAACGTCGAGAACCTTCGCCTTGACCATGTCGCCCTTCTTGTAGCGGGCCATGGCTTCTTCGCCCGAGGCGCTCCAGTCGATGTCCGACAGGTGCACCATGCCGTCGATGTCGTTGTCGAGGCCGATGAACAGACCAAACTCGGTCGCGTTCTTGACTTCGCCTTCGACGGTCGAGCCGACCGGGTGGGTTTCGAGGAACGAATCCCACGGGTTGGCCAGAGCCTGCTTCAGGCCCAGCGACACGCGACGCTTGGACGGATCGACGTCCAGCACGACCACGTCGACTTCCTGCGAGGTCGAGACGATCTTGCCGGGGTGGACGTTCTTCTTGGTCCAGGACATTTCCGAGACGTGGACCAGGCCTTCAACGCCGGCTTCCAGCTCAACAAACGCGCCGTAGTCGGTGATGTTGGTGATGCGGCCCGTGAACTTGGCGCCGACCGGGTACTTGGCTTCAACACCATCCCACGGATCCGACTGCAGCTGCTTCATGCCGAGGCTGATGCGCTGGGTGTCCGGGTTGATCTTGACGATCTGGACCTTCACGGTGTCACCCACGGCGAGCACTTGGCTCGGGTGGTTGACGCGCTTCCAGCTCATGTCGGTCACGTGCAGCAGGCCGTCGATGCCGCCCAGGTCAACGAACGCACCGTAGTCGGTGATGTTCTTGACGACGCCTTCGCGGATTTCACCCTCTTGCAGCTGCGACACCAGTTCGGTGCGCTGCTCGGCGCGGGCTTCTTCCAGGATGGCGCGACGCGAGACGACGATGTTGCCGCGCGGACGGTCCATCTTGAGGATGGCGAAGGGCTGTTCCTTGCCCATGAGCGGGCCGACGTCGCGCACCGGGCGGATGTCGACTTGCGAGCCGGGCAGGAACGCCGAGGCGCCGCCCAGGTCGACGGTGAAGCCGCCCTTGACGCGACCGACGATGGCGCCGAGCACCGGGACGTTCTGGGCGTAAACGCCTTCCAGACGGGTCCAGGCTTCTTCGCGCTTGGCCTTTTCGCGGCTGATGACCGCTTCGCCGAGGGCGTTTTCGAGGCGCTCCAGGAAGACTTCGACGTGGTCGCCAACCTTGATGGTGGGCTTGCCGGCGTCATCAACGCCGAATTCCTTTTGCGGAACGCGACCTTCGGTCTTCAGACCGACGTCGATGATCGCAAAGTCCTTCTCGATACCGACAACGATACCCTTGACGACGGTGCCTTCCGCGAAGTCGCGGCCGCCCATGGAATCGTTCAGCAGCGCTTCGAAATCGTCGCGCGTCGGGTTGAAGCTCATATCGTCAGCCATGCTGATGTTTAGTCTCGTGTTGAGGGAGGCCCCATTGGTGAAGGCCGTCGGATGACGGTTCTGGGGATTCCGGGTTGGGTGATTTTTGATGCGGATCCGGCGCTTCCTAAGCGGCGGCGAGGCGGGCGTTAGATTAGCCCGGGAGGTTTCCCGACCGGGCGCGCGCCGTCTCGACAATGCGGCGGGCCGCATCGAAGGCCTGCTCTATAGTCATTTCCGACGTATCAAGCAAGACGGCGTCCGGGGCCTGGGTCATGGGCGCGCTGTCGCGGCCGGAATCGCGGGCGTCACGTCGGTGGATGTCGGCCAGCACATCGGCATAGGCTACGGCTTCGCCCTGTCCGGACAGCTGCTTCCACCGACGTTCGGCCCGGATCTCCGGTGTCGCGGTCACATATAGCTTGGCCGGCGCCTCGGGGGCGATGACCGTGCCGATGTCGCGCCCGTCGATCACCGAGCCCGGCTCGCGGGTGGTGAACTGCCGCTGAAGATCGAACAGGGCCGCGCGGACGCCGGTATGGACGGCGACCCGGCTGGCCGCCTCGCCGGCGGCGCGGGTGCGAACCTGGGCCCGTTCCAGTTCGGCCAGGTCCAGCCCCTTGGCTGCGGCCTCGGCCGAGGCGGCGTCATCCAGATCGCCGCCGGTCGCCAGCAGTCGCACGCCCACGGCGCGGTAGAGCAGGCCGGTGTCCAGCATGGCGTAGCCGTAGAGCGCCGCCAGCCGGCTGGCGACCGTGCCCTTGCCCGAGGCGGCGGGACCGTCGACGGCGATCACGAAACCCATGCTCAGGCCTCCGACAGATCCGCGCCCAGGCCGCGCATCAGATCGGCAAAGCCCGGGAAGCTGGTGGCGATCATGCCCGGCTCATCAACGGCCACGCCCTGCTGGGCGGCCATGCCGAGGATCAGGTGGCTCATGGCGATGCGGTGATCGCCGTGGGTGTGGACCAGGCCGCCGCCGCGCACGGGGTGATTGCCCCCTCGCGTGCCGACGACCGTCATCCCTTCCGGCTCTTCCTCGACCGTCACGCCGCAGGCCGTCAGACCCGCCGCCGTCAGGGCGATACGGTCGCTTTCCTTGACCCGCATCTCGCCGATGCCGCGCATGACAGTGGGGCCGTCGGCGAAGGCGGCGGCGACGGCCAGGATTGGATATTCATCGATCATCGCCGGCGCGCGCTCGGGCGGCACGACCACGCCCTTCAGCGACGAATAGCGGGCGGTGATGTCGCCGATCTCTTCGCCGCTGGACATCCGGACGTTCGAGATCACCAGATCCGCGCCCATCTCCTGCAGCGTCGTGAACAGGCCGGTACGCAATTCATTGAGCATCACGCCCTCGACCGTGACCTCCGAACCCGGAACGATCAGGCCGGCCACAAGCGGGAAAGCCGCCGAGGACGGATCACCCGGCACCGAGACGTGCGTCCCGGTCAGCTTCTGGCCCTCGGGCAGGCGAATGTGGCGAGCGCCCTCACGGTCCTCGACGATCACCTCGGCTCCGAAGGCGCGCAGCATGCGCTCGGTGTGATCGCGCGTGGCTTCCGGCTCGATGACCTCGACGCCGCCCTCGGCGTGCAGGCCGGCCAGCAGCACCGCCGACTTCACCTGGGCCGAGGCCATCGGCAGGCGATAGGCCAGGCCGCGCAGATTGCCGCCCTGCAGGGTCAGGGGCAGGCGACCCTTGTCGCGTCCCAGCCAGGTGGCGCCCATGCGCGCCAGGGGATCCAGCACCCGGCCCATCGGCCGGCCGCGCAAGGATGCGTCGCCGGTAAAGGTGGAGCACATGGCGAAGCCCGCCGCCGCGCCCATGATCAGGCGCACGCCGGTGCCGGCGTTGCCGCAATCGATGACGTCGGTCGGTTCGGTGAAGCCGCCATTGCCCTCGATGCGCCAGCGACCGCCGCCCTCCTGCTCGACCCGCGCGCCAAAGGCCTGCATGGCCCGAGCGGTCGCCAGGACGTCATCGCCCTCCAGCAACCCCTCGACCGTGGTGGTGCCGCTGGCCAGGGCGCCCAGGATCATGGAGCGATGCGAAATCGACTTGTCGCCTGGGGCGCGAACGGTGCCTCGAAGGGCTCCGCCGGGTCCGCTCTTCAGTCCAGCCGCCGTCATGCCGTAACCGGCTCCCTGGTTATGGTGGGGTTCGCGAGGGGATTGCTTTTGACAGCGGGCCTTGGCCATGGCAAGTCACCGGCCGCTTTTCCCATCTGGATCAAAGGTTCGGCTCTTGGCCAATCCCGAATTGGGCGCAAAACAAATTTGCCCCAACTGCCAATCGAAATTCTACGACCTGGGCCGCCGCCCGGCGCTCTGCCCCAAGTGTGGCGAGTCGTTCGACCCGGAAGAGGCGCTGAAATCGCGCCGCGTCCGGGCGCGCGCCGTCACGCCGGACTATGACGCCGAGGACGAGAAGCCCGCTCCGCCTCCGAAGGATGAGGACGGCTTCGAGGACGAGGTCGATGAGACGCCGGAAATCGACAAGGTCGAACCGGACGTCATCGAAACCGACGACGAAGACGCCGATCCGGGCGCGCCGACCCCTGCGGGCGGTGACGATCTGGGCGTCGACTTCGCCGAGGATGAAGACCTCGCCGAAGATGAAGCCGACGACGTTCCCTTCCTCGAAGACGAGGACGAAGACGCGCTAGAGGACGAAATCGAAGGCCTTCCGGGCGCCGACGACGACGATCGCTAAGAGCCGGAACGACGTTCGAAAAATTCTTCGAAAAAAGTTCGCCGGGAGGGTTGATCCAAAAACCCTCCCGGCATAGACATCGCGCCTCGCCGGGGCCGACACGTTCGAAACCGACGGGATACACCAAGGTTCTCTTGGGAAACCAAGGACCTCGGGGCTTTAGCTCAGCTGGTAGAGCGCTTGCATGGCATGCAAGAGGTCAGCGGTTCGACTCCGCTAAGCTCCACCAAAACGGCCGCTTCCCTAAAGGGAGCGGCCGTTTCCATTTCTGGCGCATTGGACGGCTCCCTGTCTCTACGGGCGAGCTAGGCGGCATCATCAGCCCTGCGCCTTGAACACACCACTCAAAGCCTCCACCTAAGCCTGACGTCGCAGAGCCTGGGCGCCGAACCCGGGCCAAGGCTTTGCGGACGAAGTCGCTTAAGCGAAGGACTTCGCGATGACCCGGACCATCCTGTTCGACAGCCCCTTTCTGCTGGGCTTCGAACACACCCGAGACCTGATCGAACGCGCCGCCAAGGCCGCTTCAGAAAGCTATCCGCCCTACAATGTCGAACAGGACGACGAGGGCGGGGTGCGCATCACCTTGGCCGTGGCCGGCTTTTCGCCAGAACAGCTGCACGTGACGGTCGAGGGCGGCCAGCTGGTCGTCGCCGGCAAGCGCGAAGCAGAGGCCAGATCCGAGACCGACCGGGCCTTCCTGCATCGCGGCATCGCGGCGCGGGGCTTTGTCCGCACCTTCGTGCTGGCCGAAGGCATCGAGGTCACGGCGGCCACCCTTGAGCATGGCCTGCTGCACATCGATCTGGCCCGGCCGCGTCCCGAGCGACTGGTCAAGCGCATCCCGATCCGCTCCGTCGCCTGAGCCCACGTCGGCGCTTCGCGCGCCCGTCCCTGGTCCCGCCGCGAAATGCCCGCTGAACCGGGCCTGACCCGGCGCGTTCCCTATTCAAGGAGGTGGTCAACATGACACCTGGTACCCACAATCCGGTCTTCACGGCGGAAGCTTTCGCGGCGCTTGGCGCCCCGGATATGGTCTATGTCCGTCCGATCAAGGCGGCTGAGATCCTGGCTGACGCGCCGGCCGGCTCGGCCGACGATTTCGACCTGCTGCCCGACCAGACCCTCTATGCGGTCTGCCGCGCCGATGGCGCGCGCCTGGCGGTGATGGTCGACCGAGACACGGCGATCGCCGCCGCCCTCGCCCATGAACTGGCGCCGGTTTCGGTGCACTGATCCAGCGCGCGGCGGCCTCGAAGGCCGCCGCGTTCGCTTTCTACGAAAATCAGAAAATCAGGCGGCTGTGCTGGTCGCTTCGTGCGCCAGAAGCACGTGCACGGCGTCCGCCGACCTTGCCTGGCGCAGATGCTCGCGCAACTCGGGCTGGCGCATCATCCGCGAGACGCGGGCCAGGGCCCGCAAATGCTGGGCGCTGGCGTCGCGCGGCGCGAACAGGGCCAGCAGAAGGTCGACAGGCTTGTCGTCGACGGCGTCAAAGGCCACCGGTGTTTCCAGACGCACAAACACCGCGCGAACCTTGTCCAGACCCTCGATCCGGGCGTGGGGAATCGCCACGCCCTGACCGACGCCGGTCGAACCGGCAGCCTCGCGCTCGACCAGGCCTTCGAGCACGGCGGTCGCGTCGACGCCGAGAACCCGGGCCGCCACGTCGGCGATCACGCCAAGCACCTGCCGCTTGCCCGGAGCGCTGACGCGCAGCGCCACCGCCCCAGGGTCCAAGAGATCGCCGATGGTCATGGACTTAAACGCTCGCTCGCTGTCGGCCACCGCAACGCCATCGCTGGGAGCCCTCCGGAACGTCCAGGATCATGACAGGATCCTGTTAGTTCGCGGTTGACCCGTTCCCGTTCAGCGACTTCGTGCGTTCGGGGTCGATCCAGCCGATATTTCCGTCTGGCCGCCGGTACACCACGGACAATCCGTCGTGGGCGGCGTTCCTAAACACGATTGCCTGGGACTCGGTCAAGTCCAGTTCCATGACAGCCATGGAAACAGTCATTATCTTCAGCGAAGACTGCGTTTCGGCGATGATCATGGCCGAGGGCGCGCCGGCGGGGTGGGCCTCATCATGCGCCCAGTCGTCGTCCTCATGCTCGTCGACATCGGGAGCCCGCAGAACATACATCGCCGCGTTTTCGGCCTGCTTGGCGTTGGCGGCGATGGAGTGGCTCTTCAGTCGTCGCTTGTAGCGACGTATGCGCGTCTCGATCTTGGCCAGGGCGGCGTCAAAGGCCGCATGGGCGTCACCGCCCGCTCCATGGCTGATCAGTTGCTGACCCGAAGCCAGCTTTACCGAACAGTCGGCCCGGAAGGCATGGCCCTCCTTGCTGATGACCACGTCGGCGTTGCCGCCGCGATCAAAATACTTGCCGATGCTCAGGGTGATTTCGTCGGAGACTCGCGCTCGCAGAGCCTCGCCAACGTCGACATGCTTGCCGGAGATTTGGACTTGCATGGCCTAACAACGCGCCTGTCCGGAGGCGGTGTCAAGCGGCCGTAATGGGTTCAGAAAAAGCTCGAAACAAGACCGATGATCTGGTGGACGGCGGCGGTCACGACCCCCGCGCTGACGAACAACAGACCCAGGCTCACCAGGGCCATCATATAGCCCAGCAGGGCCAGCAATCCGTCCCTCTGCAGCAGGGCCAGGGACAGTATCGCCACCGTCGCGCCGGGGGCCAGATTGCCCAGCGGGATCGGCAGGATGAGGACAAGCGCCAGCAGGGTGCAGACCACGCCGATCATCCGCTCGCCCAGCGGCGAGAACAGCCAGGAAAGGCGGGGCCTGGTGATCAGCTCCATGCGCTTGACCAAGGGGGTGAGCCTGCGGAACAGGCCGCGCAGATCGTCGCGCTTGACCGGCCGGTCGATCATCCGGCGCGGCAGCCACGGCGCGTCGGCGCCCAGGGCGATCTGGGGGGCCAGCAGCAGGATCGGCAGGCTGAGGATCGTCGAGGAGCCCGGCGGCAGCGGCAGGGTGTTCAAAGCTCCGAACACGAACAGCATTGCCCCGAAGGCGCGGCTGTCAAAAGCCTCCAGCATCTGGCCGACGGTCAGGATCGGACGGACGTCCTCGCCAAACCCTTCGATCACGTCCGCTAGGCTATCGGTCGACATGCGTGCTCCTGCTCATGGAGCTTATAACGCAGGACCGATCAATGGGTCGTGAAGATAGGCGCTTTCCGGAAAATGACCACGCGCCCGCAGCGGCTCAGCACGTTTCCTTGATCAGGCGCCGGCGCTCGACCGATGACGGAATACGCATCGCCTCGCGATACTTGGCCACCGTGCGCCGGGCGATGTCGACCCCGGCCGATTTCAGGATCTCGACGATGGCGTCGTCGGAGTGGACATCCTTCTCGGCCTTCTCGGCCTCCACCAGACCCTTGATCTTGTGACGGACACTGGCGGCAGAGTGGGCTTCGCCGCCCTCGGACGACTGGATGGCCGAGGTGAAGAAGAACTTCAGCTCGAACACGCCGCGCGGGGTGGCGATGTACTTGTTGGAGGTGACCCGGCTGACGGTGCTCTCGTGCATGCCGATGGCGTCGGCGACGGTCTTCAGGTTCAGCGGACGCAGATGTTCGACGCCGAAGGCCAGGAAGCCGTCCTGCTGGCGCACGATCTCGCTGGAGACCTTGAGGATGGTCTTGGCCCGCTGGTCCAGGCTCTTCACCAGCCAGTTGGCGGTAGCCATGCAGTCGGAGACGAAGGTCTTTTCCTGGTCGGTGCGCGCGCCCTTGGAAACCCGGGCGTGATAGCGCTGGTCGACCAGCACCCGGGGCAGGGTGTCGGTATTGAGCTCGACATGCCACATGCCGCCCAGGCCCTCGCGGACATGAACGTCGGGCACCAGGGTCTCGGCGGTCTCGCTGGCGTAGGCCGCGCCCGGACGCGGGGTCAGGGCGCGGATCTCGGCGATCATCTCGCGCAGATCCTCATCATCGACGCCGCACACCTTGCGCAGGCCGTTCATGTCGCGGCGGGCCAGCATGTCCAGATTGTCGAGCAGGGCGGCCATGGCGGGGTCGTAGCGGTTCTGGTCCTTGAGCTGCAGGGCCAGACATTCGCGCACGTCGCGAGCGCAGACCCCGGTGGGCTCGAAGCCCTGGAGCACGGTCAGGACGCGCTCGACCAGCGCCTCGGCGCAGCCCAGGCGCTCGGCCGTCTCGGCCAGGTCCAGGCGCAGATAGCCGCCCTCGTCGACACCATCGATCAGGACGTTGGCCACCAGCTGCTCGCTCGCTGACAGACCGGCCTGGACGAGCTGACCCTGCAGGTGCTCCGACAGGGTGGGAACGGCCGTGAGGGCGCCTTCATAGTCGCCGTCATGCTCGAAAGAGCCGCCACCGCCGGCGCGCGACCAGTCGATCTGGCCGCCGGCCTCCTGGGCCTGCTCGCCATCACCCGAGGCGCGCTCGCCGGGAGAGACGTCGTCGGGCGTGGCGTCCATTTCCGAATTGGCCGAGCCTTCGGCCACGATATCGACGCCAAGGTCGCTGGCCGCCGGCTCGCGGTCGATTTCGGTCGCGGGTTCGCTTTCACCCTCATCACGCTGCAGGAGCGGATTGCGCTCCAGCTCGGCCTCGACGAAGGCGTCGAGCTCGATGTTCGACAGCTGCAGCAGCTTGATCGCCTGCTGCAGTTGCGGCGTGATGACGAGGCCCTGGCCTTGCCGAAGCTCCAGTCGATGGCCGAGAGCCAATGCGCCCTCCTGGGCAAATCGAATTACGTTTCGATCCCCATTGAAGGGCAACTAGGTTAACGGGGCGCCAACGCCTGCAATATCCGGGCCGGTGCGACCTTCAGTCCCGTCGTCGAACACTGAAAATCCCGCGAAGCCGGAGGGCCGCGCGGGATAAGTCATTCTGCGATATGGATTATTTTCTAGACGCGCTCGGCGAAATGATCGCCCAGATAAACGCGGCGGACTTCCGGATCCTCGATGATTTCCTTAGGGGAACCCTCGAACAGCACCTCGCCGGCGTGAATGATTGACGCGCGATCGATGATATCCAGCGTCTCGCGGACATTGTGGTCGGTGATCAGAATGCCGATCCCGCGCTTCTTCAGATAGCCGATGACCTCGCGGATATCGGCGATGGCCAGAGGGTCGATGCCGGCGAAGGGTTCGTCCAGCAGCATGAACGACGGCTCGCTGGCCAGGGCCCGGGCGATTTCCACCCGCCGGCGCTCACCGCCCGACAGGGCCACGGCCGGCGACTTGCGGATATGGGTGATCCGCAGTTCCTCGAGAATGTTGGTCACGGTCTCGGCGGCGGCGCGCTGGTTCTTCTCGCGCATCTCGACCACGGCCATGACGTTCTGCTCGACCGTCATGCCCCGGAAGATCGAGGCTTCCTGCGGCAGATAGCCAACGCCGAGACGGGCGCGCTGGAACATCGGCTGGGCGGTGATGTCCTCGCCGTCCAGATAGATCGAGCCGTAGTCGGCGGCGATCAGGCCGGTGATCATGTAGAAGCAGGTGGTCTTGCCCGCGCCGTTGGGGCCCAGCAGGCCGGCGACCTCGCCGCGCTTCAAGCGCAGGGAGACGCTCTTGACCACCGGGCGGTCACCGAACGACTTGCCGACAGCGTCGACAAACAGACCGTCGGCTTCGGGGCGATTGGAACCGCCGAGGGGCGTCATCTTCATTCGGGCGAGCCTAGCGGTTGGCCGGAGCCGGGGTCTGGGACTTTTCGGGATAGATCACCGAGCGCACGCGCCCGGTCTTGCCCCGGCCCTTGACGTTGGATTCCAGCTTCACGTCGTTGGTCTTGGTGTTGACCGTCATGCGGTCGCCGCGCGCCACGTCCTGGCCGCGCACGACGATGACATTGCCGGTGATCACGATGGTGTCGTTGGAATAGGTGAACACGGCGCGGTCGCCCCGGACCGTCTGGTCCTGGTTGACGAAATAGACGTCGCCTTCGGCTTCCACGTGGTCGACATCGCCGCAGGCGTTCGAACCGGCCTGGGCCCCCGGCTTGCGGGTGGAGTAGGCGTTGACCACGCTGGCTCGCAGCCGGCTCTTGTCCTGCAGCATCTCGACATTGCCGCGGAAGATCGTGCGGCACTGGCTGTTGATGTTCTCCTGCTCGTCCGCGGAAATATCCACGGGCGCGCTGGAGTCGTTGATGCTCTGGGCGAAGGCCGAGCCGCTCGCCAGGATCAGTGCGGTCGCCGCCGCCGCTGCCATCCAACGCTGGATCAAGTCAGAGTCCTTATCTTCGAAGCACGGCCATGCCGCGCGCCTCTACTTACTTCCGTTCGAGCCGGGTGCGAACCCCACCCCTGAAAACGACACGATCGCCCTTGTCATATAAGGTGTAGGCGTTGGATTTCACCTGCCCCGTCGGACCTTCACCCAGCATGGACGTCTCGCCGCTGATATTTCCGGTCTTGGTGTCGACCACCGCCTCTTCCGAAGCGAAGCGATAGCCGCCCCCGTCATCGATGCGAACATCCCCCTTGAGGGAGAGTTTCATCGTGTCTTCGCGATAGATTCCCGTCTTGGCCGTCACCCGACTGGGCTGGGGCTCGTCGAAGCCCAGGGTCAGGGTCGGGGAGTCCAGGCGCACATTCTTCATGTCGTTATCGTCGCGCAAAGCTGAACGCGCGGTGATCATGAAACTGCGGCCGTCGCCGGACTGGCCATAGAAGCGCGGGGCGATCATGCGGATCTGGGTCTTGGCCTCGGCCGGCGGGCGGGCCGCGGCGCGCATCGAGCGCCAGGCCACCTGGCCGCCCACGCCGATCAGGATCACGGCGATCGTCGCCGGCAGCACCACGCGCATCAGCCGAACCCGGCGCGAGCGCCGGCGCCACCGCCCCAGATCCCGGGCGATCGACCGTCCCGTCATGGTCGCGGCCGCCGTCATCCCTAGGTGTGCGCGAAGATGTCGACGTCTTCCCAGCCGGCCAGGTCGAGGGCGGCGCGGTGGGGCAGGAAGTCGAAGCAGGCCTGGGCCAGCGTCATGCGGCCCTCGCGAACCAGCATGGCGTTGAGCTTGTCGCGCAGACCATGCAGGTGCAGCACGTCGGACGCCGCATAGGCGACCTGTTCGGGGCTGAGCGTCGCCGCGCCCCAGTCGGAGCTTTGCTGGGCCTTGGACAGCTCCACGGCCATCAGCTCGCGCGTCACGTCCTTGAGGCCGTGACGGTCGGTATAGGTGCGGGCCAGCTTTGAGGCGATCTTGGTGCAGTAGACGGGCGCGGTCATCACGCCCAGATGCAGCAGGAACATGGCGATATCGAAGCGGCCGAAGTGGAAAAGCTTCAGGATCTTCGGATCGGTCAGCAGGCGCTTCAGGTTGGGCGCGTCATAGGTGGCCCGATCCAACTGCACCAGGTGGGCGTCACCGTCGCCGCTCGACAGCTGCACGACGCACAGCGGGTCACGGCCCAGGCGCAGGCCCATGGTTTCCGAATCGATCGCGACCGCGGTGGCGCCAGCAAAGGCGCCGTCGGGCAGGTCGCCCACATGAACAAAATTGGCCAAGGTTTCAGAGCTCTCCGGCGACACGCCTGAACGACAGACGTCGCCGAGGCTCGCGCGCCC
>CALRUN020000050.1:0-29650 GCA_943371355.1 Alsobacter soli
GAAGATGACGATGGTGTTGGTCTTGTTGATCGAGCCGGTCAGCTTGCGCAGCGCCTGGCTCATCAGGCGGGCCTGAAGGCCGGGCAGGCTGTCGCCCATCTCGCCCTCGATTTCCGCCTTGGGGGTCAGGGCCGCGACCGAGTCGATGACGACCACGTCGACGGCGCCCGAGCGCACCAGAGTGTCGGTGATTTCCAGGGCCTGTTCGCCGTTGTCGGGCTGCGAGACCAGCAGGTTGTCGAGATTGACGCCCAGCTTGAACGCATAGCCCGGATCGAGCGCGTGTTCGGCGTCGACGAAGGCGGCGGTGCCGCCGGCCTTCTGGACCTCGGCCACCACATGCAGGGCCAGGGTGGTCTTGCCCGAGCTTTCCGGACCGTAGATCTCGATCACCCGCCCCTTGGGCAGGCCGCCGATGCCGAGCGCGATGTCGAGGCCGAGCGAGCCGGTGGAGACGGACTCCATCTCGACCTTGCCCTTCTCGCCCAGTTTCATCACCGAGCCCTTGCCGAACGCCCGGTCGATCTGCGCCAGCGCCGCTTCTAGAGCGCGCTGCTTGTCGCCGTCTTCCTTACCCACGAGTTTCAAAGCCGCCTGGTTCATTGGAGATGCGCCCTTATTCCATGATTCCACCCGGCCAAGCCGGGCTTCGCGTTTCACGCGCCCATTGATCGGTGGAACACTCAAAGTCGTACCGGCTTTGTTCCGTGTTCGCAAGATGTTCTTTTCGACATGTGCTCGTGTTCCAGTCCCCGGATCGAGGACGGGCGGACCCTTTGCCGCGCGCCTTGTTCAGATCGGGAAACACGTCCTTAAGGCCCGTGTGCGACGGTTCCGGTCGTATGGGGGAGCCGCGCCTTGTCGATTGATCCACGTCGCCTTCTTGGACTGGCGTTCGCCAGCGCCGATCTGCTCGTCGAGGTTCGCGACGGCAAGATCGGCATGGCCCTGGGGGCGGCGCAACGTATCGTCGGCCAGAGCGAGGCGGCGCTGACCGGCAAGGTCTGGCGCGATCTGTTCGCCCCCTGCGATCAGCCCCTGATGGACGCGATCTTCGCCTGCGCCGATGACGGCGCGCGTCGCGGGCCCGTGGTGGTTGGCCTGGCCGGCCAGACGGAGCGTCATGTCAGCGTGGTCATGCGCGCCCTGCCCGAGAACGGCGGCCGCCTGTCCTGCGCCCTGACCTCGTGCCAGGCGCCCAGCCCTTCGCTCGGCCCCGAAGGCCTGCATCCGCGCGAATCGTTCGACGACATCGCCAAGGGCCTGTTCGAGGCGGCCCGGGTGACCGGGATCGAGCTGGAACTGGCCATGATCGAGTTCGCGGGCCTGAGCGACCGGCGCGCCGCCCTGCCCCGCGCCGAAGCCGAGGTTCTGGACGCCCAGGTGGCCGGAGCCGTGCGGGCCGAGTCGCATGGCGGCTCGGCGGCCACGCGCCTGTCGGACGACCGTTTCGCCGTCCTGCGCGCCAAGGACGAAAACACCGATAACCTGACCCGTCGCCTGAGCCAGATGCTGGAGATGGACGCCACGGCCCATGTGGTGTCGCTGGAGGTTGGGACCGCTTCGGCCCGCGCCATGCGCGCCCTGCGCTACGCGCTCGACGACTTCCTGCGCGAAGGTCTGAAGGACTCGCCGCCGATGAGCCTGGCCGAGGCGATGAACCGCTCGGTCAAACGCACCCTGACGCGGGCGGGCGCCCTGGGGGTCGCCGTCAGCCAGCGCCGCTTCGATCTGGCCTACCAGCCCGTGGTCAATCTGGCGACGGGGCTGGCCCACCACCACGAGGTGCTGGTGCGGTTCGAGGACGGCGCCAGCCCATTCGCGATGATCCGGATGGCCGAGGAATTCGACCTGATCGAGGAACTGGACAACGCCATCGTCGAACAGGCCGTTCGTCGCCTGGCCCAGGACCGGTCGGGCGAGCTGAAACTGGCGGTCAATGTCTCGGGGCGCACGATCGTCAACGAGAGCTTCGTCGACAATGTCGCCCGCACCCTGGCCAAGTTCGACAAGGCCAAGGGGCGGCTGATCTTCGAGATCACCGAGAGCGCGGCCATCGACGACCTGCCCCGCGCCAACCGTCACATCCAGTCGCTGCGCGGCATGGGTTCAATGGTCTGTCTGGATGACTTCGGCGCGGGGGCGGCTTCGTTCGCCTATCTGCAGGAACTCAACCTCGACATCGTCAAGATCGACGGTCGCTATGTTCGCGAACTGGCCGGAAACGGCCGCGACGGCGTCATGGTGCGGCGCTTGGTGGAGATGTGCCGCGACCTGAAGATCCGCACGGTCGCCGAGATGGTCGAGACGGTCGAGGTCGAGGACGTGGTGCGCGGCGCCGGCGTCGACTTCGCCCAGGGCTGGCTGTTTGGAAAGCCGGCGGACCAGCCGCTGCCGGCGCTCAAGCCGACAGCGCTAAAGCCCCTGGCGCGGCGCGCCGGGGCGTCGGAGAGCTGGGGCTAGCCCCAGCCCTCCCGCCCGTCCTACTTGCCGGCTTTTTTGCTGGCGATGTAGTTGTCGACCACCGATTCCAGCACGGTCAGCGGGGTCATGCCCGACAGCAGGCCCGCATCGTGGAATTCGCGGATGTCGAACTTCTTGCCCAGCGCCTTGCGGGCCTTCTCGCGGGCGCGCAGCCAGACGATCTTGCCGATCATGTAGCTGCAGGCCTGGCCCGGCCACACGCAGTAGCGTTCGATCTCGGTGACCGCGCCGCTTTCCTCGTCGCCCATGGTTTCAGCCATGTACTTGATGGCCTGTTCGCGGCTCCACTTCTTGTGGTGCATGCCGCTGTCGACCACCAGGCGCACGGCGCGGAACAGGGCGTCGTGCAGCATGCCGATGTGACCGCGCGGGTCGGTCTTGTAGATGCCCATCTCGACGGCCAGCTCTTCGGAATAGAGCGCCCAGCCCTCGGCATAGCCTGAGAAGCCGATCACCTTGCGGATCAGCGGCAGGCCCTTGGCCTCGTTCGACAGCGACAGCTGCAGGTGGTGGCCCGGGACGCCTTCATGCACCGTCAGGGTGGTCAGGGTGTACTTGGCCTGCTCCTTGGTGTCGCGCAGGTTGATCCAGTAGATCCCCGGGCGCTTGCCGTCGAGCGAGGGTGAATTGTAGTAGCCGCCCGGCGCGCCGGCCTCGATGGCCTTGGGCACGCGGCGGATTTCCAGCGGCGCCTTGGGCAGCTGGCCGAAATAGGCCGGCAGCTGCTTGTCGATCCACTTGGCCTTGACGTTGAGGTCAGCGATCAGCTGTTCCTTGGCCGCGTCGGTGTTCTCGTAGATGTCCTTGCCCAGCTCGGCCATGCGCTCGCCGACAGTGCCCTTGGACATGCCCATGGTCTTGAAGATCTTGTCGGCCTGGATCTCGATCGACTTGACCATGTCCAGACCCAGCTGGTGGATCTCGTCGGGGGTCAGGGTCGCGGTCGTGTAGTTCTTCAGCGAGGTGGCGTAGTAGTCGCCGCCGTCCTTCAGGCGCCAGACGCCGGCGTCATGGGTGGCCTTGGGTCGCACGCTTTCCAGCAGGGCGATCTGGCGCTTCAGGGCGGGCAGGACCGAGTTCAGATAGACCTTGGTCGCCTCGCCGGCCCAGTCGCCCTCGATCTTCTTTTCAGCGGTGCGGCGCACGATCGACTTGATCAGCGGGGCCTCGGCCGTCGGCGTATCGGCGAAGGCCTTCATCTGGATGAGCGCCTTGTCGATCACGAAGTCAGGCGGGATCACGCCGTCGGCGTAGTCGCGCTTGGCGATGATGGTTTCCTGATCCATCAGGCGGGCGAAGCCCTCCATCCGCGACAGATAGGCGTCGGCGTCGGCCTTGGTTTCGATGGCGTGCTGGGTGTCGAGGAAGTCGGGCATCTGCTGATAGCTGCCCGTCAGCTGGCTCAGCACATAGGGGGCGCCCGAACCGCCGCCGGCATAGGTGAACTTGCTGCCCTCGTCCTGCACCGCCAGGGTGAACTCGACGGTGTCGTAATTGACGGCGTCCATGCCCGACATCGACTTGCGGTCGATGGCGCGCAGGGCCTTCAGCTGCTCGCGGGTCTGGGCGGCGCTGGCGGCGATCGCCTCGAACGAGCGGTCGCTGAGCAGGCCCTTGGTCCAGGCCAGGTCGCCCTTGTCCAGGCCCAGGCTGGTGGTCAGCTCCGGCGCCTGGCGCATCAGCTTGGCCATGGCGTCGTCGAACAGGGCGTTCATCTTGGCCACTTCGCCATTGGCGGGCGCGGCGCCTTGGGCGAAGACGAGCGACGGCGCCGAGGCGGCGAAGCCAGCCGCGACGGTGGAGAACAGCATCTGACGACGATTTTGCAAGGCGAGACCCCTAAAGAACGTTTTGTTGGGCGAATGCGTAGGCCCAGACCCCGATGCCCGTAAATTAATTTCTCTTAATGCGCGGCCTGACCCAAGCCCTGACGCCGAAAAGGTCAGTCGCCGCGATCCAGGGTCACATAGAGCTCGCTCTCGATCACCCACTGGCCCGTGACCTTCTTCCAGACCGCCAGATAGGTCCCCGACTGATCCGGCGCGCCCTTCCAGGACCCGACCCAGCGCCCCTGCTCGGCGGCGCGCAGCCCGGCGCTATCGAGCTCTACGCGCTCGCCGGTGCGGACATAGGCGATGAAGTCCGGATCGCGGAACTGGGCGTCGAAGGCGGCGATCACCTCGGCCGATCCCATCAGCAGCGAACCGTCGCCGGCGATCAGCCTGACCTGCGGGTCGAAGAACGGCGCCAGTCGCGCGGCGACCTTGGCGGCGATCAGCTTGTTGGTCAGTTTCCGGCGCGCGGCGATCGCGTCTTGAGGCGTGGTCATGGGGCGGGGTCTCGTAAAGCGGTGCTGGCGGTGTAGCGTGTCGGCTCACCGCGCCGCAAACAGAGTCGCCATGTCGTCGTCCCCACCCGTGATCGTCACCGAACGCCTGACCCTGAAGGCCTCCGAACTCAGCGACTTCGACGACAGCGTCGCCATGTGGTCCGATCCCGTCGTCACCCAGTTCGTCGGCGGTCGCCCCTCGACGCCAGAAGAGAGCTGGGCGCGGCTGCTGCGCTCGCGCGGTCTGTGGCCGCTGCTGGGCTTTGGCTACTGGGCGGTGCGCGAGACGGCCACGGGCCGCTATGTCGGCGAGGTCGGCTTCGCCGATTTCCACCGCGAGATCGAGCCCACCTTCTTCGGTCAGCCGGAAATGGGCTGGGTGCTGGCGGCCTGGTCGCACGGCCAGGGCTTCGGAACCGAAGCCGTCACGGCGGGCCTGGCCTGGATCGACAGGACCCTGGCCCCGCCGCGCGTGCCCTGCATCATCGATCCGGGCAACGCCGCGTCCCTGGCCCTGGCCCGCAAGACAGGCTTCAAGGTCGTGACCCACACGTCCTACAAGGACGCGCCGATCATGCTGCTGGAGCGAACCCGGTAAGACCTAGACCGGGTGGACCCAGCCATAGGGGTCGGCCGTGCGGCCGCGCTGGATGCCGATCAGGGCGTTGCGCAGTTGTTCGGTCGCCTCACCCTCAGCGCCGTTGCCGATGGTGAAGTCGCCGGACGACGTCCGCACCGTGCCGATGCCGGTCAGCACCGCGGCGGTGCCGCAGGCGAACACCTCGCGCAAACGGCCGCTGGCCGCATCGGCGCGCCACTGGTCCAGCGAATAGGGTTCCTCGCGCACCGTGATCCCCTGGTCGCGGGCCAGGGTGATGATCGAGTTGCGGGTGATGCCGGGCAGGATGGTGCCGCCCAGCGGCGGCGTCTGCAGGCTGCCGTCGTCCATGCGGAAGAAGACGTTCATGCCGCCCAGCTCCTCGACCCAGCGGCGCTCGACCGCGTCGAGGAACACCACCTGGTCGCAGCCATGGGCGATGGCCTCGGACTGGGCCAACAGGCTGGCCGCATAGTTGCCGCCGCACTTGGCCGCGCCCGTGCCGCCCAGGGCCGCGCGGGTATAGGTCTCAGAGATCCAGACCGAGATCGCCGACGCCTTGTTCTTGAAATAGGCGCCGACCGGCGAGGCCAGAACCACGAACAGATATTCGGACGCCGGCTTGACCCCCAGAAACACCTCGGTGGCGAACATGAAGGGGCGCAGATACAGGCTGCCCTCGCCTTCGGGAATCCAGTCGCGGTCGATGGCGATCAGTTGCTCGACGGCCTCGACAAACAGGTCTTCCGGCAGCTCGGCCATGGCCATGCGGCGCGCCGAGTCCTGGAAGCGGCGGGCGTTCTCCTCGGGCCGGAACAGGGCCGCGCCGCCGTCGGCGGTGCGATAGGCCTTCATGCCCTCGAAGATTTCCTGGGCGTAGTGCAGCACCGAAGAGGCCGGATCCATCGGGATCGGACCGCGCGGCTCGACCCGGGCGTCATGCCAGCCCTGGGCCTGATTGTAGCGAATGGTCACCATGTGGTCGGTGAACACCCGGCCGAAACCCGGATCGGCCAGCAGGGCGGAGCGGCGCTCGGCCGAGGTGGGCGCGGGATGGGCGATGTGCGCGAACGAAGAGGTTGCGGCTGAGGTCATGGGGCGCGGGGCTCTCGTTCAGAAAAATCGATCACGGCGCGAGCACGCCGCAGCGATGGAATGGATATGGCAGACGCCCCGCGTCAAGAGCCGTGGACGCAAAGACCGCATCCGTCGCCCGGTTCCGAGGCCTGTGTCGCCTAGATATCGCCGCCGACGTTCGGCGCCAGGCCCGGGGCGCGGGCGACGTGAATGCCGCACTCGGTCTTGTCCTGGCCCGCCCAGCGACCGGCGCGAACGTCTTCGCCCTCTTCGGCGGGCTTGGTGCAGGGCCAGCACCCCACCGACGGGAAGCCCTGGGCCACCAGCGGGTGAGCCGGCAGATTGTATTCGGCGATATAGGCGTCCAGCTCGGCCTTGGACCAGTTGGCCAGCGGGTTGAACTTGATCTTGCCCTCGGCCTCCTCGACCACCGCCAGGCGCAGGCGGTCGCCGCCATGGAAGCGCTTGCGGCCGGTGATCCAGCCGTCGAAGCCCGCCAGCGCGCGGTCCAGCGGCAGCACCTTGCGGATGTGGCAGCAGCCGTCGATGTCGGTGCGCCACAGGTCGGACTTGGGATCGTTGACGGCCAGGTCGGCGAAGGCCGGACGCAGGTCGCGCACGTCGGTCAGGGCCAGTTGGGCGGCCAGTTGCTTGCGATAGTCGAGCGTCTGGCCAAACAGCATGCCGGTGTCGAGAAACAGCACCGGGATATGGGCCGCAACCCGCGAGGCCAGGTGCAGCAGTACCGCCGATTCCGCCCCGAAGGACGACACCAGGGCCAGCTTGCCGCCGAAGGTCTCGTAGGCCTTGCGCAGAATGGTCAGCGGATGGGCGTCGCGCAGTTCGGCGTCCAGCCGTGCCGCCAGGCCCGCCTTACCAGACAGGGCCGTCGCATCGGTCTGGTCGTAGGCCATCACCCTAGCCTTTCCTCATAGGCCACGGCGCGGTCGTCGGCGGCCCGCTGATAGACGTGGCGGAAGCGGCTGGCGGCTTTGGTCCAGGCCTCGGGGCTCGCCCCATCGGCGGGCTCGAAGGCGTCCATGCCGCAACGGACCATGAAGCCGGCCTGCTCCTGCAGCACGTCGCCGACCGCCCTCACCTCGCCCGCATAGTTCAGGCGCTCGCGCAGCAGGCGGGCCGAGGTATAGGCGCGGCCGTCGCGAAACTTCGGGAAGGCCACAGCCACCACCGCCAGACGCGGCAGATCATAGGCCAGAGCCTCGACCTCCTCGTTGGACTCGATGCGCACCCCGACCTTGCGGCTGTTGGACGACAGCAGCGCGTCGCCCTCGGCCTGGAAGCGGGTCAGGGACAGGATCACGTCGCCGGTTTCCGGGATGGCGTCCTCATCGGTGACGTTGACAAAGCTGTCGTCGGCGAAGGCGGCGACGCCGTTCGTGAGCTTAATCAGCCTGGGCATAGACTGCCTCCTTGAAGGGCTCGAGGCCGACGCGGCGATAGGTGTCGAGGAAGCGCTCCTCGCCGGTGCGGATGCCCAGATAGGCCTCGACCAGGGTGTCGATGGCGCCGGCCACCTTGTCGGCGGGCAATGCCGGGCCGAGGATCTTGCCGATCGAGGCGTCTTCCGCGCCCGAGCCGCCCAGCGACAGCTGGTAGAATTCCTCGCCCTTCTTATCGACGCCCAGGATGCCGATGTGGGCCACGTGGTGGTGACCGCAGGCGTTGATGCAGCCGCTGATCTTGATCTTCAGCTCGCCCACCTTCTCGGCCCGGTCCTCGTCGGCGAACTTGGCGGCGATGTCCTGGGCGATCGGGATGGCGCGGGCGTTGGCCAGAGCGCAGTAGTCCAGGCCCGGGCAGGCGATGATATCGCTGGCCAGGTCGATATTGGCCGTCGCCAGCCCGGCCGAGGCCAGGGCCGCGTGAACGGCCGGAACGTCGTCCAGCTTCACATGCGGCAGGACCAGGTTCTGGGCGTGGGTGACCCGCACGTCGTTGAGGCCGTACTTTTCAGCCAGATCGGCGACCAGATCCAGCTGGTCGGCCGTGGCGTCGCCCGGCGTCTGGCCCTGGGCCTTCAGCGAGATCTCGACGATGGCGTAGCCGGGCTTCTTGTGCGGCTTGATGTTGTTGCGCGCGAAGCGTTGCAGGGCCGGGCTGGCGGCGCGGGCGGCCTCGAAGGTGTCCGACACGGCCGGCAGGGTCTCGAACGGCGCCTGGGCGAAGGCGCCGCGGATGCGGGCCAGCTCGTGGTCGGGCAGGTCGGCGCGGGCGGCGTCGATCTTGGCCCATTCCTCTTCCACCTGACGGCCGAACTCCTCGGCGCCCAGGGCGGCGACCAGGATCTTGATGCGGGCCTTGTAGATATTGTCGCGGCGGCCGTTGCGGTTATAGACGCGCAGGACGGCTTCCAGATAGCTGAGCAGACGGCCGACCGGCAGGTGCTCCTTGATGGTCGGGCCGACATAGGGCGTGCGCCCCTGGCCGCCGCCGACGATCACCTCGAAACCCAGCGAGCCGTCTCGCGCCCGGCGCAGCATCAGGCCGATGTCATGCACCTTGGCGGCCGTGCGGTCCTTCAGCGCGCCGGTGATGGCGATCTTGAACTTGCGCGGCAGGTAGCTGAACTCGGGGTGCAGGGTCGACCACTGGCGGATGACTTCCGACCACACGCGGGGATCGTCGATCTCCTCGGCCGTGGCGCCGGCATAGGGGTCGGCCGTGGTGTTGCGGATGCAGTTGCCGCTGGTCTGGATGGCGTGCAGATCCACCTGGGCCAGGGCGTCGAGGATATCGGGCGCGTCCTTCAGCTTCACCCAGTTGAACTGGATGTTCTGACGCGTGGTCATGTGCCCGTAGCCCTTGTCATAGGTGCGGGCGATCCAGGCCAGGCGACGCACCTGGGCGGCGTTCAGCGAACCATACGGAATGGCCACCCGCAGCATATAGGCGTGCAGTTGCAGATAGAGGCCGTTCATCAGCCGCAGGGGCTTGAACTGGTCCTCGGTCATTTCGCCGGCCAGACGGCGCTGCACCTGACCGCGGAACTCGTTGGAGCGGTCGATCAGGAATTCGCGGTCGATGATGTCGTACTGGTACATCGCTTACTTCCTGCGGATCAGGTCGACACGGCCGGTCGAGCGCGCCGCGCCCGCCGCGTGGCGCAGGGCGTCGATGAACTCGCCGCCGTCGGCCTGCTTGCCGTGGGTGGGTTCGTTGGTGGGGCCAAGCGCCCGGATGCGCTCGCGATAGCTGACCGGCGCCCAGTGACCCTCGGAGGGCGTCAGGTCGATCGGATAGACGTCGACCACCACGGTGGGCTGGCCCTTGCCCGTGGCGACGGCGGCCTCGACGGCCTGATCGTCATTGTCGAACAGCTGGGCGTCGCCGAAGGCCTCGACCCATTGGCCGGACTTCCAGAACACGACCTCGCCGTCGAGCAGGCGGTTGGCGGTGATGGCTTTCATGAGCGCGAGCTCCGCTCGAACAGGGAATCGGGAAGGGCCAGATCGCGGGGCGCGGGCGAGACGTCGGCCATGGCCATAGCCTCGCCGACCATCAGCAGCGCGGGGCCTTTCAGCCCCTCGGCGGCGCAGGCCAGTCCGGCCAGAGTGGTCAAGACACGTCGCTCGTTGGCGCGGCTGGCGTTCTCGACGATCAGGGCCGGGGTCGAGGCCGCGCGGCCGGCGTCGATCAGCCGACCGGCGATCAGGCCGGCGGTCGAGACGCCCATATAGACAACGACGGTCTGGTTGGGCCGGGCCAGCGACGCCCAATCCAGATCCGGTTCGCCGTGAGCGGCGTGACCGGTGACGAAGGTGACAGCCTGCGCCGAGCCGCGATGGGTCAGGGGCGCGCCAGCCCCTGCCGAGGCGGCCAGGGCGGCGGTGACGCCGGGCACCACATGGCAAACGACACCGGCCTCGCGGCAGGCGGCCAGTTCTTCGCCGCCGCGTCCGAACAGGAACGGGTCGCCGCCCTTCAGGCGCACGACGGTCAGGCCTTCGAGCGCCAGGGCGACCAGCAACTGATTGATGTCGTCCTGCGGCAGGGTATGGCGCGACTTGCGCTTGGCGACATTGATCCGCTGGGCGCTGGCGGGGGCCAGATCGAGGATCTCGTCGGAGACCAGCCCGTCATGCACGATGACGTCGGCGGCCTGCAGGGCCTTCAGCGCCTTGATCGTCAGCAGGTCCGGATCGCCGGGCCCCGCCCCGACCAGATGCACCACGCCCGGCGCGCGCGCGGTCTCGCCCCCGCCGAGAACGACGAGGCCGGACTTGCGATTACGGACCGGAAGCCGGGACATGGGTATCAGAACCTCTATCAACGCAGTCGGGATAAAACCCTGGAATGCAAGACGGGGCCGTTCCGAAGAACGGCCCCGCGCGCGCCAGCCGGTGAAAAGGGCCAATCCACCAGCGAGCCCTTGCAAACTGGTCGCGGGCGGTCCAATTCGCAAACAAGGACTTCTGCCGAGGCGTTCAGTAAAACTCATGGAAAGACAGAACGAGCGCCGTCGCTTGCCGCCGCTGAACGCCCTCCGTGCGTTCGAGGCCGCCGCCCGCCATCTGAACTTCAGCCGCGCCGCCGACGAGCTTTCGGTGACCCCCGGCGCCGTCAGCCAGCAGATCCAGAACCTGGAAGACTATGTCGGCGCGGCCCTGTTCAAGCGCACCCCCAAGGGCCTGCTGCTGACCGATGCGGCCCAGACCGCCCTGCCCGCCCTGCGCGAGGCCTTCGACCGCCTGGCCGAGGCCGCCTCGCTTCTCACCGCCGCCGTCGATGGTCGCCGCCTGACCCTGACCGCCGCCCCGTCCTTCGCCGCCAAGTGGCTGGTGCCGCGCCTGGGCAAGTTCGAGCAGGCCCAGCCCCAGGTCGATGTCTGGCTGTCGGCCGGCATGGAAGTCGTCGATTTCGCGGCCGGTGAGGTCGATCTGGCGATTCGCTACGGCTCGGGCCGTTATCCCGGGCTGGAGGTCATCCGCCTGCTCAGCGAAACCGTGGTGCCGGTGGTCAGCCCGAGCCTGCTGGCCGAAAACCCGCTGGCGGCGCCCGAGGATCTCTCACACCACATCCTGCTGCACGACGGCTCGCCCGACGCCGACGACAGCTGCCCCGACTGGGCCATGTGGCTGGCCGCGCGGGGCCTGCGCAGTATAGACGGCTCGCGGGGGCCCCGCTTCAACCAGTCCAGCATGGTCATCGAAGCCGCCGCCAACGGCCGCGGCGTGGCCCTGGCCAAGCGCACCCTGGCCCAGGCCGATCTGGACGCCGGGCGCCTGGTGATCCCGTTCGAGATGGCCACGGCGGTCGACTTTGCCTATTACGTCGTCCATCCCAAGGCCAAGGGACGACTGCCTCAGGTGAAGGCCTTTGTCGCCTGGCTCAAGGACGAGGCCGCCGCGCACGAGGCGGCGCTCCTCACGATGGACAACGGCGCGGGTATCTAGGGTTTCATGGTCAAGACGAATATCGAGGTCGGCGAACGGCTGGTTCCCGACGACTGCCAGACCATGCTTGACGTGCGTCAGGGCGTCGACGCCCTGGACCGCGCTCTGGTGGCGCTGCTGACCGAACGTCAGGGCTATATGGCCGCCGCCGCCCGCATCAAGGCCGACCGCTCCAAGGTCTTCGACCGCGCGCGGATCGAGGACGTGGTGACCAAGGTCAAGGCCGCCGCTCGCGAGACCGGCCTGTCCGAATCCATCGCCGAGCCGGTGTGGCGCACCCTGATCGACCGCTGCATCGCCTATGAGTACGACAGCTGGGACAAGACGAAGGGCTCTTAAGAGCCCCCTTCCCCCATCAAGGGGGGGGAAGGGAGAAGAAATGGCCTACCTATTCCCGCCGATCAGGTCGCCCAGGCCGCCCAGCAGCGAGCCTTCGCCCTGGTTGCCGCCCTGTCCGCCCGCCGCCTGCATCATCCGGCCGGCCAGGCGCGAGAACGGCAGCGACTGGATCCAGACCTTTCCGGGACCCCGCAGGCGCGCGAAGAACAGGCCCTCGCCGCCGAACAGCACGCTCTTGACCCCGCCGGCCATCACCAGATCGAAGTCGACGCCGGGGGTGTAGGCGGCAAGGCAGCCTGTATCGACGTGCAGCTCTTCGCCCGGCGCCAGCTCGCGCTCGACCAGGGTTCCCCCCATCTGGACGAACACCCAGCCGTCGCCTTCCAGCTTCTGCATGATGAAGCCTTCGCCGCCGAACAGACCGGTCATCATCCGCTTCTGGAAGTGGATGCCGATCGACACGCCGCGCGCGGCGGCCAGGAAGCTGTCCTTCTGGCAGATCAGGGTTCCACCCAGTTGCCCCAGGTTCAGCGGCAGGATTGAACCTGGCGTCGGCGATGCGAAAGCCACCCGCGCCTTGCCCTGGCCAGTATGGGTGAAGACGGTCGTGAACAGGCTCTCGCCGGTGATCAGCCGCTTGCCGGCGCCCAGCAGCTTGCCCATGAAGCCGCCGCCCTGGTCGCCCGCACCGTCGCCGAACACGGTGGTCATCTCGATGCTGGCGTCTTTCCAGACGAAGGCGCCGGCTTCGGCGATGGCGCTTTCGCCGGGATCCAGCTCGATCTCGACGAACTGGAGCTCCTGCCCCTTGATGTCGAAGTCGATGTCGTCGGCGACATTGGCGTTGCGCTGGTGATGCCAGGGGCTGGGGGGCATGGGAAAGGCTCCTTTGAACGAGCGCCTAATCTAGAACGCCGACTCTCCTCTCCCAAGACCCCGACGCGCCGTGCCTGTTGACGCTTGGCGCGGATCGCGCACCATCGCGCCATGATCCGCACCATCCTCCCCTGGGCCCTGGTTCTGACCGCCGGCGCCTTCGCGCTGCAGTGGCTGGAATACCAGTACGTGGTGCGCGCCTTCTCGCGGGAGATCTATGTCGCCGTCATCGGCGCGGCCTTCGCCGTGGGCGGCGTCTGGGTGGGCTGGAAGCTGGCCTCGCGCCACGCGCCGCAAGCCTTCTCGCGCAACACCGCCGCGGTGAAGTCATTGGGCCTGACCGGTCAGGAAGTCCGCGTGCTGGAACGGCTGGCCGAGGGCCAGTCCACCAAGGAGATCGCCAAAACCCTGGGCCTGTCGCCCAACACCGTGAAGACCCATCTGGCCAACCTGTTCGGCAAACTGGAGGTCCGGCGTCGCACCCAAGCGATCCACAAGGCCCGCGACCTGCAGCTGATTCCATGAGGCCCAAACGGCTGAGAAGGTCGATTTCACCCTTTCGGGTGATGGCGCCGCCTTTCGCCAGTCCGCACGCTCGGTGTCTGTTCATCACAACACGAAAGACCAGCTCGCCATGCTCCGCATCATCCTGACCCACGGCCTCGTCGCCGGCCTTGTGACCATCGCCGGCATCATCGGCACGATCCTGTGGAATGGCGACGCGCCGCACTCGAACGTGTGGCTGGGCTATCTGATCATGCTGGTGGCCCTGTCGGCGATCCTGGTGGGCATCAAGCAGTATCGCGACCAGACCCTGGGCGGGGTGATCGGCTTCTGGCGCGCTGTGCAGGTGGGCCTGGGCATCGCCGTGATCGCCGGCCTGGCCTATGTGCTGATCTGGGAAGTCTATCTGGCGCTGACCCACTACACCTTCATGGAGCGCTATGTGGCCACCACCCTGGAAGCCAGGCGCGCCGCCGGCGTCACCGGCGCGGCCTATGACAAGCTGGCCAGGGAGATGCAGGGCATGGTCGAGATGTACCGCAATCCGCTGCTGCGCATGCCGATGACCTTCGCCGAAATCTTCCCGGTCGGCCTGCTGGTGACGCTGGTCAGCGCGGCCCTGTTGCGCAACCCGCGCTTCCTGCCGGCCAGGGCCCGCGCCGCCTAGGCAACTGCGGGAGCGGCGCGCCCGCGCCGCTTGACCCGCGCCTTGCGTTTCTTCCACCAGATGACCACCCCGGTGACGCTGAGCGCCGCGACCACGATGCCGACGAACGAGATCAGAATGCGGCCCGGCAGGCCCAGGATGCGCCCCGAGTGCAAGGGGAACTGGGCTTGGACGAAGATGTCGGCGGCCGTGCCCTTCCAAGGCTGTCTGTCGCCCAGCAGGCGGCCATCGGCGCTGTCGTAGTAGAGGTAGGGCGGGCCGACGCCGGCCGCGCCATGATCGCCGCCGGGCGCGAAGAAGCCCGCGCCGTAGATGCCGTATTCCTTGGAATAGAACAGCGCCCCCACGGGAGCCGTCCAGCCGCGCCTGACGCCCTCGGCCTTGGCCGTCTCGAGGATCTCGCCATAGGTCTTCCTGGCCACGATCGGCGAATTGATGTCGGCCGGCTTTCGCATGTCGAAGGGGCTGGGCGTGACCTTCGAGATCTTCGACATCACCGGATAGAACACCTCGCTGTAGAAATTCAGCGAGAAGGCCGTGAAGGCCACTGTGAACAATACGCCCCACAGCCACAGGCCAAAGGCCCGGTGGATGTCGAAATTGATCCGGTAGGCGCTGGCGCTGGTCTTGATCAGCCAGGCTGGCTTCCAGCGGCTCAAGAAGCTCTTCTGGACCTTGGCCGAGACCGGCCTGGGCGGCAGGGTCAGGTAGAAGCCGGCGAAGCAGTCGATCGTCCACAGCGCCGCCACGATCCCCATCAGCCAGACGCCCCAACGATCAATCCCCCACATCGCCGGAATGTGCAGGGTGTAGTGCAGGACGTAGAGGAACGAGACGAAGGTCTCCCGCGTGATCGGCCAGACCGCCCCCCACTCCCGCCGCCCCTGCTCGGCGCCGGTTACGGGATCGATGAAGACCTGATTGTAGTGCGGCTCGAACAGCTTGCCCGTCGCCGGGTTGCGCTTGGGTTCGACGCCAAAGGCCAGCGTACCGCCGGGCTCGGGCTCCAGCGGAAGCCAGGTGACCTGAACGCGCGGGTCCCGCGCCTCGATCGTCCTGGCCAGGTCCAGGGCTGGCAACGCCGTCCCCTGCCCTTTCGCCCCCCCGCCCTGGGATTGAGCGTACATCAGGTGCGGGTTGAGCAGGTCGTCGAGCTCATGATCCCACGAGATCACCGCCCCTGTCACACCCGAGACGAACAGGAAGCTGGCGATGAACAGGCCGACCCAGCGATGCAGGAAGGTCAGGATCGGGCGCGGGCTGAACCCGGCCCGATCCTTGCGCGCCGCCGGCTCCAGGGGAACAGAGCCGGCGGCGACGTCGGTCGCCGCGTCCCGCGCGGCCTGCGCGCCAAAGCGCTTGAGCTGGGGAAACACGGTCATGATCTAGAACGTGTAGTCCAGGCGCACCGACGCGCTGCGCGGCGCGGCATAGTAGGACTGCGTCCACATCAGGCTGGTCAGATAGGTCTCGTCGAACAGGTTCTTGACGTTGACCGTGGCGCGCACCTTTTCGGTCAGGTCCAGGCCCGCCATCAGGTCGACCACCGCATAGGCCTTCTGGGTGACGGTCGTCACGTCCACCGTCGAGATGTCGTCCTGCCAGCGCACCGCCGCGCCCAGCTTCAGGTCGCGCAGGCTGGGGATGCTGTAGGTGGTCGACAACTTCAGGGTCTTGCGCGGCTGGTAGTTACGGACGTCCGCGCCGGACGAGTCCTCGATCGACAGCTGGGTCCAGCCGCCCGACACGCGCCACTGGTCGGTCAGCGCGCCGCTGACCTCCAGCTCGTAGCCCTTCGAGACGGTGTCGACGCCGGTGTAGTAGCTCTTGCCGTCCGCGAACGCTCCCGCGTACTCGGCCAGGTTCTCCTGTTCGGACTTGAAGATCGCCGCCGTGGCGTAGAGCCGCTTGCCGAACCATTCGCTCTTAAGGCCGGCCTCGTAGCTCGTGCCTTTGGCCGGCGCGAGGCGGACGTGATTGACGTCCACTTCCGACTGCGGATTGAAGATGTCGGTATAGCTGCCGTACAGCGACACGTTCGGCGTGACGTCGAAGACTAGGCCCGCATAGGGGCTGATCTTGGACTCCGAACGCGCCTGATCAGCGCCGTAAGACATACCCGACGACTTCAGGTCGATGGCGTTGAAGCCGACCACGCCCTTCAGGCGGTCCGTCAAATCAAGGTGCGCGGCGCCGTAGACGCGATTGAGACGGTCCTTCACGTCGGCCTGCAGATCGGGATCGGGATAGGTCGGTTCGGCGATCTGCTGACTGCCCCAGGTGCTGACGGGACCATAGGTCGGCGCGGCGGCGGAGAACGCCTGGTACTCCTTTGACGTCCCTGTGGCCGAACTCGCGCCGAAGACCAGTTCGTGCTGGCGACCAAACAGGGCGACGGGACCTGAGATCGAAGCATCGAACAGGTCTTGCTTGCGCTTGGTGGGATAGCGTCCCGTCATGGCGCCGACGCCCAACCCCGTCGCCTTGTCGGGATTGCCATAGGCGTAGAGCAGCTTGGCGTCCTCGTCCGAGGTCTTGTGCGTATAGGTCGCCTTGGCCTGCCAGCCGTTATCAAAGGCGTATTGGGTTTCCAGGAAGGCGTTCTGGGTCTTGGTGTCCCAATAGGTCCAGTCGGCCGACGTCGAGGCCGAGCGCGGATAGGAGATCAGCGTGCCGTCCGTATAGTTCAGCGGCAGAGCGCCCCACAGCACGCCCGAGGCCAGATTGTCCTGCCGCGTATAGCCCGCCGTGGCCTTCAGCTTGGCGGTCACATCCCAGGACGCCACGCCGTAATAGACGTTACGGTTGACCCTGTAGTGGTCGAGATAGGAATCCTTGTCCTGGTTGGCGTAGACAAAGCGCCCGGTCACCGAACCCGAAGCGTTGAGCGGGCCGGACACGTCAGCCTCAAGGCGCTTGTCGTTCCAGGAGCCATACGAGGCCGAGGCCTTGGCTTGAAACTCAGCCGTCGGACGCTTGCGGATATAGTTGATCGTCGCCGACGGATTTCCCGTTCCGCTCAACATCCCGCTGGCGCCGCGCACGACATCGACCCGATCGAGAGTCACCGTGTCGAGATCGCCGTACTGGATGCCCCAGGCCAGCGGCAGACCAACCCCGTCGACCTGGAAGTTGGTGATGTCGAAGCCGCGCGCGTTGTAATAGGTGCGGTCGGTCTCGACCTGCTCGACATTGACGCCGACCACCTGAGCCAGCAACTCGTTGACGTTGTTAAGGGCGAAATCCTGGATCTGGAGGCGGGTGACCACGGTCACCGATTGCGGAGTCTCGCGCAGGCTGAGGTCCAGCCCCGTCGCGCCGGCCGACTGTTTGGCGCGCGCGCTCTCGATCAAAACCTGGCTGACCACGTTCGGCTCTTCGACGGCCAGCGCGGTCTCCTCGGCGTGTGCGGCGCCCGCGATCGGCGCCAGCGCCAGGATCGTCGTGGCCAGGAGAGCTGAACGGCTAAGACGCGGTGCGACGCGAGCGGACATGGGAAGCCAACCTTGTACTTGAGAGCGATTATCAGTTGGCGCTCTTAAGGACGGCGGGTCGGGTCGGTCAAGGTTAAATGCAAGTCACTCGCATTATTACAATTATGACACCAGTTTGCGGCGGGGCGCAGAAGCTCACCCTTTCAGCGACTTCAGCATCTGCTCATGGGCGTAGGCGGCGATGTCCATGAGCGCCGCGTCCAAGGCCGTCCTGACCGCCTCCAGGCTCTCCTGACCCTCCTCGACGCCCTCGCAGACATCGCCCAGGGAAAACGCTCCCACGCCCCGCGCAGCGCCCTTGACGGTGTGGACCGCGTCGCGCCAGCCGGCATGGGCCGGATCGAGCATGGGGGCCCACATGGCGGCCTGTTCGCGGAACAGGGCCAGCACCTCGTCGACCACTCCGGAATCGCCCGCGGCGAACCCTTCCAGATAGGCGAAATCGACCGCGCCGCTGATGTCTCGTCTGGCCACGAAATAGTCCCTTGCGTTCCAGGAATCTTTGCGTATGTTCCGCGCCTCGCCGCCGGGGCAGTCAAGTGCTTCGGACCGAGCGGGCGCATAGCTCAGTTGGTAGAGCAGCTGACTCTTAATCAGCGGGTCGTAGGTTCGAATCCTACTGCGCCCACCACTTTCCGCTTAAATTTCCACGACTTGGAATTTCCCCTCTGGGGAAGCGCGGACGGCTGCGCCGTCTCTAACGACGCCTGGAACGGCAAACTTTTCAAACCGGCCTCCGCTGGTGGCGCGCTGGCGCCCTGCACGCGCCTCGGGTACGCCGCTCCGCCGGAAAACACCAGACGCGGCGCCTGACGCTGGCCAGAGCCCTCAGGCTCCCGACGCCGCGCCCAGCCAGCCGACGGCGTCGCGCAGTCTCCGACGATCGGCGATCCGCACATCCGCGCCCTGCACCGTCACGCCATGCGGCGCGAGCGCGACCAGGGTTCGCGACAGGTTTTCCGGCGTCATCCCGAGCAGCGACGCCAGCAGATGCTTGGAATGGGGCAGCCGGACCTCGGCTTCGTCGCCCGGCGCGGACGGCAGCGACAGCAGATAGTCCGCGAGGCGTTCCTGGGCGCAGCGCAGGCGCTGGGCCGCGGCGGTCGCGACCATGCCCTGATAGGCGCCGGCCAGCGTCGAAGCGACATTCGCCGCAAAGCGCGCGTCTCGCGCAACAATATCGAGGAACAGCGCCCGGGGCAGGAACATCACCCTGCAACGCTCGGCCGCCCGCCACGACACCAGGGGGCTGGACCGCGCCATGACGCAGGCCAGGTTCAGCGCCTGGGGCGCGGAGACCACGGCCAGCACCGCGCGACGACCGTCATCATCGATGCTCAGGGCCGCAGCCCCCTCGCACAGCACGATCAGCCCGTCGCCTCCGGCGGAGTCGATCACCGCCTCGCCCTTTTCGAAAGTCCGCGCAGTCGCGGCTCCCTGCAGCGCCATCCGGTCGGCCGGAGCAAGGTCGGCGAAAAGAAACAGCCCGGCAAAGGCGTCGCTCCGCGCCCGGGGCGCGCGGCCTGCCGTCCGCCGCACGGCGACGTCGAGACTTTCGGCCTGGACCGTCATGCCAGTTTCCGGGAGCTGGGCGTCTCGGCGCGCAGGCGCTGCAAGCCCCCGCCAAGGCGCTGGATATTGACGCTGTTGACGACGAGCGCCTCGCACAGGGCCTCGCTGTTTGGCCCCGAAAAACGAACCATCACCCCGCCGTTGGCGGTGCGGTCGACAAAGCCGTCGTGCTCGAGGCGCAGCACCTGGCGCCTTGTGGTTTCGACCGACATGCTCAGGGCCCTGGCGATCGACGACAGGCTGACAGGCCGGCGCTGGTCATCATCGGCGGACTGGATCCGGCCCGGGTCCTGAGTGTTGCGCAGATGCTGCGACGAGGCCTGAAGGGCGGTCAGATAGATCAGGCCCCGGGAAACGTCTCCGCCAAACAACGACCCCAGGATCGCGACCGAGCGCAGCAGATAGTCCGCGCCCAGATCGAGATGACGCCGTTCGAGCGGTAAAGAGGATGGGGTTGGCATCGACAGTCTCCCTGCCGCAAGCTTGCCCTGTCCGGGCGCGCGCGAATTGATCGGCGTCAAGCGGCGGCGCGACCAAACCGCTCAACCCCTCGTCTGGGACGCTGAGCTAGATGACCTTGGAGAATCCAGCGCCCTTGGCCGACCGGCGGTCGAACACCTGGGCCACAAGACGCACATAGGCGCGGCCGTGTGGGGTCACCTCGACGACACCGTCGCGGACCACGGCCAGGCCCTCCTGGACCAGCCCCTGCAGGGCGACCAGATCATCGGCGAACACCGACGCCTCGACCCCGTGCCGCTGGGCGACCTGGCCAAGATCGACGCTGAAGTCGCACATCAGCCGCTCGATTACATCACCACGCAGCCGGTCATCGTCGGTCAGCACCAGACCTCGGGACACCGGCAAACGGCCCTCGGCGATCGCGGTGCGCCACGCGACCTCGGGCGGCAGGTTCTGCACGAAGCCCTGCGGGAGGCGGCCGATCGAAGAGGCGCCAAAGCCCAGCAGGGTGGGACAGGAATCGGTCGTATAGCCCTGGAAATTGCGCCGCAGCACGCCGTCGGCCTTGCTGACGGCCAGGGCGTCGTCCGGCAGGGCGAAGTGGTCGATGCCAATAGCGACATAGCCCTCGCCGACCAGCCGCTCGGCCGCCGACTGGCTTTGCTCCAGCCGGGCCTCCGAACCGGGAAGCTCATCCTCGGGCAGCAGGCGCTGATGAGGCTTGGCCCATGGCACGTGGGCATAGCCGAACAGGGCGATGCGCTCGGGCCGCAGGGTCAGGACCGCGTCCAGGGTCGAGCGCACATCCGCCGTGGTCTGGCGCGGCAGGCCGTACATCAGGTCCAGGTTGATCGAGCCCACGCCGGCGGCGCGCAGCCAGCCGACCGCCCGCGCCACGGTCTCGAAGGGCTCGATGCGGTTGACGGCGTCCTGGACATGCGGCGCCAGGTCCTGAACGCCCAGGCTGGCGCGCGTCAGACCATGAAAGGCCGCCGCCCGCACCCAGCTTTCGGTCAGGGTGGCGGGGTCGAGCTCGGCCGAGATCTCGATCCCCGGCGCGAAGCGGAACACGTGCTTGAGCGCGCCAAACAGCCGGACCAGATCGTCGCGCGACAGCATGTTGGGCGTGCCGCCGCCCAGATGCAGCGCGCCGGCGGTCAGGCGGCCCGGCAGTCGCGCCTCCACCAGCGCCAGCTCCTCGATCAGGTTCTCGACATAGTCGCTGATCAGGCTGGCCTTCTTGACCACGCGGGTATGGCATCCGCAGTACCAGCACAGCCGCGCGCAGAACGGTACGTGGACATACAGCGACACCCGCTCGGCGGGGTCCAGCGCGGCCAGCCACTGGCCATAGACGTCGCCGTCGACGGCGTCGGAGAATTGCAGGGCGGTCGGATAGCTGGTGTAGCGCGGGGCCCGGCTGTCGCGAACGTCGAACGCCGACGGGCGGCGCGCGACGACAGGCTCGGCGGCGGCGTCTTTGGTCAGCGTGGCGATCATGGTCAGGGCTCCTTGCGTCGCCCGTGACTGTTCCACGCCGTCGGTCGGCCAACCCTGATCTGGATCAATCGCCGCGCGGCGGCGGCAGGTCTTCCAGATGGTCGTAGAGTATCCGTTCGGCGTCGCCCTTGGGGTCGTCGTACTGGCCCGATCGCATCGTCCAGAGAAAGGCCGCCAGGCCCAGGGCGCCCAGCGCGACCGATGCGGGGGCCAGGAACAGCAGGATGGTCATTTGGGCATCCTGACCGTACTGGGCCGCAGGGCGTTGAGCAGGACGATGATCGACGAGCCCGACATGGCCAGGGCGGCGATGAACGGATTGAGCAGACCGGCAATGGCCGCCGGGGCCGCCACGAGGTTGTAGAGCGCCGAGAAGGCGAAGTTCTCCAGAGCCCGCCGACGGGCCGTGCGCGCCGTCGCGATGGCGTCGATCACCACCGACAGAGCCTGGCCCGTGAACACCAGGTCGGCCGCGCTCTGGGCCGCGTCGACCGCCGCCGACGGCGCCATCGAGGCGTGAGCTCGCGCCAGGGCCGCGGCGTCATTGAGACCGTCGCCCACCATCAGGACACGCCGGCCCGAGGCCTTGAGCGCGTCAATGGCCGCCGATTTCTCGAACGGCGTCAGGCCCGCGCGCCATTCCGAGGCGTCCAGACCCACGGCCCGGGCCACGCGTTCGACCGGCCCGGCCAGATCGCCGGACAGGATTTCGACCGTCAGCCCCATGGCCTTCAGACCGGCGATCGTCGCCGCCGCGTCGGCGCGAGGCTGGTCCTCGAATGCAAAGCGGATCTTCACGTCGTCCTCGAAGCCGAACCACAGCTCGGTCTCGAGCGCGCCTTCGCTTTGCAGTCCGACGAAGGCGGCCCGGCCCAGCCGCGCGCGCCGGCCGTCGATCACCCCTTCGACGCCCTGACCGGGGGTCTCGACGCAATCGTCGGCGACAACGCCAAGGCCGGCGGCGGCGGCCATGGCCCGCGCCAGCGGGTGACGCGAGCCGCGCGCCAGAGGGGCGGCCATGGCGACCAGATGAGCCGGCGCATCAAGCAGCCGGGGCTGGCCCTCGGTCAGCACGCCGGTCTTGTCGAACACCACATGGTCAACCTCGGCCAGCCGCTCCAGCGCGGCTCCCGACTTGACCAGCACGCCCCGGCGGAAGAGCCGGCTGCTGGCGGCGATCTGGACGGCGGGCACCGCCAGGCCCAGGGCGCAGGGACAGGTGACGATCAGCACGGCGGCGGCCCGCAGCAGCGCCTCGCGCGGACCCAGGCCCAGAGCCCACCCGCCCACGAAGGTCAGGGCGGCCAGGGTGTGGACCACGGGCACATAGAGGGCGGCGGCCTTGTCGGCCAGACGCACATAGCGCGAGCGGCTCTGGGCGCCGGCCTCCATCAGCCGACCGATCGCCGCCAGGGTGGAGTCTTCGCTGCGGGCGGTGGCCACCATGACCAGGCGACCGCTGAGATTGAGCGCGCCGGCGTGAACCCGAGCCCCGGCGGCGACGGAAACCAGGGCGGTCTCGCCCGTGATCAGCGCATTGTCGAGTTCGGAGCCGCCGCTTTCGACGCGGCCATCGACGGGAATACGGTCGCCAGGCGCGACCACCAGATGGTCGCCGACCCGCACATCCGCGATCGGCACGCCCTGCTCCAGCGGACCGACCAGACGCACGGCGAACGGCGTCTGCAGAGCCAGAAGATCACGCGCCGCCGACCGGGCGGTGTTGCGCAGCCGGTGATCCAGATAGCGTCCGATCAGCAGCAGGAACAGCAGGGTCACCGCCGCGTCGAAATAGGCGTGTTTCCCGCCCAGGATGGTCTCGGAGAAGCTGACGATCAGCGTCAGGATCACGCCGATCGAGATCGGCACGTCCATATTGGCCTTGCCGCGCCGCAGCGACGCCCAGGCCGAGCGGAAGAACGGCCGTCCGGCAAATAGCGCGCACGGCGTGGCGACGATGGCGGCCATCCAGTACATCACCGTCAGGGTCGAGGCGTTCAGCTCCTGCCCGAACAGTCCCGCCCAGGCCGGGACGGTGAACATCATCACATTGCCCGCGCCGAAGCCGGCGACGCCCAGCGCCACGGCCAGCTCGCGACCCTCGCGGTCCTGGGCGGCGGCGGCTTCGGTCGGATCGTACAGGCAGGCGCGATAGCCCAGTCCCTCGACCACCTCGACCACCCGGTCAGGATTGGCCGACACGGCCTTCAGATCCACGGCCAGCTTGCCGGTCGTCAGGTTCAGGCGCGCGCCTTCGACCCCCGGCAGGGCCCCGACGGCCTTTTCGATCTTGCCGATGCAGGCGGCGCAGCGAGCGCCGTTGACCAGAAGCTCCAGCCGCCCCTTGCCCGCGGCGTCGCGACGGACGAAGGCCTCGAGATCGCGCGGGATGGCCAGGGCCGGGGTCATGGTGTCACCAGCCGGCTTTCGATCTCGAACTGGTCCTGGGCGTTGCGGGCGGTGGCGCGCAGGTCCCAGGCGCCGTCCAGCCGCGCCGCGGCGCGATACCAGCCATCGCCCGTCGGTTTGAAGTTCAGGATCTGGCGTCCCACTTCCGTGGCCGGGCGGTCCAGGGTCCCGGTCAGCGACAGGGTCGACAGCGGCTGACCGGCCTTGTCGGTCATCCGCAAGGCCACGACGCCCGGCTCGGGGCGCTCGATCACAGCGGTCCAGCCCAGGGCCTCCTCGCGCTGGCGCTGGGCCAGGGTGCGGTTGAAGGCCAGCCCGGCCTCATAGGGGTTGGAGGCCACCTCGCCCGAGAAGCTGCGATAGGCCTTGACGATGAACAGGGTGTCCACGGCGATGATGATGACAAAGAACAGCACCATCCCCGCCAGCACGTGCCAGCCGGTGATGGCGCCCTTGGCGGGGGGGAGCGGAGAGGATGCGGCCTGGGTCATTTCGGGTTCGCGGCTCCGGAGAGGAAGACGGTCTTGGCCTCGGTCTGGATGTCGCCCGAGCGGACGACAAAGCGGCCCGGAAGGCTGTGCGGACGTTCGGGGTTGGGCGGCCCGGTGACGAACACCCGCACGGCCACGACCTCGTCGGCGGGCACCAGGACGCCGACGCTGGAGCCCAGCGGACGTCCCGGCTGGCTGAGGCGCGCCCCCTCCAGGCCGGCGAAGGCGATCTCGAAACGGCGGTCCTCGAAGGTGCGGTTGGCGATCTTCAGGGTGTAGCCGTCACGCACCGCGCCATCGTGCATGCGCACGAAGATCGGGTTGCGGTCGCGGATGACATGGACGTCGGCCTTGGGCCGGCCGACCAGGGCCCACAAGGTCAGGCCCGAAACCAGGGTCAGGGCCAGGGCGTAGTAGATCGTCCGGGGACGGATAGGCTTGTAGACGGCCTTCTGGCCGCAGGCGCGGGCGGCGACGGCGGAGTCGGTGTCATAGGCGATCAGGCCGGTCGGGCGACCCAGGCGTCCGAGAATGTCATCGCAGGCGTCGACGCAGAGGCCGCAGTTGATGCACTCCAGCTGGCTGCCGTCGCGGATGTCGATGCCCATGGGGCAGACGACGACGCACTGGTGACAGTCGATGCAGTCGCCCCGTCCGTCCCAGGACTGGCCCTTCTTGTGGGGGCCGCGCGGTTCGCCGCGATCGCGCAGATAGGCCACCTGCAGCGAGTGCTCGTCCAGCATGGCGCCCTGGATCCGGGGCCAGGGACACATGTAGGTGCAGACCTGCTCGCGCATCCAGCCGGCGAAGACATAGGTGGTCGCCGTCAGCAGGGCGCAGGAGACATAGGCCGTCATGGCCCCCTGCCCGATCCAGAAGGTGCGGATCAGGGTCGGCGCGTCATGGAAGTAGAAGATCCAGGCCCCGCCGGTGCCGAAGGCGATGCCCAGCCAGACCAGGTGCTTGCCGGTCTTGCGCCAGGCCTTGTCGAACGACATCGGCTGGGCGTCCAGGCGCATGCGGGCGTTGCGGTCGCCCTCGAACGCGCGCTCGACCACGATAAAGAGGTCGGTCCAGACCGTCTGGGGGCAGGCATAACCGCACCAAAGCCGGCCAAACAGGGCCGTGACCAGGAATAGCGCCAGGGCCGAGATCACCAGCAGGCCGGTGAAGATATAGACTTCCTGCGGCCACAGCTGGATGTCGAAGAAGTAGAAGCGGCGGCCGGCGAAATCGACCAGCACCGCCTGTTGCGGCAGGTCGCCAGGCCGCGCCCAGCGGATCCAGGGCGTGATGTAGTAGATCGCCAGGGTGACGATCAGCAGCGCCCACTTGATCGTGCGCCAGCGACCCTGCACCAGCTTGGGATAGATCGGCTCGCGCGGCTTGTAGAGGCCGCCCTTGGCGTCTCCCTTGCCCTTGGCCCGAGCGGCGGCCGAGACCGTCGCCCGGGTTTCAGACTTGGGACGCGTGTTGTCGATGAGGGTGGGCATGGGCCCTACTGACCGCCCGCGTTGGCGTGCACATACACTGTCAGGGCCTTGATGGTTTCCGGGCTCAAACGACCACCCCAGGCGGGCATGACGCCACCCTTGCCGGCGTAGATCTGTCCGCTGATGGCCGCGCGATCGGACCCATAGAGCCAATCGGCGTCCGTCAGGTTGGGGGCGCCGAGCGCCTGAATCCCGCGACCGTCCGCGCCGTGGCAGGCAACGCACTGGATGGCGTAGACGGGCGCGGCGCGGGCGACGGCGGCGGTGTCGGCCGGACGTCCTGAAAGCTTCACGACATACTCTGTCAGGTCGCTGATCTGGGCCGGCGGCAACAGTTGGTCGCGACCGAAAGCGGGCATCTGTGACATGCGCGTCTGGGCATGATCGGCGCGGACGCCAACCTGCAGGGTGTGCTGGATATCCTGCAGCGTGCCACCCCAAAGCCAGACGTCGTCGCGCAGGTTGGGATAACCCGTCCCGCCCGTGCCGCCGATGCCGTGGCACGTGGCGCAGTTGTCGCCGAAGACGGACTGACCGACCTGCTGGGCGTAGGCCTGCAGCTGGGGGTCCTTTTCGATCTGCTCAAGGCTGGCCTTGCGCATCATCGTCGCGCCGGCGCCGCGATGGACGTCGAGCGCCGCCAGCTCGCTGGTCACATTGACCCGGTCGGACTGACCCAGCACGCCCTTGGTGTAGCCATGCAGGCCCGGCCAGGCCGGCATCAGGATCATGTAGACCACCGCGAAGGCGATGCAGCCGTACCAGGTCCACAGCCACCAGCGCGGCAGGGGGTTGTCGAGCTCACGGATGCCGTCCCACTCGTGCCCGGTGGTTTCGACGCCGGTGACGTCGTCGGTTTCGCGTTCGGACGCCATCAGAGCATTTCCTCGTCATCCAGCGGCATGCGCGCGGCATGCTGGAATTCCGCCTTCTTGGAAGGCCACAGGGCGTAAGCGACGCCCGCCAGGAAGATCAGGCCGAAATAGATCAGCCCGGCCTGCTGGGAGAACCGCGCCACGGTTTCGTAGGAGAGTCCGCTCATCGTTGGTTCTCCGGAGCCTGGGCCTTGTAGGATTTGAAATCGACCAGGGTGCCGAGCATCTGGAGATAGGCGATGGCGGCGTCCATTTCGGTGATCTTGTCGGGATTGCCGTCGAAGTCGCGGTTGACCACCTTGGCGCCGTAGCGCCCGCGCAGGCCCACCGCGTCGGTCGAGAAGGGATCGGCCTGGGCCTCGAGATCCTTCTTGGCGTTGGCGATCTCGTCCTTGGTGTAGGGGACGCCGACCGTGTGCAGGGCCTTCATCTTGTCGGCGATGTCGCTGTAATCCAGCTCCTTCTCGGCCAGGAACTTGTAGGGCGGCATGACGGACTCCGGCACGACCGACCGGGGATCGGTCATGTGGTCGCGGTGCCAGGAGTCGGAGTACTTGCCGCCCACGCGGGCCAGGTCGGGACCGGTGCGCTTGGACCCCCACTGGAACGGGTGGTCGTACATGCTCTCGGCGGCCAGGCTGTAGTGGCCGTAGCGTTCGACCTCGTCGCGCAGGGGGCGGATCATCTGCGAGTGGCAGAGATAGCAGCCCTCACGCACATAGATGTCGCGGCCGGCCAGCTCGAGCGGGGTGTACGGACGCATGCCGTTCACCTTTTCGATCGTGCTTTGCAGCCAGAACAGCGGGGCGATTTCCACGAGCCCGCCGATCGAGACGACCACGAGGATGCCGACGATGAGCAGCAGCGAATGCCGCTCGAACTTGGCGTGGTGTTTCCAGAGAGACATCAGGGACCTCAGGCGATCGCGGGAGCGAGGGCGGCCGGCGTCTCTTCAGACGTGGCTTCGGAAGGCATCAGGATCGTGCGCCAGATGTTGACGATCATGATCACGGCGCCGGCGAGGTACATCAGGCCGCCAACGGTGCGGATGACGTTCTCGACGTGCTTGGCGGAAACCGTCTCGATGAAGCTGTAGGCCAGGAAGCCTTGGGGCGTGTATTCGCGCCACATCAGGCCTTCCATGATGCCCGACACCCACATCGCGGCGATGTAGAGCAGGATCCCGGTGGTCGCGATCCAGAAGTGCCACTCGATCAGCTTGTTCGAGAACATGCCGGCCTTCTTCCAGAGCCAGGGCACCATGCAGTAGATGGCGCCGAAGCTGATGAAGCCGACCCAGCCCAGGGCGCCGGAGTGCACGTGGCCGATGGTCCAGTCGGTGTAGTGGGAGAGCGCGTTGACCGCGCGGATCGACATCACCGGGCCTTCGAAGGTGCTCATGCCGTAGAAGGCGATCGAGACCACCATCATCCGGACCACGGGGTCGGTGCGCAGCTTGTCCCAGGCGCCCGACAGGGTCATCAGGCCGTTGATCATGCCGCCCCAGGACGGCATCCACAGCATGATCGAGAAGGTCATGCCCAGGGTCTGGGCCCACTGCGGCAGCGCCGTGTAGTGCAGGTGGTGCGGGCCGGCCCAGATGTAGATGAAGATCAGCGCCCAGAAGTGCACGATCGACAGGCGATAGCTGTAGACGGGCCGCTGAACGCGCTTGGGCACGAAGTAGTACATCATGGCCAGGAAGCCGGCGGTCAGGAAGAAGCCGACGGCGTTGTGCCCGTACCACCACTGGGTCAGGGCGTCCTGGACGCCGGAGAAGACGCCGTAGGACTTGTGGTTCAGCAGGCCGACGGGAACGCCGGCGTTGTTGACCAGGTGCAGCAGCGCGATGGTGACGATGAAGGCCAGGTAGAACCAGTTGGCCACATAGATATGCGGCTCCTTGCGCTTCCAGAGCGTGCCCAGGAAGACCAGCAGATAGGCCACCCAGACGATGGTCAGCCAGATGTCGACGTACCATTCGGGCTCGGCGTATTCCTTGCCCTGGGTCGCGCCCATCAGATAACCGGTGGCGGCCATGACGATGAACAGCTGGTAGCCCCAGAACACGAACCACGGGGCGATGCCCCCGGCCAGCCGGGCCTTGCAGGTGCGTTGCACCACCCAGAACGAGGTCGCGATCAGGGCGTTGCCGCCGAAGGCGAAGATCACCGCCGAGGTGTGCAGCGGCCGCAGGCGTCCGAAGTTCAGAAATCCAAGCTCGGGGAAGTAGAAGATCCGGGGCCAGGAAAGCTGGGCCGCGATGAGCACGCCCGCCGCGAGGCCCGCGGCGCACCAGAACATCGTGGCGATGACGCCGGCCTTGATGACGTTGTCGCTGTAGCGATCGGGCTGGTCGCGAAGGTTTCCCGAGGCCAGCCCCGCATTCAGGGCGAACGCCGCCAGCACCGCGGCCAGCGCGAAGGTCTCGGCCTGCAGCCTGAAGATCGGATCGTGACTGAGCCCAGCCCCCATGATGGCGAGGAAGGCGGTGACAACCGCGAAGGCGAGTAACACGGCCGAGCCGGCGGGCGGGCCTGTATCGGGGTGGGACGGGGCGGACATTCGGACTCCGTTCAGCGAACTTGGCCCTGCCTCACACGATTTGTTCGACCCCACTTTGATCCTTGTCAAAGCAGCGTTTAGCGCGGTGAATGACGATGGGCGTATTCCTGCGGAGTTGCCGATGCCGTTCCCTACTGTCCACATCTGGGGCAAGTCCCAGACCGCTCTGGCCGTGACGGCCCTGGTCAGCTGGGGTGTGGCCCTGTGGCAGGCGGCGCCGCGCCTGATGGCGGGCCCGATCTGCAGTAGCGCCCAGGACATGTCGGTCCTGGCGGGTCACTGCCCCGCCTGTCCCGCCGCCCTTCTGATCAGTCTGGCGCTGCTGAGCAGCCTCGCCCTGCGCTGGCGCGACGCGCGTCGGCTGTCGCCCGCCCGGGCGACCTCGGCGAGATGAGCGGCGTCGACGACGCGGAAACAGTCGTATTGCCGGTCTTTTCCGGTGGCGATGTGGTGCGGCTGTTCGCCGCAACCTACCTTCCGCTGTGCCGGTCGCTGGGCGCG
>CALRUN020000051.1:0-28909 GCA_943371355.1 Alsobacter soli
CCGGAGCGGCCGGCGCGGCCGGCGCCGGGGTCGGCGCGGGGGCCGGTTCAGCGGCGGCCTTGGCGGCCGCAGCAGCCGCGGCGGCCTTGGCCGCGGCGTCGCGAGCCGCGGCTTCAGCGGCGCGAGCCCGGGCGTCATCGGCGGCGCGTTGCGTCGCCTGACGGTCCTGGTTCTCGCGAGCCGCCTCGATGGCGCGTTGGCGGGCGCGCATCTCGTCTTGCGAGAGGCCCCCTGCCGAACCGCCGCCACCGCCCGAAGACTGGGACGGGCGCGGCTCGTTGGTGTGACGGCGCTCGGCCGAGGACGGCGCGGCCAGGTTACCGGCCGGCGCGGCGTGCGGACGGGTCCGCTTGGTTTCGACCACTACCGTCTTGGTGCGGCCGTGGCTGAAGCTTTGCTTCACCACGCCGGCGCTCACCGAGCCCTGGCGGGGCTTCAGTGTGATGGGCGCGCGCCCACCAGGGGTGCCGGGCCGACCGTTATCGTTCTCGTCGCTCATGCGCTCGCTTGTACTTCCGCCGGGAGGACCCGGCCAAAAACCGTTCGTTCCATGTGAGAAAGGGGCCTGGACGTACTCCCACGAAGGAAGCTCGTTTCCCGACCCTTCACTCACGGGCCCGACCCTGACGGGTCGCGCCACCTCAAATATCCAGAGCCTTGCGATCAGACCGGCCATGCCGGTTCAATCGAAAGGCCCTAGGGCTCCTCGCGCCAACTCGCCGACCAGGTCGGAGGGAGTAGCGGGCGGAAGCCTGATAACCGCTCGACGTCTAAAGTCCAGCGATCAGTGCCGCGCCCGGCAAGAAGCGCCGTGTGTATCACATTCTCGCCGCCTAAGGCCAAACCCAATTCGTCGGATGTGAACATCCCGAGGATTCGGGGATTATTCGGGGCCTTGTAGACGGCGGTCAGCATCTTTCGGCGACCGTCATCGGCGCCGTCGGACGCCTCGATCAGCCAGGCCGTCTTGCCGGAATTCAGCGCGGCGACGACCTTTTCAAAGCCCGAGATAATGTTTCCGGCCCGGCGCGCAAGGCCCAGACCGTCCAGAACCCGCTTGGCCAGCAAGGCCTCGACCTGGTTGGCCAGGTCGGCGGGGGCCGTCAGCTTGGTCTTGGCCGAACGCGAGAACAGACCCTTCTTGGCCGCCAGCGCCACGGAGTCGCGGTCGGCGCCGACCCAGATCCCCCGGCCCGGCAGCTTGCGCGCCAGATCGGGCACCACGATCCCGCCCGGACCTTCGACGAAGCGGATCAGCTTGCTCTCGTCGGTCGCCTCGCCCAGCACGACATCCTTGCGAAGGCGGAAGGCCTCGGCATGGGTCTTGGGGGCGCCAGGATCGATGGGGGGATCGACCGGAACGTCGGCGGCCTCAGCGGCGGGATCTTGGGGCTCTGGGTTCATGTGGCTCTGAAAGACCTCGGCCCTCCCGGAAAACCGGAAGGGCCGAAGCATCTCTTAGTCCTGCGTCTCTTCGACGGCTTCGGCCGGCGCTTCAGCGTCAGCCTCGGCTTCGACATCCGTCTCGGCTTCGCCCTCGGCGTATTCGACCTCTTCCTCGATCTCTTCGTATTCCGGCTCCGGCGGGGCCTCGACCCAGCCCATGACGATCCGGGCGCGCATGATCAGCGCTTCGGCGTCTTCGGGCGACAGGTTGAAGCTTTCCAGGATACCCGGCTCGCGAACGCGAGCGCCGTCCTTGGTTTCGAACCAGCCGCGCATGTCGTCAGGCACCAGACCGGCCAGATCCTCGACGGTCTTCACATCGCCTTCGCCCAGGGCGACGGCCATGGCCAGGGTGACACCCTCGATCTCGAGCACGGCGTCCTCGACGCCGTACGCGACGCGCTTGGCGTCCAGGGCGGCGGCTTCCTTTTCGAGGAATTCGCGGGCGCGGGTCTGCAGTTCGTCGGCGGTTTCGTCGTCGAAGCCTTCGATGGCCGCGATCTCGTGCGGCTCGACATAGGCGACGTCTTCCACCGCGGCGAAGCCTTCGGTGACCAGCAGCTGGGCGATGACCTCGTCGACGTCCAGGGCTTCCTGGAACAGGGCCGTGGTCTCGGTGAACTGCTTCTGACGGCGCTCGCTCTCCTGGCTTTCCGTCATGATGTCGATCTGCCAGCCGGTCAGCTGCGAGGCGAGGCGGACGTTCTGGCCGCGACGGCCGATGGCCAGCGACAGCTGCTCATCGGGCACCACGACTTCGACGCGCTCGTCTTCCTCGTCCATGACGACCTTGGAGACTTCGGCCGGGGCCAGGGCGTTGACGATGAAGGTCGCCTCGTCCTCGGACCACTGGATGATGTCGATCTTTTCGCCCTGCAGCTCGGCCACCACCGCCTGCACGCGCGAACCGCGCATGCCGACGCAGGCGCCGACGGGGTCGATCGAACCGTCATTGGAGATCACGGCCATCTTGGCGCGCGAACCCGGGTCGCGGGCCACGGCGCGGATCTCGATGACGCCGTCATAGACTTCCGGCACTTCCTGCGCGAACAGCTTGGCCATGAAGCCGCCGTGGGCGCGCGACAGCATGATCTGCGGGCCCTTGGTCTCGCGACGGACGTCGTAGATGTAGGCGCGGATGCGGTCGCCGACGTTGAAGTTCTCGCGCGGGATCGACTGGTCGCGGCGCATGATGCCTTCGCCACGGCCCAGATCGACGATGACATTGCCGTATTCGACGCGCTTGACGCTGCCGTTGACGATCTCGCCGGCGCGATCCTTGTACTCGTCGTACTGGCGCTCGCGCTCGGCTTCGCGAACCTTGTGCATGACGACCTGGCGGGCCATCTGGGTCTGGACGCGGCCGATCTCGAACGGCGGCAGGTCTTCTTCGTAGACCTTGCCGATTTCAGCGTCGCGCCAGGTGCGCTTGGCGATCGACAGCTGGACCTGACCGATTTCGCCCTCGATCTCCTGGTCGTCGCCGACCACGGTGATGATGCGCTTCTGCGAGGTCTCACCGGTCTTGGTGTCGATCTTCACCCGGATGTCGTGCTCGGCGCCGTAACGGGCGCGAGCCGCCTTCTGCAGGGCGTCCTCGATCGCCTCGATGACGACTTCCTTCTCGATGCCTTTTTCGCGCGCGACCGCGTCAGCGATCTGCAGCAGCTCGAGCCGGTTGGCGGAAATGCCGATGGCCATGGTCAGTCCTCTTCACTTTCGGACAGGTCAAAATCTTCGTCTTCGGCGTCGTCGCCGAGATCTTCGGAGTCAGCGTCTCCGCCGTCGGCGGCGACGTCATCTTCGTCTGCGTCTTCGCCGTCGGCTGCGACGCGGGCGGCGCGCTGTTCGGCGCCCCGCTTCATCAGGGCGTCGGTCAGCACCAGCTTGGCGTCGACCAGCCATTCGAACGGGAAATAGACGGTGGTGTCGTCCTCGCCCTCGATGTTCAGGCCCACCTGGCCGTCCTCGACGCCGGCCAGCTCGCCCTTGAAGCGCTTGCGGCCCTCGGCGACGCGGTCCAGCTCGATGCGGACCTCCAGGCCGGCATAGTCGTCGAAATCCTTCAGTCGCGTCAGCGGGCGATCCACGCCCGGGCTGGAGACTTCCAGGGTGTATTCGCCGCTGATCGGATCGGCGGCGTCCAGGATCTCGGACACGGCGCGCGACAGCTTGGCGCAATCTTCAACATTCATGTCGCCGCCCGAACCGTCGGCCTGCATCGGACGCTCGGCCATGATCTGCAGGCGACGCGTCTCGGCCCCGCCCATCAGGCGCAGGCGGACGATCTCGAAGCCGACAGTCTCGGCCACGGGATCGAGGATTTCGATCAGATCACGGTCTTCCTGCGTCTTGCCGCGCAACGGATTTCTCAACTCAAAACAGGGCGATCCGGCGCGGGCGCCAAACAGCCAAAGAAAAAGCGGCAGCCTTTCGGGCCGCCGCTCGAAAGCGCACTCAGCGCTGACGGACGATGTAGGAGCTATATAGCGCGATAGGCGAGGCGTTGGAAGCCCCCGCGACGGGGCCCCAGGAGAGGCCCGCGCGCGCGGCCTCTTTCGCAGCGCAACACTTGTAGCCTATACAGTCGCCGCGCAGGACCGCCTCCCCGCGGACCTCTCCCCCAAAGAAGAGTCACAATGGACCTCTCAAAGATCGCCACGGGCGTGAACCCGCCCTACGACCTCAACGCTGTCATCGAGATCCCGCAGGGCGGCGAACCGGTGAAGTACGAGATCGACAAGGCCAGCGGCGCCCTGATGGTCGACCGCTTCCTGCACACGGCGATGTTCTATCCGGCCAACTACGGCTTCATCCCGCACACCCTGGCCGATGACGGCGACCCCGCCGACATCATGGTCGTGGGTCCGACCCCGGTCGTGCCGGGCGCGATCATCCGCTGCCGTCCGATCGGCACGCTGATGATGGTCGATGAAGCCGGTTCGGACGAAAAGATCCTGGCCGTGCCGGTCGACAAGCTGCACCCCTTCTATACGGGCGTGAACAGCTGGCGTGACCTGCCGGTGATCCTCACCGAGCAGATCGCCCACTTCTTCCAGCACTACAAGGACCTGGAAAAGGGCAAGTCGACCAAGATCACCGGCTGGGCCGATCTGGAAGAAACCGCCGACATCATCCGCGCGGCGATCAAGCGCCACGACGACAACTACTAGTTTGAATTAGCCTGCGTGGCCGGCCATCAGGCCGGTCACGAGCAGGGCGACCAGCACGGCGTCGACCAGCACGGTCACGCCGGCGAAGCCCTTGAGAAACCGGCCGCCCTTGGCGACCAGCGATCCCATATAGAAGACCTTGCTGATCACCGCGACGCCGACGGCCAGCGGCCGGGTCTCGGGATGAAACGCGGCCCAGACCAGCATGCCGCCGGTCAGGCTGATCAGCAGACCCCAGCCGCGCACCACGACATCGGCCAATGGCCCTTCCAGAGCCTCGCCATAGGTCGAGCGCTGCGACCGCGTCGGCGCGAAGACAAATTGCAGCATGGTCAGGGTCAGCAGCCCGCTGACCACCAGAACGCTCTGATAGTGCTCGACAATCCAGTTCATGGTCGCCTCCCCCGCCCGTCATGACGCGGGCCGGGGGCAAGCTTAGCAGACGCGCGGCCGATCAGACCCGCACGAAATCCAGGAAGACCGGCGCGCAGTCGCCGAGCTTCTTTTCCTCGTAGCGCGTGGTCACATGGTCTGCGGGAGGGGCGTTACGGTCGGCCGTCTCGCTCTCGAAGCGGAAGGCCGGATCGGCCAGCACCCGTTCGATGGTCCACTCGGCGTAGTCGGCCCAGTCGGTGGCGAAGCGCAGGCGGCCGCCGGGCTTCAGCACCCGGGCGAGTTCGGTGACCACCGCCGGCTGGATCAGGCGGCGCTTGTTATGCCGGGCCTTGTGCCAGGGATCGGGGAACATGATGAAGACCCGCGTCAGGCAGGCGTCGGGCAGCCAGCCGATCACGTCGCGGGCGTCGCCCTCGTGGATGCGGACGTTCTTGAGCGCCTGCTCCTCGATGTGACGGACCGCGCTGGCCACGCCGTTGACGAAGGGTTCGGCGCCCAGGATCAGGGCGTGCGGATGGCGGCCGGCCTGGGCGGCCATGTGCTCGCCGCCGCCAAAGCCGATCTCAAGCCAGGTTTCGGTGGTTTCGGGCGCCAGGTCGCGGGGCACGAACGGCGCCTCGGGCACGGCGATTTCGGGCAGCAGGGTGTCGAGCAGGGCCTGCTGGCGCGGCTTCACCGGCCGCGACTTGATGCGGCCGAAGGTGCGCAGAGGCCCGTGGGGGATGGGAGCGGAGGTCATGGGGCGGCGTCTTAGCCGTCATCCGGGTGCGAGGCCAGCAGAACGACCCCAAACGAAAGCGGGCCCCGATCGCATGATCGAGGCCCGCTTCGAACGTTCAGGAGAGGCCGAGGCTTACGCCAGGCCCTTCAGCTCGCTGATCAGGTCGGTCTTCTCCCACGAGAAGCCGCCTTCATTGTCCGGCGTGCGGCCAAAGTGGCCGTAGGCGGCGGTGCGGGCGTAGATCGGCTTGTTCAGCTGCAGGTGCTGGCGGATCGAGCGCGGGGTGGCGCCGCCGATCAGCTCGGGCAGCAGCTTTTCCAGCACGGCGGGATCAACCTTGCCCGTGCCGTGCAGGTCGACGTGGAACGACACCGGCTTGGCCACGCCGATCGCATAGGCGATCTGGATGGTGCAGCGGTCGGCCAGACCGGCCGCCACGACGTTCTTGGCCAGGTAACGGCAGGCATAGGCGGCCGAGCGGTCGACCTTGGTCGGATCCTTGCCCGAGAACGCGCCGCCGCCGTGCGGGGCCGCGCCGCCGTAGGTGTCGACGATGATCTTGCGACCCGTGACGCCAGCGTCGCCGTCGGGGCCGCCGATCTCGAAGCGACCGGTCGGATTGACCAGCCACTGGGTCTTCTTGGTGATCAGGCCTTCGGGGAAGATCGGCAGGATGTGCGGACGGATCAGGTCCAGCACGCGCTTGGAGGTCGCGGCCTTGCCGTCGATCTTCTTCTTGTGCTGGTGCGACACCACGATGGAAACGACGCGAACCGGCTTGCCGCTGCCGTCATACTCCAGGGTCACCTGGCTCTTGGCGTCGGGCTCGAGGGCCGACAGCTCGCCGCTGTGGCGCAGCTGGGCCAGGCGGCTGAGGATGTTGTGGCTGTATTGCAGGGTGGCCGGCATCAGCTCCGGGGTCTCGGTGCTGGCATAGCCGAACATGATGCCCTGGTCGCCGGCGCCTTCGTCCTTCTTGTCGCTGGCGTCCACGCCCTGGGCGATGTGCGCCGACTGGCCGTGCAGGTAGTTGGCGAACTTGGCCTTCTGCCAGTGGAAGCCCTTCTGTTCGTAGCCGATGTCCTTGATCGCGGCCCGCACCTTGGGCTCCAGCGATTTGAGGATGTCCTTGGTCAGCTGCTTGTTGGCGGCCTTGTCGCCGTCAGGCTTGCCGGCCCGGACTTCGCCGGCCAGCACGATGCGATTGGTGGTGACCAGGGTCTCGCAGGCGACGCGGGCTTCGGGGTCGGCGCTCAGGAAGGCGTCGACCACGGTGTCGCTGATCCGGTCGGCGACCTTGTCGGGGTGGCCTTCGGAGACGCTCTCGCTGGTGAAGATGTAGGACGAACGGCTCAAGGGACAGCTCCGGCCATGGAATTCGCAGGAATGGACAACAGGTCCATCCCACTAGCCGGACAGCATATAAAGATATGTTTATGTCGGCAAGCCGCGCCGATCGTCGCGGGGCGGCTCTGGCCTAATCCTGGCTTTCGGGCACATCCTCGTCGGCCATGGAGCGAACCAGGTCGAGGATCCGGCGACGCACCTTGGTGCGGCTGATCTTGGGAAACAGGCTGGCCAGTTCCAGACCCTCGGGGGTCATCAGGAAATCGTGGACGAACTGCTCGGCGCCGGTCTCGGCCATGCCGTCAGTGTCCGTCGGATCGGCCAGACCCTCGAAGAAATAGGCCACCGAAGACTGCAGGCTGCGGGCGATCTCGTACAGCTTGCTGGCGCTGACCCGGTTGGCCCCGCGCTCGTACTTCTGCACCTGCTGGAAGGTCAGGCCCAGATCCTCGGCCAGCCGTTCCTGGCTGACACCCAGGATCTTGCGGCGCATTCGGATGCGCGCGCCGACGTGAAGGTCGATCGGATTGGGGTGACGGTCTTGGTCGGAAGGAGCGCTCATGCCTACGCTTGATAGCTGAAATTGCGGTTTTTATTGAGCCTATGTCTTACAAAATGGTAATAATTGAAAGCCCTTACCCTCTCCGGGGCGAAAACCGGTGAAGTCCGGCGAACATTGATATCACAATCAATAGCATGAACAGACTGTCGCCCAGCCGGGCGTAGGGTGTGGTTTTGCCCATATCCGGCAGGATGCCGTCGATGACGCCGCTCTCGCCCAGATTCAGCTGGGCGCCGCGCACGATCTTGCCTTTCGCATCGATCAGGGCCGAAACCCCCGTCGGCGTCGCGCGCAGGATCGGAACACCGGTCTCGATGGCGCGATAGCTGGCCAGATTGAGATGCTGCAGCGGCCCCGACGTGACGCCGAACCAGGCGTCGTTCGACACATTGATCAGCGCGCGGACCGCCGGATCGGGCCGGGCCAGGCCGGGAAACAGGCTCTCGTAGCAGATCAGCGGCTGGACGGTCAGGTCGGGCGACACCCGCAGCGGGGCCGGACGCGGACCGGTGGCGAAGCCGTCGCCCAGATGGGCCAGGCTCTTTACGCCCAGCTTCGTCAGCAGGGCGTCCATCGGCAGATATTCGCCGAACGGCACCAGCCGGTGCTTGTCATAGATCCCGACCAGCTCGATGTCGGTCGCCGTGCGCTTCAGGGCGATCAGGCTGTTGTAATAGACCGGGCTGTCGGCCGAACCGTCATAGCGATAGCCACCGATCAGCAGCAGCTGGCCGGGCTGCAGGGCGTCGACGATCGCCTGACGCACCCAGGTTCCGGGGGCCAGATAGTCGTTGATCGCCGCCGGCAGGGCGCCTTCGGGCCAGACGACGATGTCGGCGGGCTTTCCGCTCGCATAGGGCCTGGCGGTCAGCGAGACATAAGCCTGGACCACCTGGGCGAAGCGGTCGGCGTCCCACTTGGCTTCCTGCTGGATATCGGCCTGAACGATGCGGACCTTGGGGGACGGGGCCTTGGGCGCGGGCGCCGAGGGCATCCAGCCATTGATGTAGAGCGCCGTCAGTACCGCGGCGGCGGCGGCGATCGCCTTGCGCCCGGCCAGGCCCTCGCGCCAGACGGCCGGGGCGGCGGCGATGGCCAGGGTGATCCAGGTCAGGCCATAGGCGCCGACGATCGCGGCGGCCTGGGACGGGGCCGAGCCGGCCTTCCAGGTCTCGCCAGGCAGGTTCCAGGGAAAACCGGTCAGCACATGGCCGCGCGCCCACTCCAGCGCCGCGAAGGCGCCGGCGAAGACCAGGATGCGACCCACGCCCGCCGGGCGGACCAGCCGATAGACGACGGCGGCGACGCCCCAGAACAGGGCCAGCCCTCCGGCCATGGCGGCGATCGCGAACGGCGCCATCCAGCCCTGGTTGGCGGCGTCGACCATGAAGGCTTCGCCGATCCACCAGGTGCCGAGCCCGAAATAGGCCAGACCCGCCAGCCAGCCGCGCAGAAAGGCCGAGCGCAGCGGACGCGGCCCCTCGACGGTGTCGAGCAGCCACAACAGCAGGGCGTAGCCCAGCAGGCCGGGCAGCAGGCCGAACGGCGGATGGGCCAGGGCGGCGGCGAGACCGGCCAGCAGCGAAAGGCTCCGGTCGCGCCAGAGCGAGGCGAACCTGAAATTCACGAGGCGGCGGCTTCCGCCGGCTGGGCGGCCGCGCCCGGGACGGCGGCGGGACGCACCCGCACCCGACGCACCCGACGCGGATCGGCCTCGACCACTTCCAGATCAAAGCCGTGCGGATGGGCGATCACCTCGCCCCGCTGCGGCACGCGGCCGGCCAGAGCCACGACCAGACCGGCGACGGTGTCGATATCTTCTTCCATGTCCGGCGGGGCCAGTTCGCGGCCGAGTGCGGCTTCCAGCTCTTCCAGCGGCGCGCGGGCGTCGGCCTCGAACACGCCGCCGGGCCGGGCGACGATGCCAGCGACGGTGGCGTCGTCATGCTCGTCGTCGATCTCGCCGACTACCGCCTCGATCAGGTCTTCCATGGTCACCAGGCCGTCGGTGCCGCCGAACTCATCGATGACCAAAGCCAGGTGGATGCGGCTGGTGCGCATGCGCAGCAGCAGGTCGGCGGCCCGCATCGAGGCGGGCACGTACAGCGCCTCGCGCCGCAGCTTGTGCAGGACCACGTCCGTGGCGGCCGGGCGGTTGTCGCCGGCGGCCAGCAGGCGGAACACGTCCTTGACGTGGATCACGCCCACCGGGTCGTCGAGGGTCTCGCGATAGATCGGCATCCGCGAGTGTTCGGCCTCGGTGAACTGGGCGATCAGGGCTTCGAACGGCGTGGACAGCTCGACCGAGACGATGTCGGCGCGCGGCGTCATCACGTCGGCCACGCGGAGGGTCTTGAAGGCTTCGGCCTGGTCGACGATGTCGACCGCGCCGTCCTGGGCCGGTTCGGGCGGTCGAACGATCTCGACCGGCGCGCTCAATCGCTTGCGCATCTTGCGAAGAAACGCCCGCACGCCCCGGCTCTGTCGAGCTGGACCGGCGGGCTGTGGACTAGAGTCGTCGCTTGGCATGGCCCTGGAGAACTATCCCTGATCGGCGGCGTAGGGATCGGGCACGTCCAGAGTGGCCAGGATCTCGCGTTCCAGGGCCTCCATGGACTCAGCCTCTTCGTCGCCTTCGTGGTCGTATCCTAAGAGATGCAGCACCCCGTGCGCCACCAGATGTTGCAAATGGTGCGCAAGCGGCTTGCCCTGCTCGATCGCTTCGCGCTGGCAGACCCCGAACGCCAGGGCGATGTCGCCGATCTGACCTTCCGGATTGGCCTCCGGTCCCTGGGGCGACGGAAAGGACAGGACGTTGGTGGCGTAGTCCTTCTGACGGAAGTCGCGGTTCAGGGCCTGAACGCTGTCGTCGTCGGCCAGCAGGATGACGATCCCCTGGCCTTCGATGTCCTGATGAGCGTCTAGCACCGCCTGGGCGGCGCGCCAGACCAGGGCCTCGGCTTCGGGCTCGGCCCGGGTCCAGGCCTCGTCCTCGATCTCGATGTCGACGGTGATGGTCATCTAGCGGGGCGTGCTCTGGGCTGCGTCGGCGTCGTAGGCCTTGACGATACGCTCCACCAGCGGATGGCGGACGACGTCGGCGGCGGTGAAGCGCGAGACCGAAACCCCCTCGACCCCTTCCAGGATCGAGACGGCGTGAGCTAGGCCCGAGTCGCGCGGGTTGAGCAGGTCGATCTGGGTCGGATCGCCCGTCACCACCATGCGCGAGCCCTCGCCCAGACGGGTCAGGACCATCTTCATCTGCAGGCGCGAGCAGTTCTGGGCCTCGTCGACGATGACGAAGGCGTGGGCCAGGGTGCGGCCGCGCATGAAGGCGATCGGGGCGACCTCGATCTCCAGCTTCTCGCGACGCCGACGCAGCTGGTCGGCGCCCATGATGTCGGTGAGGGCCTCCCAGACCGGGGCCATATAGGGGTCGACCTTCTCGTTCAGGTCGCCCGGAAGAAAGCCCAGCTTCTCGCCGGCCTCGACGGCGGGGCGGGTGACGATCAGGCGATCGACCTCGCCGCGCAGCAGCATGCCGGCCCCGTGCGCCACGGCCAGGAAGGTCTTGCCGGTGCCGGCAGGGCCCAGGCCAAACGACAGCGGGTGGCTGCCCATGGCTTCCATATAGCGGGCCTGGCCCTTGGTCTTGGGCGACACCGAGCCCTTGCGCACGGTGCGGGCCGAAGCCTGACCGCCGGTGCTCTGGGCTTCGCCGACGGCGATGCGGACATCGGCCTCGACCACTTCCTCGCCGGCGTCGGCGCGGTGGGCCAGATCGTTCAGCGCCCGCTTGGCGCCCGTGCGGCCCTTGACGTCGCCGGTGATGGTGACGCCGCCGCCCGGGGTCTCGATCAGAACCTTGAAGGCGTCCTCGATCAGGGCGGCGTGACGGCCGCCGGGACCGGAGACGGCGTGAACGGCGTCGTCCGACAGCGGCAGGAACTCAGGGGTGCGGCTCAAGCGGTCTCCAGAACGGAAGAGGTTTCCAGCACGCCGCCCAGGCTCATCTTGGCGGCGCTTTCGATGCGGACCGGAACGATGGTCCCGAGCAGCTGTTCCCCGCCCTCGGCGTGGACCGCCTGAAGATAGGGACTGCGGCCGACGATTTGACCGGCATGGCGGCCACTTTTTTCGAACAGCACCGGCAGGACCTTGCCGACCTGGGTCGCGTTGAAGGCCTTCTGCTGCTGATCCAGCAGCTGGTTCAGGCGCTCCAGCCGTTCAGCCTTCACGGCTTCGTCGACCTGACCGGTCATGGCCGAGGCCGGGGTGCCGGGGCGGCGCGAATATTTGAACGAGAAAGCGCTGGCGAAACCGACCTCGCGGACCAGCTCCAGGGTCTTTTCGAAATCGCCGTCACGCTCGCCGGGGAAGCCGACGATGAAGTCGCCGCTCATGGCGATGTCGGGCCGCGCGGCGCGGATCTTCTCGATCAGCTTCACATAGCTTTCGGCCGTGTGATCGCGGTTCATGGCTTTGAGGATCTTGTCGCTGCCCGCCTGCACCGGCAGGTGCAGATAGGGCATCAGTTCCGGCAGCTCGCCATGGGCCTCGATCAGGTCATCGCCCATGTCGCGCGGATGGCTGGTGGTGTAGCGGATGCGGTCCAGACCATCGATCTTGGCCAGCCGGCGAACCAGCTTCGCCAAGGAAGAGCCGTCGCCGTCATAGGCGTTGACGTTCTGGCCCAGCAGGGTGACCTCGCGCACGCCCTGGTCGGCCAGGCGGCGGGCCTCCTCGAGGATGTCGTTCACCGGCCGCGACCACTCGCCGCCGCGCGTATAGGGCACCACGCAGAAGGTGCAGAACTTGTCGCAGCCCTCCTGCACGGTCAGGAACGCGGTGACGCCATTGACCTGGCGCTCGGCCGGCAGGGCGTCGAACTTCTCGTCGGCGGCGAAGCTGGTCGACAGCCGCTCGCCGGTCGCCCGGTGAGCGCGGGCGATCAGCTCGGGCAGCTGGTGATAGGATTGCGGGCCGACGACCAGATCGACCGCCTTCTGGCGATGCATGATCTCCTTGCCCTCGGCCTGGGCCACGCAGCCGGCGACGGCGATGGTCATCCGACCACCATCCGCCGCCTTGCGGTCCTTCATCAGCTTGATCTGGCCCAGCTCCGAATAGACCTTCTCGGTGGCCTTTTCGCGGATGTGGCAGGTGTTGAGCACCACCAGATCGGCGCCTTCGGGATCATCGACCACGCCATAGCCCAGCGGACGCAGGACATCGGCCATGCGCTCGCTGTCATAGACGTTCATCTGACAGCCGTAGGTCTTGATATAGAGGCGCTTTTGCGGGGTCTCGCTCATGGGCGAGGTTATGAGGGCGTGAGGGCCGACGTGCAAGGACATGGGCGCCACACCCGAAGATCCTCCCCCTCTGGGGGAGGTGGCCCAGAGGGCCGGAGGGGGCTAGCTCTGCCCAAGCCCAGAAGGCCCCCTCAGTCGCTTCGCGACAGCTCCCCCAAAGGGGGAGCAGCTCCCGATCACTCCTCGATCGGAACCCCGTAAAGCTCCAGCCGGTGGTCCACCAGCTTGTAGCCCAGCTTGCGCGCGATGGCGTTCTGCAGGGCCTCGATCTCCTCGTCCACGAACTCGACGACCTTGCCGGTCTTCATGTCGATCAGGTGGTCGTGGTGATGGCTGGGGGTTTCTTCATAGCGCGAGCGGCCGTCGCGGAAGTCGTGGCGCTCTATGATGCCGCTCTCCTCGAACAGGCGAACCGTCCGATAGACCGTGGCGATCGAGATGTGCGGATCGACGGCGTGGGCGCGGCGGTGCAGCTCTTCGACGTCCGGGTGATCGTCGGCGGCCGACAGCACGCGCGCGATCACGCGACGCTGGTCGGTCATGCGCATGCCCTTATCGATGCAGAGCTTTTCAAGTCGATCCAAGGCGGCGCCTCCGTCTGAGTCGATGGCAGAATAGGCGGTGAACCCTTAAGTGTTAAGCGCCCGCCGCATGACAACCGCGTCCCTAGCGCCATCCGGATGGGGATAATAGCCCTTGCGCAGCCCCACCCGGGCAAAGCCCGTCGCCGCATAGAGGGCGATGGCGGCGGCATTGTCAGCCGCGACCTCCAGAAACATCGCTTCGGAGCCGGTCTCGACCGCGATCCCGGCGGCCATTTCGACCAGGGCCGCGCCCCAGCCGCGACGGCGGGCGGCGGGGTCGACGGCGATGGTCAGGATCTCGGCCTCGCCGGCGATCGACCGGCACAGGATGAAGCCCTTCTCGACGGCCGGTTCACCCGCCTCGCCCAGCACCGCGAAGACGCCGGGCGACTTCAGCAGATCCTCGAATTCGATCGCACTCCACGGCCGGGGAAAGGCGCGGTCATGCAGGTCGGCGAGGATGAAACAGGCCTCAAGGCCAACAGGGCGCAGGATCATGTCGCGGCCTGGGCGGCGGGCAGGGTCGCATAAGGCGCGCGCAGATAGAGCGGTCGGGGCGAATGGGTCGGCGCGGGCCGGGCGGCGGCCAGTCGGGCCACGGCGACCGGATCGGGAAAAGCCGGCGTGAGGATGGCAGCCTTCGGGAAGGTCTCAGCCAGCAGCGGCGCGCCCGAACCGATCAGGGTCACGGCCTGGCCGCCATGCAGTTCGGCCAGCCGCGCGGCGGCCGAGCCCAGGTCGAGCGCGTCGGGGGCCATCAGGGCGACCCGGCCGTCGAAGATCTGCAGATAGACCTGGCTCATCCGCGCATCGAGCACGGCGGCGACGAAGCCCGGCGTTCCAAAGCCCAGGGCTTCCAGCGTGCTGACGCCCACGCAGGGGATCGACAGCGCCGTGGCCAGGCCCTTGGCGAAGGCCAGACCCACGCGCAGGCCGGTGAACGAGCCGGGACCGACGGTGACGCCGATCCGGGTCAGGTCGGAAAACGCCACGCCGGCTTCCAGAGCGACCTCACGGGCCAGGACGCCGATGCGTTCCTGATGGCCCCGGGTCATGGGCTCGCTGCGCGACGCCAGCACGCGGTCGCCATCGAGGATGGCGACTGAGCTGGCGCCCAGGCAGGTGTCGATGGCCAGGATCATGCGCCGCCCCCGTTCGGGGCATAGCCGCCCGCGCCGCTCTTCCAGATGAAGTCGCGCAGGGTGGCGCGGGCCAGCACCTCGGTCGAGGGCAGGTCATCGCGGGTCCAGCCCGGAACCTCGAACACGTAGCGCAGCACGGACTCGCCTGGCTGGGTGCAGATCACGGCGTGGCGATAGGCGTCCTGGCCCATCCAGCAGCGCTTCAGCGGCACGTCGAGCCTGAGCCACGGCATGCCGAAGAGCTCACCGCGCGGGCCGCTTGCCGATCGTCCGGCGATGTGAATCTCGCCGACCGTGGCAAGGCCGGGCTCGCCGAGGATTTTCAGGATCGTCACGCCGTCCCGGGCGACGGTGATGGCCGAGCCGTCCGCCTCGACCTTGTCCTTGGGAAACAGAGCCTGGATCGCCTCGGCCTTGAACGGCGTCTGGGCCATGATCGGGCCGACGGCGTATTCGTCGAGCGGCAACAACGACGTCGCGGAGGCCGATGGCGGGGCGACTGGAGCCGACGCCGGCTCTACCGGCTTGTCCGCTGGACCACAGGCGGCGAGCAGCGCCAGAGGAACGGCGATCAGGGCGATGGGGAAGCGCATGAAACTCAGGCCGCGCCGACCGCGGCCACCTCGGTCGGACGCCAGACGAAGCCGTTCAGCTGGCCCTTGGCGTTCAGCGTCTCGACCGGCGGCAGGCCGCCCTTGGTCCAGCCGGGCACGCCGATCAGATACTGGACATTGGGCGCCTCGGGCCGCACGCAGATGACGCCATTGACGTCGCGGCCCTCGCCGGCCCTGCAGGTCTTGATATCGAGGCCCAGCGCCGACCATCGGGTTAGCAGGGTTTCGTCCTTGGGACCGCGCACATCGCCGCCCTCCAGGCGGATAGCGCCCAGGTCGCCGTCCTCGCCCTTTGAGATCTCCATCAGCGGGATCTGGTTCTGTTCGACATTGATGATCGGCTGGGCCGGCCCGGAGCCGAAGTGCAGGAAGGCCTGCGCAACCACCGCCTTGGGGAACAGCACCTTGATCGTCGGCAGGTCGAACGCCGTCGAGGCGTTGATCGGGCCGACGCCCTCGGCGCGGACGGTCAGCGGACCCTCGGTGTAGGGTTTGACCATCACCGCGACCGAGCCGCTCTTGCCCGGCTCGGCGGGGGGCGGGGCGGTCCCGGCCTCGTCGGCCTTTTTCTCCACCGGGCCGCAGGCGGCGAGCAGCAGGAAAGGCAGGGCGATGAGGGCGAGGCGCTGGGTCATGGGGTGGTTTTAGCGCGTGCGCATCGGATGCACAAAGCAACCGTCGCCCCCGACCGTCGAAACGGGCGGGGGCTCAGGCTGGACCGGTCCATACTCACGCGAACCGGGCCAAGCTCTTGGTCTGGGATCAGACGATTTTGGCGGCTTCCTCGAAGTCGAGGCGCGGGTTGCGCGGGAAGAGACCCTCGTCCGTGCCGTAGCCAATCGAAGCAATGAAATTGGACTTTATGTTGGTCCCGGCGAAAAATTCGGCGTCGACGCCCGCATTGTCGAAGCCCGACATCGGACCGACGTCCAGACCCAGGGCCCGCGCCGCCATGATGAAGTAGCCGCCCTGCAGCGAGCTGTTGCGCAGCGCGCCGGTTTCCTTGGCCACCGGGTCGCCGAACCAGTTTTTCGCGCCGGGGGCGTTGGGGAACAACTTGTCGAGGGTCTCGGGGAAATCCAGGTCATAGCCGATGATCACGGTGACTGGGGCCTGCAGAATCTTCGGCCCGTTCGAGCCCGACGACAGCGCCGCCAGCTTCGCCCTGGCTTCCGGGCTGCTGACGAAGATGAAGCGGGCCGGCGTGGTGTTAGCCGCCGTCGGGCCGAACTTCACCAGGTCATACAGCTCGCGCAGGACCGCTTCCGGGATCGGGTCCGACGTCCAGCCATTGCGCGTGCGGGCTTCAGTGAACAGCTGGGCGAGCGCCTGATCGGACAGTTTGGACATGGTTTCAAACCTTCGAAAACCGTAACTTGATGAGTTGCGATATAGAGACACGCCGCGCCGAATCAAGGCGCTCCGGATGGCTGACCCCAAAGCCAGGATGATGTCCCTGGCCCTGGGCGCTCCGCGCGGCCCAGGTTTCGTTCAATTGCACTGATCGGTATGGCCGATAGTCACTTGGCGAGTGTCACCGCGCATTCTGAAATGCACATTCTTGCCCATGTATAAAAATGCGCCTAGATTTGGCCACAAATCGTTTAATCAGAATACAAAGCCGTTTTGACTTCAGGTATTACCACTTGGTAAGTCGGTATGGCCGGATATATTACTTCTACCTTCTCTTACAAAAGAGGCATTAACCCTGCGACAATCTGACAGATACTAAAAAATATACAAGCTCGCACTATCTCCACACCCCCACCGAAAGAGGGGTTTGGAGGGACTTATGACCAGGACTCACAACGCTCGCCGCACGACCATCGCCGCGCTGGCGGTACTGGCGGCGCCGCTTGTCGCCCACGCTGACACCCAGAAGGACCTGCAGATCGCAGTCCGCGCCCTGACCTTCCTGGAAAAGGCTCCAGTGGGTTCAGCGGTCATGGGTGTGGTGTTCGACCCCTCCAAGCCGGCCTCGGTGGCTGAAAAGAACGCCGTGATGGCCGCCATCGGCGGCGGCTACAGCGCCGGCGGCCTGACCGTGACGGGCAAGGCGATCGAAGCCGGCGCTGTCGGCTCGGCCTCGGGCGTCACCGCTCTCTTCGTGACCAGCGGTGTGGCCTACAGCGCGGTCGGCGCGGCCGCCAAGGGCAAGAACCTGATCACCATCGGCTCGGACACCGCGTGCGCCACGTCGGGCGGCTGCGCCATCAGCGTGTCGGCGGATCCCAAGGTCGAGATCGTCGTCAATCGCGCCGCCGCCGCAGCCGTCGGAGCGACCTTCAAGGCCGCCTTCCGCATGATGATCCGCGAAATCTAATCCAGAGCCGAGGGGAATCGCATGAAAAAATCCATCCTTCTGGCCACGGCTGGCCTGGCCTTAGCCGCCGGCTCCGCCAGCGCCCAAACGATTGACTATGGCTCGCTTGAAGCGATGTTCAACGAGCCCGTCACCACATCGGCCACAGGTTCGCCGCAGCGCGCATCCCAGGCGCCGGTCGACATGACCATCATCACGGCCGAGGACATCCGTCGGTCAGGCGCGACGGATATTCCAACCATCCTGTCCCGAAGCGCCGGGGTCGATATTCTGCCCTTCGCCGCGGGCGCGGCCGAAGTCAGCGTACGCGGCTACAATCAGGCGCGTTCGCCACGGATGCTGGTGCTGATCAACGGCCGCCAGGTCTATCTGGACCACTTCGGCTATACCGACTGGCACACCCTGCCGGTGGCCCTTGAGGAAATCCGCCAGATCGAACTGGTGAGAGGCCCCAACAGCGCCCTGTTCGGCTTCAACGCCGTCTCGGGCGTGATCAATATCATCACGTTCAACCCCAAATACGACAAGACCAACAGCGTCACCGTCCAGGCGGGCGGCCTGGGCTATGCCTCGGCGACCCTGGTCAACACCATGAGCCTTGGACCGGTGAAGGCCCGCCTGTCGCTCAGCGCCGACAAACAGGACGAATGGAGCAATACCGGCACAACGGTGGCCTCTTCCCTGCTGGCCGATCCCTGGAAGGTGCATGCCGCGCTCGACGCGGTGGCGGCGCTGTCGCCGACCACAGACCTGCGGGTCGAGGCCTCTTGGTCAAACTCGGGTCAGTCCGAAATGCTGTCGGGCTACACCTATGTCGGCCACAAGGTGAAGACCGACTCGATCAAGGCGACGATCGATTCAGATACCCGCTTTGGCGCCATTCAGGCCCAGATCTATCTCAATCAGCTCGATTCCACCGCCCCGCCCCTGCACTATGAGAACAAGATCATGGTCGCCAAGGTGCAGGACCTGATCAAGATCGGCTCGGACCATACCTTGCGCGTCGCGCTCGAATATCGCGACAACGAGGTCAACACGACCCCGGTCAAGGGCGGCACGGTGCGCTATCGCGTGCTGGCTCCGTCCGCGATGTGGAACTGGCAGGCCTCGGAAAAGGTCGCGCTGACGGCCGCCGCTCGCCTGGACAGCCTGGAGCTTAGCCGGACGGGCACATTCCCCGCCGGGGTCACACGAAACAAGAACAGCGACTGGGACCGCTCGATCAAGGAAGTCAGCGTCAATCTGGGCGCGGTGATCAGCGCCACGGATGTCGACACCATCCGCCTGATCGCGGCGCGCGGCGTGCAGGCTCCCACCCTTGTCGAACTGGGGTCACGCCAGGTCATACCCGCCACCGCACCGCCGGTCGGGATCGCCACCCTGGCCAATCCCGATCTGAACCCCACGCTGATCACCAGCTACGAGGTCGCCTATGAGCGCGCCATTCCCAAGCTCGGCGCCCGCATGGCCGTCAAGCTCATGGCTCAGCGCACCGAAGACGTGAAGAGCGGCGTCTCCAGACTGCAGATTGATATCCCGGCCACGGCCACGACCTATGCCGCCCTGACCTACTACAACATCGGCAAGTCGGAGATGAAGGGTGTCGAGGTTTCGGGAGCCGGCAAGTTTGGCAAGGGCTTCCGCTGGAGCGCCGACACGACCTATGTCGACATCACCGACACCACGATCGCCGGCTACAGCGCCGTTCGCCGACTGATCGCCTTCGGCGACACCTCGCCGAAATGGCGCAGCAATCTGAGCCTGGGCTGGACCGACAGCCGCTGGACCGTCGACACCTATGTCCGCACGGTGTCGAAGTTCAATTCCTACACCGCGACCCAGACCCTGGAACCGGTGAAGGGCTACACCACGGTGGCCGGACGTGTGGGCTACGAGATGAAATCCGGGGTGACCCTGGCCCTGGCTGGTCAAAACCTTCTGGAGGAGCGGCAGTCCCAGACCAAGGGCATTTCAGGCCTGAAAGCCGAACGCAGGGTTCTGTTCAGCATCACCAAGCGCTGGTGATCAGAACGGTCTGAAAGACCCGAGGGCCGCGCCTGGCGCGGCCCTTTTTCTTTGCGCGACGCCCTACAGCGTCTGCTCGACCCGCGTCACTTCAGGCACATAGTGCTTGAGCATGTTCTCGACGCCGGACTTCAGCGTCGCCGACGAGGACGGACAGCCCGAACACGCGCCGCGCATATGCAGCCAGACGACGCCCGTCGCGGGCTCGAACTTCGAAAACACGATGTCGCCGCCGTCCTGGGCCACGGCCGGACGGATGCGGGTGTCGAGCAGTTCCTTGATCTCGGCGACGATCTGGCTGGCCTCGTCGTCATAGACGCCGTCGTCGTCATGACCGCTGTCGGTGGCATCCAGCAACAAGGGCCGCCCGCTGGTGAAGTGGTCCATGATGGCGGCCAGGATCGGCGCCTTCAGGTGCGGCCACTCGGCGTCGGGATCCTTGGTCACGGTCAGGAAATCGGGACCGAAGAACACCCGCGTCACGTCGCCCAGCTGGAACAGGGCCTTGGCCAGCGGCGAGGACTCGCCCTCTTCCGCCGTCTTGAACTCGCGCGCGCCCTCGCCCAGCACTTCACGGCCGGGCAGGAACTTCAGCACCTCGGGATTGGGCGTGGTTTCGGTCTGGATGAACATGGCGGAGAAATGGACCTCGCGAGCCTCCGGCGCAAGATGCGCGGGTGACCACAAAGAAAGGTGACACAGGCGTCATTTTCTGGCGTGATACGAAAAACAACGATCCTTGGGAGGGTCCGCAATGAGCGACGGTTCGATCGATCTCAGCAAGGGCGCGCTCAGCGCCGCCGCCTGGTCCACGCCGCTGGAAGACTTTCATGTCGCCGATCCGGTCCTGTTCCAGGCCGACGCCATGTGGGCCTATTTCGAGCGCCTGCGGAAAGAAGACCCGGTTCACTGGTCCAAAGGCAATGAGGAGACCGGCCCCTACTGGTCGGTGACCCGGTACAACGACATCATGGCCGTCGACACCAATCATGCGGTGTTCTCGTCCGACGCCCATCTGGGCGGCATCACCATCCGCGACTTCGACGAGGACTTCGTCCTGCCGATGTTCATCGCCATGGACCCGCCCAAGCACGACATCCAGCGCAAGACCGTCAGCCCGATCGTCTCGCCGCAGAACCTGGCCAAGCTGGAAGGCGTCATCCGCGAACGGGTGAACCTGATCCTCGACAGCCTGCCGATCGGCGAGCCCTTCGACTGGGTCGACCGGGTGTCGATCGAGCTGACCACCCAGATGCTGGCCACCCTGTTCGACTTCCCCTGGGAGGAGCGCCGCAAGCTGACCCGCTGGTCGGACGTGGCCACGGCCTCGCCGGAAAGCGGCATCGTCGAGAGCGAGGACGCCCGCCGCGCCGAGCTGCTGGAGTGCCTGGCCTATTTCACCAATCTCTGGAACGAGCGGGTCAATGCCGAAGAGCCCGGCGGCGATCTGATCTCGATGCTGGCCCAGGGCGAGGCGACCAAGAACATGCCGCCCATGGAATATCTGGGCAACATCATCCTGCTGATCGTCGGCGGCAATGACACCACCCGCAACTCCCTGACCGGCGGCCTCTACGCGCTCAGCAAGAACCCCGAGCAGGAAGCCAAGCTGCGGGCCAATCCCGAGCTGATCCCGTCGATGGTCTCGGAGATCATCCGCTGGCAGACGCCCCTGGCCCACATGCGCCGCACCGCGCTGGAAGACGTCGAGCTGGCCGGCAAGCAGATCAAGAAGGGCGACAAGGTCGTCATGTGGTACGTCTCGGGCAACCGCGACGACACCGTGATCGAAGACGCTGACAGCTTCATCATCGACCGCGAAAACCCCCGCCGCCACCTGTCGTTCGGCTTCGGCATCCACCGCTGCGTGGGCAACCGCCTGGCCGAGATGCAGCTGAAGATCGTCTGGGAAGAGATCCTCAAACGCTTCCCGAAGATCGAGGTTCTGGACGAGCCCAAGCGGGTCTATTCCAGCTTCGTGAAGGGCTATGAGACCCTGACGGTGCGGATCCCCGAGCGGGTCTAATTTCCTTCTCCCCTTGCGGGAGAAGGTGGCGGCTGAAAGCCGACGGATGAGGGGTCGCGCGAGCGCCCCTCATCCAGCCTGCCCGTCGACCATGGCCGACAACGCTTTCAACCCCTCATCCGGCGCTGCGCGCCACCTTCTCCCGCAAGGGGAGAAGGAAGAGGCCTTCAGGCCCCCCAGAAGCCCACCAGCTTCTTCACCTCGGCCACCGTCGGGGCCGCGACCTCGCGAGCCCGCGCCGCGCCCTTGGCGAGAATCCGGTCGATCTCGGCCGGGTCGGCCAGCAGTGAGCGCATGCGCTCGCCGACCGGGGCCAGTTTCTCGACCGCCAGATCAGCCAAGGCCGGCTTGAACGTCCCAAAGCCCTTGCCGGCGTATTCGGCCAGAACCTCGGCCTTGGTCCGACCGTCCAGCGCCGCGAAGATGCCGACCAGGTTGTCGGCCTCGGGGCGGGTCGCCAGTTCTTCCAGCGTCTCGGGCAGAGGCTCGGGATCGGTGCGGGCCTTCTTGACCTTGGTGGCGATGGCGTCGGCATCGTCGGTCAGGTTGATGCGGCTATAGTCCGACGGATCGGACTTGCTCATCTTGGCCGAACCGTCGCGCAGGCTCATGATCCGGGCTCCGGGGCCCTGGATCAGCGGATCGGGCTGCGGGAAGAAGTTCGGCGCTGCAAAGTCATGGTTGAACTTGGCGGCGATGTCGCGGGTCAGCTCCAGATGCTGCTTCTGGTCCTCGCCCACCGGCACGTGGGTGGCCTTGTAGATCAGGATGTCGGCGGCCTGCAGCACCGGGTAGGTGTAGAGGCCGACGCTGGAGCGCTCCTTGTTCTTGCCGCTCTTTTCCTTGAACTGGGTCATGCGGTCCAGCCAGCCCAGGCGGGCCACGCACTGGAAGATCCAGGCCAGTTCGGCGTGCTCTGGCACGGCCGATTGCGGGAAGATCGTCGCCTTGGCCGGGTCGAGGCCGGCGGCCAGATAGGCGGCGGCGATCTCGCGGGTCTGCTGGGCCAGGGCGGCCGGCTCCTGCCACACCGTGATGGCGTGCAGGTCGGCCACGAAGATGAAGGTGTCGATCTCGTGCTGCAGGCGGGCGAACTTCACCAGCGCGCCCAGATAGTTGCCCAGATGCAGGGCGCCGGAAGGTTGCACGCCGGAGAGCACGCGGGCGGGGCCCGCATAAACGGCGGCGGGAGCTTGGTCGGTCATGGCTTCAGCCTTGGATATCGAAACTTGGAATGGCGAGCGCGGAAACGCGAACCGCATCCGGGAATGCGGTGATCAGGGTCAGCGGGAGCCGCGCCATCGCGGTGCGAAGGGACCGATCAAAGCCATGCCCGCTGGTTACCGCTCCGCGCGTCGCAGGGCAAGCCGGCTCAGCGGCCCGCGCCGCGCCGCAGCACGGTCCTGGCTTCGGCCAGGGTGACCCCGCCCGACAGCAGCAGCAGCACCGGATAGAGCCCCGCCGCCACGGCGCAGGTCGCCAGGATGGCCAGCTCCTTGGCCGAGCCCAGGCCCATGGCCAGGATCGGCGCCTCGATCGCCGCGCGCCAGTGCGACATCGCCGCCAGGATCAGGCCCAACGAGACGCTGGCCGCCAGCACCCGGACGATCTTGCCCCAGGCCATCTTGCTGGGGGTGTAATCGCCGCGCTTGCCCAGGGTCAGCACCATCTGCAGCACATTGATCCACGAGGCGGCGCTGGTCGCGGCGGCCAGGCCGGGCACGCCCATGAACGGGAACAGCGCCAGGCCCAGGCCGATATTGATCGCCACGGAAACCAGGGCGAACCGCATCGGGCTCTTGGTGTCGCCCCGCGCGAAGAAGGCCGGCGACAGGATGCGGGCCAGCACGAAGGCCGGGGTGCCCCAGCCATAGTGCAGCAGGGCGTTGGCGGTCTGGCGGGCGTCGAACATCGTGAACTCGCCCCGGGTGAACAGGCCGTCGATCAGGAAGAACGGAATGCTGAACAGCGCCACGGCGGCCGGCAGGGTCAGGGCCAGGGCGAAGACGATGGCCTGGTCCATGGCGGTCTGGGCTTCGCGGCGATCCTCGGCGGCCACGGCCCGCGACAGGCGCGGCAGCAGGGCGACGCCAATGGCCACGCCCACCAGGCCCAGCGGCAGCTGATACAGGCGGTCGGCATAGGCCAGCCAGGTCCGCGCGCCGTTCACATGGCTGGCCAGCACGCCGGAGATGGTGATGTTGATCTGGCTGGCGCTGGCGGCGATGGCGCCCGGCACGGCCAGGGCGATCAGGCCCTTGATCTCCGGCGTCAGGCGCGGAAGCCGCCAGCGGATCGTGGCGCCCGCCTTGCGCACCGCCCAGACCAGTAGAAGCACCTGACAGACCCCGGCCGCCAGAATCCCCCACGAGGCCGCCACCGCCGCGTCATGGGCGTTGCGGGTCGGGATCACCGCGATCAGGGTCACGAGATTGAGCAGGATCGGCGCGGCGGCCGAGACGATGAACTTGCCCCGGGCGTTCAGCACCCCCGACAGCAGGGCGACGATGGCCATGCAGGGCAGGTAGGGCATGGTGATCTGGGTCAGGATCACGGCCAGCTTGTACTTGTCGGTGCCAAAGCCAAAGCCCGGGCTGATGACCATCATGAGCCACGGCATGGCCGCCTGCGAGATCAGGGTCAGGCCCACCGTAAAGGCGGCGATGGTGGCCATGGCGTCGGCCGCCAGCTTGTCGGCCACCTCGGCCCCGTCGCGATCCAGGGTCTTGGAATAGGCCGGCACGAAGGCCGCCGCGAAGGCGCCCTCGGCGAAGATCCGCCGGAACAGGTTGGGGAACATCTGGGCGGTGTTGAAGGCGTCGGCCGCGAAATTGGCGCTGGCCCCCAGGAAGTACGAGATCACCAGATCGCGCACGAAGCCCATCAACCGGCTGACCAGGGTCAGGCCCGAATAGATCGCCGACGACCGGATCATGCCGGGGGCTTTTTTCGGGGCGGCGGCGGGGGGTGCGGTGTCGGTCACGCCCGGCTTCTGGGCGTTGGCGCTGACGGCGTCAAGGCAAGAGCCCGGCAGCCAGCTCGAAGCCTGATCGCCAGGCGCCCTCGACCGAGCCGCCGCCCAGCCAGTCGCCGCAGACGCCCAGGCGGCTTGCGGCGTCCCACAGGGCCGGACGCGGCGCGGCCAGGGGCCGGGCATAGCGCCAGCGATGGGCCACCGCCGAAACGGCGAGGGGCGCGGACGATCCCAGCAGGGCCTCAAAGCCCGCCAGCAGCCGGGGCGCGGCCTGATCGGCGGTCAGTTCCAGATGGTCGCGCGACCAGTCGGGGGTGGCGTGGATCACCCAGGCCTCGGTCGCTGCGCGCCCTGGCTTGCTGGCCTCGCGGCTGGCGAAGGCCACCACCTCACCGCCGGTCAGAACCGCCTCGGCGCTTTGCACGGGCTGATCGAACACCGCCATCAGGGTCCAGCACGGCGCAGAGCGAACGGCGCGGGCCAGAGCGGCGAATTCGGGCTGGACCGGAGCCAGCAGAACGGCGGCCTGTTCGGCGGGTATGGCCACGACGAGGCGGTCAAACGGCCCCTCGTCCTGCGTCGTACCGGCCAGGCGCCAGCCGGCGCCGTCGCGCGAAAGCCCGCTGATCGTCTGGCTCCAGCGGGTGTCCAGATCGGCCGCCATGGCCTTCAGCGGCGCGTTCATCGCGGGGACCCCGACAAACTGTCCGGGTCCTGCGGCAGGCCAGGGCGCGGCCAGACCCTGCAGGCTCCAGAACTGCACCTGAGCCTGAAAGTCAGCCTCCAGGGCCGTAAAGGCCGGCGCGCCATGGTCGAACGCGACTTCGCCGGCCCCCAGGACTTGCCGCCGCGTGGACATCCGCCCGCCCGGACCCCGCGCCTTGTCGAAGACCACGACCGGAAGGCCGGCCGCGTGCAGGGCGGTGGCGCAGGTCAAGCCGGCCATGCCGGCGCCGATCACGGCGGTGCGAGGTTTGCTCACCATGGAATGGGCGCTCCGTCCCAGGCGTAGAAGCCGCCATTGGCCTCGGGACCCAGGCCCTCGATCACCGCCAGCAGGGCGGCGGCCGACTGCTCGGCCGTGAACAGGCGGCCGTCGGCCACCCCCGCCTTGAACGGCGCGCTGAGGGCGGTGTCGACCGTGCCGGGATGCAGGGCCACGCAGACGCCCAGCGGCCGGGTGCGGCGATGCTCGATCGCCAGGGTGCGGATCAGCATGTTCAGCGCCGCCTTGGAGGCCCGATAGCCGTACCAGCCGCCCAGTTGGTTGTCGCCGATACTGCCCACCCGGGCCGACAGGGCGGCCAGAACGCTGGGCTGGTCGCGGGGGGTCAGGGGCAGCAGGTGCTTGGCGACCAGGGCCGGGCCCACGGCATTGACCAGAAACACCCGCGACAGGGCCTCGGCCGTCACGGCGCGCAGGGTCTTTTCCGGAGCCAGGCCCTCGCCGTGCAGAATGCCGGTGGCGATCAGGATCAGGGTCGGCGCCCCCAGGGCGGCGATGCGGACGGCGGCCGCCCCGAGGCTGTCCTCGTCGAGAATATCGGCCGGCATCCAGACCAGACGATGCTGGGTGTCGGTCGCCGGCCAGTCCGCCGGAAAGCGCCGCGACAGAACGATGACCCGGTCATAGGTCGGGTTCTCGGCCAGGGCGCGGGCCAGGGCCCAGCCGACGCCGCCCGCGCCGCCGACCACGACGGCCAGCCGGGCCGGTGTGGACACCGCCTCAGCCATGCAGCACCAGCGCGCCGTGCCGCCCAGGGTCAGCAGCAGCCTAAGGCGCGGATACCAGTCGGGCAGGTCGCTGGACCAGACATCCCAGGCGCCGTGGATCAGCAGGGCCAGGGCCAGCACCGCCAGCTGCGCGGCCCGCAGCTCGGCGGGCAGCAGCAACACGGCCAGGGCGACCAGGGTCGGGATCATGGCCAGCGACACGATCCGGGCGTCGACCGGGTCCTGGCGCACCGCCATCGCCCAGCGCGCCCCGCCCAGGAAGGACAGGATCAGGCCGCCATACAGGGCCAGGGCCCGGGCCGCGAAGGCGGCGTGGTCGGGAAACAGGCCGCCGATCAGGGGCGGCGCCAGAAAGGGGATCAGGCCCAGCAGGCCATAGGCCAGCACCACGCGCGGCGTTCCGGGAGCGGGGCTCATGCCCGGCCTCCGCGCGGGGCTTTCTCAAGGCGGCGAACCAGCGCCTGCAGCCGGGGCCTCAGCCGCAGGAAACCGCGATAGGCCCGCTCCAGCCCCCACAGCAGCACGGGGTTGCGCGCCATCCGGCCAAAAGGCGCCAGCACGGGAATGGCCCGCCACAGGGCGGCGAAGGCCGCGGCCCCCGACACCATGGGCCCGCCGGCCTCCTGGGCGTGAAAACGCGCCAGCAGCTCGGCGCGATCGGTCGGACAGCTGCCGTCGCCCGTCACATCGACAAAGTCGATCGCGCCCCGGCGATCCAGCCGCCGCATCAGGGCGATCTCGCGGACGCACAGCGGGCAGTCGCCGTCGAACCAGACCGTCACCGCCGGCGTCGTCGAAGCGAGGGGCGTCGAGGCGAGGGGCGCGGCGGTCATCGGTCTCAGGCCTGCCGGACCATGCGCAGGAACTCGTCCCGCGTGCGGCCGTCGTCGCGGATCACGCCCAGCAGGCGGCTGGTCGACAGCATCGAGCCGGGGGTGTCGACGCCGCGCAGGGTCATGCAGCTGTGCTCGGCCTCGATCACCACGCCGACGCCCAGGGGATCCAGAACGTCCTGAATGGTCTGGGCGATATCGGCCGTCAGCTTTTCCTGGATCTGCAGGCGCTTGGCGAAGCCGCGCACCACCCGGGCCAGCTTGGAGATGCCCACCACCCGGTTGCGCGGCAGATAGCCCACATGGGCCCGGCCGATCACCGGCAGCATGTGGTGCTCGCAGAAACTGACAACCCGGATATTGGACAGCACGATGAGGTCCTCATAGCCGCCGACTTCCTCGAAGGTACGTTCCAGATGGCTGCGCGGATCCTCGCCATAGCCACTGAACAGCTCGGCATAGGAACGCGCCACCCGGGCCGGCGTGTCCAGCAGGCCTTCGCGCGACGGATCGTCGCCCGCCCATTCGATCAGCACGCGCACGGCCGCCTCGGCCTCGGCCTGGCTGGGGCGCGACGGGCTGTGGGCATGGGGATGCAGCTCGTGGCAGGCGAGAGAGGAATTGCCGTGAATCTTGCTCGCCATGCCGTTCTCTCCGCGCCGATCACCGGGCCTAGGAGCGGGGTTCTATATCTCACTTGAGATATAGAAAAGCGGAGAGTTGGCGACTGTGACGATTGACCGTCAGGCCGGAACCCGAACGGCATAGGCCCGCACGAAGGCCTCGCTGACCGACCGGGCCAGATCCTGCGTCGACAGCGGCCGCACATGGGTTCCGTTCAGCTGGTCCTGGTGCAGGCAGGCCACCAGCAGCGGCGACAGCAGCATCAGGCCGGCGGCGCGGGCGTCGGCCTGGATCATGTCGCCGCGGCGCATGTGCTCTTCCAGCCGCGCTTCCAGCACCTGCAGGGTCGGCTCGACAATATGGTTCAGGGCCGAGGCGCCGATCTCCGGGTCCGCGAACCCTTCGGCCAGGCTGACGGCGAAGATGTCGCCCAGCTTGACGGGACGCGGCGCCTGCAGGGCCCGGATCAGGGCCTCGGCATAGCCCTGGATCGACTCGGCGAACGGCCGGTCGGAGCTGCGCTGGGCGTCCAGACCCTCGCGGCCCACCCGCAGGCAGTCGGCCAGCACCGCGTCGACCACCGCCTGACGGCCGCCGAAATAGTGCCGCAGGGTCGGAACGCTGACCTCGGCGGCCCCGGCCAGATCGCGCAGGCTGGGACGCGCCGCCTGCCGATGCATCAGGCGCGTGGTCATCTTGCTCAGCAGATCACGCCGCTTGGTCTCGTGATCGGCGGCCAGGGAGCCCTTGGGTCTCGACACCGTGATTGTCCTCGTGCGCGCCACCCGTAACGCGAAGGCGCGGCGGCGGCAATCTGGGCGGGGCTCCACGGGCGCGCGTTTGCAACCTCGCGCGGTAAACCGCCGAGTGGGTGGGAAGGGCTGCGGAGCGTCCGGGCCTCGCCCGGATGAGGGGATAGCAAATACCGTTTCGACGAAGACAGACGCTCCGCGTGATCTTCAGACGGAAGCCTTCGAGGCGCGGGGTTTTAACCCGCTCTCGACATTCGGCCTCCGGCGGGTGGAGGGGTTAGCGACCCCGTCCAGACCGCATGGGCGATTTCAGCCCAT
>CALRUN020000052.1:0-27353 GCA_943371355.1 Alsobacter soli
GGGGGCCCTGCACGGCATAGGCCCAGCTGGCCCCCTCCGGCCCTCCGGGCCACCTCCCCCAGAGGGGGAGCATCTGCAGTCCTAGATCGCCACCGCCGTTGTCGGCGCCAGGCCGTACTTGTTCTCGCCGGCCTGGCCGGTGCTGAAGCCGACCCAAAGGGTGAAGGCCAGCCACACCGCGAAGGCGACGAACAGCGAGATGAAGAAGCCGCCCAGGGCGGCGATGGCCGCCAGGTCCGGCTCGCCGTTGCCGATGGCCGCCAGGGCCGCCGAGACGCCGATCGAGATGGCCGAACCGAACACCAGGATCGGGCCGAACACCCAGGGCAGAACCTGCCACCAGCCGGTCTGACCCATGTCGTGCAGGCGCTTGGTGTGGATGCAGATCGAGCACCAGATCGAGGCCAGCGACAGCGCCCAACCGAAGAACGGCACCCAGCCGGCGACGACGTTCGCGCCGAGCAGGCACAGCCAGCCGATCCAGAACGCCTGACGGCCGATGCGGCCTTCAGCCGAGAAAAACAGGTTCTTCCAGTCCATGACGGTCTCCAGTTCTTGTCCCCATACGTAAGGGCGGGGGGGCCGCGCAAGAAGTGAAAAGCGGGTCATGACGCAGACTTAATCGGGGCCTGCTTCCTCCGCGCCTCCGGCGCTCTTCTCCCGCCGGGCTGGGCAACCGCCTGGGAGCAGTCCTCTACAAAGGCTGTCATCCCGGACAAGTCCGGCGATAGCCGGGCGCGGATCCGGGACCGCCGGAAGCGCGGAGCTCAGGCGTCGGTCCCGGATCTTCGCGCTGCGCGCTCGGGCCAAGGCTGGGGCGGGATGACAGCCGCCTTTGGCCTTGAGCCCCGTCCGCGGCGCCGGCCCCACCCATCCACACCCCAAAACCCAGGAGCCGCCGATGAGCGCCTTCCACGATATCCGCCTGCCCGCGCGGCTGGCCTTCGGCTGCACGGGCGGCGTTGAGCGGCGCACCGAGGTGGTGACCCTGGCCTCGGGCCACGAACGCCGCTCCAGCCCGTGGGCCCAGGGTCGCCGCCGCTACCTGATCGCCACCGCCGCCCGACCGCTGGACGAGGCGGCGCAGCTGGTCGCCTTCTTCGAGGCCCGGCGCGGGCGGCTGCACGGGTTCCGCTTTCGCGACCCGACGGACTTCAAGTCGTGCGTCCCCTCGGCCCAGCCGGCCGCGACCGATCAGGCCATCGGGACCGGCGACGGCGCGCGCAAGACCTTCCAGCTGATCAAGGCCTATGGCGGCGCGCCCGAGGTCGCGATCCGCACGATCGCCAAACCGGTCGCCGGCACGGTGAAGGTCGCCGTCGGCGGCGTCGCCCTGGCGCCGGCCGCTTTCACGGTCGATCCGGCCACGGGCCTCATCACCCTGGTCGCCGCGCCTGCGGCTGGCGCGGCGGTGAGCGCCGGGTTCGAGTTCGACACGCCGGTGCGTTTCGACATCGACCGGCTGGACCTGCAGATGGAAGGCTTCGCCGCCGCGCGGATCACCGCCTGTCCGCTGGTCGAGGTGCGGGCCTGATGCGCGCCGTTCCCGCCGAACTGGCCGCTCGCCTGGAAGCGGGCGCGGCCAGCCTGTGCCATGCCTGGGTCCTGACCCGCGGCGACGCCGTGGTGCTGGGCTTCACCGATCACGACCGCGATCTGCTGGTCGAGGGCGTGACCTGCCGCGCCGCCACCGGCTGGACCGCCGGCGCCCATGAGACCGCCGCCGGCTTCGCGCCCGGCCTCTCGGCCGCGTTGGGCGCTCTGGAGGATGGGGCGGTCACGGCTCCGGATATCGAGGCGGGGCTGTATGACGGCGCGTCGGTGGCTTGCCTGCGCGTGGACTGGAGCCGGCCCGACCTGTTCGTGCGCCTGTGGACCGCGCGCATCGCCAGGCTTCGTCGCCAGGGCGACGCCTTCACCGCTGAGCTGGAAGGTCCGCTGGCCGCTCTCGACCGGGTGGCGGGGCGCACCTTCGGCCGGCTGTGCGACGCGGTGTTCGGGGATGCGCGCTGCGGGGTGTCTGCGGGGTCGGGCGTCAGCTGCGACAAGCGCTGGCGGACCTGCGTCGACACCTTCGCCAATGGCGTCAACTTCCGGGGCTTTCCGGCCATGCCGGGCGAGGACTTCCTGACGCTGTATCCGTCCGAGGGCGAGCGACATGACGGGGGGAAGAGGTGATCCCCTTTTCCCCTTGCGGGAGAAGGTGGCGCGAAGCGCCGGATGAGGGGTCGATAGTCGCGTCCGATGCAGGGACTGATCGACGTAGTGATACGCCCGCCGTCTGCGCGACCCCTCATCCGACCCCGGACGTTGTCCGGGGCCACCTTCTCCCGCAAGGGGAGAAGGCCATGGCTGAAGCCCGCAAGTGGCTGGGCACCCCCTACCGCCATCAGGCCAGCCTGCGCGACGTCGGCTGTGACTGCCTGGGTCTGGTCCGGGGCGTCTGGCGCGCTCTGCACGGCACCGAGCCCGAGGTCGCGCCGCCCTACCGGCCGGACTGGGCCGAGTTGGGCAGCCGCGAAATCCTGCTGGAGGCGCTGCGCCGCTGGCTGGTCCCGCTGTCCCCCGCCGAAGCCCGCCCCGGCGACGTTCTGGTCTTCCGCATGGAGCCTGGCGCTATCGCCAAGCACTGCGCGATCCTGTCGGCTGAAGACCGCATGATCCACGCCTACTGGGGCCGCGCCTGCGTCGAGAGCTGGCTGGGGCGGTGGTGGCGCGAGCGGCTGGTGGCGGCGTTTCGGTTTCCCTCTCCGACCCAAAATAACGGAGCCCCCTAGATGGCCCAGGTGATCCTCTCCTCCGTCGGCGCGGCCCTGGGCGGACCCGTCGGCGGTTTCGTCGGCGCGATGCTGGGCCGGGCGGCCGACAGCGCCGTGATCAACGCTCTGTCGCCTGCCCGCCAGCTGGGGCCGCGCATTCCCGAGCTGCGGGTCACCGGCGCCGCAGAGGGCGCGGCGATCCCGTGCGTGTTCGGGCGTGGCCGGGTGGGTGGCCACGTGATCTGGGCCGCGCGCTTCCGGGAAAAGCGGATCGAGGGCCGGGTCGGCGGGAGCAAGGGCCAGAAGACGGCCTCCTACGCCTACAGCCTGTCGTTCGCCGTGGCGGTGGGCGAGGGCCCGATTGACGGGATCGGCCGGGTCTGGGCCGACGGCAAGGTGATGGACATGGCCGGCGTGACGATGCGCCTGCACCGGGGAACCGAAGACCAGGCGCCCGACCCGCTGATCGAGGCCGTTGAGGGCGCTGCGCCCGCCTATCGCGGGCTGGCCTATGTGGTGTTTGAGGATCTACCCTTGGAAGCGTTCGGCAATCGCCCGCCGCAGCTGTCGTTCGAGGTGTTTCGCCGGCCCGGTTCGCCGACCGGGCTGGAGGCGCGGCTGAAGGGTGTGTGCCTGATCCCCGGGGCGGGGGAGTTTGTCTACGCCACCGACGCCGTGCTGCGCCGCGACGGCATCACCCGCACCACGGCCGAGAACGTCAACAACGGCGAGGGGCGGCCGGATCTGGCCGTCTCGCTGGACCAGTTGCAGGGCCAACTGCCGCAGGTGGATCATGTGACCCTGGTGGTCTCGTGGTTCGGAACCGACCTGCGTTGCGGGTCGTGCCAGATCACGCCAGGGGTGGATCAGGCGTTCAAGGCGACTATCCCTCACGACTGGCGCGCGGGCGGCGTGGATCGCGGCGACGCACACGTCATCTCGCGCCACGATGGCGGCCCGGCCTATGGCGGCACGCCGTCGGACCGCGCGGTGCTGCAGGCCATCGCCGAGCTGAAGCGGCGGGGGCTGAAGGTGACCCTCTATCCGTTCGTGCTGATGGATGTGCCGCAGGGATCAGGCCTGCCTGATCCGTATGGCGGCGCGGGGCAGGGGGCCTATCCCTGGCGCGGGCGGATCACCTGCCATCCCGCGCCGGGTCAGGCGGGCTCGCCGGATGGCGGGGCGACGGCGGCGTCGCAGGTCGCGGCCTTCTTTGGCGGCGCGACGCCGGCACAGGTGGGCGAGAGCGAGGGCCTGCCCAGCTTCTCCGGGTCTGGCTGGGGCTTCCGGCGGATGATCCTGCACTATGCGCGGCTGGCTCAGTTGGCCGGCGGCGTGGACGGCTTCCTGATCGGCTCGGAGCTGCGCGGCCTGACCACGGTGCGCGGGGCGGGCGGGAGCTATCCGGCGGTGAGCGCGCTCAGGTCGCTCGCCGCCGATGTGCGCGGCATGGTCGGGCCGGGGACCAAGCTCGGCTACGCCGCCGACTGGAGCGAGTATTTCGGCCATCAGCCGGGCGGCGGCCATGCGGTGTTCCATCTCGATCCGCTGTGGGCCGACCCGGCGATCGATTTCGTCGGCGTCGACTTCTATCCGCCGGTCACCGACTGGCGCGACGGCGAGGATCATCTGGATGCGGCGGCCGGCTTCGAGGGACCGCACGACCCGGCCTATCTGCGCGCCCGCCTGACCGGCGGCGAGGGCTTTGACTGGTACTATGCCAGCCAGACCGACCGCGACGCCCAGATCCGCACGGCCATCACCGACGGCGCCCATGGCGAAGCGTGGATGTTTCGGCCCAAGGATCTGAAGAGCTGGTGGTCACAACCTCATCATGATCGGCCCGCCGGGGTGCGCTCGGCGACGCCCACGGCCTGGGTTCCGCGTTCCAAGCCGATTCGCCTGACCGAGTTCGGCTGTCCCGCCGTGGACAAGGGCGCCAACTCACCCAACCTGTTCGTCGATCCCAAGAGCGCCGAGAGTCACTTGCCGCCCTATTCGACCGGCGCCCGCGACGAGTTTGGCCAGAGGCGCATGCTGGAGGCGGTGCTGGACTGGTTGGCCGATCCGCAGGCCAATCCGCTCTCGCCCAGCTATGGCGGCCCGATGATCGAGGCGGCCAGCGCCTGGTGCTGGGACGCCCGGCCGTTTCCCGACTTTCCGGCGCGCGCCAAGGTCTGGAGCGACGGTCCCAACTGGCCGCTGGGGCACTGGCTGAACGGCCGCGCCGGGGTCGCGCCGCTGGCCGAGCTGGTCGCCGCGCTGGGCGCGCGAGCCGATGTGGGGCTCGATCCCGGCGAGGCCAGCGGGGCGGTGGTGGGCTATGTGATCGACCGGCCCATGCGGCTGCGCGACGCCCTGGCGCCTCTGACCGCCGCTTTCGGCCTCGACGCCGTCGAGCGGGGCGGGGAGGCGCGGCTGATCGCGCACAGCGGCCTGGCCAACACCGCGCTCGACGAGGCCGATCTGGCCTGGCCCGAGGATCGTCCCGCCGCCGCGACCGCCAGCCGGGCGCTGGTCGATCCCGCCCAGGCCCTGCGCCTGCGCTTCATCGACGCCGGCCGCGACTATCAGACCGGCGCGCTGATCGTCCGGCGCGAGGACGGGCAGGGGACGGCCGACGCCGACGCGCCGATCGTCATGGCGCCGGCCGAGGCGGAACTGGCCGGGCGTCGCATGCTGAATGGCTCCGCGTCGGCGCGGCGCGAGACCGTCGTCCACCTCTCGCCCCTTGCCGCCCTGCGGCTGGAGGCCGGCGATCGCGTGACCTTCGCGGGTGAGACCTGGCGCGTGGTGCGGGTGGACCTGGACGAGCACCCGCGCGCGACGCTGGCGCCGGTTCCTGCTGGCTCGGAACTGGATGGGCGCATCGACTGGACCCCGGCCCCACCGCGCGAGCCCGTGGGTCCGCCGGCGCTGCGGGTGCTCGACCTGCCGGCCAGCAGTGACGACGCCCGGCCGTGGGTCGCCGTCGCCGCCGAGCCGTGGCGGCCGTTCGATATCCATGCCGGCGGCGATCTCGACACCCTGAAGGTCCGCGCCCGCATCGCCACGCCCGCGACCCTCGGCGAGACGATGACCGACCTGCCGCCGGCCTCGCCGCATCGGCTGGACCGCGCCGGCCGCCTGACCGTGCGCCTGGAGGGCGCGGCGCCGGCCAGTCGCACGCTGGCCGCCGTGCTGGCGGGCGACAACGCCCTGGCGGTGCTGGCGCCCTCGGGCGAGTGGGAGGTGATCGGTTTCACCACGGCGCAGATCGTCGCCGAAGACGTCTGGACCCTGTCGGGCCTGCTGCGCGGACAGCGCGACGGCGCGGCGGGCGAGACGATGATCCCGGCCGGCGCGCCGGTAGTCCTGCTGGATGAAGCCCTGGCCCGGTTGGAGGTCGCGCCCTTCGAGCGTGGCGTCCCCCTGATCGTGCGGGCGGCGCCGGCCGGCGGTCCGCCTTCGGGGGCGGTCATGAGCGAGGTCGGCATGACCTGGCGCGGCCGGGCCCTGCGTCCGCTGGCCCCGGCGCATCTGCGGGTGCGCGTCTCCGGCGGCGATCGCCTGGTCAGCTGGATCCGTCGCGACCGGCTGGGCGGTGATGTCTGGGAGGGCGAGGTTCCGCTCAGCGAAGCCGTCGAAGCCTGGCGCCTGCGGGTGCTGAACGGCGCGGTCGTCGTGCGCGAGGTGGAATTGACCGCGCCGGCCTTCATCCACACCGCCGCCATGCGCGTCGCCGATCTGGCGGCGGGGTCGGCCGGGGCGCTGAGCGTCGAGTTGGCTCAGGGCTCGGCCAGCCTGGGCTGGGGCGCCCCGACGACAAGGTTGCTGTGATAATAATGCAACATAACGCTTGTGCGCCGCCGCGAATGGCCTAAGTGAGGGCGGACTGATCCAATCACACTCGAGGACCTTCCTTGGCGCGCGACCCCTATCAGGAACTTGGCGTTTCCCGGACCGCGACGACGGACGAGATCCGCAAGGCGTTCCGCAAGCTCGCCAAGCAGTTCCATCCGGACACCAATCCGGGCAACAAGGCCGCCGAGGACCGCTTCAAGCAGGTCAGCGCCGCCTTCGACATCCTGGGCGATGCGACCAAGAAGAAGAAGTTCGACGCCGGCGAGATCGACGCTGACGGCCGCGAGACCATGCGCGGCTTCGGCGGCGCCGGCGGCAGTCCGTTCGGCGCGGGCGGCTTCAACCGGGGCGGCTTCCAGTCGCGCGGCGGCGGCGCTGACGGTCCCGAGATCGACCTGGGCGACCTGTTTGGCGACATCCTGGGTCGCGGCGCCCGGGGCGGCGGCGGGTTTGGCGGCGGCGCGGGCGGCGGCGGCTTCTCGCCGCGCGGCGCCGACGTGCGGGCCCGACTCGATATCGACCTGGAAGAGGGCATTCGCGGCGGCAAGAAGCGCGTGGCCTTCTCGGACGGCCGCACGATCGATGTGACCATCCCGGTCGGCGCCCAGGAAGGCCAGACCCTGCGCCTGAAGGGCCAGGGCAGTCCGGGTCGCGGCGGCCAGGGCGACGCCCTGATCGAGCTGACCATCAAACCCCACGCCATCTATCGCCGTGAGGGCGAGACCCTCGTCATGGATCTGCCGGTCTCGGTGCCTGACGCGGTGCTGGGCGGCAAGATCGAGGCGCCCACGCCCGACGGCAATGTCATGCTGGCCGTGCCCAAGGGCTCCAACAGCGGCGCGACCCTGCGCCTGAAGGGCCGGGGCCTGGCCGACGCCAAGGGCAAGCGCGGCGACCTGCTGGCCCGGCTGGTGGTGACTCTGCCCGACGAGCCCGACAGCGACCTGGAGAAGTTCGCCCAGGCCTGGCGGGACCAGAAGCCGTATTCGCCGAAGCGGAAGTAGGTCAAACGCCTCTCACTTTATCGTCATTCTTGGCGATTTGAGGCGGTATACGACTTATAGTCGCCAGATTTGACGAATATGAAATAACGATATTGATTTTTCTGTATCGGCAAACTTGACGATATAGGGACAAATTCCAATATATATCGCCACAAGAGGCGACTTATGAAATTTGAAGCTCTCCTTTCCGATGACGCGGTGCTGGCCGAAATGGGCCAGCGCCTGACCGCGGCCCGGCTGGAGCAGCGCCTGACCCAGGCCCAGCTGGCCCAGGCTGCGGGCGTGTCCAAGCGTACGGTGGAGCGCCTGGAAGACGGCGCCTCGGCTCAAGTGACCAATCTGGTGCGGTGTCTGCGGGCCCTGGGCAGGCTGGAGGGGCTGGAGCGGCTGCTGCCCGAAACGCCGGTCAATCCGCTGGACCTGCTGAGCCAGGCCAAGGCCCGCCGGACCCGCGTGCGCGGTTCGCGCTCGCCCGGGGTCGCCGAGCCCGGCGGCGCGGCCTGGGTGTGGGGCGATGAAAAATGACCACCGTCGCCGAGGTTCGCCTGTGGGGCAGCCGTATCGGCGCGGTGTCGCTGGAGGACGGCGCCGAGACGGCGGCCTTCGCCTATGAGCCCGCCTTCGTTCGCAGCGGCGTCGAGGTGGCCCCGATCATGATGCCGCTGGGGCCCGGCGTGTTCAGCTTTCCGGACCTGCCGCCCCGCAGTTTCCATGGCCTGCCCGGCATGCTGGCCGACGCCCTGCCTGACCGGTACGGCAATGTGCTGATCGACGCCTGGCTGGCCACGCAGGGCCGCAGCCCCGAAAGCTTCAACGCCGTCGAGCGCCTTTGCTACACCGGTCGCCGGGGCATGGGCGCTCTGGAGTTCTCGCCGACGGCGGGGCCGCGCCGGCGGGTCTCCAGCAGGATCGACATCGAAGCCCTGGTCTCTCTGGCCTCCGAGGTGCTGACCCATCGCCACGACCTGCGCGCCTCGTTCGCCGACGAGGACAAGGCCGACGCCCTGCGCGACATCCTCAGCGTCGGCACCTCGGCGGGCGGCGCGCGGGCCAAGGCCGTGATCGCCTGGAACCCGTCGACCAACGAGGTGCGCTCCGGTCAGGTCGAGGCCGGCGAGGGCTTTGGCTACTGGCTGCTGAAGTTCGACGGGGTCTCCGGCAACAAGGACAAGGAGTTGGCCGACCCCAATGGCTATGGCGCGGTCGAGCACGCCTATGGACAGATGGCGGCGGCGGCGGGCGTCACTGTCGCCGAAAGTCGCCTGCTGGAAGAGGGCGGGCGCCGGCATTTCATGAGCAAGCGGTTTGATCGCCTCGACGGCGGCGGCAAGCTGCACATGCAGTCCCTGGCCGCCATCGCCCATCTGGATTTCAACGACCCTCTGGCCAATTCCTATGAGCAGGCCCTGTTCACGATGCGGCGGATGGGGCTGTCGATGGCGGAACTGGAAGAGCAGTTCCGGCGGATGGTCTTCAACGTACTGGCGCGAAACCAGGACGACCACGTCAAGAACATCGCCTTCCTGATGGATCGCACCGGACGCTGGAGCCTGTCGCCCGCCTTCGACATCACCTGGAGCTACAATCCTGACGGCGAGTGGACCTCGCGCCATCAGATGTCGATCAACGGCAAACGGGACGGGTTCGACGTCGCTGATCTGGAGGCCTGTGCGAAGACCGCCTCGATCAGTCGCGGCCATGTGGGCCGGATCTTCGAGGAGGTGCGGGAGGCTGTGCTGCGGTGGCCGGCCTTCGCCGACGTCGCCGGGGTGGACGCGCGCTGGCGAGATCAGATCGGCGCCACGCTGCGGATGGATCTTTCGAGATAAGCTGGCCATTCAAGTGTATCGACATTTGTCGATACATGTGAGAGCCTGTCCACTACATCCGAGGTTCACGCCATGCAGGTCTTGATCAAGAAGTGGGGCAACAGCGCCTCGGTCCGTATTCCGGCGACGGTGATGGCGGCCGCCGCGATCAGCGTCGATCAGGCGGTAGACGTGCGCGAAGAGAATGGCCGGATCATCATCGAGCCGATCCGCGCGCCGGGTTACGACCTTGGCGATCTTCTGGCGCGAATGACGCCTGAGACCTTCCCTGACGATGCCGACTTTGGTGCTCCGGTGGGCGAAGAAGTCTGGTGACCGGGCGTTACGTGCCCGAGGCCGGCGATATCGTCTGGCTTCAGTTTGATCCGCAGGCCGGTCATGAACAGGCGGGCCATCGACCCGCTCTGGTGCTGTCGCCGTCCAGCTACAATGGCAAGCGCGGCATGATGATCTGCTGTCCGATGACCAGTCGGGTTAAAGGCTACGTTTTCGAGGTTGTTATACCAGGCGAGGAGAGCGCGGTTCTGGCGGATCAGGTGAAGAGCCTGGACTGGGTCGCTCGTCGCGCCACGCGAAAGGGCGTCGCGCCGCCAGAAGTGCTTTCCGAGGTGCGCGCCAAGCTGAAGGCTCTGCTGGCGTTTTGAATCACGTCATCCCGGATCGGCCAGGCCGTCCGGGATGACAAGATTTCAGAGCTTGACCCTTACGCCTTGAAGAACGCCAGCAGGTCCTTGTTGATCACGTCCGCATGCGTCGTCGCCATGCCGTGCGGCAGGCCCGGATAGACCTTCAGCGTTCCCTTCTTCAGCAGCTTGATGCCCAGCAGGGCGCTGTCGGCGATGGGGACGATCTGGTCGTCATCGCCGTGCATCAGCAGCACCGGCACGTCGATCGCCTTCAGGTCTTGGGTGAAGTCGGTTTCCGAGAAGGCGGTGATGCAGTCGTAGTGGGCCTTGGCGCCGCCCATCATGCCCTGGCGCCACCAGTTGTCGATCAGGCCCTGGCTGACCTTGGCGCCCGGGCGGTTGAAGCCGAAGAACGGGCCGGCTGGCACGTCCTGGAAGAACTGGGCGCGGTTGGCGAGCAGGGCGGCGCGGAAGCCGTCGAACACTTCCCGGGGCAGGCCGCCGGGATTGGCCGGGGTCTTCAGCATGATCGGCGGCACGGCCCCGATCAGCACGGCCTTGGCGACGCGGCCATTGCCGCCGTGACGCGCCACATAGCGGGCCACTTCGCCGCCGCCGGTCGAGTGGCCGACGTGGATGGCGTTCTTCAGGTTCAGGTGCGCGGCCAGGGCGGCGACGTCGGCGGCATAGGTGTCCATCTCGTTGCCGACATCGGTCTGGGTCGAGCGGCCGTGGCCACGGCGGTCATGGGCGATGACCCGGTAGCCCTGGCCCAGGAAGAACAGCATCTGGGCGTCCCAGTCGTCGCTGCTCAGCGGCCAGCCATGGTGGAACACGACCGGCTGGGCGGTCTTGGGACCCCAGTCCTTGTAGAAGATCTGGGTTCCGTCCCGGGTGACGACGAAGCCGCTGCCCTGGGTGGTTTTGCCCGCGCTCTTTGGTGCGGCGGTCTTGGCTACGGCCTGTGCCGGGGCGGCGGCGATCAGGCCGGCGGCCGCGGCCAGGCCCAGTCCGGCGGTCATCACATTGCGACGCGAGGCTTGGTTGTTCGACTGGCTCATCTTCAGGTCCCTCTTCAGATGGATGCTGCGATATTCGTTATCGCGATATCGATATGGCTAAGGCGCCTGTGACCGCGTGTCCAGCACTTTCTTTATCGCGATATCATTTCTTGTGGTATGGAATCGGGAGAAACCGAAGCGAGCGTAGGGAGAGCACCATTGCCCGTTCCGCTGGACCACCAGATCTGCTTCACGCTGTACGCCACCAGCATGACGATCAATCGCGCCTACAAGCCCATGCTGGATGCGATGGGGATCACCTATCCGCAGTATCTGGTGCTGAGCGTGCTGGGCGAGGACGACGGCATGACGGTGGGCGCGATCGCCCAGCGGCTGTCGCTGGAATCCAGCACCGTCACCCCGCCGATCAAGCGCCTGGAGCAGGCCGGCCTGGTCGAGCGCCAGCGCAGCAAGATCGACGAGCGCCAGGTTCAGGTGCGCCTGACACAGGCCGGTCGCGCCACCCTGGAACGCAGCAAATGCCTGGGCGAGCTGATGATGGAGCGCTCGGGCCTGTCGCTGGAGCAACTGGAAGCCCTGAACCAGCAGATCAAGGTGCTGAATGCGGCGCTGGGCGAAACCGCCTAGGGCAGGGCGGGTTCGATTTGCCGGATGACGCTGTCCAGCCGTGACAGAGCGCCGCACCCCGTTCATATACTGGCCGTTCAGTCTCCATTCAGCCGCCGCCCTTTACATCTGAGCGTATGAAACCGATCCGCGCCCTTCTCGTCGTCGCCGCGCTCGCCGCCACCCTCCCGGGTTCGGCGTCGGCGCAACGCCGTCCGGATTCGCTGGGAGCCGACTGGCGCGCCCAGTCGGACCAGGCGCGGGGCGGCGTGCAGTCCGGCCGACTGGTGCCGCTGTCGCGGGTGATCGAGCAGATCAGCCGCCGCACGCCAGGCCGGGTGCTGGACGCCGGGCTTGAGGGCCGCAACTATCGGGTCCGGTGGGCCACCACCGACGGCCGCCGCATCGACTTCATCGTCGACGCCGAGACCGGCCAGATCCTCAGCGCCAACTAAGGACGTTCGTTCATGCGTATCCTGCTCGTCGAGGACGATCCCGACCTGTCGCGCCAGCTGAAGCTGGCCCTGGCCGATGCGGGTTACGCCGTCGACCATGCGCCCGATGGCGAGGAAGCCCAGTTCCTGGGCGAAACCGAGCCCTATGACGCGGTGATCCTCGACCTGGGCCTGCCCAAGGTGGACGGCGTGTCGGTGCTGGAGCGCTGGCGTCGCGGCAATGTCGCCACGCCCGTGCTGATCCTGACCGCCCGCGCCGCCTGGAGCGACAAGGTCGCCGGCTTCGACGCCGGGGCCGACGACTATCTGGCCAAGCCGTTCCACACCGAGGAACTGCTGGCCCGTCTGCGCGCCCTGCTGCGCCGCTCGGCCGGTCACGCCGCGCCCAGCCTGTCGTGCGGCGCCCTGCGTCTGGACCCGCGCGCCGCCCGCGCCAGCGTCAATGGCGAACCCCTGCGCCTGACCTCGCTGGAATATCGGCTGCTGCACTACATGATCATGCACCAGGGCCGGGTGATCGGCCGCACCGAGCTGGTCGAGCACCTGTACGATCAGGACTTCGATCGCGACTCCAACACCATCGAGGTGTTCATCGGCCGGCTGCGCAAGAAGCTGGGCAGCGACCGCATCGAGACGGTGCGGGGCCTGGGCTACCGCCTGACCGCCCTGGAGGGCGAGGCGACCGAGTGAAGATCTGGGCGGAGGCTTAAGCGGTGCTGGACCTGCGCCGACCTTCGCTGGTTCGTCGGCTGGTGCTGCTGGCCGTCGTCTGGAACGCGGTGGTGCTGCTGGTGGCGGGTGTGTTCCTGACCGCCCAGTTCCGCGACGCCGCCATCCGCCGCTTCGACCAGTCGCTGGCCGTGCTGACCGACGATCTCTATGCCGGCTCCACGGTCGAGGAGGGCGTGCTCAAGGCGCCGTTCCTGACTGACATCCGCGCCACCCGCACCTATTCCGGCCGCTACTGGACGATTTCACGACGCGCGCCTGACGGGGCCTTGAAGGTGGTCGAGCGGTCGCGCTCGCTATTCGACACCGACCTGATGGTGGCGTCCCGGCAGGTGGACCTGCTGGACGCCGCGCCGGGCAAGACGCTGTATTTCGACATGCGCGGGCCGCAGGACAAGCCGCTGCGCGCCGCCGCCATCCTGACCCGCCTGCCGGGCTATGCCGATCCGGTGGTGTTCATCGCCGCCGAGGACCGCTCGCCCATCGACGCCGACGCCGACCGCTTTGGCCGCATCACCGCCCTGGCCCTGCTGCTCTTGGGCGGCGGCCTGATCCTGGCGGTGGTGGTGCAGGTCAGGGTGGGTCTGGCGCCGCTGTTCCAGCTGCGGCGCGAGGTGGCGTCAGTGCGGCGCGGCCGGGCCGAGCGCCTGACTCGCACCTATCCCGAAGAGCTGGAGCCGCTGGCTGTCGAGCTGAACGCGCTGCTGGCCCACAACCAGGAAGTGGTCGAGCGCCAGCGCACCCATGTCGGCAACCTGGCCCACGCCCTGAAGACCCCGCTGTCGGTGATGATCACCGAAGCCAGCCAGCAGCCCGGGAGTTTGGCCGAGGTAGTGTCGCGACAGGCCGACGTGATGCGCGAGCAGGTCGACCACCATCTGCGCCGCGCTCGCGCCGCCGCCCGCTCCCAGACCAGCGGCGAGCGCACGCCGGTAGAGCCGATCCTGGACGAGCTGGCCGTTACGCTTGAGCGGATCTTCCAGGACAAGGGCGTGGAAATCGACTGGCGCTGCCCCGAGGACCTTTGCTTCCAGGGCGAGAAGCAGGACCTGATGGAGCTGGCCGGCAACGTCATGGAAAATGCCGCAAAGTGGTGCCGGGGCAGGATCCGCGCCGTCGCCACCCCCACCAGCCCCGACCGCTGGACCCTGGTGGTCGAGGACGATGGCCCGGGTTTGCCGCCGGAACGCTGGGTCGATGCGCTCAAGCGGGGACAACGTATGGACGAGCATACGCCGGGCTCTGGCCTGGGCCTTTCCATCGTCGACGAACTGGCCAGGGCCTATGGCGGCTCGGTGACGCTTGGTGAATCGAGCCTGGGCGGGTTGCGCGTTTGCCTGGACCTTCCGAGGTCGGAAACCTAGCGACGCATTGTCGCACAGGTTGTGTTGCGCGGGGTCCGGCGGTGTCCCTCTAAACCTCTGGCGCCCTTGACCTTTCCCCGATCCGGGGACGTGCTGAAAGCACCGACTTTTTTGATGGATTTCGGAAAGTCTTAACCTCGTTGACAACATGGTTGACGCTGTCGGTCTTTGTGATCCGGCGGGGGATCATGGCCGCAATCGCTGCGCATAAATTGCAGATCGTTCGGATGTTGGTGGAAACCGCGCCCGACTCTGCCTTGCGCAGCCTCGAACTGGCCTTGGCCAGCGTGGGCGACGTGGGCGGCCTGGCGCAGGTGCGGGGCCTGGTCGAGGACGAGACCACCGACCGCTTCGTCCGCAACAACGTCCTGTCTCCGATTGTGCCGATGTGCGCGGTGCGAGGTCCCGGACAGATCACCTTTCCGCCGCGCGTGCTGCCGTTCCTCTGGAAGGCGCTGAAGACCATGGCGCCGCAGCGCGTCGAGGAAGCCGCCGCCAAGTGCAATCCGTGGGATCTGGAGCAGGGCGCGCCCGAGGTTTTCGACGAGCTGTGCCGGCTGGCCGCCAATGGCCTGCGCGATCCGCAGCAGGACGTGTTCGACGCGACCCGTGGTCTTGGCGTGACCGAAGAGCTGATCAACTGTCTGGAGATCGGCCATATCGTCCGCGCGGCCCTGCCCAAGCTGTCCGAATGGGTGAGCCGGATGAGCGGCGAGCGCGCCGCAGCCGCGCGCCTGGCCTATCGCGACGCCTGCGCCATCCGGGAGGATTCCGGGGCCCGCATGTTCGACATGCTGGCCGCGCACCTGCCCGATGACTGGCGGATCCTGCGCGTCATCTCGGCGGTCATGGACCGGCCCAACGATCGCTATCTGGCCTCGTCGGAAGTCAGCTCGTTCGGCGAGCGAGTGCTGGCCGAGATCGACGCCGCGATCAACCTGATCCGCGACTTCGATCTGGACAAGGGCGAGAAGCTGGGTCGTGAGGCCGCGATGGCCGCCCAGCGCGTCTCTCTGCAGGTCACCGAGTTCGAGCAGTCGGTCAACATCGCCAAGGACGGCCCCTGGGGCCGGCGTCTTGGCAAATACAAGCAGCAGATCGCCCAGGCCGTCGAGCTGCGGATGAGCACGGCCGACAAGGAACTGGGCGAGGCCCTGCCCACCAAGCCGATCTCGATCCTGGGCAAGAAGGGCGGCAAGGGCGTGGCCAAGCTGACCTCGCCGCCGGACGAGGCGCTGGTGCGTCGCGCCACCGCCATCCTGGTCTTCATCGAACACCTGCGGCCGTGCGCGACCCAGAGCGGCTATGGCGCGACGCGCGCCAAGGCGCTGGAAAAGCTCAACAGCCGCCTGGACCAGTATATCGAGGACGTGCTGTACGCGGCCCGCACCGGCGAGGGCGGCGATCCTGTCGTGGCCCAGCAATATCTCGATGTCGCCGCAGCCTTCATCGCCCATACCCGCGACGACAAGACCGCCGAAATCGTCCGTCGCCGGGCCGCCGCCGCGATCGCGGCCTGATCGGTCCCTTAAGCGCTTTTTTCGCTAACGGCGGCGCGCATTCCCGGCTAACACGCGACGCATGATCGCTTTCTGGATCTCGGCGGCCGGGCTGTCGGCCGCGGCCGGCGCCCTGATACTGCGCGGCGCGGCGCGCGCGGGCGCAGCCGAAGGCGTCTCTGCCGATCTTGACGCCCATAAACGCCAGCTTGGCGAGATCGACCGACTGGCCGAGGGCGGCCTGCTGGACGAGGCCGAGCGCAAGGCCGCGCGGGCCGAGGCGGCGCGCCGCCTGCTGGCCGCCGCCGACACCGCAGAGATCTGGTCCCCCGACGGCCGGGGATCGCGCCGTCTGGCGGTGACCGCCGCCGCTGTCGCGCCGCTGCTGGCCGTGGCGGTCTATGTGTTCATCGGCTCGCCCGGCTTTGACGATCAACCCTACGCCAAGCGGGTGGCGGAGTGGCGCGCCACCGATCCGGCCCAGCTGGATCCGCCGCGCATCGCCGCCGTGCTGGAGACCATCGCCGCCCAGCGCCCCGGCGACGCCGAACCCCTCAAGCATCTGGCCCTGGCCCGCAGCGCTTCGGGCGATCTGGCCGGCGCCGAGCAGGCCCTGCGCCGCGCCGTGCGTCTGGCCCCGGGCCGCGCCGACCTGTGGACCGGGCTGGGCGAGACCTTCGTGGCCGAGGCGAACGGGGACGTCGGCCCCGACGCCAGGCTGGCCTTCCGCGAAGCCCTCAAGATCGACCCCAACAGCCTGTCGGCCCGCTACCATCTGGGCCGAGGCCGCATTGGCGACGGTGACGTGGCCGGCGGCCTTGCCGACTGGCGCGCCCTGGCCGCCAGCCTGCCCGCCAATGATCCGCGTCGCGGCGCGATGAACCGCGAGATCGCCCAGGTCGAGGCGGCCGGCGGCATTCCCGCTCCCCAGGCCGCGCCCGAGGAGAGCGCACAGGTCCAGGGCATGATCGCCGGCATGGTCGAGGGCCTGGCCACGCGCCTGAAGACCTCACCCGACGATCCCGATGGCTGGGTGCGGCTGGTGCGGGCCTATGCGGTGCTGGGCGAGACCGCCAAGCGCGACGCGGCCCTGGCCTCGGCCAGCCAGCGCTACGCCAGCCAGCCCAAGGTCCTGGCCGCCCTGCGCCAGGCCGCCCAGACGCCGCAGCAAACTAAGTCCGCCCCCCAAGGGGAGAGCCAATGAGCTTCTGGCCGAAATCCCGCAAGGCGCGCCGCCGCCTGACCATCCTGCTGGCCATCGCCCCCGTGCTGGCCCTGGCCGTGGGTCTGGCGCTGTACGGCATGCGCGACGCCATCTCGCTGTTCTACACGCCCGCCCAGGCCCAGGAAGCCAAGGTGCCGGCCGGTCGCAAGGTCCAGCTGGGCGGCCTCGTCCAGGCCGGCAGCGTGATCAAGCACCCGGGCGGCGACGTGGAATTCGTGGTGGCTGACCACAAGTCGACGGCCCGGGTGAAGTTCCATGGCGACCTGCCCGACCTGTTCCGCGAAGGACAGGGGATCGTGGCGCAGGGGGCGTTCGACGAGCGCGGCGTCTTCGTCGCCAAGCAGGTCCTGGCCAAGCACGACGAGCGCTACATGCCGCGCGAAGTGTCCAAGGCCCTCAAAGAGCAGGGCGAATGGCGCGGCGAGGGCTCTGGCCCGCCGGCCTATGAGGGCAAGACCGCCCCATGACCGTTGAACTGGGCGCCTTCGCCCTCATCCTGGCCCTGATCCTGTCGGTCGCCCAGACCGGCCTTTCGGCCATGGCCGGCGTGCGGCGCGCGCCGATGCTGGCCGGCGCTGGCCGGGGCGCGGCCCTGGGCGCGTTCGGGGCGACGGCCATCACCTTCGCCTGCCTGGTCTGGGCCTTTGTGACTTCTGACTTTTCGGTCGCCAACGTGGCGGCCAACTCGCACACGGACAAGCCGCTGCTGTTCAAGGTGGCGGGCGCCTGGGGCAGCCACGAAGGCTCGATGCTGCTGTGGTGCCTGGTCCTGACCGGCTATGGCGCGGCCATGGCGCTGTTCGGCGCCAGCCTGCCGCCCCGGCTGCGGGCCTATGCGGTGGCGGTGCAAGGCGCTCTGGGCGTGATGTTCCTGGCCTATACCGTCTTCGCGTCCAACCCGATGACCCGGCTCGGCGATGTGCCGATCGAGGGACGCTCGCTCAATCCGCTGCTGCAGGACTGGGCGCTCGCGGTGCATCCGCCGTTCCTCTACGCCGGCTATGTCGGGTTCTCGGTCGTCTACAGCCTGGCCATGGCCGCGCTGATCGACGGCCGCATCGACGCGGCCTGGGCGCGCTGGGTTCGACCCTGGACCCTGGCGGCCTGGAGCCTGCTGACCATCGGCATCACGCTGGGCGCCTTCTGGGCCTATTACGAGCTGGGCTGGGGCGGCTGGTGGTTCTGGGATCCGGTCGAGAACGCCAGCTTCATGCCGTGGCTGATCGGCGCGGCGCTGCTGCATTCGGCCATCGTCATGGAAAAGCGCGGCGCCTTGCCGGGCTGGACCGCCTTCCTGGCCCTGGCGGCCTTCACCTTCTCAATGCTGGGCGCCTTCCTGGTGCGCTCGGGCGTACTGACCTCGGTCCACGCCTTCGCCGTCGATCCGACCCGGGGTGTGCTGCTGCTGATCATGATGGGCGTGGCCGCCGGCGCGGGCTTCCTGCTGTTCGCCCTGCGCGCGCCCGCCCTGAACTCCGGCGGCCTGTTCGCGCCGGTCAGCCGCGAGAGCGCCATCGTCCTCAACAACATTGTGCTGTCGACCGCCACGGCCACCGTGCTGCTGGGCACCCTGTATCCGCTGATCCGCGAGGCGATCGACGGCGAGGCTGTGTCGGTGGGACCACCCTTCTTCAACCTGACCTTCACCCCGCTGATGCTGCTGGCCCTGGCCATCCTGCCGGCCGGACCGCTGCTGGCCTGGAAACGCGGCGACGCCTCGGCGGTGATGCGCCGGCTGTGGGTGGCCCTGGCCGCCGCCGCCCTGCTGGGGCTGGTCGCCTATGCCGTGGTCACCCCGCGCAAGGCCCTGGCCAGCGCCGGCGTCGCCCTGGGCTTCTGGCTGATCGGCGGGGCGCTGGTCGAGCTGGCCGAACGCCTGAAGTTCCTGCGCGCCCCGATGGCCGAGGTCTGGCGCCGCGCCGTCGGCCTGCCGCGCGGCGCCTGGGGCACGACCCTGGCCCATGCCGGCATGGGTGTCTTCGTGCTGGGCGCCTCGTTCGAGACCGCCTGGCGGGTCGAGCAGGCCCAGGCCCTGAGCCTGAACCAGTCGTTCAAGCTGGGCGCCTATACCCTGACCCTGACCGATGTCGGCACGGTCGAGGGTCCCAACTATCTGGCCGAACGCGGCCTGGTGCGGATCACCGACGCCGCCGGCCGGGTGGTCTGCAAGGCTGAGCCCGAACGCCGCTTCTATCCCACCGGCGGCCAGACCACTTCCGAGGTCCACATCTGCCCCAAGGGCCTGGACGATCTCTACATCGTGCTGGGCGAGCGCCGGGCCGGGGAGGGCGGCAAGCCCGCCTGGCTCGTGCGCGCCTACGTCAATCCGTGGGTGCGGTTGATCTTCCTGGGCCCGCTTCTGATGGCGATCGGTGGGGCGGTGTCGCTGTCTGACCGCCGGCTGCGGCTGGGCGTCGGGCGCAAGGCGTCGGAGGCTCGGGCATGAAGCGGTTGCGGGCGCTGTTCGTCACCCTGGCCGCCATCGCCTGCATGGCCGCCGCGTCCGAACCGAACGAACGCCTGCCCGATCCGGCGCAGGAGGCTCGCGCCCGGGTGCTGTTCCGTGAAGTGCGCTGCCTGGTCTGCCAGAACGAGTCGATCGACGATTCCCAGGCCGACCTCGCTGCAGACCTGCGGCGAATCGTCCGGCAGGAGATCGCCAAGGGGCGTAGCGATCGCGAGGTCCGCGCGTTTCTGGTGGCGCGCTATGGCGAGTTTGTTCTGCTCAAGCCGCCGTTTTCGCCTGGCAATGTCGCGCTGTGGCTGGCTCCCCTGGGGATTCTGGCTATCGGCGGAGGGCTTATGGCGACGCTTCTGCGGCGGCGGCGCGAAGACGGCGCGGGCGAACCGGACGAGACTGACGGCCTGTCTTCCGAAGAGGAAGCGCGGCTTGCGGCCCTGCTTGAAGACAAAGGCCACGATTGCGCCGAAAAGACGCCGCAAGAAGCACCTCCGGCGTGACGCAAAGATAATTCGAGAACCATTGCGCGTTACGCCATCACGACTAGGTTCTTCTGCGAAGCACGTTCTCTGCGCCGGGCGCCGAGGATGAAGAGGTCCCGGCGCACTGCGTCGCGGGTGAGGAAAGACAAGAGATGACCGCTAGGAAGTCGGGTTTCATTGTGGGCGCCGTTGCCGGCGCGGGCGTCGCCGCCGCCGCTCTGGCGGGCATGGGCATGCGGATGGGTACGGCCGGTGCGGCCGAGGCTCCGGCCGCGATCCGTGTCTCCACGGCCGCCGCGCCGTCCTTCGCGCCGCCGCCCGGCGCCCCGATGTCGTTCGCCGACATCTTCGAGAAGGTGTCCCCGGCCGTCGTCCAGATTGATGTGACGTCCAAGGCCAGCCCCTCGCGCGGCCTGCGCATCCCGGGCCTGGAAGGGTTCGACATCGTGCCGCGCGGCCAGAAGCCGGGCGCCGAAGGTGAAGACGACACCCCCGCCGCGCCCAAGCAGCAGTCCTCGGGCTCGGGCTTCTTCATCTCGGCCGACGGCTACATCGTCACCAACAACCACGTCGTCGCCGACGCTGACGAGATCAATGTCGTCATGAAGGACGGCCGCCAGCTGAAGGCCACCGTCGTCGGTCGCGACGAAGGCACCGACCTGGCGGTGATCCGGGTCACCGATCCCAAGGCCAAGGGCGCGGCCTTCCCCTATGTCGATTTCGAGAACCAGGCCAAGCCGCGCGTCGGCGACTGGGTCATCACCATCGGCAACCCCTTCGGCCTGGGCGGCACCGCCACGGCCGGCATCATCTCGGCCTATAACCGCGACCTGGGCGACAGCTCGTCGCGGTTCGTCGACTACATCCAGATCGACGCGCCGATCAATCGGGGCAACTCGGGCGGTCCCAGCTTCGACATCTTCGGCCGCGTGATCGGCGTCAACACGGCGATCTTCTCGCCGACGGGCGGCTCGGTCGGCATCGGCTTCGCCATTCCGGCCGACGTGGCCGAGGCCACCGCCAAGCAGCTGATCGCCGGCGGCAAGGTCGTGCGCGGCTATATCGGCGCCAACATCCAGGACTTCTCCGAAGAGATGGCCGAAGCCCAGGGCATGCCCGACGTGAAGGGCGCCATCATCGCCGAGCTGGTTGCGGGCGCGCCCGCCGCCAAGGCTGGCCTGATGCCGGAAGACATCGTGACCGCCGTCAATGGCGTCAACGTCAAGAGCGGCTCGGAGCTGACCCGCGAAGTGGCCAAGGCCAAGCCGGGTGATTCCATCCGCCTGTCGATCCTGCGCGGCGGCAAGCCCCGCACGGTCGAGGTCAAGTCGGGCGTCCGCCCGGCCGAGGACGCCCTGGGCGCCAATGACAACGATAACGAGGACGGCGGCGCTCCGGCGACGCCTGACAAGCCCCAGAGCCAGAAGTTCGAAGCCCTGGGCCTGACCCTGGCCCCGCTGGATACGACGGCGCGCGCCACTTACAAGATCGCGCCCGAAGTGCGCGGCGTGCTGATCGCCGGCGTCAAGGCCGACTCCGACGCTGGCGAGAAGGGCCTTGTGAAGGGCGACGTCCTGTCCAGCGTCAATGGCGTGGCGGTCAACTCGACCGGCGAAGTGGCCGCCGCGATCTCGGCGGCCCAGAAGGGCGGCCGCACCAGCGTGCTGGCCAAGGTGGTCCGTCAGGGCCGCCCGGTCTTCGTGCCCCTGAAGATCGCCCCGTAGCCGCAAGCCAGGCAGCGCTGCGCAAGTTCAGTCCCGCTCCGGAGCTTCCGGGGCGGGACTTCTTGTATCTGTCCAAGGTTTAAGGGACGGGCAGGCTCAAAACCGGTATCCATCGCCAAGGATCGCGTCCGAGGGTCGAATCGGGAGAACGTCAGTTTTCCGTTCGTGGGCGCATGAGGGATTGGCTGATGCGTATTCTGATTATCGAAGACGATATCGAGGCGGCGGGCGCGATGGCCCACGGTCTCACCGAGGCTGGCTATGACTGCGTCCACGCGCCCGATGGCGAAGCGGGCCTGCAGGAAGCTGGCAAGGGCGGCTTCGACGTCCTGATCGTCGATCGCATGATGCCCAAGAAGGATGGCGTCGAGGTCGTCGAGACCCTGCGCCGCGAAGGCGACAACACCCCGGTGCTGTTCCTGTCAGCCCTGGGCGAGGTCAGCGACCGCGTGGTTGGCCTGAAGGCTGGCGCCGACGACTATCTGGTCAAGCCCTACGCCTTTCCCGAGCTGATGGCTCGGGTCGAGGCCCTGTCGCGTCGTCGTGAGACTGGAGCCGTCGCGACGACCTTGAAGGTCGGCGAACTCGAGATGAACCTGATCAACCGCACCGTCCATCGCGCCGGCAAGGAGATCGATCTCCAGCCCCGCGAGTTCCAGCTGCTGGAATTCATGATGCGCCACGCCGGCCAGTCGGTGACCCGCACCATGCTGCTGGAGAAGGTGTGGGAATACCACTTCGACCCGCAGACCAACGTCATCGACGTGCATATCTCGCGCCTGCGCAGCAAGATCGACAAGGGCTTCGACCGGCCGATGCTGCAGACCGTGCGCGGCGCGGGCTACCGGCTCGATCCCTAGGAGATAGGGCGGTTCGCCGCCGAGACCCGTCATGCGTCTGCCGCGCCTTCTCCGCACCACGCCGTTCCGGCTGACCCTGCTGTTCCTGGCCCTGTTCGCGGCGGCCGCCAGCGCGTTCCTGGGCTATATCTATGTGGCCACGGCCGGCGAGGTGAACCGCCGCGCCGACGCCGAGATCAGCCGCGAGATGGAAAGCCTTGAGGCCGCCTATCGCCAGGGCGGCGTCAATGCGCTGAACCAGACCATCGTCGAGCGCGCCACCGGCGAGCGGCCGTTCCTGTATTTCCTGGCCGACAAGACCGGCAAGCGGATCTCCGGCTCGATCGAGGCCTCGCCGCTGGATGACTTCGAGGGCGACGGTCCCAGCTGGTCCAGCTTCAAGGTCACCGAGGTCGATCTCGACGGCGCCGAGGTGCGCAACGCCGCCCGTGGCGTACAGGAGCGCCTGACTGGCGGCGAAGTGCTGTTCGTCGGCGCCGATGTGGCGGCGTCCGAAGGCTATGTCCGCAAGATCGTCCGGGCGCTGTGGGGCGCCGGGGCGCTGGTGATCATCCTGGGTCTGGCCGGCGGCGTTCTGATCAGCCGCAACGTCTCGCGCAGCATGCAGGGGCTGGTCGATCTGGTCGCCGCCGTGCAGGCCGGCGACCTGCACGCCCGCGCCAAGGTGCGTGGCGCGCGCGACGAGTATGACGAGCTGGCCGAGGGCCTCAACGATATGCTCGACCGCATCGAGCGACTGATGGGCGGCCTGCGCCACGCCGGCGACGCCATCGCCCACGACCTGCGCTCGCCTCTGACCCGCCTTCGCGCCCGCATGGAAGTGGCCCTGATCGACGCCGAGAACGGCAAGGGCGATCCGGTCGCGGCGCTGGAAACCGCCCTGCAGGACGCCGATGGGGTGCTCAAGACCTTCAACGCGGTGCTGGCCATCGCCCGCCTGCAGGCCGCCGGTCAGGCGCCCGACCAGCAGAGCTTCGACTCCTCGGAACTGGCCCGCGACATGGCCGAACTCTACGAGTTCTCGTGCGAGGACAAGGGGCTGGACTTCAAGGCCGAGATCACCCCGGCCCTGCACATCCGGGGTAATCGCGAGTTCATCGCCCAGGCCCTGGCCAACCTGCTCGACAACGCCATCAAATACACCCCGTCGGGCGGGGCGATCATGCTGCGCGCGCGCCGCCGCTCGTCCGGTGAGCTGGAATTCTCGATCACCGACACCGGCCCCGGCGTGCCCGACGAGGACCGCGCCCGCGTCGTCCAGCGCTTCGTGCGCCTGGAGAACAGCCGCAGCGAGCCGGGCGCTGGCCTGGGCCTGTCGCTGGTTCAGGCCGTGGCCGCCTCGCACGGCGGCCGGCTGGAGCTGGCCGAGGGGCCGGGCGAGTACAACGGCATGGGGCCCGGTCTGCGGGTCGCCCTGGTGCTGCCCCGGGTCGAATAGCGGGCAGGGCGCCGGTTTAGGCGGCGCAGTCCCCGTAACTGTGGACGAGCGCGGGTTCGGGGTCGAACCGCGCATGGCGCTGGTCCAGGATGACGTTCCATTCCACGGATGCGAGTACCGGCGTGACTTTCGAAATCGATGCGATCCGCAACCGCCGACGTGTCCTCGCCGGGCTTGGGGGGCTGGGGCTTTTGGGCGCTGCGGGTTGCGCGCCGGGCCAGATCGCGCGACCCGGGCTGGTCACGGGTCTTGGCGATTTCGACGCCGTGCCCCGCCTGGCGCCGATCCGGATGAAGCCGGACCGCATCTCGAAGATCACGGTCTGCCTGCGCCCGTTCCGCAAAGCCGGGCCGCGTCTGGATGTCGAGACCGTCGGCGACAAGACCGTGGTCCACAACTATGGCCATGGCGGCAGCGGCTGGTCGCTGTCGTGGGGCTCGGGAACCATCGCCGCGAAGAACGCCATGTCGACCGGCGAACGCGACATCGCCGTGATCGGCTGCGGCGCCCTTGGCCTGACCACGGCGACCCTGCTGCGGCGGGCCGGGGCCAATGTCACCATCTATGCCAGCGAACGCACGCCCGACACCCGCTCGGCCCGGGCCACGGGCACCTGGTCGCCCGACTCCCGCATCGCCGCTGTCGGCTCCACCGCGCCGGGGTTCGAGGCGCAGTGGGAAGAGATGTGCCGGACCTCCTACAAGGCCTATCAGACCTATCTGGGCATGGCGGGCAATCCGGTGGAATGGACCGACCGCTACACCCTGTTCGACGCCCCGCCGGGACCGGGACGCGCGACACCGCATGATCCGAACGGCGTGCGTTTCGTCGAATATGTCGAGCGCGTGCGGGACATCACACCCCGGGGCATGGACCTGCCGGCCGGCAGCCACCCGTTCCCGACGCCCTATGCGCGGCGCGGCGCGTCGATGCAGTTCAACATCGCCGAATACGCCCACCTGCTGATGACCGACTACCTGCTGGCCGGCGGCAGGATCGAGACCATGACCTTCCACACCCCCGCCGATCTGGCGGTGCTGAAGCAGAAGGTGGTGGTCAACTGCACCGGCTATGGCGCGCGGGCGCTGTGGAAGGACGAGAGCATAATCCCCGTGCGCGGTCAGATCGCCTGGCTGATCCCCCAGCCCGAGGTCAATTACGGCCTCTACTACAAGGGCGTGTCGATCCTGGCCCGGCGTGACGGTATCGTCGTCCAGCAGGTCGGTCAGACCGAGGCCTGGGGCTATAACGACGACAACGAGACGACCAGCCGAAGCGAGGCCGAGGACGCCATCGCGACAATCGCCGCGCTCTACGGCCGGCCGAAGCCCCGCGCGGCCTGATCAGCGTACATCTGGTCCATATCGATCGTCGGAGCCAGATCGCTATAGACGATCCCGCGCGGGGCGATGGTCCAGACCGCGAGGAAGGTCGCCAGGCCCAAAGCTGTCAGGGCGATGAAGCCGGCGATCTCGCGTCGGCGGCTGGGCTCGAGCCGGCTCAGGAAACCGACACGCAGAATCAAGGGGTGCGTGCCCCAGCCGCAGGCCAGAGGCGAGGCCGCACCAAAGGTCGAAACCTTCAAAAGCGCCCTGGCGTAGTCGGCGCGGATATCGCTTTTCAGCGACAGCACCGTGGCGTCGCAAGCCAGTTCCTGGTCAATGCGGGCGAACACCGCGCCGAGATGAACCATAGGATTGCACCAGCCCAGCGCCCGGCAGCCGGCTATAGCTAGGTTGGCAATAGGGTCGCCCCGGCGGATATGCGTGCGTTCATGCAGCAGGATCAGGTCGCGTTCGCGGGCGTTGAACCGCGCCTCGAAGTCATGGGGCAGGATGATCCGGGGCCAAAGGGAGCCCATTACGGCAGGGCCGGCCTTGCCCTTTGCCGCCGTGCGCCGGAAGGCATGCTCTTGCCACAGCATGAAGCCGGCGAAGACAGCAGCCCCGATAAGCCAGGTTGCCAGAATCTTCATCGCCAGACCCGGCGCCAAAGGCGCGGTCGGAGCGCCGACTTCCAGGGTTTCAGCGAGGCTGGGAAAGACGCTGGCGGCGGCGGCGACAGGCACGATCACCCAAAGCCCATAGGCGAGGCGAGGACCAAACAGCCGGCGGACCGGAAGGCGGAGCAGCAGCACCAGCAGAATGGCGGTTGCCGCCGCGATCTGAACCCGTGTCAGCGCCAAGGCGAGCAGTTCAACCATCATCGCGTTCCCCGTCCAGGCGCCGCCCCGCTCGTATTTGTCGGGTTCACCGCGCAATGGTTACAAGTGTAATATCGCACGTCAAGCGTGCGTCTTGCCCCGGCCGCCACACGGGGTCACGGTGGCGCCATGACTCGCCTGCTCGAACGCCTCGCCCCGTGTGGTCCCATCGTCGATCCCAAGGCCGCCGAGCGCGCCCATGAGGCGATCCTCAAGCGTGTCGGCGAAGCGTCGGCAGGCATTGAAACCGCCTGGCCCGCGCTGGCCCCGGTGTTCGGCGCCTCACCCTATCTGGCCGGTCTGGCCCGCCGCGACGCCCGCCGCCTGCCGTCGATTCTGGAGGCCGATCCGGGCGCGCGCCTGACGGAAATCCTCGCCGCCGCCGCCGCCGTCGCCGCCGAGCCCGACTTCGAAACCGCCGGGCGGGTTCTGCGCGAGCTCAAGGCCGACCTGCATCTGCTGACCGCGCTGTGCGACCTGGGCGGCGTCTGGGATCTGGACGCGGTGACCGGCGCCCTGACGCGCTTCGCCGACGCCACCCTGCGCGCCGCCCTGGCCCAGGCCGTTCGGCTGGAGGTGGGGCGCGGCGCCCTGACCCATGTTGGCGACACCGAGGCCGGACCCGCGCCGGGCCTGTTCTGCATCGCCATGGGCAAGCACGGGGCGTTTGAGCTCAACTATTCCAGCGACATCGATTTCTCGATTTTCTACGCGCCGGAAAAGCTGCCGGTCGCCGAAGGGGTCGAGCCGCAGGGCGTGGCGGTCCGCATCGCCAACCATCTGGGTCGCATCCTGCAGGAGCGGACCGCTGACGGCTATGTCTTCCGCATTGACCTGCGCCTGCGCCCCGATCCGTCCTCGACCCCGCCGGCCATGCCCGTCGATGCGGCCATGGATTACTACGAGAGCGTCGGCCAGAACTGGGAGCGCGCCGCCCACATCAAGGCCCGGATCGCGGCCGGCGACATGAAGGAAGGCGAAGCCTTCCTGGCCGGGCTGCAACCCTTCATCTGGCGACGGAACCTGGATTTCGCGGCCATCGCCGACATCCACTCGATCAAGCGCCAGATCCATACCTACAAGGTCGATGACCGCCTGACCGCCAAGGGCGCGGATCTCAAGCTGGGGCGAGGCGGCATCCGCGAGATCGAGTTCTTCGTCCAGACCCAGCAACTGATCCTGGGGGGGCGGCAACCGGACCTGCGCGGCCCGCGCACGCTGGAC
>CALRUN020000053.1:0-24711 GCA_943371355.1 Alsobacter soli
CAAGTTGGACGCCAAGAAGTTCGACTATGACGACCAGGGCGGCGCGTTCAATCAGAACACCCGCGATCGCGACGAATTCTACTATGGCGGTAAGGCCGAATACGCCCTCAGCCCCGACACGGCGATCTTCGCCTCGCTGGTCGGCAACACCAAGGAATACGACGTCGACACCCTGGGCCGCGCGGCTTCGCCGGGCGTTTCCGCGATCGTCGCCAACCGTGCGCGCGACTCCGAAGGCTATGTCGCCTCGGTCGGCGCCAACTTCGACCTGTCGCAATCGGTTCGCGGTGAAGTCGAAGCCGGCTACATGGAACAGACCTTCGACAACTACGCCGATCTGGACGGCTTCAACGCCAAGGGTCGCGTCGAATGGTTCCCCACGGAACTGACCACGCTGAACGTCGCCGCCTCGCGCTCCATCGAAGACTCCGTGGCCGCGAATTCGGGTGGCTATATCGCCAACAGCGCCTCGGTCGGCATCGATCACGAACTGATGCGCAATGTCCTGCTCTCGGCCTCGGCCAGCTACGGCAAGGACAAGTATGCGTTCATCGATCGTGACGACAAGCGTACCGGCTTCAACGCCACGGGCACCTATCTGCTGAACCGTAATGTCGGTCTCTTCCTGACCTACAGCTACCTGAAGCAGGACTCGTCCGGCGTGGCCAAGGCCTCGTCGTTCTCGGACAACAAGATCGCGGCTTCGGTCGCTCTTCAGTTCTAGGTTACCCTTCTCGCTGTAGAAGGACTTTATAGGTCCGAGCAGGGCCCCCATTGAGAGTACCCATGGACGGCTCTTCCTTCGAGACCCAACACGCTCCGGCGCCTAGCGCCGGAGCGATGTCTTTTGATCTGAACATCGCGATCGCCACCTTCCGACGCCGGCTGCGCCTTTTCGCGGCCGTCGCCCTGGCGGTGTTTGTGGCGGTGCTGCTCTACACCTTGCAGGAAACGCCGCGCTACACGGCGACCGCCCAGGTCATGCTGGACGTCCGCAAGGAACAGGTCGCCGACATGAGCGCCGTCCTGTCGGGTCTGCCCGCGGATTCTTCGGTGGTCGACACCGAGGTGGAGGTCCTGAAATCCAGGTCTCTGGCCGCTCGGGTCGTCAAGCAGCTGAAGCTGACCGAGGATCCGTACTTCAATCCCGAAGCCCCCGGCGCCAAGGGCGTCGCGTCGTGGCTGCCCTGGGTCAAGAAGGTCGTCGCCCCGACCGCCGTCGTCGGGTCTGTCGAGGCTCAGCGCCAGCAGGAAAAGGTTGTCGACAACCTGCTTCAGGGCCTGAAGGTTCGCCGCTCCGGCCTGACCTATCTGATTTCGGTGGAATACACCCACACCAATCCCGAAGACTCGGCCAAGATCGCCAACGCCTTCGCCGACCTCTATCTGACCGAGCAGCTCGAAGCCAAGTTCGACGCCACGGCCAAGGCCAACGAATGGCTCGACACCCGCGTCGCCGAGCTGCGCGACCAACTGCAGGTGGCCGAGGCTGCCGTCCAGCAATACAAGATCGCCAACAATCTGATGAGCGCCGAGGGCGCGACCCTGACCGAGCAGGAGATCTCGGGCCTGAACCAGCAGCTGGCTTCGGCCCGCGCCCAGCAGGCCGAGTCCGACGCCCGCCTCAACATCGCCCGCAACCAGCTGGCCCGCGGCAGCACCGGCGAAGATGTCGGCGAATCGCTGAATTCGCCTGTCGTTCAGCAACTGCGCAAGCAGCGCGCCGAGCAGAGCGCCAAGGTGGCCGACATGAGCGGCCGCTATGGCGATCGCCACCCGGACCTGCTCAAGGCCAAGCGCGAACTGACGGACATCGACGGCCAGATCCAGGCCGAAATTCGCCGCATCATCTCCAACCTGGAAGCCCAGGCCCAGGTGGCGCGTCAGCGCACGGGCTCGATGGCCGGCAGCGTCTCGGCGTCGAGGGGCGCCCTGGCGGGCAACAATCGCGCCAGCATCCGGTTGAACGAACTGGAGCGCAAGGCCGAGTCCGTGCGCACCCTCTATGAGTCCCTGCTGGCCCGCTTCAAGCAGACCTCCAGCAGCCAGGGCATCGAGCAGGCCGACGCCCGCGTGGTGTCGCGGGCCAAGATCCCGACGACCCCCAGCTATCCCAAGCCTTCGTTGAACCTCGCCCTGGGCCTGGTTCTGGCCCTGGGCGCCGGCGCGGCGTCGGTGGTGCTGGCCGAGATCCTGATGGCGGGCATCTTCACCGAAGACGAGGTCGAGCGTCGTATCGGCCTGCCGTATCTGGGGTCGATCCCTCTGCTGAGCTCGGCGATCGATGACGCCAAGCTTGCGCGAGACATGAGTCCGCCCGACTATCTGCTGGCCAAACCGCTTTCGACGTTCGCTGAGAGCTTCCGCAAGCTGCGGGCGGCCATCCTCTATTCGAAGGTGGGCGAGGCCGTGAAGGTCATCGCGGTCACCTCGTCCCTGCCGGGCGAAGGCAAGACCACGACGACCTTCTCCCTGGCTCGCACCCTGGCCACCTCGGGCGCGAACGTCATCATCGTCGACTGCGATCTGCGCCAGAGCGCCATCAACCGGTTCCTGCCGGAAGTTCCGTCGCTCGGTCTTCTCGAAGTGCTCAACGGTGTCTGCACCCTTGATCAGGCTTTGATCTCCGACCCGAGCGGCGCCAAGGTCCTGGCCCTGACCAAGTCGGCCTATACGCCGCGCGACGTCCTGGGCTCGCCCGCCATGCTGCGTCTGCTGGGTGAACTGCGTAATCGCTTCGACGTGGTGCTGCTCGACACCGCGCCCCTGCTGGCCATCGCCGACACCCGCATCCTGGCGCCGCACACCGATGCGGTCGTCATGCTGGCGCGCTGGAAGAAGACTCCGGTCAAGGCCATCACCGCCGCCATCAGCCTGCTGCACGGCCGTGGCGTCTTCCTGGCGGGCCTGGCCCTGACCCAGGTCGATCTGAAGGCCCAGACCCGCTACGGCTACGGCGGCGCCGACTACTATTACAAGAGCTACCGTAAGTACTATGCCGACTAGGACGCGGGCGCGGCCGGCGGCGGCGTCGCCCGCCCGTGCTGGCCGCGGCGCGGTCCGTCGCCTGGCCACATCCGAGAAGGTCGCCGTGGGCGTTCTTCTCGGACTGGTCTTCATGGCGGTCATCGCTTTCGGCGCCAGCGAGATCTCGACGGCCTGCCTGTTCAGCGGCGTCTATGCGGCCTTCCTGATCGGTCTCCTCGCCACGTGCCGCTGGGCCCGACGCGATCTGGCGCGGCTGCGGGGCCTGGCGATCCAGATCCCGTTGTTCGGGCTGTTGTTGCTGGCGGTCCTTTGGGCGCTGACCCCCTGGGGACCAGGCGGCGCCCATCCCGTCTGGGCCTATGTGCCCGAGCGCCCGGGCGCCCTTACCGTGGATCGCTCCGCCGTCTGGCTCAACCTTGTCCAGCTTCTCGGCCTGGCCTGCCTGTTCGTGGCGGCGCGGATCATCGGCGTTTCCGAAGCCCGCGGACGCTGGTTCCTGCGGATCGCGGTCATGGCGGTCGGCGTCTATGCCACTCTGGCCTTCATGGATCACGTCGGCCTGCGCCGCTCCACCCGTCTGGTCGCGACCCTGCTGAGCCCCAACAGCGCCGCAACGGTGTTTGGCGGCGGCTTGCTGCTGGCCGTCGCGGCGACCGCCAATCGGGTGCGCCGTCAGCGGGGGCTGGCCATGCTCCGGCGCGGCGATCCCGAGGCCGTGGCCTGCCTGGCCATTGTCGGTGTTCTGCTGACCGCCCTGCTTCTGACCGCTTCCCGCGCGGGCCTGGCCGCGACCCTGGTCGGCCTGGGCCTGATGCTGGTTGGTGAGGCGATCGCCCAGCGCCAGCGCTTCCGCGTGGTCGCCGGACTAGGCGCGATGGCGCTGCTCCTGGTGATCGGGGCGCTGAGCCTGCGGAGCACCGAACTGGTGGCTGAACGGCTCAACAACACCGAACAGGACATCGCGGTGCGGACCGCGATCTTCACGCCGCACTGGGAGGCCTTCCAGTCCTCGCCCTGGTTCGGATTCGGTCTGGGATCGTTCCCGACCGTCAACCAGCTGGTGGCGACCCAGGAAAATCTGCGCGTGCTGTTCGACGTTCGCGCCGTCCATAACCTCTATCTCCAGTGGCTGGAGGAAGGCGGTGTCGTCGGCGCCGTGGTCATGGCGCTGCTGTTCCTCATCCTGATCTGGCCGATCCTGCGCGGCGGCCTGCGCGAGGGCGCGACCGCGACCTGGGCCAGGGCCACGGCCTGCGCGGCTCTGGTCTTTCTGCTGCATGGCGTGACCGATTTCGCGCTGCAGGTTCCGGCTATCCAGGCGCTCGCGGTTCTCATCCTCGGCGTTGTCGGGTCGATGGCGGCTGGACCGGGCCTGGCGCGATCGTCTGACCCGCGGATTTCGTGGGGCGCCGGCGCGGCGGCGGGCACCGTCGTGCTGGCCTCGGTTCTCGTGGCTGCGCCCATGCTGGCGTCGCGATTTGGCGGCGATCTCACCGCCTGGCCCACCGCTCCGGCCGAGGCCCTGGCGCGCCGCATCGAGACCGGGCTTGCTCAGGCCAAGCCGAACGCCGCCGAGCTGGACCATCTGGATCGCCTCAGCGCGCGCGAGGTCGGTCTGCGCCCCGCCTCGGGAGCCGCCTGGTTGCGCCGCGCGTCGGTGGACGCCGCCCTGGGCCGTCAGGAGGCCTCCAACCTGGCCCTTGAGCACTCCTTCGCGGTGGCGCCGCTGCAGACCAGTCTGTTTAACCGCCGGACGATGTTCGCCTATGAGCACTGGGGCGAGCTCAGCACGGCCGGTCGCCAGTCGACGATCTATCAGCTCAAGACCGAGTGGCGGCGCCAGAGGCAGCCCAAGCGCTTTGTCGCCATGGCCAACGCCCTGGTCAATCCGACCGGGCGGGTTGGCATGGCCCTGCAGATCGCCGTGCTGCGCGCGGAGCCGCCGCCGGTCCGCTAACCGGGGGTGGCGAGACAGGGCAGGTTCGTTGTTGGATTCAGGCGCCCGCGATCATGCGGCCCCTGGTTCTCGACGTCGGAAGGTGAGCGTGGGCGGGAAGTGGCGGCCTGCCGCGGCCACCCTCGGAGCGTGCTGGAGCCCTCGCCGTTTCGGACGCTTGCGCCCTAGTAGGCGTTCTCGGCCAGCAGCAGGTGCGGCACCGTCAGCAGCATGATGCGAAGATCGGTCAGCAGCGACCAGTTGTCGATATAGTCGATGTCGGCCTTCACGCGGCTGGACATGTCGTCCACGTCGTTGGTCGCGCCGCGCAGCCCCTTGATCTGGGCCAGGCCCGTCAGACCAGGGCGCGCCTGGAAGCGCATCTGATAGGCGGGGATCAGCGCGCCATAATAGGCGTCATGCGCCTGAGCGTGAGGGCGAGGCCCCACCAGGGACATGTCGCCCTTGAGGACGTTCAGCAGCTGGGGAAGCTCGTCGATGCTGGTGGCGCGGATGATCTTGCCGATGCCGGTGACGCGATCGTCGTCGCGCTTGGCCTGTACGACGGAGTCGCCGTTCTCCTCGCAACGCATCGAGCGCAGCTTGTAGATGGTGAAGGTCTTGCCGTTGAGGCCGCCGCGCGTCTGGCGAAACAGGGCGGGGCCGCGCGATTCCAGCCGGATCAGCAGCGCGGCCAGCAACAGCACAGGAAGAAAGAAGATAAGTAGTAAAGCCGACGCAAGAACGTCACAGAGACGTTTCATGGGATCGACAGCGACGCGCGGCAGAAATGTCGCGGGGTCACGCTTGAGAACTTCCGTGTTCCAGGCCCCACTCACCGCGTGATCCCCACCATGCGCTGGCTGGAGAGACATTCCCAAGCCATCCACAGTTCATTTATCGCAGTGCGGCGCCGCCGTCACTTCTAAACCGACGGTTAACTATAGATTGCGTTAGCGCTGCGTAAACGCTGTTCGTTAGCGTGACCTTAGCGCTCGCTCCCTAGGCTCGGACCCATAGGAGCACCACCATGTCGATGATCCCGGCCGACCTTTCCGCGATGCGTTCCGTGACGGCGACCCCGGTCGCTGGTGTCAAGCGCCTGCCCCGCGCCATCGGATGGCTGTCCGCCGCCGCCGTCTCCGCAGGCTTCTGGGTTCTGGCGATCGAGGCGATCCGCCTGGCGGTCTAGCCGCCACCACAAGACTGAAATGCCGAAAAGCCCCGGAGACCTCTCCGGGGCTTTTCGCTGTCTGAAGCCCTGACCGGCCCGCCCAGGGCGGAAGGCGGCTGTAGCAACGCGGTTCAGGCCAGAGCTACGCCCGGCCCCTTGTCCCGGCGCATGGCCTTGACGCGGGCCGGTGGCCCCCGCGCGCCAAAGGCTCTAGCTGACGGTGGTCCAGGCGTTGGAGCTGCCGACCTGGCGCTGGATCCAGGTGTAGCCGAGGTCGGCCCAAGGGGTGGGCCACGGGGTCAGGTTGTCCAGCACCACATCGCCAGATTCGAACGCCACGACCAGAACCGCATGGCGTTCGCCGCGGCGGGTGACGACCACGGCCATCGACAGGGCTTCGGCGGAGACGCCGGCCTCGATCAGGCGGCGGCGCTTTTCCAGCGCATAGTCCTCGCAGTCGCCATACATCTTGCCGTCGACGACCTGCGGCAGGGTCCAGTATTCCGGCATGCCATAGAGATCGAAGTCGTTGGCCTTTTGAACTTCGCGGTTCACGTCGCGATTGATGCTGGTGATCAGCTTCAGCTGTCCCTTGCCCAGTTGGGCGGGGCCGGCGGCCAGCTCGACCGGGGCGACGGTCGGGGCGGCGGCGACGGGACGAAGCACGCCGGCGGGCAGGAAATCCTCGACCGCCTCGGGGCGGTAGGCTCGCAGGGTTTCAATCATGACCAGGCCCAGCTGGGCGGCGTCCTCGGCGGCGTCGAAGGACTGGCGCTCGGCGGCGGCCATGGCCATCGGCCAGGTCCGGCCCAGCGACGAGGTGCTGAGGGCCGACATCGCCAGGGTGGCGGACGGGGCGGCGGCCGCGACGGCCGTTTCGCAGGCCGCCAGATCGCGCTCGCACATGAAGGTGAAGCCCGGAGGGGCCTGAACCGTATCACCGCGCGCCATGAAGGGCCGGGCTTCAGCGTTTGCGGCCGTGGCGCCCGCCAGCATGAAAGCAACGCTTGCGAACTTGATGAGTTGTTTGCGGATATTCATCGAAACATCGCCCTTAATGACGACGTAACAATGCAATTAGTGCCCAATTATCAGCTTAAAAAGACTGGTGATTTGAGAATGAATACAAATGGTAACTAAGCAATTAGGAATAATGACGTGCGAATAACTGTGGTGAACGTGGCGTATTAGAGTGTGGTATATTGGCTGGTAACGTTCTCAGGCGGGTGGTTGCTGGACCTCCCCGTCTCAGGCAAGTTGCGCCCCGCCTCAGTGGGCAGTCGAAGCGCCCGAGTGGACAGGTGATGAAGTTCAAGTTTTTCCGTCCCAAGCCCAGCCCGGCGGCCGCCGCCTCGACGGGAGGGCGCGTCGTCTATGCGATTGGCGACATCCACGGCCATCTGGAGCTGCTGGATGACCTGCTGGACGTGATCGCGCGGGATTTCGCCACGCTGGGTCGCCATGACCGTCCCGTGCTGGTGTTCGTCGGCGACTATGTGGATCGCGGCCCGGCCTCGCGTGGGGTCATCGACCGGCTGATCGCCTTAACCGCCGCCTCGGCCCAGCAGGGCGTCTTCGAGGTTCGCGCCCTGATGGGCAATCACGAGCAGACCATGCTGTCGTTCCTCGACAATCCCGAGGCTGGCGCGGCCTGGGTCGAGTTCGGCGGCGCAGACACCATGACCTCCTATGGCGTGGCCCGGCCGATCGGTCGGGTGGACCAGGACGCCTGGCGCAACATCCAGGCCAGTTTCCAGACCCAGGTGCCGGCCAGTCACGTGGCGTTCCTGCAGGCGCTGGAGCTGTCGGCGACCTATGGCGACTACTTCTTCGCGCATGCGGGGGTGCGGCCTGGCGTGCCGCTGGACCGTCAGACGCCCGAGGATCTGATGTGGATCCGAAACGACTTTCTCTCGCAGCCCCACCGGCTGCCGTGCGTCGTCGTTCACGGACACACGCCGGACGAGGAGCCCTTCATCGGTCCTGACCGTATTAATATTGATACGGGAGCCTATGCGACGGGCGTTCTCACCGCCGTTCGCTTGATCGAGGGACCGCCGGTCATTCTTCAGGCGCGAAAGTCTCGTCGCGCCTAAGTCGCATGCTTGTCGCTGCTCTGCGCCCGTGTCATGACACGCGGGTAGGGACACGCTTATTCAGAGACTTCAATCCGATGACTATCGTCAGACGAAACCTAAATTGGCTCTTTGTCCTGTTGGCGAGTGTGCTTGTCCTCGGGACCCTGAGCGCCGCGCCAGCGCACGCCCGGCAACAGCCGCCGCCCCCCGCCGCGCAGGACGGCGCCTATCTGCTGGGATCCAGCGACAAGGTCCGCGTCACCGTCTATGGCGAACCCACCCTCTCGGGCGAGTTCTTCGTTACGGGCAGCGGCGTTGTCTCCCTGCCGCTGATCGGCGAGGTCAAGGCCGCCGGCCTCACCCTCAGCCAGTTCCAGCAGGCGGTGCAGACCTCGCTGAGCGACGGCTACCTGAAGGACCCGCGCGTCAGCGCCGAGGTCCTGACCTTCCGCCCGTTCTATATCCTGGGTGAAGTCAGCAAGCCCGGCACCTATCCCTATACCTCGGGCCTGACGGTGATGAACGCCGTCGCCACGGCCGGCGGCTATACCTACCGGGCCGACAAGAAGCAGGTCTTCGTCAAGCGCAACGGCGCCACCGAAGAGCAAAAGCTGACGCTGGATCCGACCGTCACGGTCGCTCCGGGCGACACCATCCGGATCGGCGAGCGCTTCTTCTAGAAGCCTTTTCAAGCCGGGCGGATTCCGCTTCGCCAGAAGACAATGTGTTGAACAGGTATCCAGGGCTCCGCATCAACGGAGCCCTGGGCTTGCCTTTGCCGCGTTCTGGCCGCAGCGCGTGGTTCAAGGGCGTCTGCGGGGTCGCTCCGGGCATGACGCCAGGTGTCTCGCGTATCGGCTGGCCCATGGGCAGACGGGCGCTGCTCTCGACCGGCGAGCCGCCATACGAAAGCCAAAATCGACACTGGACCGAGCCTCAAAAAGGCCATTTTCGACGCTTTGCGCGCCAATGCGACAAAATGTCCGTTTCAGCTATTGCCGCGCAGCAAAGCCGCATGTCTTGGCGCGGATCTCTTTTGCTGTTCTTTCGGCCATGTCGGGAAAACGCCCGTTTTTCGACAACTCAAGCCAAGACCAAAAACAGTCGCTCTGATATTCTCAGCCTTTAAGGTATAGATGGTTCTCAGGACCACACAGTTTCTGTAAAAGAACAGCATAAACTCATATTGGGTACTATAATCTACTTACAATTAACTTAAAGTTGCGCTCGAGTAACGTTGTTACCCAAAGCTAAGTTACACTCTATTTACTAATCGGGCTCTTTTTCCCCTGCAGGAAAGCCCGACTGAAATTGGGCAGGGGATAAATAGCATGTTGAAAAAGACCAAGTCTGGCGTTCTGGCGCTGTGCGCCATGGCGCTCGTCGCCGCGCCGATCAGCGCTCACGCCGACGCCGCCAAGGACCTGCAGGTCGCGGGCCGCGCGCTCACCTTCCTCGAAAACGGCCCGACCGGCAAAGCCACGCTGGGCGTTGTCTTCGACCCGTCCAAGCCGGGCTCCGTCGCCGAAAAGAACGCCGTCATGGCCGCGATCGGCGCGGGCCTCAGCGCCGGCGCCCTGACCCTGGTCGGCAAGCCTGTCGAAGCCGGCGACGTCGCCGGCGTGTCGGGCGTCGCGGCCCTCTACATCACCACTGGCGTCAACGCCGGCCCGGTCGGCGCCGCCGCCAAGGGCAAGAAGATCATCACCATCGGTTCGGACATGTCCTGCGTCACCAGCGGCGCCTGCGTCATGAGCGTCTCGGCCGATCCCAAGGTGGAAATCGTGGTCAGCCGCGCGGCTGCCGCTGCGGTCGGCGCGGTCTTCAAGGCCGCCTTCCGCATGATGATCCGCGAAGTCTGACCCAGCGAACGAAAGAGACACACACATGAAAACGACTCTCTTCGCCGGCGCTTCGGTCGGCCTGATCATCCTGGCTTCGGCCACCGCCGCTTCCGCCCAGTCGATCGACTACGGCGCGATGGAGCAGCTGTTCAACGAACCCGTCACCACCTCGGCCACCGGTTCGCCGCAGCGCGCCACCGAGGCCCCGGTCGACATGACCATCATCTCGGCCGCCGACATCAAGCGCTCGGGCGCCGGCGACCTGCCGACGATCCTCAGCCGCGTCGCGGGCGTGGATGTCCTGAACTTCGCCGCCGGTCAGTCTGACGTCGGTATCCGTGGCTACAACCAGGCCCGCTCGCCGCGCCTGCTGGTGCTGATCAACGGCCGCCAGGTCTATCTGGACCACTTCGGCTACACCGACTGGGCCTCGCTGCCGATCGCTCTGAGCGAAATCCGCCAGATCGAAGTCGTGCGCGGTCCCAACAGCGCCATCTTCGGCTTCAACGCCGTGTCGGGCGTCGTCAACATCATCACCTTCAACCCCAAGTTTGACGACACCAATGTCATCGAACTGCGGGCGGGCACGGGCGAAAGCACCAGCGTCTCGGCCGTGAAGACCGTTCGCCTGGGCGAGCGTCTGTCCTTCCGCATCTCGGGCGGCGTCGACCACGCCGACGAATGGAAGAACACGACCTCGGGCACGGGCCGGGTTCTGGCCTCGCAAATCCACAACCCGTCGACGGCCCGCGCCAATATCGACGCCGTGGCCCAGCTGACGGACAAGGCGACCCTGCGCGTCGAAGGCTCGATGTCCAACAGCGCGGCGACCCAGGTCATCTCGACCTTCGCCTACGCCTCGCATCGCGTCAAAACCGACTCGATGAAGGCCACCCTGAACGCGGAAACCGGTTTCGGTCTCCTGCAGGCCCAGGCCTATCGCAACAATCTGGACGCCCTGACCCCCGGCCGTCGTTACCTGAACAACATCACGGTCTACAGCCTTGAAGACCTGTTCAAGATCGGCGCGGCTCACACCATCCGCGTGGGCGTGGAATATCGCGACAACCAGCTGGACACCGCCTCGTACCAGGGCGCCAAGATCAGCTACACCGTGCTGGCCCCCTCGGCCATGTGGAACTGGGTCGTCAACCCCAAGCTGTCGCTGACCGCGGCCGCACGGGTCGACAAGCTGAGCCTGAAGCGGACGGGTCCCTTCCCCGCCGGCGCCTCTCAGACGAACAACGCGCTCTGGGATCGCGACATCACCGAGACCAGCGTCAATCTGGGCGGGGTCTACAAGGTCTCGGACAAGGATACGTTGCGGCTCACCTATGCCCGCGGCGTTCAGGCTCCGACCCTTCTGGAACTGGGCGGCCTGCTGATCCCGCCGGCCACGCCGGCGCCGACCGGCGGCCTGATCACCGGCAACCCGCTGCTGGAACCGGCTCTCGTCAGCAACTATCAGCTGACCTATGACCGCGCCCTGCCGTCGCTGAACGCCAAGGCCAGCGTCAAGCTGTTCACGCAGAAGACCGAAAGCGTGAAGGGCCAGTTCAGCGCCTCGGCGCTCGACATCGCCCCGACCGCGACCACCTGGGCGGTGTTCACCTACAAGAACGTCTCCGACTCGAAGATGAGCGGCGTCGAGCTGTCGGCTTCGGGCAAGCTGGATGGCGGCTTCCACTGGACCGCCGACACCACCTATACGAACGTCAATGACGCGCCGTTCACGACGCTGTCCTCGATCATCCTGCGCAAGGTGAACTTCGAGGCCACCTCGCCCAAGTATCGCAGCAACCTCGCCGCGGGCTGGTCGAACGACAAGTGGAGCCTGGACGGCTACGCTCACTTCGTGAGCAAGTTCAACTCCTACAACGGCAACCTGCTGGAGCCGGTCAAGGGCTACACCACCGTCGCCGGCCGCGTCGCCTATGTGTTCGCGCCGGGCGCCGAAGTGTCGCTGAACGGCCAGAACCTGCTGACCGAACGCCAGTCGCAGGCCAAGGGCGCCAGCGGCCTGGAAGCCGAGCGTCGCGTGATGCTGGGCGTCAGCAAGAGCTGGTAAGCCTGAGTTAGCGCTGGAGAGCGAAGGGCCCCGCCGCAAGGCGGGGCCCTTTTTCGTTGCGGCTCAGGCGTCGTCGCCGGCCTCGACCACGCCGCGCATGTGGGCCAGCCAGTCGGGCTCGCCCGCGGCGACCCGCGCGAAGGCCTCGGCCAACTCCTGGGTCGCTTCGCCCAGATTGTAGCGGTTGTCGCCAAATCGCAGCAGGACGCTCTCGATATAGCGGTCGAGAAGGACACGGTCGTCGCCGGTGAGGGTGTTGCGCATGCGGCCAGCCTAGTCCTCCGGCGCGGCGAGCGCCATGGGTCAGTCCCAGCCCTTGATCTTCTTCTTTCGGCCCAGGGCCAGGATCCCCGGATAGGGACCCTTGCCGGTGCGATAGAGGCACCAGTCATCGTCCTTTTTGCAGTCGCCATCGAAGGCCGCCTTCTTGGCGGGATCGATCACCGCGTACATCGCCGGCCGGTTCTTGTTTTTCTCGCCCAGGGTCTCGTCGCAGACGGCGCGCTCGGCCTTGGTCAGGGCCAGGACGTCGGCGTTTCGGCAACCGACGCTGGCGCGAGCCGCCTCGCGCAGGGCCTGGCCGCCGCCGGTGAGGCCCTGCGCCCTGAAGCCGGGCGGGGCGATGGCCGAGGTCGGCGGCGCGGGCGGGGCGGTCGGCGCGGCGACCTCGGGCGCGACCGGCGCGGCGAGGGCCGCAACGGCCTGGGCTGCCGGCGTCGCAGGCGCGGATCGGACGGGTGACGCCGCCGGCGGGTCAGGTCTGACAGGCCGCAGGAGTTCCACGCTGAGGGCCGGCGGTTCGACCCGTTGCGGCATGACGCGGACGCCGGAGATCAGGCCGCCCAGCACCAGCAAATGCGCGACCGTCGAGGCCAGCACGATCCACGGCGTGGCGCGGCCCTGTCGTCGGGGCGCGCGTCTGTCGGCGATCAGGGCGAGGGCCGCCGGCATCGGTGTCTGTCTCGCCCGTCGAAAACGAGGGCCACCGATAGGGGCGGGGTGCGGCGCAAGCATGGCCGCAACATCGCGGCGCTGAAATGAAAAGGGCCCGGCGTCGCCGCCGGGCCCTCTCAGGGTCTCGCGATGGAGGAAGCTTTACGCCGCCGCCTTCGTCTTGACGCCGAAGCGGCTGTAGAAGGTTTCGCCCTTCTCGGCCATTTCGCGCAGAAGCTTCGGCGGCGCGAAGCGGGCGCCGAACTTCTGGGCCAGCTGGTCGCAGGTCTCGACGAAGGCTTTGACGCCCACGCCGTCGATCAGGCTGATCGGACCGCCGGTCCAGGGCGCGAAGCCCCAGCCCAGGATCGCGCCGACATCGGCTTCGCGCGGATCGACGATGACGCCTTCCTCGAAGCAGCGGGCGGCTTCCACGGCCTGACGATAGAGAAGCCGCGTGCGGATCTCCTCGATCAGGGCCTTGTCGGCGTCCGTGGTCGTCACCGGCATCAGCTCGGCCAGACCCGGCCACAGCTTCTTCTGACCACCTTCCGGATAGTCATAGAAGCCCTTGCCGTTCTTGCGACCGAAACGGCCCAGCTCGACGACCATCTTCTCGATGACCGGCGAGAACGGACGCTCTTCGTACTTGTCGCCGAGGTCCTTCTTGGTCTGCTCGCCGATCTTGTAGGAGAGGTCCAGCGCGACGTCGTCGTTCATCTCCAGCGGACCGCGCGGCATGCCGGTGGCGCGGCCGACATTGTCGATGATCGCCGGGGCGATGCCCTCGGCCATCATCTCCAGGCCTTCCTGCACGAAGGTGCCGAAGCAACGCGACGTATAGAAACCACGGCTGTCGTTGACGACGATCGGGGTCTTCTTGATCTTCAGGACGTAGTCGATCGACTTGGCCAGAGCCTCCTGCGAGGTCGCCTCACCCATGATGATCTCGACCAGGCCCATCTTGTCGACCGGCGAGAAGAAGTGGATGCCGATGAACGAAGCCGGACGCACCGACGCCTTGGCCAGGCCGGTGATCGGCAGGGTCGAGGTGTTGGAGCCGAAGATGGCGGTGTCGGCCAGCTGGGCTTCGGCCTTCTTGGTGACGTCGGCCTTCACTTCGCGGTTTTCGAACACGGCCTCGACCACAAGGTCCGAACCCTTGACCAGGGCGTAGTCCGTGGTCGGGGTGATCAGGGCCAGGACCTTTTCGCCCTTTTCGGCGGTCATCTTGCCGCGCGAGACGGCCTTCTTGACCAGGGCTTCGGCGTAGCCCTTGCCCTTTTCGGCGGCTTCTTGCGTCTGGTCGATCAGCACGCTTTCGATGCCGGCCATGGCCTGGACGTAAGCAATGCCCGCGCCCATCATGCCGGCGCCCAGAACGGCGACCTTCTTGACGTCATAGTGCGGCACGCCGGCGGGACGGCCCGAACCCTTGCCCAGCTCCTGAAGGGAGAGGAACAGGGTGCGGATCATGCCCTTGGCCTGGGGCGTCATCATGGTCTTCAGGAAGTAGCGGGTCTCGATCCGCAGGGCGGCGTCGAACGGCACCTGGGTGCCCTCGTAGACCGCCTTCATGATGTTCAGCTGGGCGGGATAGTTGCCATAGGTGCTCTTGCGCAGCATGGCGTTGCCCATCACGAACACCTGGCTCCCGCCGGGGCTGTAGGGGCCGCCGCCGGGCAGCTTGAAGTCCTTCTTGTCCCACGGGGCGACGGGATCGCCCTTGGTCTTGACCCAGGTCTTGGCGGCCTCGACCACCTGATCGGCGGGCACGACTTCATGCACGACCTTGGCGGCGAGCGCCTCGGCCGGCTTCATCGACTTGCCTTCCAGCAGGTAGGGCGCGGCGTTCATCACGCCCATCAGGCGCGGCAGACGCTGGGTGCCGCCGGCGCCGGGCAGCAGGCCGACCTTGGCCTCCGGCAGGGCCAGCTGGATCTTCGGGTTATCGGCCACGACGCGATAGTGGCAGGCCAGGGTGATTTCCAGACCGCCGCCCATGGCCAGGCCGTTGATGGCCGCAGCCACCGGCTTGCCGCAGGTTTCCAGGGCGCGGAACGCCTTGTTGAGCGCAAAGCCGGCCTCGAAGGCGGCCTTCAGGCCTTCTTCGCCGCCAGCCCCGCCGCCCAGGCCGCCGGAGCCGCCCAGTTCGCCCAGGTCGGCGCCGGCGCAGAAGCCGGTCGTCTTGCCTGAGGTGATGACGGCGCCCTTGATGTTGGCGTCGCTCTTGATGGTCTCGACGACGTCGCCGATTTCCTTGATCACCGAAGCGGTCAGGGTGTTCATCGTCCGGCCGGGCACGTCGAAGGTGACCAGGGCCACGCCGTCGGAATCGACCTCGATCTTGAAGTTTTCCATGGTGTTAGCTCCTTAGACGCGTTCGATGACGGTGGCGGTGCCCATGCCGGCGCCGACGCACAGGGTGATCAGGGCGGTCTCCTTGTCGGAGCGCTCCAGTTCGTCGAGCATGGTGCTGATCAGCATCGCACCGGTGGCGCCCAGGGGGTGACCCATGGCGATGGCGCCGCCGTTGACGTTCATCTTGTCGTGCGGGATGTCCAGCGCCTGCATCATGCGCAGGACGACGGCGGCGAAGGCCTCGTTCAGCTCATAGAGGTCGATGTCCTTCACGCCCATGCCCAGGCGCTTGAGCAGCTTCTCGGTGACCAGCGACGGGCCGGTCAGCATGATCGAGGGCTCGCTGCCGATCGAGGCGGCGCCCTTGATGCGGCCGCGGGGCTTCAGGCCCAGGGCCTCGCCCATTTCCTTGCTGCCGATCAGCACGCCGGCGGCGCCGTCGACGATGCCCGAGCTGTTGCCGGCGTGGTGGACGTGATTGATCTTTTCCACCTGCGGATAGCGCTGGGTGACCACGGCGTCGAACGCCATCTCGCCCATGCCCGTGAACGAGGGGTTCAGCGAGGCCAGGGTCTGCATGGTGGTGGAGCCGCGAACGGTCTCGTCGTGATCCAGGATCGTCAGGCCCAGCTGGTCCTTCACGCCGATCACCGACTTCTTGAAGCGGCCGTCGGCCCACGAGGCGGCGGCGCGGCGCTGGCTTTCGACGGCATAGGCGTCGACGTCATCGCGGCTGAAGCCGTACAGCGAGGCGATCAGGTCGGCCGAGACGCCCTGCGGGGCGAAATAGGTCTTGAACGCCGACGAGGGGTCGGTCGGCCAGGCGCCGCCGTCGCTGCCCATGGGCACGCGGCTCATGCTTTCGACGCCGCCGCCGATGGCCAGCTGGGCCTCGCCGGAAGCGACCTTGGCGGCCGCCATGTTCACGGCTTCCAGGCCCGAGGCGCAGAAGCGGTTGATCTGCACGCCGGCCACGCTCTCGGCATAGTCGGCGGTCAGCACGGCGGTGCGGGCGATGTCCGAACCTTGCTCGCCCACGGGGGCGACGCAGCCGAGCACGACATCGTCGACATAGGAGGTGTCGAGATTGTTGCGGTCACGGAGGGCTTCCAGGACCTGGGTGGCCAGGGACAGCGAGGTGATCTCGTGCAGAGATCCGTCCTTCTTGCCCTTGCCGCGCGGGGTGCGCACGGCGTCGAAGATATAAGCGTCGGCCATTTGATGGCTCCTTCCTGCGTATCTTTTTAAGCGGGGTGTGGGTGGAACGCGGGCTCGACCCGCACATCCGTGCGGACCGAATTGGCGATGAAACAGGTGTGGTGAGCGGCCTCGTGCAGGGCCGTCAGGGTCACCTCGTCCGGCGCGGGGCCGTCGAAGGCGATGTCTGGTCGCAGGGTGACGCTGCTGATCCAGTGCGCGCCATGGTCGTTCTTGGTCAACACGCCTTGAGCCGTATCGGCATAGGCGCTGATCACGAAGCCGGCCCGGCGGGCCAGGTCCAGGAAGGTCAGCATGTGGCAGGCCGATAGGGCCGCCACGAACATCTCTTCCGGATCGACGCCGGCCGGGTCCGACCAGGGCAGGGGCACCACCGAGGGCGAGGCCGAGCCGGTCGTGGTCACACCGCCGTCGAAGCTCAGCGTGTGGACACGGCTATAGCGGCCCCGGGCGAAATCGGCCCCGGGCTCCAGCGTCCAGCTGATGGTGGCGGTGTGGACCGACATTACTTCCAGGTCCCGATGGGGCTCTTGGCGATCTGGGCGCATTGCAGGCCGCGCGCGCCGGCCTTGGCGCTGTAGGTCACCCGCTGGCCAAACTCCGGCGCGGGCAGGACGCAGGGCGTGAAGCCCGAGGTGGTGACCTCCAGCGACCAGGTCGCGATCTTGGAGCGCAGCAGGTTGTTGCAGACGTCGCTGCCCGGCGTCAGCGGCAGCTTGAAGGCGCCCGGCTGCGGACGCTTGCCCACCAGGGTTCCGTTGAAGGTCAGGGGCCGGCGACCGCCGGGGGCTGCGCGAACGCAGACCACGGCGGCGCGCGCGTCTGGCGCGGCGGGCTTGGGGGCCGCCGCAGCGGCCTGGGCCAGCAGGGCGAGCGTCAGGATCACAGCGTCCTCGCGATCAGGATCTTCATCACCTCGTTGGTGCCGCCATAGATCCGCTGGACGCGGCTGTCGCGGTACATCCGGGCGATCGGATACTCGTTCATGAAGCCGTAGCCGCCGAACAGCTGCAGGCAGCGGTCGACGATCTTGTTCTCCAGGTCGCTGACCCAGTACTTGGCCATCGAGGCGGTCGAGGCGTCCAGCTTGCCGGCCAGATGCTGCTCGATGCAGTGGTTGGTGAAGACGCGGGCGACGGTCGCCTCGGTCTTGCATTCGGCCAGCACGAACTGGGTGTTCTGGAAGTCGATGATCGCCTTGCCGAAGGCCTTGCGCTCCTTGACGTAGGCGATGGTCAGCTCCAGCGCCCGCTCGATGGTGGCCATGCCCTGGACGGCGATGTTCAGCCGCTCCTGGGGCAACTGGCCCATCAGCTGGAAGAAGCCGCGACCTTCATCCGTGCCCAGCAGGTTCTCGGTCGGAACCTTGACGTCGTTGAAGAACAGCTCCGACGTGTCCTGGGCTTCCTGGCCCAGCTTGTCGAGATTGCGGCCGCGCTCGAAGCCTTCCGCGCCGTCGGTCTCGACGATGATCAGCGACGTGCCGCGCGCGCCGGCGTCCACGTCGGTCTTGGCGACCACGATGATCAGATTGGCGGTCTGGCCGTTGGTGATGAAGGTCTTGGAGCCGTTGATGACATACTGATTGCCGACCTTCTTGGCGGTGGTCTTCACCCCCTGAAGGTCAGACCCGGCGCCGGGCTCGGTCATGGCGATGGCGCCGACCAGTTCGCCGGTCGCCAGCTTCGGCAGCCAGCGGCGCTTCTGCTCCTCGGTCCCGTAGTGGACGAAGTAGGGCATGATGATCGCGTTGTGCAGGCTGATGCCGAAGCCGTCGACGCCCTTCAGGCCCAGCTGCTCCATCAGCACGACCTCGTGGCGATAGTCGCCGCCGGCCCCGCCATATTCTTCCGGCGTGGAGAGGCCCAGCAAGCCGGCCTCTCCTGCCTTGGTCCACATCGAACGGTCGACGCAGTGGTTCTTGCGCCACTGGGCGACCGTCGCTTCAGGCGCGTGCTCGTCGAAGAACTTGCCCACCGCGTCTTCAAAGATCGCGATGTCTTCCTCGGCCATGAAAGCCGGTTTTGCGACGTCGAGCACGCTCATGATCAGAAAGCCTCCGCGGGCAGCGCCATCAGGGTCGCCGAACCCGTCTTGAGTTTGGTCAGATGCGCCCCTGCGTCAGGCAAGATGCGCTCGATGAAATATTGCGCCGTGACGACCTTGGTCGAATAGAACGGGTCGGACGAGCCGGCCGCGATCTTGGCCTGGGCCGCCTTGACCTGCAGGGCCCACATGTAGGCCAGGCCCGTCAGGCCGAAGAGGTGCATGTAGTCGGTCGAGGCCGCGCCGGCGTTGTCGGGGTTCTGCAGGCCGTTCTGCATCAGCCACATCGTGCCGTCCTGCAGCTGGGCCTTCACCTCGGCCAGGGCCGTGATGAACGGCTTGAGGCCTTCGTCGCTGTCGTTCTCGCCGATGAACTGGTCGATTTCCTGGAAGAAGGTCATCACTGCGCGGCCGCCCTTGGAGGCCAGCTTGCGGCCCACCAGGTCCAGAGCCTGGATGCCGTTGGTGCCCTCATAGATCAGGGCGATGCGGCAATCGCGCATGAACTGGCTGACCGGGAAGTGCTCGGTAAAGCCGCTGCCGCCATGCACCTGCACCGCGTCGGAACAGATCTTGAAGCCCTTGTCGGTCAGGTAGCCTTTCAGCACCGGCGTCATCAGGCCCATATAGTCCTCGGCCTTTTCGCGGACCTTCTCGTCGGGGTGGGCGTGGGCCAGGTCGCCGTGCAGGGCGGTCCAGAACAGGAAGGCGCGACCGCCTTCGATCAGGGCCTTGCTCTCCAGCAGCATGCGACGCACGTCGGGGTGGACGATGATCGGATCGGCCGGGCCGTCGGCGTTCTTGGGGCCGGTCAGCGAGCGGCCCTGCAGGCGGTCCTTGGCGAAGGCGACGGCGGCCTGATAGGCGGCCTCGCCCTGGGCCACGCCCTGCATGCCGACGCCCAGGCGGGCCTCGTTCATCATCACGAACATGATCTTCAGGCCGGCGTTCTCGCCGCCGATCAGCCAGCCCTTGGCGTCTTCATACTGCATCACGCAGGTGGCGTTGCCGTGGATGCCCATCTTCTCTTCAAGGCCCACGCACTTGGCGCCGACATTGCGCTCGCCCACCGAGCCGTCTTCCTTGGGCAGGAACTTGGGCACGATGAACAGCGAGATGCCCTTGACGCCGGCCGGGGCGCCTTCGATGCGGGCCAGCACCAGGTGGACGATGTTGTCGGCCATGTCATGCTCGCCGGCGCTGATCCAGATCTTCTGGCCGGTGATGCGGTAGGTGCCGTCAGCCTGGGGAACCGCCTTGGTGCGCAGCAGGCCCAGATCGGTGCCGCAGTGCGGCTCGGTCAGGTTCATGGTGCCGGTCCATTCGCCGGTCACCATCTTGGGCAGATAGAGTTCCTTCTGCGCGTCGGTGCCGCCGGTGTGGATGGCCGAATAGGCGCCGTGGGCCAGGCCCGGATACATCGAGAACGCCATGTTGGCCGAGCTCGACATCTCGCTGAAGGCGAGGTTCACGACGTGCGGCAGGCCCTGGCCGCCATAGGCGGGGTCGGAGCCCAGGCCGGTCCAGCCGCCTTCGCACAGCTGCTTGTAGGCTTCCTTGAAGCCCGGCGGGGTGGTGACCTCGTTGGTGTCCTTGTTGAGCACGCAGCCGGTCTTGTCGCCGACGGTGTTCAGCGGGGCCAGGACCTCGCCGGTGAACTGGGCGGCGGCTTCCAGGATCTGTTCAACGGTGTCGAACGAGGCGTCGGCGAAGGCCGGCAGCTGGCCATGCTGATCGATGTTCAGCATGTCGCGCAGGATGAAGACGTGATCGCGAACGGGCGCCTGGTAGGTCATGGAAGGTCCTGGAAGAAAGAGAAGTAGAAGGGGAGAGGCTTACTTGCCCAAAGCGGCGTCCGCGTGACCGTCCAGCCGGGCGCGCAGCACCTGGTCATAGTCGGCGGCGCGGGGCAGCAGGTCGGGGCGGATCTCGGCCAGACGCTGTTCGAGGCGGGCGCAGGCCTGGTGGAGCTCGATCAGGGCGCCGTCGATGTCTTCGCGCTGCTGCTCCAGCGCCGAGGCGCGTTCGCGGAACTTCTTCAGCGACCGGGCCATCTGGGCCGCGCCGTCGTCGTTCTCGTCATACAGGTCCAGCAGTTCGCGGATTTCCGACAGCGACAGGCCCACGCGCTTGCCGCGCAGGATCAGCTGCAGGCGGACGCGGTCCTTGTGGGAATAGACGCGGTTGAGGCCTTCGCGGGCCGGCGACAGCAGGCCCTTGTCCTCATAGAAGCGCAGCGCGCGGGGCGTGGCTTTGAATTCGTTGCAGAGATTGCGGATCGTGAACGTCCGCTCGGGGCGACGCAGGTCGGCCAACATAGAAACCTCCCAAGAGGAAAGGCCCAGCTACGCGGCGGGGCCGCTTTGTTATCGTTGATCACCCTATTCCGGGTTTCCGTTGACGTCAACGTTTACGTAAACGTCAACTTGACGTGATGTCGATAGGTTTACTTTCCTAGCCTCGCGGCTTATTTTCCTGCCGCCACGGCCACGCTGGATCCCGCGACATGACGGCGCTTTCGCATACCGAAATCTGGACCGCGATCGACGCGCTCGCAAAGCGTTTCGACATGAGTCCGTCGGCCATGGCCAAGATGGCGGGTCTCGACCCCACCAGTTTCAACCGCTCCAAGCGCACCTCATCCGACGCCGAGGCGCGTCCGCGCTGGCCCTCGACCGAGAGCCTGGCCAAGGTGCTGGAGGCCACCGGCGTGGGCTTTTCCGAATTCGCCGCCCTGACCGAAAACGCCAAGCGCCCGCCGGCGCGCGGCGTGCCGCTGCTGGGCTTCGCCCAGGCGGGCTCGGACGGCTTCTTCGATGATGCGGGCTTTCCCGCCGGCGAGGGCTGGGACGAGATCGCCTTTCCCGGCCTGCAGGAAGACGGCGTCTATGCGCTGGAGATTTCCGGGGACTCGATGGTCCCGGTGTTTCGCGACGGCGACCGTATCCTGGTCTCGCCGTCCATCGAGCCGCGCCGTGGCGACCGGGTGGTGGTCAAGACCAACGCGGGAGAAGTGATGGCCAAGGAACTGGCGCGCGTCACCGCCCGGACGATCGAGCTGACCTCGCTGAACCGGGACTATGGTGATCGCGTGCTGGAGCGTGGCGATGTGGCCTGGATCGCCAGGATCCTCTGGGCCAGCCAGTAGGCCTTAGGTGCGCGGGCAGTTGCCGTGCTGGCCGTTGATATAGGCCAGCAGATCGCCTTCCCAGGGCGCGTCGCAGGACACGTCGACCCGGTAGGAGCCCCAGATGTCGTTGTGCGCGGCTTCCACGTGGGCGCCGGGGAACTTGGAGGTCAGATCTCCGAGCAGAGAATCGAATTCCGAACGGTCTGACGGGCGAAGGGTGAACGAAGCCATTGGACTAACCTTGGGGTTCTGATCCTCGAACCTTACGCCCACAATTGCGGACATTCCCTTAACCGGGAATTCAGGCCTTGTTCATCTTAGCGGACATGGTGTCGCAGGCGCGGTGACTCACCGGAGGCGTGCAAGCGGGGCTCTGGCTGCTCCCCCGCTGGGGGAGCTGTCGCGGAGCGACTGAGGGGGCTAATGCGGCCTAAGCCCAGCTGGCCCCCTCCGGCCCGCTGGGCCACCTCCCCCAAAGGGGGAGGATCTGGTTCAGACTACCCCAGCTTCTCGTCGATCAGCGCGATCGTCCGGTCCAGGCCGAAGATCGCCGCGAACGAGCCGAAGCGCGGCCCCTGGCTCTGCCCCAGCAGCACTTCGTACAGAGCCTGGAACCAGGCCCGCAGCGGTTCGAAGGCGTGGTCCTTGCCGACCGCGAACACTTCGTTCTGGATCAGCTCGGCGTCCTGGCAGCCCTCCGGCAGGGCGGCCAGGCGGGCGCGAAGATCGACGATCGCCGCGCGTTCGACATCGGTCGGGGCGCGGAAGGTCTTCGAGGGCTTCACGAAGTCCTCGTAGTAGTTGATCGCATAGCCGGCCAGGCGGTCCAGCAGCGGCTGGGTCTGCGGCGTGGCGCCGTCGACATAGCGGCCCAGGAAGCCCCACAGGATGTCCTTGGTCGACGCGTCGGCGGCCGAGACGAGATTCAGCATCAGGCTGAACGACACCGGCGAGCCCTGCTCTGGCGGCTTGCCCGAGTGAACATGCCAGGCCGGGTTGTCGATCTGCTTGTTAGGCTCCTGCTTGGCGAAGGCGTCCAGCTGCTGGAGATATTCGTCGGTCGCCTTGGGGATGACGTCGAAATAGAGCTTCTTGGCCGATTTCGGGCTCTGGAACATGTAATAGGCCAGGCTCTCGGGCGCGCCGTAGCGCAGCCACTCGTCCATGGTCAGGCCGTTGCCCTTGGTCTTGGAGATCTTCAGATTGTTCTCGTCCATGAAGAGTTCGTAGTGGAACCCTTCCGGCGGTGAGCCGCCCAGCACCTTGCAGACCTGGTTCGAGAGCCGGACGCTGTCGATCAGGTCCTTGCCGCTCATCTCGTAGTCGACGCCCAGGGCCGTCCAGCGCATCGCCCAGTCGGGGCGCCACTGCATCTTGACGCCGCCGCCGGTCACGGGAACCTCGGTCAGCTCGCCGTCCTCGTCGCGGAACACGATCGTGCCCTTGGCGACATTGCGCTCCAGCGTCGGGACCTGCAGCACCTTGCCGGTCTTGGGGCTGATCGGCAGGAACGGCGAATAGGTCGCCCGGCGCTCCTCGCCCAGCGACGGCAGCATGATCTTCTGGATGGCGTCGAAACGCTCCAGGGCGATCAGCAGGGTCTCGTCAAAGCGGCCGCCGCGATAGCAGTCGGTGGACGACACGAACTCATAGTCGAAGCCGAACCCATCCAGGAACGTCCGCAGGCGGGCGTTGTTGTGGTGGCCGAAGCTCTCGTGCTCGCCATAGGGGTCGCGGACCACGGTCAGCGGCTTGTCGAGGTCGGGGAGCATCACCTCGCCATTGGGCACGTTCGGCGGGATCTTGCGCAGGCCGTCCATGTCGTCGCTGAACGAGATCAGGCGCGTGGGGATCTTGTCGTCGGTCAGGGCGCGGAACGCCGCGCGGACCATGGTCGTGCGCGCCACCTCGCCGAAGGTGCCCATGTGCGGCAGGCCCGACGGACCATAGCCGGTCTCCAGCACCACTGGTTTGCGCAGGGCCTCCAGCGTGGCGACCGCTTCGTCGGTCTTGCCGGCGTTGATCAGGGTCGAGGCGAGATCGCGCTCGGCGTCGGACAGGCGCAGACGCAGGGTGCGGGCCAGCAGGGCGCGCGCCTGCTCGAACGGCCAGGCGCGTGCGTCGCGGGCGAGGGGGGAGAGGCCTTCAAACATGCGGGCGGTATAGGGGGAAGTGGCGGTGGTGGCTAGGTTTTGACGGCTACGCGGGCAGGAAGTTTATGGCGCGGAAGAAAGCCGCTGATGCTTCTGTCCGGTGTCAGAGCTTTGTAGCTGTTCTTTATGTAGGGCCGCCCGCCATCGGCGGGATGAAACGTCTCACCAAGATAGGCCGCCTCGTCTGGCGTCAGGTCCCGAGCGCTGCCGTCCTCTTCCACATACACGTAGTAGCTGGAGGGATCGGCTATGCCCGCTCCGCCTTTGAGGAGCGGGAGCAGAAGGGACAACAGAAGAAAGCCGCCGAAGGCCCATCCGCCCGCCATCAGGCCGCGCGTACAGGCGACGCCAAGAGCAACTGACCAGCCTTGCGGGACGCCCTCGATGATGGCGTAGGCCAGACTCATCAGTCCAACGATCGCGAAGACCGCGAAGCCGCCCTTGAAGCAGGTCAGAAGAATCCGAAATCCAATTCCCAAAGTTTGCCCCTCGTAGCCGCCATCCGCCGCTGCGGATGCTGGCGCGCCCTGAAACCCTTGGTGGAATTGGAGCTCTGAGGTCAGGCCGTGTCAATGACCGGCCAGAGGCCGGCCGCGCGCGGCGGCGCGGCGCGCCGTCATTGACCCGGCCTGACCTCAGAGCAAGCTCGCCTCCAAGGATTCAGGGCGGGGCGTGGGCGGCTGTCGGGCGGCCAACGCACCAACAAACGCTTGTCATCCCGGCCGCAGCGAAGCCGACCCGGGACCCAGGGGCCGGCGCACTGCGGTTGCTCCTGGGTCCCG
>CALRUN020000054.1:0-24587 GCA_943371355.1 Alsobacter soli
CCTTCAACCACGCCGACGGCGGGCGGGTCTGGCCAGCAACCAGATCCCCGGACCGGTCGAGTATCCCCCTCGACCCCAGCCCCGCTCGATCACCCCCCGCCGCCGCAATGGTCGCTGGCCTTGCGCCCTTTCCTCGCGACGAGGTGGGACAAGAATACGGGAGGTTTTACGGGGGCTGCGTCGATTGTCTGGACGCCCGTGTCGGCGCGCTGGAGCGTGACGATAAAAACGCACATCATCCCGGGGCTCGTCCACGGGACCCATGGGTCGGCCGCACGGGCAGTGGATCACAAACCCCTTACGGCGCAGCGGAACGATGGGTCCCGGGGACGAGCCCCGGGATGACGGGGATTGTATGGGGAGGCTCGTGATCCCCCCCTTCAGGGGGAGGACTTGGGTCACTTATCCCCGCGCCCATCCGGGGATGGCGCGATCGCAATCCCCTTGGTCGACGCAGACACCAAACCCATTGCTCGCCAGCGGTCCGGACGCTAAGGAAGCCTCCGTCCGCTTCGCGCGGCGATTGGCCGGTTTAGCTCAGCTGGTAGAGCAGCGGTTTTGTAAACCGAAGGTCGCGGGTTCGATTCCTGCAACCGGCACCATTCCCCTAAGACGCCTTGGTCTCGGCGCCCAGGAACACCACCTTGGCGCCCTTCTGCACGGCCGCGCCCAGTTCGGCGGCGTCCCAGTTGGTCAGGCGCACGCAGCCGTGCGAAGCGCGCTTATTGACCAGCCTGGGATCGGGCGTGCCGTGGATGCCGTAGGTGTCCTTGGTCAGGTCAATCCAGGTGGAGCCGACCGGATTGTTGGGCCCGGCCTTGATGGTCAGCTTGCCCTTGGGTTTGCCGAAGGTCAGGCGCGAGGGGTCATAGGTGTAGGTCGGCCGGGGCGCCACGGTGTTGACCGCCCACTCACCGGTCGGGGCCGGACGCTCGGTGCTGCCCACCGTGGCGGGATAGACCGCCAGCTGAACAGACTGGTCGTCGAAGGCGCGGACCTGACCACGAGCCTTGTCGATCTCGATACGCGCCACCTTGCCGGCCAGCTTGTCGGGACCCACGGCGGTGACGACTATGGACGTACCGGCCGCTGTGAAATCGACGCCGGGATTTAGGGCGCGCAGCAAGGCCTCGTCCATGTGGAAACGTTCGGCCAGAGCCTCGACCACATCGCCGAACGACAGGGCCGGCAGCCTGGCCATGGCTTCATAGTCGTCCTTGGGGATGTTGGGCAGGAAAGGACCGGCGACATCCTCGGCGGTGATGACGTAGTCGGTCATCACCGGTCCGCCATCGCTGGCGACCAGGGCGTCCCACGAGACCTTGTCCAGCTGGCCATTGACCGGCAAGCCCCGGGCGGCCTGGAAGGCCTCCAGCGCCAGGGTGAGATTGGTTCCGGGCCGGCCGTCGATGACGCCGGGCGACAGATGGGCGCGGTCCAGCAGGACCTGGGCGCGGATCATCGCCGTCTTCATTCCCTCCGGATCGACCACGGCCGGATCAAGGACGGCCGCATCGATCGCCCGGGCCTGGGGCGAGGCGGAGGCCGTCACGGCGGCGGACGGCGCGGCAATCACGGGTACATTGGCCTGGGCCGCCGCAGGCGCGGGCGGCGCGACGGGCGCCGCCGCCCGGGGTTCCGAGGCAGGGTCCGAGCACGCCGTCGTGGCGAAGATGCAGCCCAGTAGCAGGGCGACGGAGCGCGGATCAAAGGGCATGGTGGAACTCCAGACGGAACGACTGCCGATCTGAAGCCTTCAGTCATGGCTAAGTTCCAACAGTCGTGGGGAGAACCGGTTGAAGCTGCTGCGCCGCCTGGCCTGGATCTTCGGCATGGTCGCCCTGGCGGTCGTCGCCTTCGTCGTCTGGGTCGTCTGGCCTGGCGGTGATCCCGTTCCATCGCCCCTGGTGACCGACCAGCCGCGCCCGTGGGAGCAGCAGGCCGCGACGCAGTACATTCCCTCGGTCGATCCGCCCGCCTCCGCTCCCGACGCTCAGCCAGACGAGAACTGCGAGTCCCGCCAGGCCCCGGCCGGCGCGCGCAGCGCCAACACGGCGTCGCTGAGCAGCATGATCTGGTATCCGTTCGGACGGCCGGAAGTTGGCTGGGAGATTTATGCGCCCCGCATAGCCGCCGAGATCCGCACGCGCTGCGCGCCCTCCACCCCGGGTTTCGCGGCGGCCCTGGCGATCTGGCAACGCACCCACGGGCTGCAACCGTCCGGCATCCTGGACGGGAACACCTTCCAGCCGATGCTAAGCGGCTGGCATCTGGCGCGGCCATTCGTTCGGACCAACGCCCGGGGGATCTGTCCCGGCGCGCCGCCGATGTCAGCCCTGGAAACGGCGCGCTCCGAGGAAAGCTATGGCGGCAAGACGATCCAGCTGCGTCCCGGGGCGCTGGACGCCTATCGCCAGATGGTCAGTCAGGCCAGGGCGGCCGGTGTGGTCCGTCGTCCCGAGATCCTGACCATCTTCTCCGGCTTCAGAGATCCGGCCGCCGACGCCGAGCGCTGCGCGCGCGACAATAACTGCCAGGGCCTGGTGCGGACCATCTGTTCGGCCCATCGCACCGGCCTGGCCATGGACATCTACATCGCCGCCGCGCCCGGCTTTGGTCCCGACAGCTCGGCCGACGACAATCGCCGGGCCATGGCCCGCTCGGACGTGTTCCAGTGGATGATCGTCAACGCCGGTCGCTTCGGCTTCGTCAACTATCCCTACGAGCCCTGGCACTGGGAGTGGACGGGCGAGCCGCTGCTGCCGGGCGTGCCAATCAAGAGCCTGCCGCAGGCCGGATCGACGCCGGTGGATCCCGCCCCTGTGCCGGCGCCTTTGCGTCTTCCGCGCTAGGGAACCAGTCCGGCTGTCGAGCGCTTATTGTGCAGGTTCGAGACCTATCCCCTCCCCTCGATCCCATCCCCTTGTACCGCGCTCGCGTGCGCGGCCACTTCTCTCCAGCCCCTTGCGCTTCGCGCATCGGGCTGGAGCTTTTCTTCCCCCTCACCTTGAAGCCTCTCTCTTCCAAGGCAGCGCTCATGCTATGCGCGTGGCCGTATTCCTTGAGAGCCTCGCCGTGAACGCCCCTCGCCCGCCCGTGATCTTCATCGACGCCGACGCCTGCCCGGTGAAGGACGAGATCTACAAGGTCGCCGCGCGCTACGGGCTGAAGACCTATGTGGTCTCCAACAGCTGGATCCGCGTGCCCCTGACTCCGGCCGTCGAGCAGGTGGTGGTCGATGCCGGCCCCGACATCGCCGACGACTGGATCGCCGAGCGCGCCCAGCCCGGCGACGTGGCGGTGACCAACGACATTCCGCTGGCCGACCGCGTGCTGAAGGCCGGCGCCGCGGCCCTGGCGCCCAATGGCCGGATCTTCACGCCCGACATGATCGGCTCGGCCCTGGCCTCGCGGTCGATCGGCGAGCACCTGCGCTCGATGGGCGAGATCACCGGCGGCCCCAAGGCCTTTGGCCCCAATGATCGCAGCAAGTTCCTGCAGGCGCTGGACACCGTGGTGGTCAAGGCCACGCGAGGGCGGCGATGATCGAGATCACCCCCTGGCTGCGGATTGACGACGACGAAATCATCGAGAAGGCGACCCGCGCCTCGGGTCCTGGCGGCCAGCACGTCAACAAGACCTCGACCGCCATCGAGCTGCGCTTTGATGTGCGAAACTCCCCGACCCTGCCCGAGGATGTGAAGGCGCGGCTGGAGACCCTGGGCGGCAGTCGCATGACGCTGGACGGCGTGCTGGTGCTGTTCGCGCAAGGCAGCCGCTCGCAGGAGATGAACCGTCAGGAAGCGCGCGACCGTCTGGTCGAGCTGATCCGGCGCGCGACAGAAAAACCCAAGCCCCGTCGGCCGACCAAGCCGACCTATTCCAGCAAGCTCAAGCGGCTGGAGACCAAGGGCAAGCGGGCGGGGATCAAGAGCCTTCGGGGCAAGCCCAAAGGCGACGACTAGAGAGCGACGACTACGCCGTCAGCGCCTCGGCGCGCTGGTTGAAACCCAGAACATCCTGCTTCCACTCGGGCTCTTCGATCAGTCCGCCCAGGATCTTCTTCAGATAGCCCGTCATCACGACCTGCTCCTCGGCGGTCAGCTCGCTGCAGACCTCTTCGTTGAGCGGGCGGATGTCGGCGCGGATGCGGGTGAGCAGAGCATCGCCGGCGGCGGTCAGGCTGACCACAACGATGCGGCGGTCGGTCGGCGAGGTCTTGCGCTCGACAAGGCCGTCGCGGATCAGGCCGTCGATCGAGCGTGTCAGGGTGGTGCGGTCGCTGGCCGACAGCTTGGCCAGGCGGGTCATCGAGCACTCACCGAAGCGCCGCAGGGCGACCATGGCGATCCATTTCGGGAAGGACAGGCCGTGCCGCGCGATGCAGTCGGAGGCCAGCGCGCGGCGATGCTGCTCGGTCTGATAGAGCAGATAACTGAGATAGCTTGGCAGCGGCACGGCGTACTCTTCCCCGATGTCCTGAACCCGCATTGCGTCCCCCCGGGCGAGCGTGGGCGTCTTCATGTCATGAGGTCCGGGCCGGCGCAACAGAGGTCAGACCAGCACGACGTTGAATAGAGCGTGATCACGCAGGTCGCGTCTCGGGACCACGATCCGCAGCCAAAAGAAACCCCGCGAGACGGCTCGCGGGGTCAAGGCAGGGTGGGGTATTTTCAGAGGCTTCGAGGATCCCCGCGAGGATCAGGCGTCGGCCGACGCCCGGTTGCGGGCCCGGCCGCGGCTGAGCCAGTCATCGGGATAGGTCTCGCGCACGGTGATCGACTTGAACTGGCTGACAGGGATGCGCGCCGCGTCCCCGGGGTTGAGATCGCGCGACACCGAATGGCCGGCGAACTCTTCGATGATGGTGATCACCTGGCTGCTGCCGGCGGTGTTTTCGATCAGGACCATGTTCATGGGAATCTACTCAAGGCAGGCGATGAGGATTTGGAGACGGGCGGATGGCTCTCAGCCGAGACGTTGCTGAATCCGTTTTTCCGGAACGCCCTGGCGGGTCCAGGTCTCGATCTCGCCGGCCGACTGGAAGCGACGGAAGGCGCCCTGGGCGTGCTGGTCGCAATAGGAGCCGCGCTTGGGCTTCTCGCGGCCGCAAAAGCCGAAATCGTTCTGATCGGGATTGCCGATCGGCCAGCGGCAGGAATGGATCTCGAGGCCGAGAATGCCGGAGGTCGGCTCCAGCTCGACAATGGTCGGCGCGACCCGGATGACGGCGCTACGGGTCGGCGCGGGGGTGTTGGTCGGACGGGTCCTCACCTGGATGCGGCTGGACGAGCGAACCGACGAGGTGCGCGGACGAACCGGCGCTTCGCGGGCGGTGATGCCCAGGCGGTGAACCTTGCCGATCACGGCACTGCGGCTGACGCCGCCCAGCTGCCGGGCCACCTGGCTGGCGCTCATGCCTTCCAGCCAGAGTTTCTTCAGAACCGCGGTCCGCTCTTCGTTCCAGTCCATCTTGTTTTTCCCAACCCAAGGCGGGGCAGCCCCCCCGCCTCTTTTGGGTAGGATCATGGTTAACGACCGTCAAATATTTATGTGCAGACCCACGGTTCGCGAATTCACCTTTTGTGAGAAGAATCATGAGCGTACCGATAATTGTCGCAGGTGCCGTTCTAGAACCGTGGCGGAAGCTTGACGGCATAACGACGTTATACGAGAAATTGTGGCTCAGAACCTTCGCTGTAATTGAATGTGGCGCGGCGTCGCATACTTTGCGTCTTAGTGTCGCTCGGGGATTTTCATGCGCGTCTTTCACTCCGCCGCTTTCGTGGCGCTCTGCGTAATTCTGGCCGCCTGCTCGAAGGGTGAAGAGACGGCGGAAAACACCCCCGCAGCCGTTCCCGCCGTCGCCGCCGGCCCCAGCGACGCCGAGAAGGCCGCGCTGCTGGCCAGTCTCCCCGCCCCTTACAGCACCGGCGACCTGGCCAACGGCCAGCGCAAGTTCGCGCTCTGCCGCTCCTGCCACACGATCACCGAGGGCGGCCCGGCCCTGACCGGCCCCAACCTGTATGGCGTATTCGGCCGCCAGGCCGGCGCGACCCCGGACTATGCCTATTCTCCGGCGGTCAAGGCGGCCGGCTTTGTCTGGGACGGCGAGCATCTGGACAAGTGGCTGGCCGACCCGCGCGGCTTCATGCCCGGCACCAAGATGTCGTTCGCGGGTCTTAAGGACCCCAAGGATCGCATCGATCTGATCGCCTATCTGAAGGTCGAGACGGGTTACAAGCCGGCGCCGTGATGACCGAGGCCGAGGCGCTGCTCACCCGGCTCTTCGAAGCCTATAATCGCCGCGACTTCCCGGCCTTCGCCGCCGGCTTGCGAGAGGACGTCAACTGGCCCGACCAGACCCGCGGCGGCCGTCTGGTGGGCCACGCTGCTCTGCGCGCCTATTGGGCGGCCAACGACCAGTCCATCCGGGTTGAGGTGGCGCCGATCGCCTTCACGGTCGAGGACGACGGTCGCGTGCGGGTCGATCTCAATCAGGTTGTGCGCAGCATGACGGGCAGCCTTTGGTCCGACCTTGAGGTGCGGCAGTATTACACGCTTCACGACGGCAAGGTTTCGCGCATGGATATCGGACATCCCGACGAACCCGGCGCAGCGCCATGACACCCTTGGAAGCCCGTAAACCCAAGCCCCATCGCGCGTTCGACAGCGGCAGGAGTGCGCTCTGATCACCCCGATGGACGGCGAAGACGACAGGCATGAAGCGGACGCCGCGGTGGAAGCCCTGCTGACGGCGCTCTATGACGCGATCGATCGTCAGGACCTTGAGGCGGTCGTGGCGCTGTTCGGACCCGACGCCCGCATTCCCGACAGTCTGGAAAGCGTCACCGTGGTGGGGCGCGATCAGATCCGGGCCTATTATCTGCGCCAGTTCGCGACGATCCAGGTTGGAACATCGCTGCTCTCAACCCGTCGCCTGCCCGATGGCCGGGTCGAGGCGGACCTGCATGTCCAGCTGCGCGGCGCGGCGGGCGGGTCATGGGGTGAACGTCGGGTCAAGGCGACCTACCGCATAGACGATGGCAAGATCAGCGAAATGGTTGTCGATGAGGCCGTCGGAATCTGAGATGCGGCGCGAGCGGTCCCTGCTAACCAAGGCCTATGAAGCCTACAACGCCCGAGACCCCGTGGCGCTCGGCGCCTTGCTGCATGAAGACGTGGAGTGGCCAGACAGCCTGGAAGGCGGGTTCCTGAAGGGCCGCGCGACCGTCGTCGACTACTTCGCCCGGCAGTTCGACCTGATGCAGTTGGACGCCCGTCAGGTGACCGTGCGCCAAGAGCCGCCGGCCCGGATCGTGCTCGACATCCAGTACGCGGTCAGAAGCCGTGAAGGCCAGCTGTGGTCCGACACCCGCGCCGTGCTGGCCTATGACTTCGCCGACGGCCTGATCCGCCGCATGACGATCCTGGAAGGGCTCTAGAGCATTTTCCGACGAAGTGGACGCCGGTTCGTCGTCAGAAAATGCGTCAAAACAAAAGACTAGAGCATTTCACCGATCCAGTCGGATCGGCGAAATGCTCTAGGCCAGCAGGTCCGCGCAGGCGTCGAGCACCGCCTCCGCGTCCAGGCGGTATTTTCCATAGAGGTCAGGCAGGTCGCCGGACTGGCCGAAGGTTTCCAGTCCCAACGCCCGCACGCGCTGGCCGCGCACCGAACCCAGCCATGACAGCGCGAGGGGAGAGCCGTCCGTCAGAGTGACCAAGCCGGCGTCGCGGTCCAGCGTCGACAGCAGGGTCTCGATGGTCGAGGCGCGAGGAGCGTTCCGGGCGCCCTCTCCCGTCCAGCGCGCCCGTCCGCCGCGCGTCCAGTCGCGGTGCAGGACATCGGCCGAGGTGACGGCCAGCAGGCCGGCCTCGGGCATGTCTTCCGACAGGGCCTCGAAGGCCGCCAGGGCCTCGGGCGCAAGGGCGCCGCTGAAGACCAGGGCCAGCTTCGCGCCGGGCGCGGGCGCTCTAAGCCAGTAGGCACCGTCGATCGTTCCCTGCCGCCAGGCGTCATCGACCCGCTCGGGCTGGGCGATCACCCGGGTCGACAGCCGCAGATAGGTCGAAGCGCCGTCCGGAGCCTGGATCCGGTCGAAGGCATGGGCCATCAGCACCGCCGTCTCGTCGGCGAAAGCCAGCTCGTAGGTGTCCAGACCCGGCTGGGCCATGCCGATCACCGGCCCGTTGATCGACTGGTGCGCGCCGCCTTCGGGCGCCAGCGTCAGGCCGCTGGGCGTGGCGACCAGCAGGAAGCGGGCGTCCTGGTAGCAGGCATAGTTCAGCGCATCGAGACCCCGCGCGATGAAGGGGTCGTACAGCGTGCCGACCGGGAACAGCCGCTCGCCAAACAGCGGCGCGGTCAGGCCCAGGGCGGCCAGGACGATGAAGAGGTTGTTCTCGGCGATGCCCAGCTCGACGTGCTGGCCGGTCTCGACCATCGACCAGACCTGGGCCGAGGGGATGCGCCGGCGCTTGAAGACGTCCTCGTGCGCACGGCGATGGAAAACGCCGCGACGGTTCACGAAGCCGCCAAGGTTGGTCGAGACGGTGACGTCGGGCGAGGTGGTCACCACCCGGCCGGAGAACTCGTCGGTGCGGCGGGAAATCTCGAACATCACCTTGCCGAACGCGGCCTGGGTCGACTGCTCGCCGCCGCCCGCGACGGCTTCGAGCAAGTCGTCGGCGCCGGGCGTCGCCACGGTCGGGGCCACATGCTGGCGCTGAACATCGGCGGCGAAGGGCGCGCGGGCGATCAGGCCCTTCAGGGCCGTGCGCTCGGCGCTGGACAGGCCTGACAGCGGATCCCATTCCTCACCCTCGAGCACACCCAGCCTCTGGCGCAGCTCGGCGATCTGGGTCGGGGTCATCAGGCCCGCGTGGTTGTCCTTGTGGCCCTGGAACGGCAAGCGCAGGCCCTTGACGGTATAGGCGATGAAGAAGCGCGGGGCGTCGTCGTGACTGGCCCGCTCGAACGCCTCCAGCAGGGTCTCCAGGCAGTGGCCACCCAGCTCAGTCATCAGCTCGCCCAGGTCGACATCCTTGTAGGAGGCGATCAGGGCCAGGGTGTCGGCGTCGTCGGCCAGGTCGGCGTTCAGGCGCTCGCGCCAGGCCGCGCCGCCCTGATAGGTCAGGGCCGAATAGAGGTCGTTGGGCGCGGTCTCGATCCAGGCGCGCAACGCTTCCCCGCCCGGTCTGGCAAAGGCCTCGCGCTGGCGCCTGGACCATTTCAGGGTCTCGACCGTCCAGCCGGCGGCCTCGAAGATCTCGCCATAGCGGGTGAACATCCGGTCCTGGGTGGTCGCGTCCAGGCTCTGGCGGTTGTAGTCGACGATCCACCAGGTGTTGCGGACGTCGTGCTTGCAGGCCTCGATCAGGGCCTCATAGATGTTGCCCTCGTCCAGCTCGGCGTCGCCCAGCAGCGAGATCATCCGGCCCATGGCCTCGGGCTTCACGGCCCCTCGCGCCGCCAGATAGTCCTGGGCCAGGGAGGCGAAGGCGGTCATGGCCACGCCCAGTCCCACCGAGCCGGTGGAGAAGTCGACGTCGTCGACGTCCTTGGTGCGCGAGGGATAGGACTGCGCGCCGCCCAGCGAACGGAAGCGCTTGAGATTGTCCAGGCTCTGGCGGCCGAACAGATGCTGGATGGCGTGAAACACCGGGCTGGCGTGCGGCTTGACCGCCACCCGGTCCTGCGGCCGCAGCGCCTTCATGTAGAGCGCCGTCATCAGGGTGGTCATCGAGGCGCAGGACGCCTGGTGTCCGCCGACTTTCAGGCCGTCGCGGCTCTCACGCAGGTGGTTGGCGTTGTGGATCGTCCACGAGGCCAGCCAGAGAATGCGTTCCTCGATGCGGCGAAGGAGCGCAATCTCCTGCCGCTTCGCGGTCATTGAGCCGTCAGGCATGCTTCCTCACCCGTTTATGCCGGTGAGGATTGCCCCTCACCGCTTTGTTCCCGGGCTTCATAGTCCTCGATCTGCCGCGCCGTCCACTCCGGAGACTTCGTGTAGCGGGCCAGCAGGTTGTAGAAGACCGGCACGACGAAGAGGGTCAGCAGGGTGGCGAAGATCGCGCCCATGAAGATCACGGCCCCGATGGTCTGGCGGCTGCCGGCGCCGGCCCCGGTCCACAGCACCAGAGGCAGAGCGCCCATGGCGGTGGCGATCGAGGTCATGATGATCGGCCGCAGACGCAGGGCGGCGGCTTCGATCACCGCCTCCTTCACCTTCAGGCCCTCGTCGCGCAGCTGGTTGGCGAACTCGACGATCAGGATGCCGTTCTTGGCCGCGATGCCGACCAGGATGATCAGGCCGATCTGGCTGTAGGTGTTGATGGTCGAGCCGGTCATCAAGAGGCCAAACAGGCCGCCCAGCACCGCCAGCGGCACGGTCATCATGATGACGGCCGGGTGGATCCAGCTCTCGAACTGCGCGGCCAGCACCAGGAAAACCAGCAGCAGGGCCAGGCCGAAGGCGATGCCCACCGCGCCCGACGCTTCCAGATAGTCCTTGGCCTGGCCGCCCCACTTGATGCTCACGCCGGGCGTTGGCCGGGACTCCGCCTGATCCTGCAGGAACTTCACGGCGTCCTCGACGGTGTAGCCGGGGGCCAGTTGCGCGGTGAGGGTCACCGAGCGCAGGCGGTCAACGCGCGGACGGTCAGGCGTGTCGCCGCGCAGTTGGGTGGTCACCACGGTGGACAGCGGCACCAGGGTTCCCGACTGGGTGCGAACCTGCAGTTGGTCCAGGTCGGCGACGCTGCGGCGCTGCTCCAGGGTGGACTGCAGGATGACATCGTATTCCTGGCCGTTCTTGATGTAGGTCGTGGCGCGCCGCGACCCGAACATCGTCTCCAGCGCCCGGCCGATGGATTGGGCCGAGATGCCCAGGCTGGCGGCCTTGTCGCGGTCGATCTGCACCGACAGGCGTGGCGATGTCGGCTCGTAGTCGATGCGCGGACGCGACAGGCCCGGATTGTCCTGGGCGGCTTCCAGCATGGGCTTGAGCCAGTTGGCCAGCTCCACATAGTCGTTGCCGACAGCGATCAGGTCGACGTTGGTCCCACCGCCACCGCCGCCGCGCTGGAAGGCGCCGCGCACGCTGGCCACGGCGCGCACGCCGGTGATCCTGCTGAGGGTCTTGTTGAGTTCGGCGGCGACCTCGTCAGCCGTCTTGTCGCGTTCGCCCCAGTCCTTGAGCACCAGCACGCCGTTGCCGGTGTTGAACTGGCTCTGACCAAAGCGCGGCACCGAGATGATCGTCCGATCCGCGACGCCGTCGGCGCGATACTTTTCGAGCTGGCGCTCGACCTCGTTGGCCGCCTTGACGGTGTAGTCGAAACCCGCGCCCTCGGGGCCGTTGATGTTGATGTCGACGCGGCCGCGATCCTCAGCGGGCACCATCTCCTTGGGCAGCATCACAAAGAGGCCGCCTGCGGCCGCCGCCAGAATGATGACCACGGCGCCGGTCGCCCAGCTGGCGGCGCGGGCGGCCAGAAGACCTTCCAGCGAGTGGCGATAGCTGTCCTTCAGCCTGTCCATCGCCCAGTCGACCTTGCGGGCCAGCCAACCGCCCGTGCCCGCCGGGCGCAGCAGCTTGGACGCCAGCATCGGCGACAGGGTGAAGGCCAGCAGGGCCGAGAACGCCACGGCCGCCGCGATGGCCACGGCCAGCTCGACGAACAGACGGCCCGTATAGCCCGGCAGGAACATCAGTGGCGCGAACACCGAGATCAGCACGACGGTGGTGGCGACCACCGCGAAGAACACCTGACGCGTGCCGCGCAGGGCGGCCACGGGGGCGGGCTCGCCCTCGTCGACCCGACGCTGGATGTTCTCGACCACGACGATGGCGTCATCGACCACCAGGCCGACGGCCAGCACCAGGGCCAGCAGGGTCAGCAGGTTCAGCGAGAACCCCATCGGCGCCAGGACGATGAAGGTCGACAGAATGCAGATGGGCGCGATGATCGACGGGATCAGCGCCGCGCGCCAGCTGCCCAGGAACAGCAGGTTGACCAGGGCCACCAGGCCGATCGAGATCCCCATGGTGACCCACACCTCGTGGATCGCCTCGGCGGTGAAGATCGAGTTGTCGACGGCCTTGATGAGTTGCGTGCCCGGGGGCAGCGTCTTGTTGATTTCCGCGATCTCGGCGTCGACCACCTTGGAGATGGCGACGTCATTGGCCTGGGACTGACGGGTCAGGAAGATGCCGACCTGATTGACCGTGTTGCCCCGGAACAGCTTGCGGCGCTCGTTGGAGCCTTCTTCCACCCGCGCCACGTCGCCAAGCCTGACGACGAAGCCACTGGCGTTGGCCGCCCGAAGCGGCAGTTTGAGGAAGTCCTCCGGCTTGGAATAGCTGCGCGTCACCCGAATGGTGAAGTCCTTGCTGTCGCTCTCCAACGAGCCGGCGGGCAGTTCGACGTTCTGGCTGTTGAGCGCGTTCTCGACGTCGTCGACGGTCACGCCGCGGGCGGCCATGGCGTCGGGATTGAGCCAGATGCGCATGGCGTACAGCTGGCCGTTCAGGCCGGCCTGGGCCACGCCGGGCACGGTCGACATCCGCTCGACCAGATAGCGGTCGGCATAGTCGGCCAGTTCCAGCGGCGACAGGCTGGTCGAGGTCAGGTTCAGGATGATGATCGGCGAGCTGTCGGCCGTGGCCTTGGCGATCTGCGGGGGATCGGCCTGGTCGGGCAGGTTGGCCGAGACCCGGCTGACCGCGTCGCGCACATCGTTGGCGGCGTCGTCCAGGTCGCGATCCAGCGTGAAGGTGATGTTGATCTGCGAGCGGCCGTCGCGCGACGAGGAATTGACCCGGTCGATGCCCTGGATGCCCGAGACCTGGCGCTCGATCACCTGGGTGATGCGCTCCTCGATCACTTCGGCCGAGGCGCCGCGATAGGCGGTCGAGACCGACACCACCGGCGGATCGACATTGGGCAGTTCGCGGATCGGCAGGCCCGTGAAGGCGGCCAGACCGATGACGCAGAGGATGATCGCCGCGACGGCGGCGAAGACCGGGCGGCGGACGGAAAGATCCGAGATCATCAGTTCGCCTTGCGACCAGCGTCGCCGGCGCCGGCGCCGGCGCCGGGCTTCTTGCCGCCCTGACCGCCGCCGATCGGCGCGCCGTCCTGCACGCGGTTGAGGCCGTCGGCGACGATCTTGTCGCCAGGCTTCACACCCGAGGTGATTTCAACAAAGCCGCCCGAGGCCAGGCCGGTCTCGACATTGGTGCGACGGGCAACCTGGCCCTTGGGACCCTTGGCGATCACGAAGACCGAAGCCTGGGTGCCTTCGAACTGAACCGCGGCCTCGGGCACGGCGGGCGCGGTGCGCACGCCCTGATCGATGGACACCTTGACCAGCATGCCCGGCTTCAGGCGACCGCCCGCATTGGGAAACTCGGCGCGGGCCTTGAGGGCCCGGGTGGTGGGGTCGATACGCGTATCGATCTGGGCGATGCGGCCCTGGAAGGTCTCGCCCGGCAAGGCGTCAGGCCGCGCCGAGATCGGCAGACCTTCGCGCAGGGTGGCCAGGTAGCGGTCGGGCACCGAGAAATCGACACGGATCACCGAAACATCGTCGAGGCTGACAATGGCCGTGCCCGGGCTGATCAGGGTGCCGGGCGCGACATCGGAAATGCCCACGCGACCCGAGAACGGCGCGCGGATCACACGATCCAGCTTTTGGGCCTGGGCCGAGGCGACGCCGGCGCGGGCGGTCTCGACGGCGGCCAGATATTGTTCGGCGGTGGCGCGCGGCGCGACGCCACGATCGGCCAGGGTCTTCCAGCGCTGATAATCACGCTCGGCCTGCGCAAGGCGCACCCGGGCCTCGGCGATGCCTGCGTCTTCACTGGCGGACTTCAGATCGACCAGCACCTGACCGCGCGAGACGGCCTGGCCATCGACGAAGTGCACGGCCGTGATCATCTCGGCGGTATTGGAGGTGATCGTTACCGACTGCAGGCCCTTGGCCACGCCCAGCACCTCGATGCGATCGGTGAAGGCCTTGGCCGAGACCACGGCCTGGGAGACGCTGGTGGCCCGCCCGCCGCCGCCGGGACCGCCCTGCCCCGGAGCCTTTTGACCAAACGCCAGCTTCATGCCCCCGACAACGAGCATGAGAACCACAGCAGCCAACGCCGCCAGAAGGAAGAAATGCCTGCGGATCAAGGAAGAGACTCCGATCGCCGAAGGGACTCGGCGGAGGGGACAAGGTGCGGGGACATATGCCGCCCCCCTAAACCCACGTCCAGTGACAGCAGGATGACGGACCATTTCAGTCCTGAAACACTCAAAATCCGCGCCAGATCCCCAGCACCACGCCGCGATCCCGTGCAATCTCGCGACCCGCGAGCGTTTGCCGCCAACCGGCCTGCACGCTCCAGGCGCCAAAGCCGCGAACGACCGACAGTTCTGCCTTTATCCAGCTGGATTTCCGGGGCTTGGCGTCCGCCTCGCCGGCATAGGCCTGGGCCATCACCAGCCAGTTGCGCGCGGGCCTAAAGCCCAGGGTCGCATCCATCCGGGTCTCGTCGGCGAGGCCCGATCGCCGCAGATGGGCCAGTTGCAGATCCGAAAAAATTTCGCCCCGCCGGGTCGTCACTGCTCGCCCCAGAAGCAGTCGCGCCTCAAGATCGACCTCGCCCTGTCCCGGCGCCGCATAGCCGGCGTTGCGGCCCACACCGGCCTCGGCCGCGCCGAGATAGACCGCCGCGACCGTCCGGGGCCGCTTGAGCACCGCATAGCGCAGGCCCAGCTCGACAGGGCCGCGACCTTCGTAGCTGACGAACGGATCCCGCCCTCTGGTCAGCCCGGCCCTGGCCTGCAGGGTCAGGCGGTCGGTGACGCCATGCTCGACGAAGACCGAGGCGGTCTCGTCCTCCCGTCGGCCCAGGTCGCGCACGGCGCCGTCGGCGTCGAAAACCTGGTCGGCCGATTGTCGCTCGACCTTGGCGATGACCTGGGTCTGGCCCTTCGCCATCGGCCAAGCCCCGGCCCGGGCCTCGCTGCACGTCAGGCAAAGAAAAGCCGCCGTGATCGCCAGGATCGCGGCGGCTGACTTTTGCCGATAACCGATTGTCAGTCGGCGTAGCCGGGCGACTCCCGATCCAGCTTGCGCAGGCAGCCCGGCCAGGCCAGGCCCGCGATCATGCCGAGCCCGCCGCCCGTCTGGCTGCGCACCTCGGCCTGAGCGTGCTCCGGCGCCATCAGGACGTTGTCGCGTCCGGCCGAGAGGGCCATCACCTGCTGACTGCACGCGCGCTCCAGGAAGAACATCCCCATCCAGCACTCGGCCGCAGTCGAACCCGCCGACAAGGTGCCGTGGTTCCGAAGCATCATCAGCTTCTTGTCGCCGAGATCGGCCACCAGCCGCTCCCGCTCGTCAAGATTGAGCGCAATGCCTTCATAGTCGTGATAGGCGAGTTGAGGCAAGACGATAAGCGCCTGCTGCGCCAACGGCAGCAGACCTTCCTTGTGCGTCGAGACCGCGACGCCCTGGTCGGTGTGCAGGTGCATGACATAGTGGGCGTCTTCCCGCGCCGCATGGACGGCGGAGTGGATGGTGAAGCCCGCCGGATTGATGAAGTACGGCGTCTTGTCGATGACGTTGCCGTCCAGATCCACCTTGACCAGCGCCGAGGCGGTCATCTCGCCGAAGAACAGGCCGTAGGGGTTGATCAGGAAGTGATGCTCCGGCCCCGGAATGCGGGCCGAGATGTGTGTGAAGATCATGTCGTCCCAGCCGTGCAGCGCGACCAGGCGATACAGGGCGGCCAGATCGACGCGCGCCTGCCACTCGGCGTCGCTGACCTTGCCCCTGAGGGACGTGCTGATGGACGTGGCTCCGTCGGCCATGGGAGGCCTCCCTAGGTTATCATTGTTGAGTTGAAGGTCGCGCCGGGGGCGTCCAGCGTCAAGTACGCGTCTTCACGGAAGCCAGGACTTGCCAGCCGCCCCCGCACGCCCGACGGTCAGCAGGAGGACGGTCTGCGGGGAATCGTCGGGCGGGAGACCTTTCAAACATGCTGACCCTTCTGGGCGTGGCGGTGATCGTCGTGGGCTTCGCCCTGCGCTTCAATCCGCTGCTGGTGGTCGTCGCCGCGGCCCTGACCGCCGGGATGGCCGCGGGTCTCGGCCCGCTGGAAGTGCTGGCCGCCTTCGGCAAGGCGTTCAACACCAACCGCTATGTCACCATCGCCTGGCTGGTTCTGCCGGCCATCGGCGTGCTGGAGCGCTCTGGCCTGCAGGAGCGGGCCCGCATGACGATCCAGGGCCTGAAGGGCGCCAGCGCCGGCAAGCTTCTGCTGACCTATCTGGCCCTGCGCCAGATCACCGCCGCCCTGGGTCTGACCCACGTGGCCGGCCATGCCCAGACCGTCCGCCCCCTGGTCGCGCCGATGGCGGAAGCCGCCGCCGAAAATGCTGGTCCTGTCGACGAGCCGTCTCGCGAGCGCATCAGGGCCATGAGCGCCGCCACCGACAATGTCGGATTGTTCTTTGGCGAGGACATCTTCATGGCCATCGGCTCGATCCTGCTGATCGTCGGCTTCCTCGACCAGAGCGGCATCACGGTCGAGCCGCTGCACCTGTCGGTCTGGGCCATTCCAACCGCCATCGCCGCCTTCCTGGTGCACGGCGCGCGGCTGTTGCTGTTTGACCGCAAGTTGGTCGCGACCCGGACGGGAGCCGACGCATGATCGGCCTGCCACTGGTCTATCTGATCGCCGGCGCCATGTTCGCCGCCTTCGCCGTCCTGAGCGCCGGCGACAGGACCAACGCCCGGCGCTGGGGCAACGCCGCGTTCTGGGCCCTGGTCTCGGTCAGCTTCCTGCTGGGTGATCATCTGGGCGACCTGGGCAACGGCGTCCTGGTGCTGGGCCTCGCCCTGCTGGCGGGCACGGGCCAGCTGGGCGTCGGCGCACCGAAGACCACGACTCCGGAAGAACGCCAGATCCTGGCCGAGAAACTGGGCGCCCGGCTCTTCCTGCCGGCGCTTGTCATCCCGCTGATCACGCTGATCGGCACGTTCGCCTTCAAAGCCATGACCCTGAACGGCGCGCCGCTGGTCGAGGCCAAGCATGCGACCCTGATCTCTCTGGCCCTGGCCGCGATCGTGGCGGCCATCCTGGCCCAGGCGCTGTTCAGGCAGCCGCCCGCCTCGCCCCTGCAGGAAGGTCGTCGCCTGATGGACCTGGTTGGCTGGGCGGCGCTGCTGCCGCAGATGCTGGCGGCGCTGGGCGCCGTCTTCGCCCTGGCCGGTGTGGGCAAGACCATCGGCGACCTGGCCGTGGCCTGGACGCCGGTCGACAGTCGCTTCGCCGTGGTTGCCGCCTACTGCCTGGGCATGGCCGGCTTCACCATCCTGATGGGCAACGCCTTCGCGGCGTTCCCGGTCATGACCGCGGGCATCGCCCTGCCCCTGGTGATCGGCCGGTTCGGCGGCGATCCGGCCGTGGTCTGCGCCATCGGCATGCTGTCGGGCTTCTGCGGCACGCTGCTGACGCCGCTGGCCGCCAACTTCAACCTTGTGCCGGCGGCCCTGTTGCAATTGAAGGACCGTTACGGCGTGATCCGCGCCCAGGCGCCGACCGCCGTCCTCATGCTGGTCATCAACATGGTCCTGATGAATGTCCTCGCCTTCAGGGTCTAGCGCCCCCAGCCCTGCACCTTCGAGTCTGGCCCGCCCAAGTCTGGCGCAATCCACGGCGTCACGCTTCGCCAAGATCGCCCTGGGCCACATCGCGCGCGAATATCCCAACAAGCTGGACCATGTGCTGGCCGGCGACGCCGACGCCCGCACGCCCCGCGACTTGCATCCGATCTTCTTTGGCAGCTTCGACTGGCACTCCTGCGTCCACGGCTACTGGCTCCTGGCCACCCTGCTGCGGGCCCGCCCCGAGATGGCCGAGGCGGAAACGATCATCGCCCTGTTCGACGACGCCTTTACCGAGGAGAAGGTCGCCGCCGAGATCGCCTATTTGGCCCGTCCCGAAAGCCGGGGCTTCGAGCGGCCCTATGGCTGGGCCTGGAGCCTGATGCTGCAGGCCGAACTGATGCGGCACGGAGATCGTCCCTGGGCAGCGCGCCACGCGCCGCTGGCCAGGGTCTTTTTGGAGCGGTTCGAGGCCTTCCTGCCCCTGGCCGATTATCCGGTGCGCGCGGGCGTTCACACCAACACCGCCTTCGCCCTGGTCCTGGCGTCGGAGTATGCCGACATGACGGGCAACGCCGTCTTCCGCCAGCTCCTGACCACCAAGGCGATGATCTGGTACGGCCAGGACGCCGCCTGTCAGGCTTGGGAGCCCTCGGGCGACGACTTCCTCTCGCCGGCCCTGATCGAGGCCGAGGCCATGCGCCGGCTGCTGCCGCGCGAAACCTTCGAGATCTGGTTCGTGCGTTTCCTGCCCGACCTGGCCCGCAAACAACCCGTGACCCTGTTCACGCCCGCCCGCGTCAGCGACCGCACCGACGGCAAGATCGCCCACCTGGATGGCCTGAACCTGTCCCGCGCCTGGTGCTGGCGAACCCTGGCCGGCGCCCTGCCCGAACTCGACCCCGCCAAGCCCGTGGTCATCAACGCCGCCATGTCGCACCTGACCGCGGCCGTGCCGCATGTGGCCGGCGACTATATGGGCGAGCACTGGCTGGCGACGTTCGCGATGCTGGCCCTGACCAACGGCTGAGCGCCCCCGCCGGGACCCCGGATCCGGTAGAGTCCCGCGCAATTTTACAGTGTTTGACTTTTAGCGCCGGGCGACCGGCGTTAACGCTACCTTGCAAATCTTGGACAAGGCCCAGGCATTGGCGCCCCTTTTACAGTAAGATCGAGTGCCTCCATGCGGTGCGATACTTTCAGCGACGACGCCAAATCCTATCAACGTATCGAAGTGATAGAGGCGTCCACCGGCTGGGTGGTCTCGAAAGAAGGCCGCACGATGGGCCGGTTTGAAGACGTTGAAGCCGCCTACAAGAACGCTCTGGCGATCTGCGACGCGCTGTTCGATGCGGGCGTGCGCGCCTGCGTCAGGCAGTCCCCGCCCCTGCACGCCTGAGGCCGCGCTTCGGCCGGCGCACGGCTCTAGAGATTTCCTTTAGCGAAGCCGTATCCCGAGCTCTGCTTTGTCGCGCCCATTTTGAGCATTCATACCGCCCGATATAGGCGGTAAGCTTTTTGGTTAATATCGATTTCAAATATATGACAGTGAGCATGGCTATTTATACGGCCCAGAAGCGCGGAAATTTCAGTAAGCCGCGCCATAAATTTAGGGAATACGATATGTCAGACCGAGATCGCGATGAAGATCTTGGCGAATGCCGCAAGATCGAAGTGATCGCCACGCCCGCCGGCTGGCTTGTCACCGAGGAAGGCCTTCTGAAAGGCTGTTTTGGCAATATCGAAGACGCCTATCTCAAAGCCCTGACAATCTGCGCGACCCTTTTCGACGAGGGAACACTCGCGCGCGTGTTTCAGACAAATCCGACCACGCCGTACGGGCCGAATGCCCCCTGCCCGCAATCATGAGGTCTACCGTGCCCATGGATGAATTGGCGCAAGCCCGCAGAAAACGCCTCATCAGCAACGGCCTCTTCTCGCCGCAGATCGGTGAGATCGCTGAAGCCCTGGTCGCGCTGGACGGCGTCGCGCCGCGAAAACTGGTGATCGACAACATCGCCCGCCGCCGGGGCGCCTCGGAAGCGTCCGAGGCGCTGAAGCATGAACTGACCCTGGCCCTGGAGCTGCACTGCGTGCAGGCCGAATCGGAGGGGCGGATGGCGGCCTTCGTCTCGGGACCGCGCGTTTGGTCCCTGACCGCCGACGCCTATGATTTCCTCAGACAGCACATGAGGCCCGCGGCCCATGGCTGACCGCAGCCTGTCTTACACCCTCAAGACCGTGTCCATGATCGTCGCCGCCGGCTTCCTGTCCGGGGTGGCGCTGGGCCTTCTGGTCCTCGCGCCTGGCTAGCCGACGGCTCAGTCGCCCCGGTCGCCCTTCATCAGCCGCGCCTTGTCGCGCTGCCAGTCGCGGGCGGCTTCGGTTTCGCGCTTGTCGTGGTTCTTCTTGCCCTTGGCCAGGCCGATCTCCAGCTTGGCCAGGCCCTTCTCGTTCCAGTAGAGCTTGAGCGGGATCAGGGTGCGGCCGTCGCGCTGGACGGCGCCGATCAGCTTTTCGATCTGCTTCTTGTGCAGCAGCAGCGTGCGATGCCGGCGCGGCTCGTGATTGAAGCGGTTGGCGTGACCGTAAGGCGGGATGTCGGCGTTGATCAGCTTGATCTGCTTGCCTTCGACCGACGCATAGGACTCGGCGATATTGGCCCGGCCGACGCGCAGCGACTTGACCTCGGTGCCGGTCAGCATGATGCCAGCCTCGAAGGTCTCTTCGATGAAGTAGTCGTACCGGGCGCGCCGGTTCTCCGCGATCGGCTTGGTCATCAGACCAGACCCGCCTCGCGCATGGCCTCCAGGATCGCCGGCTTCACCGCGTCGTTGCACGGCGCGATCGGCAGGCGCACGTCGGGCTGGCACAGGCCCAGATGGGCCATGGCGAACTTGGTCGGCGCGGGCGAGGAATCCAGGAACAGCGCCTTGTGCAGCTGAACCAGGCGATCCTGGCCATAGAGCGCGGTCTCCCACTCGCCCTTCAGGCAGGCGTTGATGAAGGCCGAGCAGGCCTCGGGCGCGACATTACAGGTCACCGAGATCACGCCATGGCCGCCATGGGCCATGTAGCCCAGGGCCGTGGGATCATCGCCCGACAGCATCACCCAGTCAGGTCCGCACAGGATGCGCTGCATGCTGGCCCGGACCAGATCGCCGGTCGCGTCCTTGATGCCGATGATATTGGGCAGCTTGGACAGCCGCGCCAGGGTCTCGTTGGAGATGTCAACGCTGGCCCGGCTGGGCACATTGTAGACCAGCACCGGCAGCTGGACGGCGTTGTTGATCGCCTCGTAGTGGCGGTACAGGCCTTCCTGACTGGGGCGGTTGTAATAGGGGGTCACCACCAGGGCGGCATCGGCGCCCACCGCCTTGGCGTGAGCGGCCAGCTCGATGGCTTCGTCGGTCGAGTTGGAGCCCGCGCCGGCGATCACCGGCACGCGGCCCTTGACGGTCTGGACGCACAGCTCGACCACGCGCTTGTGCTCGTCATGGCTCAGGGTCGAGGTTTCACCGGTGGTGCCAACCGGCACGACACCATGCACGCCGCCCGCGATCTGGCGCTCGACGAGCGCCACGAAGGCCGCTTCGTCCACGGCGCCGTCGCGGAAGGGCGTAATCAGGGCGGGAATAACGCCCTTGAACGGAGAATGGACCATAACTTGCAATTTGCCGTGAGAAGGGCGCCGCGAAGGTTGCGGCCAGACGATGGGAGCGGACAATATGTCGCCGCCCCGCCGTCCCGCAACCGGTGCGTCGGAGCAGGCAGCGGTTTGATGGGCCCAGCCCCAAGGGTCAAGCCCTAGAGGCCTCAGAAAAACCGTTCCTTAGGTGTCTTGAGGCCTGATGGATCGCATAAACGGCTGTCGGCTCGATTCGACGGTGCGTGAAGGAGAACGGGTTTTGGCTTCAGTGTTGCGTCGGATCATGTTCGGAAGCGCCGGCCTGGTGCTGCTCGGCAGCGTCGCGGGCGCACAGACGTCCGGCCCGGTTCCGTACCAGCCGTCGTCGTCGACCCCCGCCCTGGTCACTACCCCGCCGACCGCCATTCCCGGCACGGTGTCCGACGTCGAGGCCGAGAACCTGCGCATGGCGCTAGCGGCCGCCCGCAGCGGCGATGTCAGCCGCGCCCGCATGGCGATGAGCAGCCTGCAGGACCCGGTGGCCCGCAAGATCGCCCTGTGGGCCCTGGTCGACAGCTCGGCCGAGGCCATGAGCTTCTTCGAACTTGATTCGGCGCGCCGCGACCTGGCCGGCTGGCCGCGCGCCGGCCGTCGCGAGAGCGCCGCCGAAAAGCAGCTTTCCGTCTCCGGCCTCAGCCCCGCCCAGATCATCGCCTGGTTCGGGGGCGGCCAACCCGCCACCGCCGAGGGCGCCATGGCCCTGGCCTCGGCCTATCAGGCCAGCGGCCGGCAACAAGAGGCCGTCGACCTGATCCGCCGCACCTGGCGCGACAGGGTGTTCGAAGCCGACGCCCAACGCAGCATGGCCGCCCGCTTCGGGACGATGCTGACCGCCGATGACTATGCTCGCCGCGCCGATATCCTGCTGTATGGCCAGCAGGGCCCGGCGGCCCGCGATCTGGTGGATCTGTTGCCCGCCGATCAGCAGGCCTCCGCCCGCGTCCGCATCGCCTTCCGCCAGAACGCCGCCAGCGCCACCTCGATGTTCGAGACCCTGGGTCCCGGCGACCAGGCCTCCCCTGGCGTGGTGTTCGAGCGCGCCGCCTATCTGCGCCGTCGCGGCCTGGACAGCTTCGCCCTGCAGCTGGTGCGCGATTTCCCCTCGCCGCCGCCGACCGACGAAGCCGCCACGGCGATCTGGAAGGAACGCCGGGCGCTGGTTGTCTCGGCCCTGAAGTCCGGTGACAGCAACGGCGCCTATGCGGCCGCCGCCAATACGGGCCTCTCCGTCGGCGCCGACGCCGCCGAGGCCGAGTTCTATGCCGGGTGGATCGCCCTGGCCAAGCTGAGGCAGCCCGACGCGGCCGCCCGTCACTTCGCCGCCATCGCCGCCATCGGCGCCTCGCCGATCACCAAGGGCCGGGCGCTCTACTGGCAGGGTCGCGCCGCCGAGGCCCAGGGCGACCCGATCGCCGCCCAGTCCTTTTATTCCGAGGGCGCGCGCCACATCACCACCTTCTATGGCCAGCTGTCGGCCGAGAAGGCGGGCCTGACCGAGCTGAAGCTCGACCGCGACCCGGTCGTCACCCAGGCTGACCGCGCCCGCTTCCATGGCCGCGAACTGGTGCGCGCCGCGCGGATGCTGGCCGACATCGGGGCCAAGGATCAGTTCCGCGCGCTGGTGCTGTTCATCGACGACAACCTGCCCAATGCCGAGGAATCGGCCCTGCTGGTCGACTTCGCGCGCGGCTATGGCGATCAAGACCTGGGCATGCGCGCCGTGCGCACCGCGGCCCAGCGGGGCTTCATCCTGCCCGAGCGCGGCTATCCCCTGCTCGACCACCACTTCACGCCGGGTCCGGGCGCGGCCGAGACGGCCTTCGTCTATTCAATCTCGCGCCAGGAAAGCAATTTCGACCCCAACGCCCGCTCGGGCGTCGGCGCGCGCGGCATGATGCAGCTGATGCCGCCCACCGCCGCCATCGTGGCCCGCCAGCTGGGCGAGCGCCATTCGGTCGACCGCCTGTCGGACGCTTCGTACAACATGCGTCTGGGCTCGACCTATCTGGGCGACATGGTCAGCAACTTCAGCGGCTCCTACATCATGGCCGCCGCCGCCTACAACGCCGGTCCGGGACGCCCCGCCGCATGGGTCAACCAGTGCGGCGACCCGCGCGGCGCCACGACGGATCCGCTGGACTTCATCGAGTGCATCCCGTTCTCGGAGACCCGCAACTATGTGATGCGGACCCTGGAAACGACCATGGTCTATCGCGCGCGCCTCAATGGCGGCAGCACGCCCCTGACCCTGTCTCGGGAGCTGAAGCGCGGCGGCTATGTCTATGCGCCGTCGGTGGCCCAGGCCTACGCGCCCTCGACCCAACCCTGAATTTACAGCCGGCGGGCGGCCAGCACGGGCCCCGCCGGCGTTTCCACCAGCGCGCCGTCCAGCCTGAAGACCCGCGCCAGGATATCGGACGACAGGGCCATGCCGGGCGCGCCCTCCGACACGATGCGCCCGCGATCGATCACCGCCAGACGGTCGCAGCAGCGCGCGGCAAGGCTGAGGTCGTGCAGCGTCACCACGACCCCCGCGCCCGCGGCGGCCTCGGCGCGCAGCAGGTCCAGGGTCAGCAGCTGAGCGTCCGGATCCAGGCCCGCGATCGGCTCGTCGGCCACCAGCAGCGGGGCGCGCGTGGTCAGCAGCCGCGCCAGCAGGACCCTGGCCCGCTCGCCGCCCGACATGTCGAGCACGCCGCGCGTCGCCAGCTCGGCCGCGCCGACCCGCGCCAGACGCTCACGCGCCACGTCCAGGGCCTGGGCGTCCGGCAGATCGACCGCGCCCAGGCTGGCCACGCGCTCGGCGGGGAGATTCCAGGCCAGTCGGCGGTCCTGGGGCAGATAACCCACGCGCGCGGCGCGGGCCTCGGCGTTCAGGGCCTCAAGGCGCTGAACGCCCAGCCAGACATCGCCCCCCTGCCTCGGCAACAGGCCAAGGCCCGCCCGCAAAAGGCTGGTCTTGCCAGCGCCATTGGGGCCGACCACGCCAACGACTTCGCCGGGGCTGACGACCAGGCTGGCGGCGTCGAGCACAAGCTTGCCGCCCTGCCGCGCCTTGACGCCGCTGATGGTCCAGGCGGCCGTCATGCCCGCCAGCTCCGCGACGCGCGCCAGGCCAGCAGGGCGAAGGCCGGCGCGCCGAACAGGGCCGTGACGACGCCCAGTTTCAGTTCCTGATCGGTCGGTGAGATGCGCGCCGCCAGATCGGCCAGCACCAGCAGCAGG
>CALRUN020000055.1:0-24129 GCA_943371355.1 Alsobacter soli
CATCGTCGGCGTCGAGACGGTTAGCCGATCGACGGGATGCGCGCCCGTACGGGGGCTCTTGGGTATCAGAGCTGAAAGACGCTCGCTTGGCCCGATCCTCACGCAAGAACAGCTTCTGCGAAGCGGACAGGTCGAGCCGAAACGCACAACACACATCACGGTCATCCGGGTTCGCCCCGGCCGCTTCGCGCCTCCCCATCTAACTCAGCGAGTGATCGCGTGAGGCTGAGAGCCCGTGTCCGTCACCCCCTCGCAATCACCCCCGAACGCGCTATATCCCCGCCATGGCTGAAGCTTTCAACGACAAGACCCTGACCGCCGGCTTCCTGAGCAAGGACAAGGCCGCCCGCTACGCCGAGGTGGCCGACGAGATCGCCTCGGTGCTCGACGGCGAACCCAATGTCACGGCCCGCATGGCGACCGTGGCCTCGATGCTGGCGAGCAGCTTCGACCACTACTTCTGGACCGGCTTCTATGTCGTTGATCCCCAAAAGGAACGCGAGCTGGTGGTCGGGCCCTATCAGGGCACGCTGGGCTGCCTGCGCATCGCCTTTGGCCGGGGCGTCTGCGGCGCGGCGGCGCAGACCGGCCAGACCCAGCTGGTGGCGGATGTCCACGCCTTCCCCGGCCACATCGCCTGCGACAGCCGCTCGGAAAGCGAGATCGTGGTTCCGGTGTTCGACGCGGAGGGCCGGCTGATCGCGGTGTTCGATGTCGACTCCGACAAACCCGCCGCCTTCGACGCGATCGACCAGCGGGGGCTGGAGGCCATTCTCAAAACCACCTTCGGGTAGCTGGCGTAGGGGTTGCAGCCACGCTCTCCATCATTCCCTAACCGCTTCGGTTTAGGACAGGTGGACCATGCCGAACGTTGAAACCCTGCATCCCAGCCGTCTGGCGCCCGCCGACATCGCCCTGTGGCGCGAGATGGCCGCGGCCGAACCTGCGTTCGCCAACCCCCTGCTGGGCCCTGATTTCACCCTGGCCGTGGGCCGGGTGCGCGACGATGCGCGGGTGGCGGTGATCCGCAGGAACGGCGAAACGGTGGGCTTCCTGCCGCACCATCGCCGGCCAGGCCGTCTGGCGCGGGCCATCGGCTCGCCGCTGTCGGACTATCACGGCATCGTCTCGCGTCCCGATCCGGGCTTCACGGCCGGGGAGGTGCTGCGCGCCGCCGATCTGGGCGTGTTTCGCTATACCGGCCTGGTCGATCCGTTCGGCCTGTTTGGCCAGCCCGCCGAGGGCGTTGAGGCCCAGTCCGGTTTCGTGATCGCGCCCGAAGGCTCGGCCGAGGATCACCTGGAGGTCGTCCGCGCCGCCAGCCCCAAGAAGATCAAGAACTACCGTCGCCTGGATCACAAGCTGGACCGTGAAGTGGGCGCCCTGCGTCTGGTCGCGGCCGACACGTCGCCTCAGGCGTTCGACCAGCTGCTGGCCTGGAAGCGCGAGCAGCTGCAGCGCACCGGCATGCACGACTTCCTGCGTCCCGCCTGGACCAGCGGCCTGCTGACCGACCTGTTCCAGCGCCAGACCGGCGATTTCCAGGGCCTGATGATCAACCTCTATGCCGGCGACGAGCTGGTCGCGGGGCATTTCGGCGTGCGGTTGGGCGGCGTCTATCACCCGTGGATCGCCTCGACCAATCCGGGCTTCGGCGCCTGGTCGCCGGGTCAGATCTTCTTCCTGCGGGCCATCGCCGCCATGCCGGAACTGGGCCTGACCCGCTATGACCTGGGGCCCGGCCATGACCACTACAAGCGCGCCTACGCCTTCACCCAGACCCCGGTCCAGAGCGGCGCCGTGATGGCCGCCAGCGTGGCCGGCCTGATGGCCAGCTCGGTCGAAGGCGCCTGGAACCTGGCGGGCGCCGGCGGCAATGGCGTGGTGGCGCGTCTGCGTCGCCGGATGGACGTGATCAACAGCGTCGAGCTGACCGTGGGCGGTCAGGTGCGCGGTCTGGTCGACGCGGTCGCCGGCCAGTCACGCCGTCGCGTCGGCGCTCACGAGGCCGGCTGATGGTCCACGTGACGGTGATGATCCCGACCCAGAGACGCCTCGGCGGTCTGGCCGTCGCGGTGCGCTCGGTGCTGGCCCAGCAGGCGGTGGATTTCGCCGCTCTGGAGATCGTCGTCGTCGACAACGACCAGGTTCCCTCGGCCAAGGCCACGATCGAGGCTTTGGCGGAAGGCGCGGCCTGTCCGATACACTATGTTCACGAACCCCGCGCCGGGGTGGCCAACGCCCGCAACGCCGGTATGGCAAAAGCCTCCGGCGCGCTGATCGCCTTCCTGGACGATGACGAGGAAGCGCCCGAGGGCTGGCTCGCCGCCTTGCTGGCCGCCCAGGTGCGCTACGGCGCCGATGTCGTGTTCGGACCGGTCCGGGCCCGGGCGCCGGACAGCGTCGCCGAGCATCGCGACTATCTGGAGCGGTTCTTCTCGCGCCTGGGACCCGCCCAGGCCGGGGTCATCGATCACTATTACGGCTGCGGCGACAGCCTGCTGCGTCGCGCCGCCTTGCCCGATCCCGTCTCGCCGTTCGCCGCCGAGCGCAACCAGATCGGCGGCGAGGACGACATGCTGTTTGGCCAGATGAAGGCCGCCGGCGCGACCTTCGCCTGGGAACCGGCCGCGTGGGTCTGGGAAGATCCCGTGCCCGACCGCCTGACCCTGGACTACACGCTGGCTCGCGCCTTCGCCTATGGCCAGGGACCGTCGGCCCACTGCGCAGCGTCCAGTCCGCCGGACGCCGTGGGCGTGGCCCGCTGGATGGCGATCGGGGCAGGGCAGGCGGCCGTGTTCGGCGCCGTGGCCGGTTTCAAGTGGCTGACCCGTTCCCGCGACCGGGCCGACTGGCTCGACAAGGCCGCGCGCGGCCTGGGCAAGGCCCTGTGGTGGGGCCCCTTCAAGATCCAATTCTACGGGAGGACCGCGTGAGCATCATCCGCGACTGGACGCCCGAGAAGGCCAGGGCCTTCGGGGCTGAGAACCTGGCCTTCGAGCATGGCCTGCACGAACGCCCGATGTTCGACGACGAGGGCCTGGCGCGACTGCTGGACCTGTATCCTCGCGACCAGCTGGGCGTCTTCACCATGGGCGAGGACCCCAAGGCCTGGACCACCTGGCGCCGGGGCGCGGCGAACGGTCTCTCGGGCGACCAGCTGCTGGACGCCGCCAAGAGCGGCCGCATCTGGCTGAACCTGCGCCACACCAACGACCACGTGCCGGAGTATGCCGCCCTGGGCGACGAGATCTTCGCCGAGAAGGAGGCCCAGGTTCCGGGCCTGCGCACCTTCAAGCGCGACCTGGGCATGCTGATCAGCTCGGCCAACGCCCAGGTGTTCTACCATCTGGACGTACCGTTGGTGTCGCTGTGGCAGCTGCGCGGCCAGAAGAAGGTCTGGGTCTATCCGGTCGCCGACCCCTATGTCGGCGAGCTGGACCTGGAAAAGATCGTGCTGAAGGAAACCGCCGAGCAGTTCGCCTTCGATCCCGACTGGGACAAGGGCGCGGCGGTCTATGACCTGACGCCGGGCAAGATGGTCACCTGGCGGCAGAACGCGCCGCACCGGATCGAGAACGGTCCGATGCTGAACGTCTCGCTTTCGATCGAATTCATGACCCCGCCAGCGCTGATGCGCGCCAATGTCATCTATGCCAACGGCGTGCTGCGCCGCCGGCTGGGGGCGAAACCGCGCATCCAGAACGGCTTTGGCCCGACGGCGCTGGGCAAGCTGGCCGTGGCGCGCGGGGCCAAGGCCCTGAACCTGCAGACGCCGCACGTGCGCCACCTGCCGGTCACTTTCGGCCTGGATGCGAGCCAGCCCGGCGTTCTGGTCGAGGGACAGCGCGCCTAGCGCTTGCCCCGGCCCGCGCTTCATCGCAGAACACGTTGATGAGTCAGGCAGTCACGATTGAACTGGGCGAGGGCGCCGAACACGACGCCCGGGCTCTGCGGAATGCGTTCGGGTGTTTCACCACCGGCGTGACGGTGGTCACCACCGTCGGCGCGGACGGCCGCAAGGTGGGGCTGACGGCCAATTCCTTCACCTCGGTGTCGCTGGATCCGCCCCTGGCGCTGATCTGCGTGGACCTGAAGTCCAGCAGTCTGCCCTGGCTGGACGCCGCGGGGGTCTTCGCCGTCAATGTGCTGCACGCCGAGCACCAGCAGTTGGCCCAGCAGTTTGTGAAAAAGAACGTCGACCGGTTCGAGGGGCTCGAGACCGAGACCTGGCGCACCGGCGTTCCGATCCTGCCCAACTGCATGGCCAATTTCGAGTGCGAGACCCATCATGTCTTCGACGCCGGAGATCACCGGGTCTATGTCGGTCGGGTGGTGAAGTTGCGCTACGATCCCGACCATGAACCGCTGGTCTATCTGCAGGGCCGGTTCCGGCGGGTTCACGTCGACGCTGAATAATCCGGCAGGATTTCGCACGATACGGCGTGATCTCGGGGTGCTATCGACGCGCAAAACAAGATCCAGGGAGCGCTTCATGCGAGACATCGCCCATTTCGTGAACGGTCAGACCTTCGTCGGGACCTCGGGTCGGTTCGGCGACGTCTTCAATCCCAACACCGGCGAGGTCCAGGCCCGCGTGCAGCTGGCGACCGCCGCCGAGCTTGACGCCGCCGTCCAGGCCGCCGCCAAGGCCCAGATCGGCTGGGCGACCACCAATCCCCAGCGCCGCGCCCGGGTGATGTTCGAGTTCAAGCGCCTGATCGAGCGCGACATGAATTCGCTGGCCGAGATCCTGTCGTCCGAGCACGGCAAGGTTATCGCCGACAGCAAGGGCGACATCCAGCGCGGCCTGGAGGTGATCGAGTTCGCCTGCGGCATCCCCCACATCCTGAAGGGCGAATACACCGAGGGCGCCGGTCCCGGCATCGACGTCTATTCGATGCGCCAGCCGCTGGGCGTCTGCGCGGGCATCACGCCCTTCAACTTCCCGGCCATGATCCCGATGTGGATGTTCGGCATCAGCATCGCCGTGGGCAACACCTTCATCCTCAAGCCGTCGGAGAAGGATCCGACCGTGCCGGTCAGGCTGGCCGAGCTGATGATGGAAGCCGGCGCGCCCGAGGGCGTGCTCAACGTCGTGCACGGCGACAAGACCGTCGTCGACGCCATCCTGACGCATCCGCTGATCCGCGCGGTGAGCTTCGTCGGCTCGTCTGATATCGCCCATTACGTCTACCAGACCGGCACGGCGCACGGGAAACGCGTCCAGGCCATGGGCGGCGCCAAGAACCACGGCATCGTCCTGCCCGACGCCGACCTGGACCAGGTGGTTAAGGACCTGTCAGGCGCGGCCTTCGGCTCGGCCGGCGAGCGCTGCATGGCCCTGCCGGTCGTCGTGCCCGTGGGCAAGGCGACGGCCGATGAACTGCGCGAGCGCATGGTCGCCGAGATCGAGACCCTGCAGGTCGGCGTCTCCAGCGACCCCGCCGCTCACTATGGGCCGGTGGTCTCCAGCCAGCACCGCGCCAAGATCGCCGACTACATCCAGATCGGTGTCGACGAGGGCGCCGAGCTGGTCGTCGATGGCCGCGACTTCTCGCTGCAGGGCTTCGAGAAGGGCTTCTTTATCGGCCCGTCGCTGTTCGATGGCGTCAAGAAGGGCATGAAGACCTATCAGGAAGAGATCTTCGGTCCCGTCCTGCAGATCGTGCGCGCCGAGAGCTTCGAGGAGGCGCTCAGCCTGCCCAGCGAGCACCAGTACGGCAACGGCGTCGCCATCTTCACCCGCAACGGCCGCGCGGCCCGCGAGTTCGCATCCCACGTCAATGTCGGCATGGTGGGCATCAATGTGCCGATCCCGGTGCCGGTGGCCTATCACACCTTCGGCGGCTGGAAGCGCAGCGCCTTCGGCGACACCAACCAGCACGGCGTCGAGGGCGTGAAGTTCTACACCAAGGTCAAGACGATCACCGCGCGGTGGCCCGAAGGCGAGGTCGAGGACTCCGCCTTCGTCATCCCGACGATGAAATAGCGCCAAGGGGGCTGCGATGAGCGGTCTGGTTCGACGATCCTTCCTGTCCATCGCCGCCGCAGGCTTTGCCGCTCCGGCCGCCTTAGCCCAGACCCGGGCCGAGTGGGCGGCGGTCGGGCAGTATGGCGACAGGGCCGCGCCGGTCACCGTATTCGAGCGGGACGGCGCGCTGCACCTCTTCGGCAAGGACCTGCCCGTGGCGCGGCTGACCGCGCTGGGCGGCGGTCGCTACGCGGTCGCCGGCGGCGGGGCGGTGGTCCTGGAGAAGGGCGCGATCCGTCTGGACGGAACCCGGCTGGCCTTCCACGACTTCGGCGCCGAGACCCAGGCGGCGATCCGCGCGGCCGTCCGGGCCGATCCGGCAGCCCTGCGCCAGCGGGCCCTGGCCGCGACGCCGCCGGTCGAGACCGAGGCGCATCTTCCGGCCGACCTGGTTGACCTGACCACGATCGACCCGCGAATCCGGCTCGACATCCACTATGCCGGCTCCGACAACTTCATGGGCATCCCGCTGTACGAACGCGCAGCCGCCTATCTGCAGCGACCCGCCGCCGAGGCTCTGGGCCGGGTGCAGCGCGCCCTGGCCGGCAAGGGCTTTGGCCTGCTGATCCATGACGCCTATCGACCCTGGTTCGTCACCTGGATGTTCTGGGAGGCGACCCCGCCCGAGAGCCACGCCTTCGTCGCCGATCCGGCCGAGGGCTCGCGCCACAATCGCGGCTGCGCCGTCGACCTGACGCTGTATGACCTCAAGACCGGCAGGTCCGTCGAGATGCCCAGCCGCTATGACGAGTTCTCGGACCGCGCCTATGCCGACTTCATCGGCGGCACGACGCAGCAGCGGTCCCTGCGCGCCATGCTGCGCGACGCCATGACCGCCGAGGGCTTCGAGGTCTACACCGAGGAATGGTGGCACTTCGACTACCGGGACTGGCGCCGCTACGGGATCGGCACGAAGACCTTTACGGCTCTGGCGGGGTAGGAGTGTCCGCCTCTTCAAAGCTGATGACCGCCCAGCCGTAGGAGCGGATGCGCCAGCCGCCGTCTTCCCGCACCTGAACGAACGTCCAGCCGCCAAGCTCGGCAAAGGGTTTTCCATCGCCCACACCCTTCCAGTGCGTGGGCAGGGTGAAGTGAACGACGCCGTCCGTCAGCGCGAAGTCCTGCGGCGGGCCGAACGTGTGACGCAGGTCGCCGATGCTTCCCACGTGTTTCGTCATCAGGGCGCGCCAGTGCGTCAGGCCGTCCTGGCCGTTGAACACATGCGGCGGAAAGTTCTCGAGGATGGTCACCTCGCCGGCCGAGAACACGTCCTCCAGGACGCGCGCATCGCCGGTTTCAAGGAACCGGGCCAGCTTTTCGGGGCCGGCCATCATCTCGGCGTCGGGTGTGGAAGCGCTGCTCGCGGTCATGGCGGACTCCATCGGGGCGACAGATCCCAGCTTGTCACGCCGGAGAGGTCACGCGCTATCCGGCGTCGCGCGGGCGCCACGGCAGGACGTCGGCGCTGTGGCCGATCCCCAGCTTGGCGCAGTCATGCTTCAGCGGGCAGGCGCCACACCTGGGAGCGTCATGCGGGCACAGCATCTGGCCCAGCCCCCGCTTCATCAGCCAGTGCAGCTCGAACAGGTCATCCGCCGTCCAGGCGTTGGGCGCCAGTCGCATCAGGGCCTGATAGGCATGAGTGGTGTCACCGGGGCCGACCAGTCCGATCCGCTTGGCCACGCGATGCACATGGGTGTCGACCACGAGGGCCCGCATCGCCAGGCTGCTGAAATTCAGGACGCTGGCGGCGACCTTGACCCCCACGCCGGGCAGGCTCTGAAGCTCCCAACGCGCTTCGTCGACAGGTCTGCCGGCCAGGTGGTTCAGCGACAGCCAGCCGACTTTCTGTTCGATCAGGCGCAGGGCATGCGTCAGATGCCGGGCCTTGTCTTCGGCATAGGTGACGTCGCCGATGATCTCCAGAACCTGCGCATCAGACGCCCTGGCCAGGTCCTCCCAGCATCTGAACTCGGCCCGCAGGCGCAGGAACGCGCTCCAGGATACGGCGTCAGGCGTGCGACCGCTGATCGACGACTTCACCAGCTGCGAGATCGGATCCATGCGCGCCACCGGTCGCTGAGGACCAAACTCGCACAGCAGCGCATCGCGAACGCTTTCAAGCGGCGAGCGCGAGAGGCCTAGGGAAAGCTGCATGGAACCTCGCGCCGGAACATAATGAGAACATTATGCGGCGGAGATCCAATTGTCCACAGGCTGTGACTATCGTCGCGAGCCGCCCAGGAACGTCGTCACCCGGCGGCGTACGCGTTCGAAGGCCACCTTGACCGGTGTCGGCGCGCGGGCAGGGGCTGGGCGTTCTTCGTCGGGCAACTCGATGCGCGCGAAGCGGGCGATCACGTCGCGCAGTTCCGGCTCCTGCACGCCCAGAGCGGCCTCGGCCGGACTCATCCATTGCAGGGTGCGCTGGCCCTTTTCGGGCCAGGTGGCGTGCTCGCCGGTGACCTGGAGCGGATAGACATCGACCTTGACCAGTCTCGCTGCGCCGCTTTTCAGGCGCTTGAGATATTCGTAGTCGCCGACGGACTGCTGGGCGATCACGCCGTCCAGGCCGGCCTCCTCATAGGCTTCCTGGGCGGCGGCGGCCGGATCGGTGCGCCCCTTCATCGGCCAGCCCTTTGGGATCACCCAGCGCTTGGTCTCGCGCGACGAGACCAGCAGGATCTGCAGGCCCGGGCCTTCGCCACGCCAAGGCAGCGCCGCAACCTGGCGACGCTTTCCAACACCTTGTTTGACCGGCTTTTCCGTCACTTCACCCAGAATCCAAGACTCGCATTCATGCTGACGGCGCGCGCCAGCGGACTATAGCGCCCGTGATTGCGTGAGTCGTCGAGTTCGGAACCTGAAACTGCGTCACTAAGGCGCGTTCAGCAGGGGCCGCCGGCGTGGGCCGAGACCCGCATCACGGGCTCGCTCTCACGAAGGCTGGAGTTGGCCCCCGAAACCCGCCTCGGCGGTCACGAATCGTAGTCCGTATTCGGATTATTGGTCCGGGCCGCGCGCCGCAACAGGCTTTTGGGTCGCATTTTCTGACGGTCGCAGACGCGCGCAACCTCTCGTGCTCCCCGCGCGACTGAGGCATTATCCCCCGGCAACCGCCAGATCAGGAGTCGGGCATGGCGTTCACGCTGACCATCAATGGGGAAACCCGCTCGGTCGAGGTCGAGGGCGACACGCCTCTGCTGTGGGTCCTGCGCGACACCCTGGGCATGGTTGGGACCAAGTTCGGCTGCGGCGCGGCCCAGTGCGGAGCCTGCACCGTCCATGTCGACGGCGCGCCCGTTCGCGCCTGCATCACGCCGGTGCGACGGGTGGGCGACAAGAAGGTCGTGACCATTGAGGGCGTTGGCCAGGATCCGGTCGGGGCCAGGGTGCAGGAAGCCTGGAAGGCCATCGACGTGCCCCAGTGCGGTTACTGCCAGGCGGGCCAGATCATGTCTGCGACGGCGCTGCTGACCGCCAATCCCCGGCCCGATGACGCGGCCATCGACGAGGCGATGAACGGCAATCTGTGCCGCTGCGCCACCTACATCCGCATCAAGGCGGCCATCAAGGCCGCTTCCGGCCAGGGAGTTTGAGCATGGACGGCGAGATGCTCCGCGACCCTAACCGTCGCCTGTTCCTGCAGACCGGCGCCGCCCTGGGCGGCGGCCTGATGATGTCCTTCAGCCTGTCTGGCGTCGGACACGCGGCGGGCGCGGGCCAGCTGAACGCCTACGTGCGGATCGCGCCGGACGGCGGCGTCACCATCGTTTCCAAGGTTCCCGAGGTGGGGCAGGGGATCAAGACCTCGCTGCCGATGCTGATCGCCGAGGAACTGGACGTCGACTGGTCGGCCGTCACCGTCGAGCAGGCCATCGCCGACACCAAGGTCTTCGGACGCCAGGTGGCCGGCGGCAGCATGGCCACCACGCTGGAATATGACGGGCTGCGCCGCGTGGGCGCCACGGGCCGGGCCCTGCTGATCGCCGCCGCCGCCGCGCGCTGGGGCGTCGCCGTCGAGACCTGCGCCACCGAGCCGGGCTTCGTGGTTCATGGCGCCAGCAACCGTCGCCTGGCCTATGGCGACCTGGCCCAGGCTGCCGCGGCCCTGACGCCGCCCGATCCCAAGAGTCTGAAGCTCAAGGACCCAAAGGCCTTCCGCATCGTCGGAAAGCCCCAGCCGACTCGCGACATCGACAGGATCGTCAGCGGCCAGCCGCTCTACGGTATCGACACCCGTCTGCCGGGAATGCTGTACGCCACCTTCGCCAAGGCCCCGACCTTCGGCGCCAAGGTTGCCAGCGTCGATCTGGCGCCGGCCAAGGCTGTGGCGGGCGTGAAGGGGGCCTTTGTGATCGAGGGCGGGACCAATCTGGCCAGCATCCTGCCCGGCGTCGCCGTGGTCGCCGACAGCTGGTGGCAGGCCCGCAAGGGGCGCAATGCGCTGGACATCCAGTGGGCCGAGCATCCGACCGGCGCGCAGAGCAGCGCCGGCTTCGCCGCCAGGGCTGCGGAACTGGCCAAGGCTGCGCCTCACCGCACCCTGCGCGCCGACGGCGACGTGGATGCGGCGTTCAAAGGCGCGGCAAAGGTCGTCAGCGCCGCCTATCACTACCCTTTCATCGCCCACGCCAATCTTGAGCCGCAGAACTGCACGGCCAGTTTCAAGGACGGCAAGGTCGAGATCTGGGCCCCGACCCAGAACCCCGAGCCGGGGCGCAAGCTGGTCGCGGCCGCCCTGGGCGTCTCCGAGGCCGATATCACCATCCATCTGGTGCGGGTCGGCGGGGGCTTTGGCCGGCGGCTGATGAACGACTACATGGTCGAGGCGGCCGTTATCTCGAAACTGGCGGGAGTCCCGGTCAAGCTGGTCTGGACCCGCGAGGAAGACACCCAGCATGACTTCTATCGGCCCGGCGGCTGGCACAATTTCACCGCCGGCCTCGACGCCAAGGGCGACCTTGTGGGCTGGCGCGATCACTTCGTGACTTTTGGCGAGGGTGACCAGTTCGCCCTGGCGGCGGGCATGAACGCCACGCAGTTCCCTTGCAGAGCTGTGGATAACTACAAGCTCGATGTCTCGGTCATGCCGCTTGGCGCGCCGACCGGCTTCCTGCGGGCGCCGGCCAACAACGCCTTCGGCTTTGTCATCCAGAGCTTTACCGACGAGCTGGCCGTGGCCTCAAAGCAGGATCCCGTCGCCTTCCGACGCAAGCTGCTGGGCGAGCCGCGCCTGCTGGGCGAGGCCGGGCAGGGCGACGCCTTCGATACGGGCCGCATGCGCGGCGTGCTCGATCTCGTCGCCGAGAAATCCGGCTGGGGTCGCAAGACGGCCAAGGGAACCGGCCTGGGCGTCGCCTGCCACTACAGCCACCTGGGCTATGTGGCCGTGGTCATGGAGGTCTCAGTCGCCAAAGGTGGTGCGCTGAAGATCCACAAGGTCTGGGCCGCCGTCGACTGCGGCTCACAGATCGTCAATCCCAGCGGAGCCGAGCAGCAGGTGCAGGGCTCGATCCTGGACGCCATTGGCAGCACCCTGCACCAGGAAATCACCTTCGAGAACGGCGCGGCGATGCAGGGCAATTTCGGCGATCACCCGCCGCTGCGGATGGCCGAGGCGCCGCCGGTCGAGGTGCATTTCAAGCTCAGCGACAACCGGCCCACGGGTCTGGGCGAGCCGGCCTATCCGCCGGCCCCGGCGGCGCTGTGTAACGCCATCTTTGCGGCGACGGGCAAGCGCATCCGGTCCCTGCCGATCGGCGATCAACTGGCCTGAGGGCAAGCCGCCTGCTAGGAGCGGTGGCCCGCTCCTAGCAAGGTTTCGTCATGTCTCAGGTCACCGTCGTCAGCCACCCGCTGGTGCAGCACAAGCTGACCAAGATGCGGGACAAGACCACCTCCACGAAAACCTTCCGCGCCCTGATGCGCGAGACGGCTACCCTCATCTGCTACGAGGTCACCCGCGACCTGCCGATGGATGAGGTCCGGATCGAGACCCCGGTCGCCCCGACCACGGCCCGGGAGATCGCCGGCAAGAAGCTGGTGTTCGCCCCGATCCTGCGGGCCGGCCTGGGCATGGCCGACGGCATGCTGGACCTCGTGCCCTCGGCCCGCGTCGCCCATGTGGGCCTCTATCGCGATCCGGAGTCGCTGGAGGCGGTCGAGTATTACTTCAAGGCGCCACAGGACATCGCCGGCCGGCTGGTCATCGTGGTCGACCCGATGCTGGCCACTGGCCATTCGGCGATCGCGGCCGTCTCGCGCCTGAAGGCGGCGGGCGTCACCGACCTGCGCTTTGTCTGCCTGCTGGCCGCCCAGGTCGGGATCGACAATCTGCGCGCCGCCCATCCCGACGTGCCGATCTGGACGGCGGCCATCGACGCCGAGCTCAACGACCACGGCTATATCGTGCCCGGCCTGGGCGACGCCGGCGACCGGACGTTCGGGACCCGCTAGTTCGGCAGGGCCTTGACGAAGGCCTTCACCACGCTGGCCGAATTGTCCGAGGCCAGCTGCATGAAGGTGTGCATCTCGTTGGCCTCGTCGCCGCCGCCGGCCAGGTCCGACAGGCTGCGGAAGGCGATGAACGGCGCGCCATTGGCATAGGCCACGTGGGCGACGGCGGCGCTTTCCATGTCCACGACCCGGGCCTTGAACGTGGCGCGGGCGTATTTGCGATAGGCGGCGTTGTCGAGGAAGACCGGCGCGGAGATGCCGTTGCCGCCAACCACCACCTTTGGGGCATGGACCAGGCACTGATTGGTCACGCAGCGCGCCAGTGAGACCGTCGAGGCGATGGACCGCGCGGTCTCCAGCATCGCTGGATCCGCCGGGAACCAGCGACGGCGCTCCGGCGGGCCATCGGCGCGGGCGATCATGATCGAGCGGGGGATCATCATGCCAAAGCCTGGCAAGGTGTCGTTGCTGGCGGAGGGCGAAATCTCGAAACCTTTTTCGGTCTCGCGGGCGAAGGCCGTCTCCAGGTTCTGGCTCCACTGGTCGGCCACGATCACGTCGCCGATGTCGAGGTCCTCGTCCACGCCGCCGGCGATGCCCGAGAACACGATGCGGGTGACGTTGAAACGGTCCAGGGCCAGCTGCGTGGTCATGGCGGCGTTGACCATGCTGACGCCGCTGAGGAACAGGACGATGGGCTTGCCCTCGAGTTCGCCCGTCGTGAAGGTCACGCCCGCCGCCGTATAGCGCTTTTGGTCACGGGTCGCCGAAGCCAGGGCTGTCAGCTCCGGCGGAAAGGCCGAGATCACCGCGATGCGCGGCGCCTCATCGAAACGCTCGGCCGCCGAGGCGGGAAGAACCGTGAAAAGGCAGATGGCCAGGGCGGCAAGCAGACGCATGGTGGAACTCTCTTGGGGAACAGGCGGACGAAGGCAGCACGGCGGTGAGCGCTTGGACATAGCCTGCCGGCGATCCCGGGCCAATCAGCGACCCTGTGATCAAGCTCAGATCATCGACGGGACCATTTCCGTCAGGACGCCACGAGTTGCGCCGCGCGCGGGAGATTCCCGCCGTGTTAACCGGAGGTGCAGACAGGGCTGCCAGGGTGCCGCGGCATGACCCGAGCCCAGACATTCTTGAATTGGAACGATCAGGCTCGCCGGATCGCCGCCGCGGTCGCGCTGGGTCTGACCGTGGCGCTGCTGGCCTATGTCTGTATCGAGCTGCCGCGTGACCTGAAGCAGGTCGCGCCGATCTGGCTCGCCAATGGGGTCGTTCTGACCGTTCTGCTGTGGACCGATCGGAAGCGCTGGCCGCTGCTGATCGCCTTCGCCGTATTGGGAAACATCGCCGCCAGCCTGCATGTGGGCGGGCGGCTGTCGGTGGTCCTGGGACTCAGCTTCGCCAATGTCGTCGAATATCTGCTTTCGGCCATGGCCCTGCGCCACGTGCTGGGTCGGGACATCGATGTCAGTCGATCCCGGGACCTGGGCTGGATCGCCCTGATCTGCGGCTTCTGCGCCCCCCTGGCCTCGGGACTCATCGCGATCACGGTCCTGTACGCCTCGCGACACGCCGACCCTGGTCGCACGCTGATCAGCTGGTGGCTGTCCAACGGCCTGGGTCTGATGCTGGTGGCGCCCTCCCTGATCGCCTTCCGCCAGGCCCGCGCGCTGCTGGCCGAACGTCCGGTCACGCGGCGCGGCTGGATCGCCCTGGCCGCGCTGGTGGTCACCATCCTGGTGGTCTTCACCCGCCCCCGATACCCGCTGCTCTTCATCATTCCGCCGGTCCTGGCCTTCGTGGCGCTGGAGCTGGAATTCCTGGGCGCGGCGGCCGGGATCCTGATCCTGGCGGGCCTGGCGATCACCTTTACGGCCATCGAGATCGGTCCCGTCGCCCTGCTGGCCCAGAACATGGCCGAGCGCGCGCTGTTTCTGCAGATCTTCCTGGTCGTCTCGATCTTTGCCTCCCTGCCTCTGGCGACGATCAACGCCCAACGGCGGCGCCTGCGGGATGTGGCCCAGGAGCAGACCCGCTGGGCCGACATGGCCGAGAACCTGGCCGGCGTCGGCTATTGGCGGCTCAATCAGGCCACCCGCGCCATGACCTGGTCGGACCAGATGTACGTTATCCTCGGCTTTGAGCCCGGGACGGCGATCTCGGCCGAAGACTGGCTGGCGGCGATCCACCCCGAAGATCGCGAAGCCGTCCGCCTGCGCTACCACGCCCTCCTAGAGACCCAGGCGCCCGGTCCCTCCACGCCGACGCGCCTGTTGCGCGCCGATGGCCAGATCCGGCACGTCATGGGCAACATGGTGGTCGAGCGCGACGCCGAGGGACGTCCCGTCACTATCTTTGGCGTGGTCCTGGATGTCACGGCCCAGAAGGCCGCGGAACTGGCCACGGTTGAAAGCGAGGCGCGCTTCCGGATGCTGGCCGAGAACGGCAGCGACATCCTCGCGCATTCGGGTTTGGACGGCCGGATCACCTATGTCTCGCCGTCGGTGGAGCCTCGCCTGGGCTTCAGGCCCGAGGAACTGATCGGTCGGCCCTTCGGGGACTTCGTTCATGAAGACGATTTCGAGGCGATCCGCAGCGCCGTCCGCGGTCAGTTCGAGAGCCGGGGACGGGCCGCGCCGACGCGGGTCGAGTACCGTTCGCGCCACAAGGACGGGCGGGAAATCTGGTTCGAGGCTCGCCCGACCCTGGCCCTCGACCCCCTGACGGGCCGGATTAACGGCGTGACCGACATCATCCGCGACATCTCGCGGCGCAAGATGCTGGAGATCCAGCTGCGCCAGGCTCGCGCCGACGCCGAGGCGGCGGCGACCGTGAAGGGCGAATTCCTGGCCAATATGAGCCACGAGCTGCGCACGCCTCTGACCGCGGTCCTGGGCTTCACCAAGCTGGTCGAGGAGCAGCCTGAACTTACCGCCGCGACGCGCGGCTATATCGAGCGGGTCTCCAACGCCGGCAAGGCGCTGCGGGCGACCGTCAACGACATTCTGGACTTCTCCAAGCTGGAGGCCGGGCAGGTCGATATCAGGCCAAGGCCGATGTCGCCCAGCGAGCTGACACGCGAGACGATCGAACTGTTCGACACCCAGGCGCGGGGCAAGGGCCTGTCCGTGACCATGTCAGGTCTTGAGAGCGTACCCGAACAGGTGTTGGCCGACCCTGACCGCTTGCGTCAGATCCTGCTCAACCTGATCGGCAACGCCGTGAAGTTCACCGAGCGGGGCGGCGTCGATGTCGAGACGGCCTTCGATCCGGCGACGCAGCGGCTATCGTTCTCGGTGATCGACACCGGCCCCGGCATGCCGGCTGATCGGGTCGGACACCTGTTCCAGCGCTTCTCGCAGGTCGATGGCTCCTCCACGCGCAAGTATGGCGGCACGGGCCTGGGCCTGGCGATCTGCAAGGGCCTGGCCGAGGCCATGGATGGCGACATCGGCGTCGAGAGCCGGGAAGGCGAAGGCTCGCGGTTCTGGTTCTCTCTGCCCGCTCCGCCCGTGGAACCTGGCGAGGAGCAGGGAGTCGAGATCGACCAGCCTCTCGCCCTTCCCGACAACTGCCGGGTGCTCATCGTTGATGACAACCGCGCCAACCGCGAACTGGTGCGGGCGATCCTGGGGCCGTTCGGCGCCAAGATGACCGAGGCGTCCGATGGCGACGAGGCGATCTCCAGCGCGGGGGAGACGCCCTTCGACGTGATCCTGATGGACCTGCGGATGCCCCGGGTCGATGGCCGGGCCGCCGCCGCCCGGATCCGCCAGGGCGGCCTCAACGCCAGAACGCCGATCCTGGCCTTCTCGGCCGACGCCTCGACCCTGGCGGTGGATTCGGTCTTTGATGGCCAGATCGCCAAGCCCCTGTCGACCGTGGGACTGATCGAGACCCTGGCGCGGACCCTGGCGACAACCAGGGTTTGACGAACGCGGCTCGAAGCGACCAACTGTCGAAAATCCCTGTCCCGCCGGTGGCGAGTCTGATTCCGTTTCGAGCCTGATCGCGACCAGATGTCCAAAGCCGCGTCCCTGATCTATGTCGCCGACGACGATGCCAGTATCCTGGAGCTGGTCTCGATCATCCTGACGCGGGGCGGCTTCGAGGTGATCGGGTTCGACACCGCCGACGCCCTGATGGCCAGGCTCGCCGTGCGGGCGCCGGCGGCGGTGCTGCTGGATGTGCGCATTCCGGGCCAGAGCGGCCTGGATGCGCTCAAGGCCATCAAGGACGATCCCGCCACCGCCGGCATTCCGGTGCTGATGCTGACCGGCGATGGCCGGCTCGACCGCATCGTCCAGGCCATGCAACTGGGCGCGGCGGGCTATGTGATGAAACCCTTCGACGGCGCTCAACTGGTCGAGCGGGTCGGAAGCCTGCTCAATTAGGCCCGGCTTGCTTGGGCAGGGTGGAGGCCCGCCAGGCCAGCACGGCCCAGCCGGCCATGAAGGCCAGACCGCCCAGCGGCGTCACCGCGCCCAGCAGACGCGGCCCGCCCAGGGCCATGGCGTAGAGCGATCCCGAGAACAGCACCGTTCCGGCCAGGAACAGGCCGGCCACCAGACCCATGCCGCGCGCGCCGGCCCGGCCCAGGGCGAAGGCGCCAAACACCGCCAGGGCGTGGGTCATCTGGTACAGCGAGCCGGTGCGCAGCCATTCGGCCGGCTTGGGCGCCTCGACTCCATGCGCGGCGAAGGCGCCCAGCGCGACGGCGCACAGGCCGCTCAGCGCCGCCAGGCCGGTCCAGGCTCGGGATGTCCAGGTCGCCATCAGCTTACGCTCCGTCACTGTTGCAATCGCCCGGCGCGACCTTAACGTTGTTCACCTGTCCGTAAAGCCGCCCCGTCAGAGGGCCCGGCGCGAGCAGTTGGGAGGACGGCATGGCGCTCACCTGGGGTGATGACTATCCCATTCATCAGACGCCGGAACCGGTGGCCTATGCCGGGACCGATCGGAACTTCTACGATCGCTATTTCTTCAACGGCTACGCGCTCGACGGGGATGGCGGCGACCTGTTCTTCGCCGCCGCGTTCGGCGTCTATCCGCATCTGAACATCGCCGACGCCGCCTTCTGCGTGATGAAGGACGGCCGGCAGGTCAATCTTCACGCCAGCCGCTGGTTGCGCATGGAGCGGATGGACCTGAACGTCGGCCCGATCCGCATCGAGGTGCAGGCGCCGCTTCAGCGCCTGAAGCTGACGGTGGATTCGCCCGAGCACGCCATCCGCGCCGAGATCGTCTTCGAAGGCCGCGCCTTTCCCATCGAGGAGCCGCGCTTCATCCGGCGCAACGGCCCGCGCACCTTCATGGACTATACGCGCCTGACCCAGAACGGCCGCTACAGCGGCTGGATCGAGGTCGATGGCGTGCGCAGCAGCGTCGACGGCTTTGTCGGCACGCGCGACAGGTCGTGGGGCGTGCGCCCGGTCGGCATGCGTGATCCGCAGGAGGCCGCGCCAACGGCGCCGATGCAATTCTTCTGGCTGTGGTCGCCGTGCAATTTCGAGGACGGGGGCCTCTTCTTCCACACCAATGATGACGAGCTGGGCCGGCCCTGGAACCGCAGGGCGCTGTGGCTGGCCGACGGCGGCCGGGAGGACGGGGAGGGCGAGTTCGAGCAGGCGGTCTGCGCCATCGACTGGCGCTCGGGGACGCGCCATGCCCGCGCGGCGACGCTGGATCTGGGCGCCGGCGGCAAGGTGGTGATCGAGCCGCAGACCGAATTCTTCATGCTGGGTCTGGGCTACGGCCATCCGGCCTGGGGGCATGGCCTCAATCACGGCGAACTGGCGGTGGAGCGCGAGGACTTCGTCACCGCCGACCTTGAGCGCCGGATGCCGCATCATCTGCATGTCCAGGCGCTGAGCCGCATCACCTTCACCGACGCGGACGGCCGCGCCCGGATCGGACGGGGCGTGTTCGAGCAACTGGCGCTGGGTCCGCACGCGCCTTCGGGCTTCGCCTCGATCCTGGATGTCGCCCCATGACCCTGGCCGAACGGCTTGAAGCCTATCTCACCCGCCATTTCGGCGCCCCCACCACCGTGCGGGACCTGTCGCGCATTCCGGGCGGGGCCAGTCGCGAGACCTATCGTTTCGACGCGATCGTCGAGGGCGCGGTCCGTCCCCTGATCCTGCGCCGCGATCCGACCGCCAGCCTGATCGAGACCGACCGCAGCCTGGAATATCTGGCCTTCCAGTCGTTCCATGACCGCGCGCCCGTGCCCGAGCCGATCGTGCTGGAGACGCAAGGGGCGGAACTGGAGCGGCCGTTCTTCATCATGACCCGGGTCGATGGCGGCGCGGCGGCCTCGCCCTTCACCGTCCAGCCCTATGGCCCGCACGCCCAGGTGATTGGCGAGACGTTCTTCGCGGCCCTGGGAGCCATCGCAGCGACCGATCCGGCGGGTCTTCCCCTGGCCCAGGCCGCCGTGGCGCCCGAGCCCGGCGAGTGCTGGCGCGTGGCCCTGGACCACTGGGCCGCCGTGATCGAAGCCGACGAGCAGCATCCGCAGCCCATCGTCCGGGCCGCCATCCGCCGCCTGCGCCGCGCGCCGCCGCCGCCCGCGACCGCCGTGCGCGTGGTGCATGGCGACTATCGCACCGGCAATTTCCTGCATGACGGCCAGGGGAAGATCCTGGCGATTCTCGACTGGGAAATGGCGCACCTGGGCGATCCGCTGGAGGACCTGGCCTGGGCGATCGATCCGCTGTGGAGTCACTATGACGAGGGACGTGTGGCGGGGATGATCCCGCGCGACGAGGCCCTGGCGATCTGGAGTCGGACCAGCGGCCTGCCCATCGATCCCACGGCCCTGGCCTGGTGGGAGTTGTTCAGCGCCGTGAAGGGCCAGGCGATCTGGACCTCGGCGGCGCGGGAATATCGCGACGGCGGCTTCAAGGACCCGGTGCTGGCCATTTCCGGCTGGTACACCGCGCGCCGACACGATCAGATCCTGGCCGATGGCCTCATGCGCCTGGAGGGCCTGTCATGACCCCGAGTCTTCCCGACATCCTGGTTGGCAATTTCCTCTGCGTCGCCGAGCCGCCCCCGCCCGAATCCGCCGGCGAGTTCATGGCCGGCAAGGTCGGCGTGGTGGCCCTGCTGTCGCTGCTGGCCGCGCAGGAGGCCGAGCGCGGCCTCTCGGCGCGGGTGTGGGAGAACGCCACCCTGCGCGCCGTGCTGATCGACGCCGCGCCGGTCTATGGCGAGGCCTTTGCCGAGGCGGCGGGCGCCGCCGACGGCGACTTCACCCTGGCGGTGCTGGACCGCGCCAACGCCACCCTGCGCCGGGCGCTGATCGCGCTGCATGAAGCCGTCGAGGCGGCCGGCGACACCGCGCGCGACCAGGCGATCCTGCGGCTCTATCGCGAGATGGCCCATGCCCGGCGGCTTGACATGCCGCCGTTGCCGGGGCGGTAGATCTACTTTTTGTGCTTCATGTGCTCGGCCACTTCTTCGGGGCCGATGTCGATGAACCCCGGGGCCGAGGCGTTGTAGGCGTCGGTCTTGCTCAGGTCGATGACCACGCTGCGGTGGCCTTCCCAGATCATGTGGACGGCCACGTAGAGCACGATGGCCAGGCCGACGAAGCCGATCCAGCGATGCTTGTGCAGCAGGCTGGCGATGGCCGAGGCGGCGACGCCCATCAGGATGATCGACAGCAGCAGGCCGAAGACCAGGATGCCGGGGTGTTCGCGGGCCGCGCCGGCCACGGCCAGCACGTTGTCCAGCGACATCGAGACGTCAGCGATCAGCACCTGGATGAAGGCCTGCTTGAAGCTCTTCACCGGACGGGCGCGCGGTTCGGTCGAGGGGTCATCGTCGATCGACGCGACGGCGTCGGCCTGATCGTGCGTGGCCTGCTCGCGCAGTTCCCGCCACATCTTCCAGCAGACCCAGAGCAGCAGCACGCCGCCGGCCAGCAGCAGGCCGATCACGCCCAGCAGCCAGGTGGTGATCAGGGCGAAACCGATCCGCAGGACCACGGCCGCGCCCAGGCCATACAGGATGACCTTGCGGCGATCCTTGACCGGCAAACCGCCGGCCGCGAGGCCGACGGCGACGGCGTTGTCGCCGGCCAGGACCAGGTCAATCATCAGGACTTGCAGGAAGGCCATGAACGGGCCTTCGAGCCCGCCCGCCTGGGCGATCAGAGTGTCAAACATGACCCCTCATGCGGCAGGGCGGGCGGTGTTGCAAGTCCCACCTAGTGGTGGGCGTGCTCGAGTTCCTTGCCATGATGCGGGTCATGGGCGTGATCGGTCTTGGCGTGACCGTCATGCGCATGGTCGTCATGGCCGTGATCGGCGGCATGGTCGTCGTGTCCGTGAGCGTCATGGCCATGATCATCATGGTGACCGTGATCGCCATGCGCCGAAACCGGGGCGGCGGCGGCCACGGTGCTCACATGGGCGACGTGCTCGGCCGGCGCATGCGGGTCGGGATGGGCGCCGGCGTGCAGGTCGCCGGCGTGCCCGTGATCGTCATGCCCGTGGTCGCCGTGGGCGTGATCGTCGTGCGCGTGAGCGTCGTGGCCATGGTCGTCGTGGTGACCATGACCCGAGACGGGCGATGCGGCGACGTGGGCGACGTGATCGGCCGGAGCATGGCCGTCGTGCGCATGGGCGTCATGGCCGTGATCGGCGGCGTGGCCGTCGTGTCCGTGAGCATCGTGGCCATGGTCGTCATGCCCGTGCGCGTCATGACCATGGTCGTCGTGACCATGAGCATCGTGGCCATGATCGTCATGCCCGTGGCTCACCGCCGTGGCGGCCAGGGCGCCGCCGGCAGCGGCGACCATCGGATTGACGTAGGAGACGTGCGCGGTGTTGGGGGCGGCGTCCAGTTCCATCTCGTTGCGACCGTAGTCGGTGAGGGTGCGGAACTTGCGGCGACGCTCGGCCTGGGCGCGACCGGCCGCGGCGTTGCGCGAGATGATCGCCAGGATAATGACGGCCAGTAGCACCAGGGCGCCGCCCAGAACCGACTTCATCGGCGTCTGGCCCAGGCCCGGGAGCGTGACGGAGCCGTCGAGGCCCGGCAGGTTCAGCTTCGACAGCAGACTTTCGGTCTTCTTCTTGGCTTCTTCCTTCAGCGGAGCCACGCGCTTGACGATCTCGCCCAGCGAGAAGGACTGCGCCGGCTTGACGCCATTCAGGTCGACGCCGAATTCCGACTTCAGTTGGCCCTTGGCCTCGGCGCCCGGCTTGACCTGCCAGGCGAAGGTGGTGGGCTCGCCCGGCTTGACCACGGCGGTCTGCTTGCCGTTCGGCGTGACCTCATAGCCCTCGCCTTCAAGATTGGCGTAGGCGCTGGTCTTCTTGGCGGCCTTGGTCAGGCCCAGCTTGGCGGCCTCGGCCTTGATCATGTCGCCCAGGGTGGCGGGCAGCGACAGGGTGACCTGTCCGGCCTCGCCCTTGGCCAGGCTGTCTCCGGCCGCCAGGACGGCGCCCTTGGTGGCGGCGGGAGCGACGGCGGCCTGCAGCTGCTCGAGCTTGGAGGCCGGCTTGGTCGCGACCGGAGCGGGAAGGGTAGGCGTCGGAGCCTTGGCCAGCGGCGCGGCCGGCTGGATCGGCGCGACCGGCTTCAGAACAGGCGTTGCGGCGACAGTGGCGGGCTTGGCCGCGGCGACCGCGACCGGCTTGGCCACGGGCTTGGCGACCGGCGCGGGCGCCGTTACGGCGCGATGGGCCGGGGCGGAGGCGGCGCGCGGCGCATAACGAACGGCGCGACGTTCCTTGGGATTGGGGATGGGACGCATGGCCGTCACCAGGGTCCCGTCGGGCCGGCGCCAGGTCTTCAGCGTGGAGCTCTTGCTCGGCGCGGTGTCGACCGACACGGGGGCGGGCGGGGTGGCCGCGGTCGGCGCGCCCAGAAGCCCGTCCGGTGCGGAGCCAGCGTCCGGCGCTGGCGGCGCGCCCATGAGATCCGGCGAGGTCTCGGCGCCCGATCCGGCCATGGCCGAGGGCGGTGTGGTGTCCACATCGCCCGCGCCGCACCCGGCAAGCACCAAGACGCTCAGCGCCGAAGCGCCTAGAGCCGCCAAACGCGTATTACGTCCAAACATCGGGTCCCCCGATCCCATGCCAGCATTTTCCGTCGAGCAGCGCTCGCGGAACACTAGTCCGTGAGGAAAGCATGAGCGTGCGACGAAATCAAAACGGTTAAATAAGATTCACGAACCGTTTTCATCCCCTGCGCGAAACTCGCGACGCTTCGTACAGCGCGATTGCCGCCGCAGCGGACACATTCAGGCTCTCGAAACCGCCGGGCATGGCAATTTTTCCCATGGCATCACAATGCTCTGCGACCAAACGGCGGACGCCTTCGCCCTCCGAACCCAGAACAAGTACGGTCGGCGTTCCGTCGAGCGCCACATCGAGGGTTTCTTCGGCTTCGCCGGCCAGGCCGACGGCGCGCCAGCCCATGTCGGCCAGTTCTTCCAGCGCGCGGGACAGATTGACCACCCGCGCGTGGGCCACCTTGTCGACCCCGCCGACGGCGGTCTTGGCCAGGACGCCCGACAGGGTGGGGGCGTGGCGGTCCTGTAGAATGACGCCGCGCGCGCCGAAGGCGGCGGCCGAGCGGAAGATCGCGCCGACGTTCTGCGGATCGGTGATCTGGTCCAGCATGACCAGGAAGCCGCCGGGGTTCTCGCCCAGTTCGGCGATGGACAACGACTCCGGCTCGTCGATCTTCAGGGCCAGGCCCTGGTGGACGGCGCCCTGCGGCAGCTGTCGCGCGATCTCCTGGCCTTCCATGATCTGCAGGCAGGTCAGTTTGGCGACGTCCGGCGCGAGTCGTTTGGCGCGGTCGGCGGTGACCAGAAGGCGTTTCGGAGCGGGTCTGGCGGGGTTGGTCAGGGCCGCTTCAACAGCGTGAATCCCCCAAATCCAGTCCTTTGCGTCTTCTTTGCCCTTGGAAAAGTTCTGATTATTCCGAGGCTTGTGACTAAAATCACGTCCTGGCGCAGAAGGCTTCCGGCGGTCGTTGCGTTCGGAATGAGAGGACACTATAAGACGCGCTCCGATTTGGGGCCCTGAGGGTTTCCGCGAGCCAGGACGGCGCTGCTTTAGCACCGTCCGCCAGTGTTCAAGGAGGCCTTTGTTCCTTTTTCATGACGACCGGTTCGCCGGGCGTACTGGAAGGGGAGGGTCGCATTGAGGTCGCTCAACGCGCGCTGGGGGAATGTCCCGAGTGGCAAAGGGGGGGGACTGTAAATCCCCTGGCGTACGCCTTCGTAGGTTCGAGTCCTACTTCCCCCACCACGCGCGTTGAACCGCCTCGAAGCGATCCGGACAGGACGCCAAAGCCAGAGACCGGGAGCCGACCGCGACCCCGCAGCTAGGCGGGTATAGCACAGTGGTAGTGCAGCAGCCTTCCAAGCTGAGGATGCGGGTTCGATTCCCGCTACCCGCTCCAAGCTCCCTATATAACGACATCCATTCATAGCCGCCGGCGCGCAAGGTAGAGACCATGGCCAAGGAAAAGTTCGAACGCACTAAGCCGCACTGCAACATCGGCACCATCGGTCACGTTGACCATGGCAAGACGACGCTGACGGCCGCGATCACCATCACGCTGGCCAAGGTCGGCGGCGGCAAGGCGATGAACTACGCCGACAT
>CALRUN020000056.1:0-24100 GCA_943371355.1 Alsobacter soli
TGCGGCGGCGGGGGGTGATCGAGCGGGACTGGGCTTCAGGGGGATACTGAAGCGCGTCCGGGGATCCTGGCGTTGCAGGACCCGCCCGCCGTCGGCGTGGTTGAAGGCAAAAGGGCGTGTCTGGCTGAAAGCCCGTCCTCTTCGACCGCCGGAGCGCGCTGGAAACGGCGCGGTCCGGGTCCCGGTAAGGCCTTAAGAGGGCCACCCGACGGGAGGCTGACGGAAAACGGTTACGCGGAGCGGACGGCTTCGTCGAAACGGTTAGTTCTATTTCATCTCCGGACGTGGTCCGGACGCTCCGCGACCCTTCCCACCGCCCTCGCAGCGACAGCGCGAGGTCGTCTGGCCATGTCCGGCCCCGGATGATCCCCGCGAACGCGGATTTGATCTCCTTAGGTGTTTCTTCATCATGACTCGCGCGTCCCTCGCCGCTAGCCTGTCGGCGAACGCAGGAGAGGCAGCATGGCCGCGCGATCGCCGGCCCCGGTCGGCGCCGAGTCGAGTTCGGGTCAGGACGCGGCCCTGCTGTTGGTTTCGCCCAGCGTCGCGGTGGCGCTCAAGCACGCGCCGATGGGCATCGCCATCTTCGACCGCCAGATGCGCTATCTGGCCGCCTCGCATCAGTTCCTGACCGACCAGGACCTGCCGGCCGACATGCCGCTGATCGGCAGGGCCCATTACGAGGTCTTCCCCGAGATCCCCCAGAAATGGCGCGACCTGCACGCCCGGGTGCTGAACGAGGGGGTCGAGCTGCGCGAGGACGAGGGCGACCGCTATGTCGACCGCAACGGCAAGGTGCACTGGATCCGCTGGTCGATGGCCCCGTGGCGCACTGATGACGGCGCCGTCGGCGGGCTGGTGCTGTACACCGAGGTGGCCACCTCCACCGTCGAGGCGCGGCTGAAGCTGGAGGCCGCCGAGGCCCGCTATCGCGCCGTGTTCGACCAGGCGGCCATGGGGGTGGCGCGGGTCATGGCCGACGGCGCCTTCCTGGAGATGAACGACCGTTTCTGCGCCATCGTGCAGCGTGATCGCCAGACCCTGCTGGCCGGCCGGTTCCGCGACCTGGCCCCGGAAAAGGACCGTTCGGCGGCGGTTGACCAGGCCCGGGCGCTGCTGGCCGGCGAGATCGACAGCTTCGTCGCCGAGCGCCAGATCGTTTCGGGGGCGGACGGCAGCCTGATCTGGATCCACCTGACGGTGTCGCGCGTGCAGCGGGGCGACGAGCCGCCCTATCTGGTGGTGATCATTTCCGACATCTCGGCCCGCAAGCGGGTCGAGGCCGAACAGCACTCGCACCAGGACAAGCTGCGGCTGCTGATCAACGAGCTGAACCACCGGGTCAAGAACACCCTGGCCACCGTCCAGTCGATGGCCGCCCAGACCCTGCGCAACGAGCCCGACCCGCTGGTGGCCTTCGAGAAGTTCGAGTCGCGGTTGCTGGGCCTGTCCCAGGCCCATGACGTGCTGACCCGGGAAAGCTGGAACGGCGCCGATCTGCGCGAGGTGGCCGAGCGGGCCCTGGCGCCGTTCGAGGCCGCCGCCCGGACCACGATCGCGGGGCCGCCGGTCTGGCTGGCCCCCGGCGGGGCCCTGACCATGGCGCTGATCTTCCACGAGCTGGCGACCAACGCCCTGAAATACGGGGCGCTCTCGACCCCCGCCGGCCGGGTGGCCCTGGCCTGGGCCTATGACGCGGAGACGCGCGGCCTGTCCCTGACCTGGACCGAATCCGGCGGGCCGCCCGTGGTCGCCCCGACCCGCCGGGGCTTCGGCTCGCGGCTGATCGAGCGCAGCCTGCGCGGCGAGCTGAAGGGCGAGGCGAGGATGGAATTCCAGCCCGACGGCCTGGTTTGTGCGATGCAGGCCCGGCTGTCGGAGCCGGTCGAGCCCCTCGCGCCCGGACTTCCCCTTGCGCCAGGACTTCCCCTTGCGCCAGGCTTGGCGCGCACGTAACTCCCCGACCATGATGACCAGGGTCAAGATCTGCGGGCTGTCGACCGCCGAGGCGGTCAGCGCGGCCGTCGAGGGCGGCGCGGCCTATCTGGGCTTCGTCTTTTTCGAGAAGAGCCCCCGCAACCTCACGCCCGAGGCGGCGGCCAGGCTGGTCGCGCCGGTTCGCGGCGGGCCGGTCAAGACCGTGGCCGTCACCGTCGATCCCGACGATGTGCTGATCGACCGCCTGATGGCGACGATGCAGCCCGACCTGATCCAGGTGCACGGCAAGGAGACCCCCGCCCGGGTCCGCCAGATCGCCGAGCGCTCGGGGGCCGGGGTGATCAAGGCCCTTTCGGTCTCGTCATCGTCTGATGTTGACCAGGCCCGGGCCTTCGAGACCGTGGCCGAGCAGTTCCTGTTCGACGCCCGGCCCGTGGAAGGATCGGTCCTGCCCGGTGGCACCGGCGCACGCTTCGACTGGACCCTGCTGCAGGGGCGGCGTTTTTCCCGCCCGCATTTCCTGGCCGGGGGGCTGGATCCGTGGAACGTCGCCGACGCCATCCGGGTATCGGGGGCGCCGCTGCTGGACGTTTCCTCTGGCGTGGAGCGCGGTCCCGGCCTAAAGGACCCCGCTCTGATCACGGCGTTTCTTGACGCCGTCAAACGCGTGTAGCTCTGCCCAGCCTTTGGATGATCTCGTGAACGCCCCTTCCAAGCCCAACGACTATTCGGCCTATCCCGACGCGGAAGGCCGCTTCGGCGGCTTTGGCGGCCGCTATGTGGCCGAGACCCTGATGCCGCTGGTGCTGGACCTGGGCAAGGCCTACGCCGCCGCCAAGGCCGACCCGGCGTTCCAGGAGGAGCTGAAGAGCTTCAACACCCACTATGCCGGCCGGCCCAGCCCGATGTATTTCGCCGAGCGCCTGACCGAGCACTTCGGCGGGGCCAAGATCTATTTCAAGCGCGACGAGCTGAACCACACCGGCTCGCACAAGATCAACAACGCCCTGGGCCAGATCCTGCTGGCCATGCGCATGGGCAAGACCCGGATCATCGCCGAGACCGGCGCCGGCCAGCACGGCGTGGCCACCGCCACCGTCTGCGCCCGCTTCGGCCTGCCCTGCGTCGTCTACATGGGCGCCACCGACGTCGAACGTCAGAAGCCCAACGTCTTCCGCATGAACCTGCTGGGCGCCGAAGTGCGCCCGGTGACCTCGGGCACCGGCACCCTGAAGGACGCCATGAACGAGGCGATGCGCGACTGGGTCACCAACGTGCATGACACCTATTACCTGATCGGCACGGCGGCCGGCCCGCACCCCTATCCGGTGATGGTCCGCGACTTCCAGAGCGTGATCGGCATCGAGGCCCGCCAGCAGATCCTGGAAATGGAAGGTCGTCTTCCCGATGCGGTGGTCGCCTGCATCGGCGGCGGCTCCAACGCCATCGGCCTGTTCCATCCGTTCCTCAACGACGACAGCGTGCGCCTGATCGGCGTCGAGGCGGCCGGCCACGGCGTCTCCACCGACAAGCACGCCGCCTCCCTGACCGGCGGCCGTCCCGGCGTGCTGCACGGCAACCGCACCTATCTGCTGCAGGACGACGACGGCCAGATCATCGACGCCCACTCGATCTCGGCCGGGCTGGACTATCCGGGCATCGGTCCCGAGCACTCGTTCCTGCACGAGATCGGCCGCGCCGAATATGTCTCGACCACGGATGACGAGGCCCTGGCGGCCTTCCAGCTGTGCTCGACCCTCGAAGGCATCATTCCGGCGCTGGAGCCGGCCCACGCTTTGGCCCGGGTCGGCGAGATCGCCCAGCAGCTGGGCAAGGGCAAGATCGTCGTGATGAATCTGTGCGGTCGCGGCGACAAGGACATCTTCACGGTGGCCGAGGCCCTCGGGCGCAAGATCTAGGACTGAGACCAGCGTGACCAAAGACCGTATCGACCGTCGCTTCGCGGCGCTGAAGGCCGAGAACCGCGCCGGTTTCGTGACCTACGTCATGGCCGGCGATCCCGACGCCGCCACGACGCTGTCCGTGCTCAAGGGCCTGCCGGGCGCCGGCGCCGATCTGATCGAGCTGGGTTTTCCCTTCTCCGATCCGATGGCCGAAGGCCCGACCATTCAGCGCGCCGCCCAGCGTGGCCTGCGTTCGGGCATGACCCTGCAGGGGACGCTGGATCTCGTGGCCGCCTTCCGCGAAGGCGACGCAGACACCCCGGTCATCCTGATGGGCTATCTGAACCCGGTGCTGAACCGCGGCTTCGAAAGCTTCGCCGCCGCCGCCGCCAAGGCCGGCGTCGACGGCCTGATCATCGTCGATTGCCCGCCCGAAGAAGCCGACCCGCTGTCGGACGCTCTGGAGGCCGAGCAGATCTCGCTGATCCGCCTGGCCGCCCCGACCACCGACGATGCGCGCCTGCCGATGGTGGTGCGCCGCACTTCGGGCTTCCTCTATTACGTCTCGGTGGCCGGCGTGACCGGCGTGAAGTCGGCCGACGCCGCCGATGTGGCGCCCGCTGTTGAACGACTTCGCAAGGCTTCGGGCCTACCCGTTGCGGTCGGCTTTGGCATCCGCACGCCCGAGCAGGCCGCCGCCGTGGCCCGCGTGGCCGACGCCGCCGTGGTCGGCTCGGCGCTTGTGGATGAAATCGAATCGGCCGCGCAGTTGAACGAAAACGTGACCGAGAAGGTTCTTCTCAAGGCGTCGGAGCTGGCTAAGGCTGTGCGATCGGCGCGAGTCGGGAACGAAGTGAGGCTTTAAGGCTATGGCTATGGCTGAACCCCAGGACCCGAAAAAGGGCGACAAATCAAAGGCCTCGGCTGAAGGCCGACGCGGTGGCGGGTGGCTTTCGCGAATCGCTCCCGGCGTGCGTGGCGCCTTCTCCAAGCGTGAGACGCCCGAGAACCTCTGGGTCAAATGCCCCGATACGGGCGAAATGATCTTCCGCTCCGACCTGGAAGCCGCCCTGTGGGTAACTCCGGCCGGACGCCATATGCGCATCGGGCCTGAAGCCCGCTTCAAGTTCACCTTCGACGACGGCGTGTACGAGACCCTGCCGACCCCGACCGTGCCGGAAGACCCGCTGCATTTCTCGGACGGCAAGCCCTACAAGGACCGCCTGATCGCGGCCCGTAAGGCGACCGGCGAGCCGGACGCCATGGCCATCGCCCACGGCGTGGTCGGCGGCGCCAAGGCTGTCGTGCTGGTTCAGGACTTCGCCTTCATGGGCGGCTCGCTGGGCATGGCCGCCGGTGAAGGCTTCGTCGCCGCCGCCCGCGCCGCCCTGGAGCGTGACGTTCCGCTGATCGCCTTCACCGCCGCCGGCGGCGCCCGCATGCAGGAAGGCGCGCTGTCGCTGATGCAGATGGCCCGCACGACCCTGGCGATCAACGAACTGAAGGACGCGGCCCTGCCCTATATCGTGGTCCTCACCGACCCGACGACCGGCGGCGTCACCGCCTCCTACGCCATGCTGGGCGATGTTCACTTGGCCGAGCCGGGCGCCCTGATCGGCTTCGCCGGTCCGCGCGTCATCGAGCAGACCATCCGCGAGACCCTACCGCCGGGCTTCCAGCGATCGGAATATCTCGTCGAAAAGGGCATGGTCGACCGGGTCACGCCGCGCAAGGAGCTGCCGGCCGTGCTGGGCTCTATCCTGACCACCCTGATGATGGGTCGGCGCAAGGCGGCCTGAGCCCTAACTTGACCGACCATCTCCGCGTCCACGACGCCGCCCTGGCGCGACTGCAGGCCCTGCATCCCAAGCTGATCGACCTGTCGCTGGACCGGATGTGGCGGCTGTGCGCGGCGCTGGACAATCCGCAGGACCGCCTGCCGCCGGTGATCCACGTGGCGGGCACGAATGGCAAGGGCTCGACGGTCGCTTACCTGCGGGCCATGGCCGAGGCGGCGGGCCTGAAGGTCCACGTCTTCACTTCGCCGCATCTGGTCCGTTTCGCCGAACGCATCCGCCTGGCCGGGACCCTGATCACCGACGATAAGCTGGCCGACGTGCTGGCGCGGGTGGAGGCGGCCAATGCCGGCCTGCCGATCACCTTCTTCGAGATCACCACGGCGGCCGCCCTGGTCGCCTTCGCCGATACGCCGGCCGACCTGTGCATCATCGAGGTCGGGTTGGGCGGCGTGCTGGACGCGACCAATGTCGTGACGCCGGCGCTGAGCGTGATCGCGCCCATCGACATCGACCACCGCGAGTTCCTGGGCGACACCATCGGCCAGATCGCCGCCGAAAAGGCAGGCATCATCAAGCCCGATGCGCCCGTCGTCTCGGCCCGGCAGTGGCGCGAGGCCGAGGACGTGATCGACACCGCCGCCGCCCTGGCCGGGATCGAGCCGGTGATGATGGGCCGAGATTTCGACGCCTGGAACGAGCGCGGCCGCCTGCTGGTGCAGATGCAGGACCGCCTGCTGGACCTGCCCGCGCCGTCTCTGCCCGGTGAGCACCAGTTCGCCAATGCCGGCCTCGCGGTCGCCGCGCTGCTGGTCCTGAACGATCCGCGTATCAATGAGACCGCCATGGCCGCCGGGATCGCCGGCGCGGTCTGGCCCGCCCGATTCCAGCGCCTCACGGCGGGTCCGCTCGCCGACAGAGCCAAGGCGGCGGGCGCGGACCTGTGGCTGGACGGCGGCCACAATCCCCATGCCGGAACGGCCGTGGCTCGGGCGCTGGGCGACCTGGCGGCGCGCGATGGACGGCCCGTGGCGCTGATCTCGGGCCTGCTGGCCAACAAGGACGCTACCGGCTTCTTTACGCCGTTCGCGCCGCTGAAGCCGCAGGTCTTCACCGTCACCTTCGGGGGCCACGCCGCCGCATCCGCCGCCCAGACCGCCGCCGCCGCCGAGCTGGCCGGCCTGCGGGCCCATGCCTGCGACGGTCTCGAAGACGCCCTGGGCAAGGCTCTGGCCCTGACGCCGACCCCACATGTGCTGATCTGCGGCTCGCTGTATCTGGCCGGCGAAGTGCTGGCGATGAGCCCGGAAACCTGGCCGACCTGAACCAGAGCTTGGGCGCGGGCCTCAGCGGGCGTATGGCTGGGGCACGCCGATAGGGCGGCTCGGCCCGCTGGACATCCCCGGCAGGCGCGCCCGTCCTGGCAGGAGCCGCCCATGGCCAAGGGTCAGAAGAAGTCCAACAAGGAAGTCCGCAAACCGAAGGCCGACAAAAAGGCCGCCCCGGCCTCGGTCTCGCCGTTCATCGTGACGTCGGCCAAGAAGTAGGCCGCGAAACCAAACCGCCCACCCCGCATGGCGGGATGGGCGGCTGGATCTTGGTCTAGACGCGAATGGCTCAGGCCGGCTGGACGCCAGCCTCGGTCAGCCATTCCAGGATCTTCTGCTTGGGCATGGCGCCGACCTTCATCGAGGTCATCTGGCCGCCACGGAACAGCATCATGGTCGGGATGCCGCGCACGCCGTAGCGCGACGGGGTCGTGGGGCTGTCCTCGATATTGACCTTGGCCACGGTCACGTGGTCGGCGAGTTCCTCGGAGATCTGCTCCAGGGCCGGGGCGATCTGCTTGCAGGGGCCGCACCATTCGGCCCAGAAATCGACGAGTACGGGGCCTTCGGCCTGCAGCACGTCGCGTTCGAAGGATTCGTCGGTCACCGTCACGGTGCTCATAGGGTCTGCTCCATCTGGGCGCTGGTCTGGGCCAGCGCGAAAATAACAAAGCCCGCGAGTCGTCCGCGAGCGCTTGAAGAAGATGTAGGAGGCGGCCAGCCTCCCGGCAACGGCCTAGCCGATCCGTCGCAGGGCGTCGGACATCACCTTTTCTGGAACCGGCATCAGTTTGGGGCCGTCCGTCCACACCAGAGCGGCCTCGACCTGACGGTCTTTGAACACCTCGCGTAGCACCGCCACATAGACCGCCATCTGGGCCAGATAGGCCGCATCCGCGCCCTCGATGGCCGCCGGGGCGGGGCGGTTGGTCTTGTAGTCGACCACCAGGATGTGCTCCGGCGTCACCACCAGCCGGTCGACCCGGCCCGAGATCGCCAGCCCCTTGGGCAGCAGCGGACTGGTCCCGGCCAGGGCCACTTCGGCGCGCGAGCCGGGACCGAACACGGCGGCGAAACGGTCGTCTTCCAGCACGCCGAAGGCGGCGGTGGCCATTTCGAGACGCTGGTCGTCGGACAGATCGCGTTCGGCCGCCAGCAGGCGTTGCCCGGCCGCGCGGCGTTCGGCCGGCGTCACATCGGGCAGGATCTGCAGCAGACGGTGGATGATCTCGCCGCGCCGGTAGCGGCCCAGGCCCTCGACCTTGGCCAGGGGCGAAGGGGCCGGCGCGCGGCTGTCGGCCTCGTCCTCGATCCGTGACGGCGCGGCATAGCGGGCGGTGGCGGGTTCCGGTGTCGCCAGACCCAGGGCCCAGGCGGGCAGGGGCGCGGCGACGATCTCGGCCAGGGTTTCCTTGGGCAGGGTCCGGGGATCGGGCCCATAGCGCAGGACCGGCGCGTCGGGGTCGCCGATCTCGTGGACGTCCGGCGCAATGGCCGGACGGGCGAAGGCCGCCCGGGCCGCCGCGTACCAGCCGCCCACGTTCTCATCCTTGGTGCGCGCATCGATCCGGCCGCACAGCACCAGCCGGTCCCGCGCCCGGGTCAGGGCCACGTAGAACAGCCGCAGGGCTTCCTGGGCCTCCTTCTCATCGCGCAGTTCGCGGGCCCGGGTCGAGGCCGTGCAATCGCTGGCCTTGCCCGTCGACCACAGGACGCCGCCGTTTTCGGTGGCCAGCAGGGGCGAGCCGCCCGCGCCGCGCTTCACCGTGGTCTCGGGCAGGAAGACGATCGGCGCTTCCAGGCCTTTGGAGCCGTGGGCGGTCATCACCCGCACCTCGCGGCGGGCGCCTTCCATCTCGCGCTTGACGATGATGTCCAGCGCCGCGAAGTCGGCGACCAGCGCCTCCAGGTCGCGGATGTTGCGCTGCTCGGCGTCCATCACCTGGGCCAGGAACTCGTCCAGCGCTTCGTCGGCCTCGCCGCCCAGCCGGGTCAGCACCTTGGCGCGGTTGGACAGGCCGGCGGCGTCGACCTTGCCCAGCAGGGTCGCGAAGAACTCGAACGGCTGGCGCTTGCGGCCCTCGACCAGGGCCCAGGCCAGCAGATCGCGGGCGTGGGTCCAGCGCGGGTCTTCCTCGGCGCGCAGCGACAGCGTCGCCCACAGGGTGCGCGGCTTGCGGCTCCTAGCCAAAGCGTAGACGTCGTCGTCGGTCAGGCCGCAGAACGGGCTCTTCAGCAGGGCCGCCAGGGTCAGGTCGTCGTCGGGGAACAGCACGAAGCGGCCCAGGGCCAGCAGGTCGTCAAAGGCGATGTGGGCCGACAGCGACAGACGGTCGGCGCCGGCCACCGGCACGCCGCGCCGCTTCAGGGCGCGGATGATCTCCTCGAACAGCACCTTGCGGCGGCGCACCAGGATCAGGATGTCGCCGGCGTGGGCGGCGCGGCGGACTTTCAGATCCTTGTCGTGGACCTCGTCGCCGCGCGCCAGGATGCCGGCGATCTCGGCGGCGATAGATTCCGCCAGCCGACGGTTGGCGCTGTGCGCGGTCTCGGCGTCGAGCGGCGCCTCCCAGGCGTCGCGCTCCTCGCCGGGCCGCTCGCGAGTCAGGGGCCACAGGTCGACGCAGCCGGGCCCGTCGGTGCGGAAGGCAATGTGAGGCTCAATGTCGCCACCGGCTGGCATCAAACCAATTCGATTCTCAGGGTCCTCAAAGAGGGCATCGACGAAACTCAGCACCTCTCTTGTCGATCGGTAGGATACGCTCAGGGCAATGCCAGGAGCCGCTCTTCCAACGGCTTCGATTTGGTCAATGTAAGCGCGTGTCTCGATCCCTAACCGGGCTGGATCGGCACCCTGGAATGAATAAATCGACTGCTTGTGGTCGCCGACAACAAACAGGGTTCGCTGGTCGCGCGTCTTTCGCCAGCCACCTGCGCCGGCACCAGCGAAGAAATCAGCAGTCAGTGCTCGAAGGATCGCCCACTGCTCGGGGGCGGTGTCCTGGGCCTCGTCCAGCAGGATGTGGTCGATGCCGCCGTCCAGCTTGTAGAGCACCCAGGCGGCGTCGACCTTTTCGGTCAGCAGCACCTTGGCGTGCTCGATCAGGTCGGCGAAGTCGAGTGCGCCGCGCGCGGCCTTTTCGTTGGCGTGGGCCGAGATGTAGAGCGCCGCCAGCCGCAGGGCGCCGGACGTATCCTGGGCCACGCCGGCGGCGCGAACCTGCTGGCGCACGAAGGACAGCCGATCGGTCTCTTCCAGCAGCGCCTCGCGCAGATCCTCCCGCGCCTTGAAGGTCGTGGTGGTCTGCAGGTGCTTGCGGGGCTCTTCCTTGTCGGTGAACAGGGCGGTCAGCGCGTCGTCGAAGGCCATGGTGGCCAGGGCCGCCCGCAGCCGGGCGGCATGCTCAGTGTCGCGAACCTTACCGCTCGACTCCAGCACGCTGGCGCAGGCTTCCCAGAGGTCGGGGTCCAGTTCGGCCATCGCTTCAGCGGCGATGGCTTCGGGGCTTGTCGGCTCGGCGAAGCCGCAGACGCGCCAGACGTCATCGATCGCGCCGGAGAGACCGCCACTCCGGGCCATATAGTCGGCGATCGCGCCGCGCCGGATCTCGAACGTGCCGAACATCGATTCGAAGGCCGCGAAGTCCAGCGCCACCGAGAACCGCGCATAGGCGTCGGCATAGACGTCGGCATGGGTGTCGACATAGGTCGCCACGGTGCGTCGCGCGGCCCGGGCCACGGCGGCCGAGGCCGAGTCGTCCATCACGGTGAAGCCGGGCGACACCCCGGCCTCCAGCGGAAAGCGCCGCAGCAGCTTTTCGCAGAAGGCGTGGATGGTCTGGATCTTCAGGCCGCCCGGAGTCTCCAGGGCGCGGGCGAACAGGGCGCGGGCGGCCGAGAGCTTGGCGGCGTCGAAATGCGCCTCGGGCTCGCCGACCAGCCGGGCCAGCTCGGCGCGCAGGGCGGCGTCGGCGGTCACCGACCAGCCGCCCAGCCGTTCAAACAGCCGCCGCTGCATCTCGGCGGCGGCGGCCTTGGTGTAGGTCACGCACAGGATCGCCTCGGGCGTGGAGCCGGCCAGCAGCAGGCGCGCCACCCGGTCGATCAGGGTCTTGGTCTTGCCCGAGCCGGCATTGGCGGTGACGAAGGCGCTGATCGCCGGGTCGGCGGCGAGGCGTTGATAGTCGGGAAGGCCGGTCACTCCGAACCCTCCCCGTCATCGCCGCTGGTCGACCATTCGAACACCCGCGCCAGGTGGGCGTAGTCGCCGGGGTGGTCTTTCACGAACTGCGGCGCGGTGCGTGAGCGGTAGGGCTGGGCCGGGTCGTCATAGCGGCCGATCAGGGTGCGCAGGCCATCCAGAGCCTGGAAGGCGGCGTGCTCACTGTCGGCGGCGGCGACGCGCACCTCTTCCAGACCCGCCGGTTTGCGGCCGGTGACGCGCACATAGGTCAGGTCGCCGGGCTTGCGATCCGGCAGGTCCTTGAACCCGCCGTTCAGCAGGATCGCCGCCGTGAGGGTCAGCTGCGGCGAGAAGCCAGTCTCGACCTGCTTCTTCGACGGCGCGGCGCCGGTCTTGTAGTCGAGGATGTGGGCCAGGCCGTCGCGGGTGGGCTCGATGCGGTCGGCCTTGGCGGTGAGGGTGAATTCTCGACCGCCGATGTCGAAGGACAGCACGCCCTCGGCCTCGACGATGATCTGTTCGGCGTCGGCGCGACGCTGGCGCTCCCAGTCGGCGACCCAGGCGGCGGCTTCCTTGGCCAGGGCGCGCTCGCGGGCCAGGGCGGTGGGCGGCATGCCGGCTGACACCAGCTCGCTCATATAGAGCGCCTCAAAAATGGCCGGCGCGTCGTCGGGGACCGGCCCCGGATGCTGCTCGGCGAACTTCTCGAAGGCCGCATGGATGGCGGTGCCCCGGGCGCGGGCCTCGACCGGCTCGTCGGGGCGCTCCAGCGGATAGAGCTTGAGGATATCGCGCGCCCAGACGGCGTAGGGATCGCGGGTCAGGGCCTCGACGCGGGTGACGGCCATGCGGCGCGGACGGTCCTCGACCGGCGGGGTCGGCGCGGGGCGCGGATAGGGCGCATAAGCGCCCGGCGCGTCGAGGGCGCGGGCCCAGTCCAGGGCGTCCTGGCGCTGCGGCAATGTCAGACCCGCGCCGCCGGCCAGGGTCTTCAGTCGCCACAGCCAGCGGGACTCGACGGCCGGCGCGCCGCCGCGGCGTTCGCAATGGACCAGGATCACGTCGGGCGCGCTGGCGGCCTGGGCGAAGTCGTGGGCGGTCAGGCCGACCCGGCGCTCGGGCGGCGGCAGGCCCAGTTTTTCGCGCATCGGCCGCGACAGGAACGGATCGATCGGCGCGCCCTGCGGCCAGATGCCTTCTTCCAGCCCCGCCAGCACCAGCCGGTCGGCCCGCACCAGTCGGGCCTCGATGGCCCCCAGGATACGCAGGCGCGGATGGGTGGCGCCGCCGACCCGCAGGGTCTCCTCATTGACCAGCCGGTCCAGAATGTCGGCGAAGGCCCGGGGGCTGGCCTCGGGCAGGACGACGCCATCCTCGATCAGGGTCGAGAGCAGCCCGCCCAGGCATTCGCCCGCCGAGCCGATCCACAGGCGGTCGGGACCGGTCAGGGTCTCCAGCGCCTCGGTCAGGGCCAGGGCCGCTTTCGACGGCGGCGCCCGTTCTTCGACATAGGGCGCCCCGGCATGGGCGACGGCCGCGAGCAGTCTTTGGGCCAGGGCCCTGGCGGCGGGGTGCGCGTCCAGCCGGGACAGCAGCCCCTCGACCGAGCGGGGCGCGGGGCCGCGCAGGCCTTTGAGCTCCAGCGTGGTCGAGGCTTCCAGATCTTCGTCCGACCGCACCAGCGGGTGCTTGGCCAGGGCCAGCAGACGGACGGGGTCCAGCGGATCGACGACCAGACCGGCCAGATGCTGGGCCAGGATCGCGGCGGGACTGGCGGCCAACGGCGCGCCGGCCGAGCTGTCGGGGATCACGCCCCAGCGGACCAGGCGGGCGGTGACGCGGCGGGCCAGGGTCTGGTCGGGCGTGACCAGGGCGGCGGTGCGGGTCGGATCTTCGAGGGCCTCGCGCAGCAGCAGCGCGCAGGCGCTGGCCGCCTCTTCCTCGGTGCGGGCCGAGATCAGGGACAGGCCTTTCAGGCCCTCAGCGACCGGGTCGAGCTGGGGCGCTTCGGCGCGCAGGCTCTCGATCTGGGCCAGCCAGTCGGCGGTGGCCTCGGCCGGGCGCAGGGCCTCGTTGACGATCCGCCGACGCCAGCGGCCCCGGCTGTCGGACTCGGGAAACCACGGGCGGACATCGGCGCGGGTGATGCCGGCGCGGTCCAGCAGGCGACGCATGGCGCCCTGCGGGTGCTGCTCGCCGACCTTGTCCCAGGCGCTTTCGGCCAGGTCTTCGTCCAGACCTGGCAGCACGACCGCGCCCAGCGGGGCGGCGGCGACCACGCGCAGCAGGTCGGCGGTGGCCGGGGCGGTGCCGGTCGAGCCGGCGGCAACCAGAACCTCGGTCGGGGGATGCTCGGTCCAGCGTTTGGCCAGGGCCCTCAGCAGCAGCACGCGGCGGTCGGCGACGTCGATCAGGCCCAGCTCGGTCAGGCGCTTTGGCCAGGCGGCCAACACCGCCTTGAGGAATCTGGCCGAGACCTGCCAGTGCTGGGCCAGGTCGCCGTCGGCCAGGCCGTCCAACTTGCCGTCGGTGTCGATCTCCTCGATCCGGCAGCTGTCCAGGAAGTCCGACAGGGCCTTGGCCATTTCCAGGGCCTGGGAGGCGCCCGGCGTGAAGGTGAGCAGATCGGCATGATCCACGACGATCCGCGCCAGCTCGAAGCGGCGGCGGCGCGAGCTGATGGCGGGCGGCAGGTCCAGGGCCAGGTCGCCCGGCTCGAACGGCGGCTCGCCCTCGTCCAGGTCGCCCAGCGGACGGATCTGCGGCAGCAGCAGGGCTCTGCCGTCGCTGGCGGCCAGCAGGGCGTCTGCCACGGCGCGGGCGCCGCGACGGGTCGGGGTCAGCAGGGTGGCGCGGGGCAGGGCCTCGGGGCCCATGTGCGACAGGGCCGCCAGGAAGCCCCGGGCCAGGTCGTCCACGAATGGACGGTGGGCCGGGATCGAGAACCAGCGCGGCCCCTCGCGTCCAAAAGGATCGGCAAAAGGGCCGCTGAAGGTCATTTCAGTTTGGCTTCGGCCAGATCGCGCGCGCCGGGATCGCCGACGTGCATCCACAGGCCCTCTGGCGAGACGCCGTGAACGCGGTGGTCAGCGGCCAGGCCCTTCCAGATCGGCAGGAGCGAAAACGGTCCCTCTGGACCGTCCGCCGTGATCATCGGCTTGCAGATGTGGACGCCGACATAGACCAAGGGTGCGGTCTCGCCGGGGTTTTTGAAGCGCACCACGCCGTCTTCAGACAGGAAGACATCACCCGTGTCGTGGAAGCCCAAAGACTCGACGGTCGAGGCCAGCAGCAGGCACACATCCATCGCTTCGGGATCCCAGGCTGCCGCGACGGCGTCGAGGGCGGGGGCGCCGCTCTCGATCCAGACGGAATCGATATTGGCCACCCACACGGGGCCTTCGCCCAGCAGCGGCAGGGCGTGCCTGATCCCGCCGCCGGTCTCCAGCGCCTGGGGGCGCTCGTCGGAGATGATGATGCGGGGGCCAAGGCCCTGGGCCTGACGGGCCGTCAGATGGGCTTCCAGCCGGTCAGCGAAGGCGTGGACATTGACCACGGCGGTCTCGACGCCCGCTTCGACCAGCCGGTCGAGCATATGATCGATCAGCACCCGGCCGCCGACCTCGACCAGGGCCTTCGGCCGGTCGTCGGTGAGCGGACGCATCCGGGTGCCCAGACCCGCCGCCAGCACCATGGCGATCTTGGGGGCGCTCATCGGCGAGCCTCGGTCGGAACGTGGGCGTCAAACCAGGCCTTCAGGTCCTTCAGCGCCGGATCGGCGAAACAGACGTCGAGATAGGTCCAGAGCCTGGGAATAAAGTCGGCATAGCGCGGCTTGCCGTCACGGGTCACCAGCCGGGCGAAGATGCCCAGGATGCGGATGATGTTGAGCGCGCCCAGGGCGTGATAGTCGGCCAGGAAGGCGGTGCGGTTCAGTTCCGGGCGGGCGGCCAGATAGCGATCCAGGCCAGCGGCCTCGCGCTCGGGCGACACGGTGCGGCGGGCGTCGTGCAGCAGCATCGACAGGTCCCAGGCCGGGTGGGCCAGGACGGCGTCCTGGAAGTCCAGCATTCCGACCCGCGCCGCGCCGTCGCGCTCCGGCAGCCAGATCAGGTTCTCGGCGTGATAGTCGCGATGGCAGAAGACGGTGGCCCCGGCCTCGCCCTTGGCGCGGATCGGAGCCCAGATCGCTTCCCAGTCGGCGAGGGCGGCGGCGTCGAACGACACATCGCGAAACTGCGGCTGCCACTCGACGAAGATGTCGTGGGCGGTCTTCAGGGCCAGGTCGTCATAGGCCAGCAGTGGCCAGCTCGAGCCGTCGAAGTCCAGCATGCTCGGAGCGGGCGCAGCGTGGATCGCCAGCAGGCCGTCGATGGCGGCGTCATAGAGCGGGGCTTCGTCGGTCCCGGTCTCGATCAGCCGGGCATAGAGGTCGTCGCCGAGGTCTTCCAATACGGCCAGGCCGGCGGCCGGATCGGCGGCCAGCACCTTGGGCGCGGAAAGGCCCTGAGCGTTCAGCCAGCCGGCGCAGGCGACGAAGGCGTCCACCCGACCGGCGGCGAGGCGGGCCAGGGCGTTGTAGCCAAGTGCGGCGCGTTCGGCGGGCGTCGCGGCCGGCGGGCAGGGCGCGGTCTCGACCGACGGCGGCTGGTCCATGAAGATGAAGCTGACACCGCCCTCACGGTGCAGGCGCTCATAGCTGCGGGTCGAGGCGTCGCCGCCCAGGCTTTCGCGGCGCGTATCGCCATAGCCATGGGCCGACAGGAACGCGGCCTTGGCCGTCTCGCGCTCAGAACTCAAGGGTGCGTCCTTCAAATCCGCCATGCCGGGTGATGGTGACGCGTCGCGCGTCGCCATCGAGGGCGATGTCTATATCGAGCCGAGTCGGCGGCAAACGCCCTTCCAGTCTCTGCGGCCATTCAATCAGGGCCACGCCGCTGTCGAGGGCTTCATCGAGACCGATCTCATAGGCCTCGTCAGGATCCGACAGGCGGTAGAGGTCGAAATGGGCCAGGGGGAAATCGGCCGTCTCGTAGAACTGCACCAGGGTGAAGGTCGGGCTGGGGACCTCTTCGTCGGGCGTGGTCAGGGCGCGGATCAGGGCGCGGGCCAGGGTCGACTTGCCGGCCCCCAGCGGTCCGGTCAGGCAGAGGGCGTCGCCGGGCTGAAGGGCGCGGGCCAGGGCGCGGCCCAGATCCTGGGTGGCGGCTTCGTCGGCGAGGCGGATTGGGCTCAAGTCAGGGCGCCTTCGGGGTGCTTTGGCAGGACCCGCTCCACATAGCGCTTCAGGTCGGTCGTGGCTTCCCCCGTATCGGCGGCCAGGGAGGCGGGATCGATGGGCTTGCCGACGATCAGCTCGAATTTGCGGCCGGTCTTGTTGAGCAGCTCATGGAACAGGGTGATGTCGCGCAGCTCCTGCGAGCGCTTGTCGAACAGGTGGAACAGGGTCGACCAGGGCCCCGCGACATGGATCGGGATGATCGGAGCCTCATACTTGCGGGCGATGGAGACGGCCGAGGCGGCCCAGGGCGGATCAGTCAACAGACCGCCCTCGTCCTTCACCGCCAGCCGACCGGCCGGGAAGATCATCAGGGCGCGTTCGGCTTCCAGGGCGTCGCGGGTCATCGACAGGGTCAGGCGCATGCGCTCGCGGCTGCGCTTTTCCTCGACCCACTCGACCGGGATCAGCACCTCGTCGAACTGGCGGCATACGCGATGGGCGTCGGCATTGGCGTAGAAGACGATGTCCGGCCGGAGCTGTTTGAGCACGTCGTAAACGGCCACACCGTCGGCGATGCCGGTCGGGTGATTGGCCACGACAACCGCCCGGCCGCTCGCGGGCATGTTCTGGAGTCCCCGCGCCGAGACCTTCAGGTCCAGCAACGCCGAGACGTGGTCCAGCGCCGCGCGGCCGCCGATTCCAGCAATGCTGTCGGCCATCCGCCGGGCCCGGCCATAGCCCAGCAGGCCATAGATGGGCGGGCGAAGCAGGGGCCAAAGCGGCGAGGCCGTCAGCCGGGGCGCACGCTCGGCGATGAGCGTGTCGACGATGTGCGAGGGTCTGGGCGCCGGACGCGCCTCTGGAACGTTGACCATGGCGCAAGCTTAGGCGCCGGCGCGGACAATGTCAGGAAAATTGACGCCCGACGCGGGGTGGTTGAGCTTAGCATCGGGATCATGGGAGTGCGGGAAGTGAAGAATGTGATGCGCGGGCTGATCGCCCTTGGGATCGTGGCCGTGATCGCGGCGGGCGCCTATGGCTACTGGAGCCTCGAGCTGCGCTGGCGACCCAAGACCATCACCAAGCACCAGGCCGAAATCGCCAAGATCCTGCAGGAGTCGGGCTGGGTGTCGCCGGGCCTGGCGGGGCCCAAGTTCTACATGGTCAGCTTCCGCACCTGTCCTGACTGCGTGCGCTTCAAGGCCGAGGAATTTCCCAAGCTGCACAAGGCGGGCGTCGACACCCGGGTGATCGAGATCGCCCGCGCCGACCACAACGGCGTCGCCAAGTCCACGCCGGTTGAGCGCGCCACCGTGGCCGAGTTGTGGGTCAACCGCAGTTGGGCCCTGGCCGAACGGTGGGACGACACCCCGGTCGAGGCCTGGACCGCGCCTGGGATCAAGCCCGCCGACGGCGACATCGCCCGAACGGCGGTGATCGAGGCCGGCCGGGCCAATGTCGAGAAGCTGGTCCCGCTGATGAAGGACAATGGCGTCAAGTTCGCCTGGCCGCTGATGGTCTGGTGGACCAAGGACGGCCAGATGCGGGCCTGCGCCTGCGAAAAACGCGAAACCTATCGCTTCGTGCGCAAGGAGCTGGGGGCGTGAGACGCCTGAGGCCAGGCTCCATGCGCTGGGGCGCGGCGCTGGCTGTCGGCGCCCTCGCTTTGGGCGGCGCGGCGCTGGCGCAGCCGGCCAGGACCGACACCGGCCCTCTGGCGGCGCTCACCCTGTCGGGTGGCCCCAAACTGACGGGACGGGTTCTGCTCGCCGACCCGACGCGCATACTGTCCGACGAGCGGGCCGGGGCCTATGGCGACGCGCCGATCTGGCCCTGGGGCTCGGTCAGCAAACAGGTCGCCGCGGCCATCACCATGACCGAGATGGATCGGGGCGAGTTGGCGCTCGACGACCTGATCGCCACACGATGGAAAGTCTTTCCGACGCCGACCATCGGCGGCGTGACGATCCGGCAACTGCTGCGCCACACTTCAGGCTTGGCCAATCCCGAGGACACGCCACAGACGGACGGCGTTCCGGCCTTCTATCTGCGACGCGAGGCGGGCGTTGAACGCGACGACGCGGTGACCTTCTGCGCCGGACCCGTCAAGCGGGCGCCCGAGACCCGCTTCGAATACAACAACTGCGACACCATCGTGCTGGCCAGCGTGCTGGAATCCGTTACGGGTCAGAGCTATTCGCGCCTGCTGGCTGACCGGGTCGCGGGGCCGCTCGGGCTGAAATCCCTGCGGATGGCGAAGGCCAACGAGCGGCCCGTGATCGCCAGTCTCAACGGCGCGCCGCTTCCGCCCGTCAATCTGGCCACCTTTGGCGCTGGCGGCGCCCTGGTGGGCGCGCCGGAGGATCTGGTGCGATTTGATCAGGCCCTGCTGGCGCGCCGTCTGGTGAGCCCCGCCTCGACCGACGTGATGTGGAAGGGCGATCCCGCCATCGGCTACGCGGCGCTGGGCGCCTGGTCCTTCAGCGCGCCGCTGGCCGGCTGTCCGGGCGAGGTGGCGATGATCGAGCGGCGCGGCGCGGTCGACGGCGTCCAGGTCCGCAATATCATCGCGCCGGATCGCGGACGCATCCTGGTGGTCTTCAGTGACGACGCCGGTTTTGACTTCGGTGAAATCTGGCAGGGGCGGGGAGCAAGCTACACCCTCGCGTCAGAGGCTTTCTGTCGCTGAACCCCACCATCTGCGGCCAGGCCCTTTCCCCGGAGCCGCTCCCGCGCTAACCGCAGTCCCGATGCCGACATCTCTCCGCACCGCCTATCGCGAGCGCCTGGCCCAGGGCGAGATCAAGCCCGATGTGGCCCAGGCCGCCGCCGTCGACGCCCTCTCGCGACTGGAGGCCGACCTGGACTCGGCGGGCGAGCCCAGCTTCTCGCTGTTTGGCCGCAAGCCCAAGAGCCAGCGCGGCGTCTATCTGTGGGGACCGGTGGGGCGCGGCAAGTCCATGCTGATGGACCTGTTCTTTGACAGCGCGCCCGTCACCCGCAAGCGGCGCATTCACTTCCACGCCTTCATGGCCGAGGTCCACGGCCATATCGACGCCTGGCGCAAGGGCGACGCGGCCCAGCGCAAGGCGCGGTTCGGACAGCACAAGGGCGATGATCCGATCGTCCCGACCGCCGAACTGATCGCCGGCCAGGCGCGCCTTCTGTGTTTCGACGAGCTGCAGGTCACCGATATCGCCGACGCCATGATCCTGGGGCGTCTGTTCGAGGGTCTGTTCGCCCACGGCGTCACCCTGGTGGCGACGTCAAACCGTCCGCCGGACGACCTCTACAAGGATGGGCTGAACCGCCAGCTGTTCGTGCCCTTCATCGAGATGCTGAAGGGCGCGCTGGATGTGGTGGCCGTGCGGGGCCCGGTGGATTTCCGACTGGACCGCCTGCGGGCCGCCCGCACCTGGTTGTCGCCCAACGACAGGGCCTGCCAGGCCGAGTTCGAGCGGCTGTGGGCTGACATGCTGGACGGCGCGGCCGAGACCGGCGCCAATCTTGAGGTGCTGGGCCGCCAGATCCGCCTGCCGCGCGCCGCCGGCGGCATGCTGCGGTCGTCCTTCGCCAGCCTGTGCCAGCAGGCGCTGGGGCCCCAGGACTATCTGGCCCTGGCCGAGCGGTTTCACACGGTGTTCCTGGAGGACATCCCGCGCCTGACGCCCGAGCGGCGCGACGCGGCCAAGCGCTTCAACACCCTGATCGACGCCCTCTACGAGGCTGACGCCAAGCTGGTAGCCCTGGCGGAGGCTGAGCCGGAGGCCCTCTATCCGGCCGGCGACGGGGCGTTCGAGTTCGAGCGGACGGTCTCGCGCCTGCAGGAGATGCGTTCAGCCGACTATGTGGCCCGGGTGCGGGACTAGGGAGACTGCCATGAGCGTCAAGGACCGCATCCGGATCCGCGAGGAGCGCCTCCTGTCCGACAACTGGTACGTCCTGAAGACGACCACCTTCGACTGGAAGCGCCGCGACGGAACCTGGCAGACCCAGAGCCGCGAGACCTATGACCGGGGAAACGGCGCGGTGCTGCTGCCCTACAACCTGGCCGCCCGCACGGTGCTGCTGGTCCGGCAGTTTCGCTATCCGGCCTATGTGAACGGCCATGACGATCTGCTGATCGAGGCGGCCGCCGGCCTGCTTGACGACGCCGAGCCGGAGGTGCGCATCCGCGCCGAGGTCGAGGAAGAGTTGGGCTATCGTCTCGGCGAGGTCCGCAAGGTGTTCGAGGCCTTCATGAGCCCGGGCTCGGTCACCGAGACCCTGCACTTCTTCGTGGCCGAGTATGACAGCGCCATGCGGATCAGCGAGGGCGGCGGCCACCCGGATGAGGGCGAGGACATCGAGGTGCTGGAGCCCGCCATCGACGAAGCGCTGGTCATGATCGCCGACGGCCGCATCCAGGACGCCAAGACCATCATGCTGCTGCAGCATCTGGCCCTGACGGTGTTCCGCGCGGCGGCGGATGATGCATCCTTGCGGCGCCCGGGTCCGTAACTGGCGTCAGAAAGCCGGCAACGGCGCTGAGAACGTTTCTCAACTATGGTGGTTTCGTTGACACCCCCGTCGTCGCGCTTAAAAGCATCCCGCAACGCACAAAGGCTACTGGGGTTGGACCTCTCATGACCGACACGAGCCGGGGGCTGCCTGAGCGCCCGATGTCGCCGCACCTTCAAGTGTGGCGGTGGCATATCACCATGGCGTGCTCGATCCTGCACCGCGGCTGCGTGATCGGCCTCTATGCGGGCGCCGTCCTGCTGGCGCTGTGGGCCCTGGCCCTGGCCTCGGGCCATGACAGCTACGCGCTCTACACTTCGGTGATGGGCTCGCTGCTGGGCAAGCTGGTCCTGCTGGGCCTGACCTTCGCCCTGTTCTTCAACATCGCCTATGCGATCCGCCAGACCTTCTGGGACGCCGGCATCGGTTTTGCGCCGAAGACCGCCGACCTGACGGGCGCGACCGCGATCGCCTTCGCGGTGGTCGCCACCATCGTCACCTGGGTGATCGCCGCCGCCACGGGAGCGCTGCAATAATGGCCGAGATCAAGTCGGAGCGTTTCCGCACGCCGCTGTCGCGCGCGCGCGGCATGGGCGCCGCCCGCCATGGCGTCAGCCACTTCATGACCGAGCGCGTCTCGGGCATCGCCCTGATCCCGCTGTCGCTGTGGGGCGTGTTCGCCGGCCTCAAGCTGGCGGCCGGTGATTTCGAGGGCGCGGCCCTGTGGCTGGCCACGCCGCTGAACGCCGTGCTGCTGGCCCTGCTGCTGGTCGCCGCCCTGATCCACCTGCAGGGCGCCGTCCAGGTCGTGATCGAGGACTACATCCAAAAGTTCACGACCAAGAGCGCCCTGGTCATTCTCAATATCTTTGTCTGCGTGCTTAGCGGCTTCCTCGGGGTCTTCTCGATCCTGAAGGTCGCCCTCACCGGAGCCTTCTGATGTCGGCCTACAAGTTCATTGACCACAAGTTCGACGTCGTCGTCGTCGGCGCCGGCGGCTCGGGCCTCCGCGCCGCGCTCGGCTGCGCCCAGGCCGGCCTGAAGACCGCCTGCGTCACCAAGGTGTTCCCGACCCGCAGCCACACCGTGGCGGCCCAGGGCGGCATCTCGGCCTCGCTCGGCAACATGGGCCAGGATGACTGGCGCTGGCATATGTACGACACCGTCAAGGGGTCGGACTGGCTGGGCGACCAGGACGCCATCGAATACCTGACCCGCAACGCGCCGGCCGCCGTCTACGAGCTGGAGCACTGGGGCGTGCCCTTCTCGCGCACGGCCGAGGGCAAGATCTATCAGCGCGCTTTCGGCGGCATGACCAAGAACTACGGCGAAGGCCCGATCCAGCGCACCTGCGCCGCGGCCGACCGCACCGGTCATGCCATGCTGCACACGATGTACGGCCAGTCCCTGGCCCACGACACCGAGTTCTTCATCGAGTACTTCGCCCTTGACCTGATCATGGAAGACGGCGTCTGCCGGGGCGTCACCGCCTGGAAGCTCGACGACGGCACCCTGCACCGCTTCCAGGCCCAGATGGTGATCCTGGCGACGGGCGGTTACGGCCGCGCCTATTTCTCGGCGACCTCGGCCCACACCTGCACCGGCGACGGCAACGCCATGGCGCTGCGCGCCGGCCTGCCGCTGCAGGACATGGAATTCGTGCAGTTCCACCCCACCGGCATCTACGGCGCCGGCTGCCTGATCACCGAAGGCGCCCGCGGCGAAGGCGGCTACCTGACCAATTCGGAAGGCGAGCGCTTCATGGAGCGCTATGCGCCGTCCGTGAAGGACCTGGCCCCGCGCGACATGGTCAGCCGGGCCATGACCATCGAGATCCGCGAAGGTCGCGGCGTGGGTCCCAACAAGGACCACATCTTCCTGCACCTGGATCACCTGGATCCCAAGATCCTGCACGAGCGCCTGCCCGGCATCTCCGAGACCGCCAAGGTGTTCGCCGGCGTCGACGTCACCAAGGCGCCGATCCCGGTGCTGCCGACCGTCCACTACAACATGGGCGGCATCCCGACGAACTATCACGGCGAAGTCGTCACCAAGTCGGGCGAAAACCCCGACCAGGTGATCCCCGGCCTGATGGCCGTGGGCGAGGCGGCCTGCGTCTCGGTGCACGGCGCCAACCGCCTGGGCTCCAACTCGCTGATCGACCTGGTCGTGTTCGGTCGCGCGGCCGCCCTGCGCTGCGCCGAGATCCTCAAGCCCATGGCTACCCAGCCCGAGCTGAAGAACGCCAATACCGACGCCCACCTGTCGCGCTTCGACCGCTATCGCAACGCCAGCGGAACCCAGGGCACGGCCGCCCTGCGTCTTGAGATGCAGAAGGCCATGCAGGAAGACGCCGCCGTGTTCCGCACCGGCGAAACCCTGGTCGGCGGCGCTCAGCGCCTGGCGAACGTCTGGGAGAAGGCCAAGGACATCAAGGTCAGCGACCGCGGGCTGGTGTGGAACACCGACCTGATGGAGACCCTGGAGTTCGACAACCTGATCGGTCAGGCCGTCGTGACGGTGGCCGGCGCGGTCAACCGCACCGAAAGCCGCGGCGCCCATGCCCGCGAAGACTTCGGCGATCGCAATGACGGCGAGTGGATGAAACACACCCTGGCCTGGCTCGACGTCGACACCGGCAAGGTGAAGATCGATTACCGCCCGGTGCACAGCTACACGATGTCCGACGACATCGCCTACATCCCGCCTAAAGCACGGGTTTATTGAGGGTCCGATGGTCGAGCTGACGCTTCCCAAGAACTCCCAGGTCAAGGCCGGCAAGCACTGGCCGGCGCCCGCCGGAGCCACGAAGGTCAAGACCTTCAAGATCTATCGCTACGATCCCGAGGCGGGCGGCAATCCGCGCTGGGACACGTACGACGTCGATATGGAAGCGGTCGGACCGATGGTCCTGGACGCCCTGCTCTATATCAAGAACACCATCGACCCGACGCTGGCCTTCCGCCGGTCGTGCCGGGAAGGGGTCTGCGGCTCCTGCTCGATGAATATCGGCGGCCGCAACACCCTGGCCTGCACGCACGGCTGGGCCGAAGTGCCCGGCAAGACCGTGCAGATCGCCCCGCTGCCGCACGCGCCGGTGGTCAAGGACCTGATCCCGGACCTGACCCTGTTCTACGCGCAATACGCCTCGGTCGAGCCCTGGCTGCACACCGACACGCCCGAGCCGCAGACCGAGTGGAAGCAGAGCCCGGAAGACCGCCTGAAGCTGG
>CALRUN020000057.1:0-22968 GCA_943371355.1 Alsobacter soli
TTCGAGCTCAGGCAACTGTTCGGAGTTGCACGACAACAGACGGCTGGAGCTCCTGCTTGAGTGCGGGTCTAGTCCCACGGACGGTTCCACGAGCTTCCAGCCGTCCCGATCAAACCTCATCGGTAGACCGTTCGTCCATCATACGAGGACGGCTTCGCCGCCGCGTAGCGGCCGCTCGGAGAGCGGTCCTTGACTGACCTGATCAGCCCTGCACGCTGCAGCCTCCAGGAGATTTAAGGATCGCACCGACCTTGGGGTCGGGGTTCGACCTGGATCGGAAATTTCTGCGTCTGTCGGCCTAAACCTCTGGCCACCGTTTCCCTGATAGATAGGCTTCATGGGCTTGGTCGGCTGCAATCACCCGCTCTTGCAAGTCCTCTACGGGTGGCCAAAGAACCTCGACCCCGTATTCGCCCGTCTTAAACTGATAGAAGTCGTAGAGGCAGTCTGTCGCTAGAACGCATAACGCGAAAATGGGCTGAGGCCTCGGTCGAGCGAAGTCGAATTTCGGCGAAAATCGCTCACCGCCGTCCCATTCAAGATGGCTGCTATATAGTTCATGCCAGTTGCCGTGCACGTTGTGCGATGGTCCAGCAAACGCGCCTGCGTATTGCTCCCTCCAGTCGAGATCTTCGGCCTTCTCGTAAATGTTTTTCCCACCCCAGTTCTTCTGCTTATGGTCCACCTGATCATAGGTGACGCCTGCACATTCGGCGGCCCTGTTGAGCGACTTCAACATGCGCTCTTCTATGGGGAGAGCCACGCCATTCTGAGCGGCGATGTTTTCATTGATCGTATTGAAAAGCTTGCGCTCGTGCTTCAGCGAATAGGTGATGTAGGAGGTCGTCAATTCGGGCGATTGGTGCTTGATCAGGTAGCGGATGTTGACGATGGTCTCGAACGTCAGCCGGAAGAGGGCGAACGCGATTTCACCGCGCTTTTGAGTAGTCTGGTCCAAGATCGCATGCATGAGCTTGTAGAGCCGGATCATGTTTCCGCCCACCACAGCTTCGTCCCGGCTCCACGTTCCACTCTCGTCGGTGAGTCCCGCCGCGTAGCAGGTGTAGGAGGCGACCTCCTTTAGCAACTCTACGGCCAACCACATGAAGTCGCCGTTCTTGGTGAAAGCCTGGATTGCGTCAGGATCGATCTCGACGCGGGGGATTTCAGGCATCTCGCTAATGTGTTGGAGCTTGTCGTCAGCCATGAAAGCCGCCGTGCCTCTTATTGCGCCAATGAACGTCGCGACACTGTAGAGGGCGAACCTGCGGAAGAGCAGGTTACCAGTTGCGGTCGCAGGTTGCGGGTGAGAAGCGCGTATTCAACGGAGTTCCGCTCACTACTTGCAGGAATACGCCCGCCCCGCCTAACCCACGTCCCAGCTGTACGCCGCATCCAGCCAGTTCCCCATCCGCCCATCGGGCCGCGCCAGGGCGAACACCGCCGCCATTTCGGCGTCGGACAGGTCGAAATCCAGCACGTCGAAGTTCTCGGCGATGCGGGCCGGGGTCTTGGTGCGGGGGATGGCGATGACGCCCTGCTGGATCAGCCAGCGCAGGGTGACCTGGCCCGGCGTCTTGCCGTGGGCCTCGCCGATGGCGATCAGCACCGGATCTTCGGCGACCTTGCCCTGGGCCAGGGGCGACCAGGCGGTGATCGAGGTTCCGGCCGCGTGGGCCGCCGCGATCAGGGTCTTTTGCGACAGATAGGGGTGGTACTCGACCTGGTTGGTGGCGATCGGCGCCTTCGACAACGCCTGGGCCTGGGCCATCACCGCCGAGGGGAAGTTCGACAGGCCGATGGCGCGGGTCAGGCCGCGATCCCTGACGTCGTTGAGCGCCGCCATGGTTTCGGCCAGGGGCGTGGTCGGCTTGGGCCAGTGCAGCAGCAGCAGGTCGACATGGTCGAGGCCCAGGCGCTCAAGGCTCTTCTCGGCCGAGCGCTGCAGGTCGCCGTCGGCGAAGTTGTCGATCCAGACCTTGGTGGTCAGGAAGATCTCGTCGCGCTTGACGCCGCTGGCGGCGATGGCCGCGCCGACGTCGCGCTCGTTGCGATAGGCCTGGGCGGTGTCGATGTGGCGGTAGCCGATCTCCAGGGCCTGCTCGACCAGCGGCCGGGCCGAGCCGTTCTCCAGCTGCCAGGTGCCAAAGCCCAGGGCGGGGATCAGGACATCGCCCGAACGGACGGCGGGAACGAGCTTGGACATTCAGACCTCTACGAAAGCACTCAGGCGGATATGGGCGTCCCGCGGCCGATCGCCAGCCTGGCCCGGGCCTGATGGACCACCATGAACGCCAGGGCCACCAGCAGGAAGCCGCCCGCCATCACCAGCATGGTCACGATCACCGACAGGTAGCCATGCTTGCCGACATCAAAGAACGGATACGGATAGAAGCCCGACAGCGCGCCATGGGCCAGGGTCCAGACGCCATAGATCGCCGGAAAGACCAGGGCCTTGGCGGCCGTGGCCCGTCCGGCCTCGCCCTGGCCGCCGCGCATCAGCCAGTCGACCAGGAACAGGATCGGGGTGACCGTGTGCAGCAGGATGTCGGACACTAGGCGCAGGCCCCGGGGGTCCCACAGGCCCGCCAGCAGGGTGTGATAGATCGCCGCCGTGATGGTCAGATAGACGGCCACGCTGATCCGGGTCGATGACCGCTCGGCCCAGATGGCGACCTTTGAGGTCGGCGCGGCCAGCGGCGCGGTCAGGACCACGGCGGCCAGGATGTTGCTGAGGATGGTGAAGTAGCTGAAGAACTCGAGCGACTTGACCGCGCCCGAGGCCAGGGTCTCGTCGTACACCATCAGGACGTACTGCAGGGCGGGGCCCAGACAGGCCAGGGCGGCGATCAGGATGCGCCAGGTTTTCATGCGGTCTCCCCTTTTGCGGCGTCCCAGGCTTTCAGCACCTTTTTGGGGGCGGTCGCGCGCCACTGCCGCTCGATCAGGCGTTCCACCGTTCCCGGATGAACCTGTGCCATACGAACAAGAACATACGGATAATTCCGGAAGTGATCGGTGACATGGAAGGTGTCGGGCTCGGCCTCGATCAGCATTTCGCGCTCGTCGAACCCCACGCCCGGGCAGACCAGGCTGTCGCCGTCCTCGTACAGCCTCGTCAGGAACTTGCCGTGGGCCTTCAGGCAGGGGCGGCCATAGGCCGTGCCGTCCTCGACTCCGGGCAGGGTGAAGGCGAAGGCGCGAACCGCGTCATAGGTCATGGCCATGGGCGTTTTTCTCCCTGCTGGACTATAGAAACAGGATGGACGTTTCGAACACCCTGAAGACGCCGGTGCTGGTGCTGGGCGCGACCAGCCTGATCGGCGGCTATCTGCTGGATCGCCTGCGCGCGGCCGGTGTCGACCCGGTGGCGGTCAGCCGTCGGCCGCCGACCGGCGAGGCCTGCTGGCTGGACGCCGACCTCTCCGATCCGCATCTGGAAGACGGCCTGCCGCCGGTGGCGACGGTGTTTTCGCTGTCGCCGATCTGGCTGCTGCCCGACGCCCTGCCGGCCCTGAAGGCCCAGGGCATGACCCGGCTGGTGGCCTTTTCCTCGACCAGCCGCTTCACCAAGCAGGCCTCGGACGTGCCCGAGGAACGCGCTGTCGCCGCCAGCCTGGCCGACGCCGAGGCGGCCGTGGAGCGGTTCTGCGCGGTCCATGGCGTGGGCTGGACCGTCCTGCGGCCGACCCTGATCTATGACGAGGGCCGCGACGGCAATGTCAGCCGCCTGGCCAGCCTGATCCGCCGCTTCGGCGTGCTGCCGCTGTCGGGCCCGGGCGAGGGCCTGCGTCAGCCGGTCCATGCCCAGGACCTGGCCGTCGGCGCCCTGGCGGCGGCGACCGCGCCGGACGCGCAGAACCGGGCCTATGACCTGGTGGGCGGCGAGACCCTGACCTATCGCCAGATGGCGACGCGGGTGTTTGAGGGGTTGGGGCGCACGCCGGTGGTGCTCTCCCTGCCGCCGGCCCTGTTTGGCCTGATGCTGAAGGCGGCCTCGCCCTTCCTGCCCGGAGCCACGGCGGCCATGGGCTCGCGGATGGGCGTGGACCTGACCTTCGACAGCGGCGATGCGAGGCGGGATTTCGGCTGGGCGCCGCGGGATTTCCGGCCGCGATTTTAGCCCTCCCCCTTGATGGGGGAGGGTTGGGTGGGGGTGATAGGGCCTTGCCGGCTGCACCGCCGCATCACCCCCATCCCCGGCCCTTCCCCCATCAAGGGGGAAGGGGGAGCTAGTGGACGTCGCTCAGCACCATGGCGAAGGGCACCTGCACGCCCTCGCGCTCGACATAGCCGCTGACCACCTTGTGGTCGGGATTGAGCACGCCCAGATCGACGTCCTCGGACGGGAACATCACCACCCGGCGGTCGCCGATGCAGATCATCAGCTCGAAGCCGTCATAGGCCCGCTGCGACATGGCCTTGAGCTTGGAATAATAGGGTTCGCGCTTCCACGCGGTCGGCTTGCCGGTGTCGACCACCACGTTCAGGCGCTTGCCGTCCTTGTCGGGATACATCAGGAACCCGGCCCGGTCGGGCCGCCAGGCGTCGTCCAGCCGCACCGAGTCCAGCCACAGGCAGGTAAAGCCCCGGCAGGCCTGGGGCCGGGCTTCGTAGTTGCCGCAGCCGCCGCCCTTCTTGAAATGGCCGCACCAGACGCCGGCGTCCTTCTGCAGCTCGCCGATGTGCAGGACCTTGCAGCACATCCCGCAATCGCCGCAGCTTCGCTCGCCCATCTGTCCGACCCCGATACTCCGGGGCCGGACATTAGCGACGGCGTGTGACGGTTTTTTGGAGGCTCTCCCAGAGGGGGAGGATCTGAAACCTAGGTCTCGCTCCAGACCCCCAGCTCGTTGCCCGACGGATCGGTGAAGTGGAACCGGCGACCGCCCGGAAAGCTGAAGATCGGCGCGGTGATCACGCCGCCGGCGGCGGTGACCTTGGCCGCCATGGCCTCCAGATCGTGCGCATACAGGATCACCAGCGGCTTGTCGGTCGAGCCTTCCTGCGGGGTGCAGAAACCGCCGTCGGCGCCCTGGCCTTCAAAGGCGGCGTAGTCGGGGCCGTAGTCGGCGAAGGTCCAGCCGAAAGCCGCCTGATAGAAGCCCTTGGTGGCCGGCAGGTTGGTGGCGGGCCACTCGATATAGTCGATCTTGCCGTCTTCGCGCATGGTCGCGATCTCCAGTTTGTTCTCTTATTGTTCTAAAATGCCGTCACGGCAGAGTCCAGACGCAGGTGCGCTTGATGGCGAAATCTTCCAGCTCGCGGGTGGTCTCGACCTGGTATTCGGCCAGCTTGATCAGGTCGTCCTTGCGGAAATAGGTGCGGCCCGGATCGCCGATCAGCACGGTGGAGCCAGAGGCGCGGCCCTGACGCATCCAGGCCATCACCGCCTCGGCCATCGGCTTCTCGTAGCAGATGTCGCCGGCCAGCAGCACGTCGCAGGCGGGCGGCGGACCGTCCAGCAGGTTGGCGTCGGTGAAGGCGATCTCGACCGCGTTGACCTGGGCGTTCAGGCTGACGGCCGCCTGGCAGAAACTGTCGATGTCATTGGCCAGCACGCTCCTGGCGCCCGCCTTCATCGCCGCGATGGCTACGATGCCCGAGCCGGTGGCGAAATCGACCACGGTCTTGCCGGCCACGATTTCTGGGTGATCGAGGATATGGCGCGCCAGGGCCTGTCCGCCCGCCCAGGCAAAGGCCCAGAACGGCGGGGCCAGGCCCAGTTCCTCCAGGGCTTCCTCGGTCAGCTTCCAGATCGGGGTGATTTCGTCGGCCAGATGCAGGGAAAGCTCGGGCGCATGCGGCGGCGCCTGGACGCGGGTGTTCTCAAGAATGAAGGCGCGGCGGCCTTCCAGCGTCTGGTCGATCATGGCGCGCTTAGAGCACGGCGTGACGCCTCAAGCGATGGCAGGCTTGCTCGACGCCGCCTTCAGCACGCTCAGATACCCCGGCGCCGTCAGCATCCCGCCCGTCAGGCCCTTCTGCTCCAGCAGCCGGTGCGCCAGCGGCAGGTTCCAGCACGGGGTGTGCATGAACATGTGGTGCTCGGCGTGGAAGTTGACGTGGTAGGGCGCGATCAGCAGGCGCTCGAGCCAGTTGGCCCGGGTGGTGCGGGCGTGGCGGAACGGGTCGGGCTCGCCCTTGGCGACCAGGGCGTGCTCGGCGATGTTGCGCAGGCGGGTGACCAGCGGGAACCAGGTCGCCATCGGCACGATCCATAACGCCAGCCAAGCCCACCACAGGCCCACCATCGACAGGGCGACGAGCAGGCCGAGATTCCACAGCAGGAACGGCTTCTGGCGGGCGATCTCGCCGCTGAAGATCGCGCCCTTCGGCTGCCCAATGGCTTTCGAGCCCTTCAGCTTGCCCAAGAGCGGCCCGAACCGCTGCTTGAAGAAGGTCTGGCCGGTCAGGTCGCGGATGATCTTGCGGTTCAGAGAGGCCCGCGTGGTCGGGAACGGCGCCGACAGGATCAGGTCGGGGTCCTCGGCCTGCTGGGCGTATTTGTGGTGGGTCAGGTGATAGGGGCGATAGCTCTTCAGCGACGCGCCGGTCGGGGCCGCGCACAGCCACTCGCCCAGTCCGTCATTGACATTGAGGTTGGGGTGCAGGCCGCCATGGGCCGCCTCGTGCATCAGGATCGCCAGGCCCAACTGCCGCGCGCCGATGATCATCACGGCCAGGACGTAGGTCAGGGGATTGGGGAAGGCGACGAACAGGGCGCCGGCCAGCAGGATCGTTCCCCAGGCGTGGGCCACCATCCAGATCCCGCGCCAGGACGAGCGCGCCGAGACCTTCGCCCACTCATCGGGTGCGAAAAGGTCCAGCGGCTTGACGCGTGATGCAACGGTCATGGAACCATCATCCCACATTCAGCTTGGGTCATGAAGGATGACGTGGCGTCATCGCCCTTTCGGAGACTTGCCCATGCGTCCCGTGTCCCTCGGCCTCGTTCTCGCCTTCGCCTGCATAGCCGGCTCGGCCAGCGCCGCCAGCTTCGACTGCCGGAAGGCCCGCACCGCCGACGAGAAGGCGATCTGCGCCGAACGCGCCCTGAACGACAAGGATGTGCGGATGGACGTTCTGTACGGCATCAACAAGCGCACCCTGGCCATGGGCGGGCGCGGCGCGCTGATGGATCAGCAGCAGGAATGGCTGCGAAACCGTAGGACCTGCGGCGGCAACAAGGCTTGCCTGAACCGCGCTTATGACCGGCGGCTGGCCGATCTGGAGAAGAGCATGGAGCGGATCTACAGCAGCGGGCCGTTTTAGAACCGCGTCTCCGGCTTCCATAGCCCCGCCACCAGCGCCAGGAACAGCACCAGCCCCGCCAGCGTGTTGGACTTGAACAGTTTCAACGCCCCGGCCGGATCATCCAGCCTCAGCGCCGCCGCCTGCCGCGACAGGTGGACAGCGAACAGCGCGACCAGCGGCAGGAACAGCGCGCCCAGGTTTCCGACCCAGGCCGCCGCCACGGCCAGCACGAACGACGCGGCATAGAAGGCGGCGACCCCGTACTGCGCCCTGTCGCCCAGCTTGCGGGCCGAGGATTTCACGCCGGCCAGGGCGTCGTCTTCCAGGTCCTGCACGGCGTAGATCGTGTCATAGCCCAGGGTCCAGAAGATGCCGCTGGCGTAGAGCAGGGCGGCGGTCCAGCTCAGGCTGTGGGTGGCTGCGGCGTAGCCCAGCAGGACGCCCCAGTTGAAGGTCAGGCCCAGCCACGCCTGCGGCCACCAGGTGATGCGCTTCATGAAGGGATAGGCGGCGACCAGGCCCAGCGACAGCACGCCCAGCCCGATCGCCAGCCAGCCCAGGCAGACCAGGATCAGGAAACTCACCCCGCAGCAGCCGAGCACGAAGGCCCAGGCCTGTTTGACGCTGATCTGCCCCGCCGGGATCGGCCGCATCGCCGTGCGGCTGACCTGGGCGTCGAAGTCGCGGTCGACGATGTCGTTGAAGGCGCAGCCGGCCGCCCGCATCAGGGCCGCGCCGACGAAGAAGGCGACCAGCAGGAACGGATTGGGCCATTGGCCCTTCTCGGCCCCGGCCAGGGCGATGCCCTGCCAGCCGGGCAGCATCAGCAGCCAGATCCCGGCCGGCCGGTCAAAGCGCCCCAGCTTCAGCCACGGGCGCAGGGCCGGGGGCGCATGGCGGTCGACCCAGTTGGTCGCGGCGGCGTCGGGCAGGATGGTCGTCATGCGCCAAGGCTTAGCGCGCGAGGGCGGGGCAGGGAACACAGTGCGTTTGGACAAAACGCAGGCCCATCCTTCACGACCGCCAGTCCCGCCGCCCTTCAGGATCGCCCCGACCGTTCGTATAGATTGATCCGATGCTGTCGAACAAAAGGATCAATTGGATTTATGGAACCGCAGCGGTCACCTTGAGCAGACCCAAGCGGCGGAGGCCACCATGACCGACAAGATCCTGACCACCACGGCCGGCGCGCCCATCGCCGACAACCAGAATTCCCTCAGCGCCGGCCCGCGTGGCCCGCTGCTGATGCAGGACTACCAACTGCTGGAAAAGCTGGCCCACCAGAACCGCGAGCGGGTGCCGGAACGCGTCGTCCACGCCAAGGGCTCGGGCGCCTATGGCACGCTGACGGTCACCCAGGACGTCACGCGCTGGACCAAGGCCAAGTTCCTGTCCGAGGTGGGCAAGAAGACCGAGATCCTGATGCGCTTTTCCACCGTGGCCGGCGAGCGCGGCGCCGCCGACGCCGAGCGCGACGTGCGCGGCTTCTCGATCAAGGCCTACACCGAGGAAGGCAACTGGGACATGGTGGGCAACAACACCCCCGTGTTCTTCGTCCGCGATCCGCTGAAGTTCCCCGACTTCATCCGCACCCAGAAGCGCCACCCGGTCACCAACCTGCGCTCGCCGACGGCCATGTGGGACTACTGGTCGCTGAGCCCCGAAAGCCTGCACCAGGTGACGACGCTGTTCAGCGATCGCGGCCTGCCGCAGGGCTATCGGTTCATGCACGGCTTCGGCAGCCACACCTATTCGTTCATCAACGACGCCAATCAGCGCGTCTGGGTGAAGTTCCACTTCAAGTCGATGCAGGGCATCAAGACCTGGACCAACGCCGAGGGTAACGCCGTCATCGCCAATGATCGCGAGAGCGCCCAGCGCGACCTGTTCGAGGCCATCGAGGGCGGCGATTTCCCGCGCTGGAAGTTCTGCATCCAGGTGATGACGGAAGCTCAAGCCGAGACGTTCCGCTGGAACCCCTTCGACCTGACCAAGGTCTGGCCGCATGCGGAGTTTCCGCTGATCGAGGTCGGCGTCGTCGAGCTGAACCGCAACGCCGACAACTATTTCGCCGAGATCGAGCAGAGCTCGTTCAGCCCGTCGAACATTGTGCCCGGCATCGGCTTTTCGCCGGACAAGGTGCTGCAGGCCCGGATCTTCGCCTATGCCGACGCCCACCGCTATCGGATCGGCACGCACTATGAGGCTCTGCCGGTCAACCGTCCGCGCTGCCCGGTCAACCATCAGCATGCCGACGGCGCGATGCGCTTCGACAGTCCGCCGCGCACCGACGCCTGGTACGAGCCCAACTCGTTCGGCGGTCCGGTCGAGGACAAGCGTTTCGCCGAACCGGCCCTGCCGCTGTCGGGCGACGCCGACCGCTTCGACCATCGCGGGGTCAGCGACGACTATACTCAGCCCGGCGACCTGTTCCGGCTGATGAACGCCGACCAGCAGCGTCAGCTGTTCGACAATATCGCCGCGGCCATGCACGGCGTGCCGGTCGAGATCCAGAAGCGCCAGCTGGTCCACTTCCACCGCGCCGATCCGGCCTATGCCGCCGGCGTCGCCCACCGCATCGGGGTCGCGTTCGATCCCGCCGCGATCGCCGCCGAATAGTCCGCGTTTCTGGACCGTTCGTCGGCGCGGGGAGGGTGGCTTGCTCCCGCCCGTCGCTCTCCCCGATCCCTTCGACAGGAGTCACCCCATGTCCGATGCCCGCCCGATCGATCCGCTCTCCGGCCTGTTTCGTCTGGCGGGTTGGCTGCTGCTGATCCTGGGCGCGGCGCTGGGCGTCGTGACGCCCTCACCGGTGACGACGGCGGTATGGACCCTCGCGGCCCGCGCCTTCGCCCGGGGCGGCGACACCGCGATGCTGCTGCGCCTTATGTCGACCCCCAAGTTCGGGCCGCGCATCCGGCGCAACCTCAACCGGCCGGCGCCGCGCCGGATCGGCGGGGTGTGCGAGGCCTGACGGTCTTGCGACTCGCTCTCACCGCGCTCGACATGGACCGCGAGAGGGGAGATGGTCGCGCCATGAGCGTCGTCCCTGATCGCAAAGTGCGCCGTCGTCGCCTAACCCGCGTCGAGCGCTGGGCGCTGGACGGGGTGGGCGGCGCGCTGGTCGCCACCGGCGCGGTGGGCGTTGTGGTGCCGGGCATGCCGACCACTGTGTTCTGGATCGGGGCGGTGGTCTGTTTCCTCAAGACCCGGCCTCTGGTCGTGCGACCGCTGCTACGCACGCCGGTGGTCGGTCCGGCGATCATCTGGTTCCTGCGGTGGCGGCCGTTCAGGAGGCGCTAGTTCCGGCGCTTGCTGTAAAAACTTCTCTAATAGGTTGATTTTCATTGCGTCGGCTCTCGCCATAAGAGGGGATGGGATCACCTTTGGGGGAGGGGTCTATGGACGCTAGAACGCCGCTGATACTGGGTGATGAGCAGCCCACACCTACGGTGACCCGACGAGTTAGCCGCTCGACGTTCGCTAACACCAACGCCAAGCCGAAGAAGGTCCAAAAGCCCAGTAAGGCCCTTGGCTTGAGCGTGATCGGCGATCTGCTGTTGGGGACCCCTCTGCTTTTATTGCTGGTAGCGGCTATTCTGACGGCGATGGCAATCACGGGCTATGCTCTTGTCCGTGTTTTTGCGCCGCCGCTTCCGTTCCAACTTCCATTGCTGCCCCCAGACGTGGAGGGCAACATTCTGGTGGCTGTTCTCTTCTTCTGGATGGAGGCCCTTGTCATTGTTCTCGGCCTGCGCCTTCTCGACCGGGCGAGGCTGCGGATGCTGGCGCGACGCCAACTGTTTTCGATCCAGGACGCCTTGGCGGGCTGCATCAATGGCATGGATGACGCGCGTTATGCTTATGCCGTTCATCTGGATGAGAACGCGGATGAGAACGGACGCTACAAGGAGCTCGGTGGGTTGAACCGAGATCTGGCGCGAATGCGTCGGACTTTCGTTCGCGAGATTTTTTGCGACACTGAACTTACAGAGGTCGCTGCTCGCCTAGTGGGGCGAGTGATGCGCACGTTAGATATTTTCGTTCAGGAAACCTACGAACTTGTTCGCCGCGCTGAGGCGTTGAATTCCTCAGCGCCGCCCGTCGGTTTGGAAGCCTGTCTGATTGAAACCTTCGACCGGACGGAAACCTCCGAACTGCGAGCTCTTGAGCGGTTGATCGACGAAATCCGACGCGACCTTTAGCGGCGCTCGGCCGCTCTCGGCTCGCCATATTGCCCGGCAGGCCCTATCTAGCCGGCATCATGAGCGACTTCATCGACGACGAGGACGAAGCGGGCGTCCGCAAGCGGGCGCTGTCCAACGGGCAGGTGCTGGGCTTCATCGCGCGGTTCTGGAAGCGGCGTCCGGTGCTGTTCGGGCTGGGCGTGGCCCTGACCCTGGCCGCCGTGGCCTTCGACCTGGCCCTGCCCTACGCCTCGGGACACCTGATCGACGCGGTGGTCGAAAAGCCGCGCGGCGACCCGGCCGCCTGGTCGGCGCTGTGGCTGTTCGTCGGCGTCTATCTGGCCTTCGCGGTGGTGCGCAACATCTCGCACCGGTTCTGGATTCCGCTGGCCGCCCGCAACATGGAAGAGATGACCAACGAGGGCTTCGCCAGGGTGCAGGCCTTCTCGTCGGACTGGCACGCCGACAGCTTCGCCGGGGCCACGGTGCGCAAGCTGACCCGGGCCATGTGGGGCTATGACAGTGTCACCGACGCGGTGACCATCTGGCTGGGTCCCGGCCTGGTGGTGCTGTTTGGCCTGTCGATCATGATGCTGTTTCGCCAACCCATGGCGGGCGTGATCTCGCTGGTGGTGATCGCCGCCTATCTGGCCGCCAACCTGATCGTCATCGAGCGCTATGTGCGGCCCAGCAACCTGCGCTCCAACGCGCTGGATTCGAAGATCGGCGGGGCCCTGGCCGACGCCGTGACCTCCAACCCCACCGTCAAGAGCTTCGGGGCCGAGGCCCGCGAGACCGCCCGCATCGCCCAGGTCACGGCCCAGTGGCGCGAGGCGGTGATGGTCACCTGGAGCCGCTTCACCGACGTGTGGCTGGGCCAGAACCTGCTGCTGGTGGTGCTGCAGGCCGGGCTGACCGGCTCGATGGTCTGGGGCTGGGCCCATGGCACGGCCAGCCCCGGCGACGTGGCCTTCGCCATCACCGCCTTCATGCTGATGAGCGGCTATCTGCGCAATCTGGGTGAGAACATCCGCATGCTGCAGAAGGGCCTGGACGACAGCGAGGACGTCGCCGCCTGGGACCGTCTGGCCCCGCAGATCGCCGACGCGCCCGACGCCCACGCCTTCCAGGTCGGTCCCGGCGCCATCGCCTTCGAGACCGTGACCTTCCGCTACAAGGCGGCCGGCGCGCCGCTCTATGACCAGTTCTCGCTGACCATCGCGCCCGGCGAGCGGGTGGCGCTGGTGGGGCCGACGGGTTCGGGCAAGTCGACCTTCGTCAAGCTGATCCAGCGCCTGCACGACCTGCAGGGCGGCCGGATCGTCATCGACGGCCAGGACGTCTCGGCGGTGACGCAAGGCTCCCTGCGCCGCGCCATCGCGGTGGTGCCGCAGGACCCGGCCCTGTTCCACCGCACGCTGCTGGAGAACATTTCCTACGGCAAGCCGGACGCCACCCGCGAAGAGATCGAGGACGCGGCCCGCAAGGCCCATGCCCACGAGTTCATCCTGGGTCTGCCCAAGGGCTACGACACCCTGGTCGGCGAGCGCGGCGTCAAGCTGTCGGGGGGCGAGCGCCAGCGCGTGGCCATCGCCCGCGCCTTCCTGGCCGACGCGCCGATCCTGGTGCTGGACGAGGCCACCTCGTCCCTCGATGTCGAGACCGAGGCCGACGTCCAGGTCGCCGCCGAGGCCCTGATGGCCGGCCGCACCACCATCGTCATCGCCCACCGCCTGTCGACCGTGCGCGGGGCGGATCGCATCCTGGTGTTCCAGAAGGGGCGGGTCGTGGAAGAGGGCCGCCATGCCGAGCTTAAGGCGAAGGGCGGGGTCTATGCGCGGCTCAATGCGGTGAGCGAGGGCGTGGGGTAGCTTCGCACCCACAGTCCAAAATCCTTGTCATCCCGGAAGCCTCGCAGAGGCTGTCCGGGACCCAGGGGCCGGCGCATTGCTGTTGCTCCTGGGTCCCGGCTCTTCGCTTCGCTGCGGCCGGGATGACAAGCGTTGGTGGGGTGGCGGTGTTGTCTAATTCCGCGTCGGCCCGGATCCCGGTTCAAGGTCCACCGCACACCCCGCCGCGAACGGCGTAAAGGCCAGCCGCAGGTCGCCCACCAGGATGTCGCGACGCGGCACGGGATCAGCCATGCGGGCGGTCCCCGACTTCAGGGCCTTGTCCAGGTCGGTCCCGCTGCAGCGGGCCGAGGCCGTGCCGATCTTCTTCCAGCTGTCCTTGGGGAACTGCTTGATGACGTCCAGCGTCCCGCCGTTCGAGAACAGCACCTCTTCGTTGCCGTCGCCGTCGACGTCCAGCAGCAGGGCCGAGCAGACCGTCTCCGGATAGACGCAGACCGAGTCGCCCTCCTGCGGCAGCCAGTCCTGCTTGACCAGGCTCTCGGGCAGCACGCTGCCGGTGGGATAGACGGTGGTGCGGGTAAAGCGCGGACGGGCGTCCAGCGGCGGGCGGACGGTCCAGGCCAGGGCCTGGGCGGCGCCCCTGGCGATCTCGGGGTTCTTGTCGGTCTTCAGCCGCGTCAGCACGGCCCGTCCATGGCGGCCGCCGTCGAAGCGCAGGAAGGCGTAGTCGAAGTCGGCGGGCTTGACCTTGCCGCGCTCCAGCCGGCCGACCTGATCATTGACCGACAGGCGGGCCGGGTCGGCGATGGGCGTGAACAGGGCGGTCAGCAGGGCCAGGCTGACAAAGGCCATGACGATATTGGTCGTCTCCAGCGCCTTCATCCAGTCGCCCCTGCGCAGGGCGGCGATGGCGTAGCCGACGGCATAGCCGCCCGCGACCAGCACGAAGGCGCCGGCGAACACCCGGTCGGGCGTCAGGCCATGCTGGCCAACCCGCAGGGCCAGGCCATAGGCGGCCAGCAGGCTGATGGGGATCAGCAGCAGGCCCGCGATCCGCGCCGCCCATTTCAGCACGGTCGGCGGCGGCTCGGTCCCGCACTGATAGGCGGCGTTGATCAGCACGATCAGATGGGCGGCGGCGGTCAGCAGCAGGGCGGTGGCGGCGCGGGTCTTCCACAGCGGCTCGAGGCCTGTGAACGGCAGGCTGGCCAGAAAGCCGGCGGCGATCAGGGTCATCAGCGGCAGCAGCCAGGCCAGCAGGGTCAGGGCCACGGTGCGCACGCCGCGCACCAGGGTCGAGCGCACGTCGGTCAGCTGCACGGCCGCGGCGAACATCACCGTGGTGGCGGGGAAGGCGAAGGCCTCTTCGGCGATCAGCTTCTGGATGGCGTCGATGCCGATCAGCTTGAACAGCGACGCGCCCAGATACAGCAGGATCCAGAACGCGCCGGTGAAGCCCGCCGACAGGACCAGCTGCACCCCGTGCATCCAGGTGATGTCGAAATAGGCCGGATAGCTGGCCACCACCCGCCGCTCGGCCTGCGCCGGCTGGATCAGGTGATGGGCGATGAACAGGCCGGCGGCGATGGCGGCGAACACCGGGAAGTCGGGCATCTTGTCCGCGTCGACGCCCTGCCAGGCGCCGTAAAAGGCCAGGCCCGCCGTGAAGGCCGTGGCCCCCAGCGCCCAGACGATCAGGCTGGTCCGGCGCAGGGCCCCGATCCCGGCCAGCACCACGAAGGGCGCGAACAAAGCCACCAGCACCAGGGGCGCGAAGGCGAGCGGCTGGGTGGCCGGCCAGGCTTTGATGTTCTCGGCGTGGTGCAGCAGGAAGAGCGCCAGCCCCTGGAGCAGCCCCGTCCCCAGCCGGATGGCGGTGGTCGTTCGGGCCGATTGGCTTGCCGTATGGTCCATAGCCGTATCCTCGCCTGTGCCGCGACAGGATCACGCCCTGAGGCCGTTGTGAAGCTGGCGATCATGCACTAGCAATTTCGGCCTCAGTATGGGGGTGTTGATGCGAAATTCATTCAGGGCCGGGCTCGCGGCGCTTGTTCTGGCGGGCGCTCTGGCCGGGGCGGGCGGCGTTTTCGCCCAGGACGCCAAGGGCGGCGACAAGCCGGCGGCCAGCGAGCTGACGCCGTTCCCGGCCGACAGGTCGGTCAAGCAGACCGCCACGGTGGGCGGCAAGGTCCTGTCCTACACCGCCACGGTCGGCGCGATGCCGGTGCGCGACGAGAAGGGCAAGAAGATCGCCGAGGTGGTGTTCACCGCCTACGCGCTGGACGGCCCGCGCGATCCCAACCGTCCTATCACCTTCGCCTTCAACGGCGGTCCGGGCGCGGCGTCGGTCTATCTGAACTTCGCCCTGGGTCCCAAGCGCGTGCAGTTCGGCGCCGAGGGCGACAGCCCTTCGGCCCCGGTCAAGCTGGAAGACAACCCCGCCAGCTGGATGGATTTCACCGACATCGTCTTCATCGACCCGGTCGGCACCGGCTTCTCGCGCAGCCTGACCACCGAGGAAGAGACCAAGAAGCGCTTCTATGGCGTGAAACAGGACATCGACTACCTGTCGCGCATCGTCTTCGACTATCTGGTCAAGACCGAGCGCCTGGCCTCGCCGAAATACATCGTCGGCGAAAGCTATGGTGGTTTCCGCGGCCCGCGCCTGGCCTACACCCTGCAGACCGATCTGGGCGTGGCGGTGAAGGGCGTGGTTCTGGTCTCGCCGCTGCTGACCAGCGCCGGTCGCCAGGGCCAGGAGATCTCGCCCCTGCCGTCGATGTGGACCCTGCCGTCGATCGCGGCCGCCAAGCTGGAGCGCGACGGCAAGCTGACGCCCGAGAGCATCAAGGCCGTCGAGGACTATACGCGCGGCGAATACATGGTCGACCTGATGAAGGGCTCCGACCCCGCCGCCCTGGATCGCCTGACGACCAAGGTCTCGGCCATGACGGGTCTCGATCCCAAGTTCGTGCGCCGGGCCGGCGGGCGTCTGGAGACCCAGTCGTTCCTGCGCGAGGTGTTCCGCGACACCGGCCGCCTGGGCAGCCGCTATGACAGCAACGTCACGGCGCTGGATCCCTTCCCCAATGCGCCCGAGCAGGAGGTCAATGACCCGATCCTGGATGCGATCATCGCCCCGACCACCAGCGCCATCGTCGACTTCACCACCCGCATCGTCGGCTGGAAGCCGGACGTGCGCTATGACGCCCTGTCGGACGTGGTCAACCGCGGCTGGGATCGCGGCAAGGGCCCCGACACCGAGTCGGTGACCGACCTGCGCAAGATCGTCTCGGTCGATCCGAAACTGAAGGTGCTGATCGTGCACGGCTATAACGACCTGTCGTGCCCGTTCTTCGCCTCGCGCCTGATCGTCGACGCCATGCCGGCCACCGTGGCCGGCCGCGTCACCCTGTCCAACTATGCCGGCGGCCACATGTTCTACAGCCGCCCCGACAGCGGCGCGGCGTTCCGCAAGGACGTGATGGCGCTGTACGGCGTTCGATAGGACCCGCCTGTCCGTCCCCGGTCGATTGATCGGGGGCGGATGTCGGATCAGGCTGCGGCGGGACGTCCTCGAAGACTCTCAGGGAGGAACCGCCGTGAAAGCCGCCGCCGCGTCGATCGACGCCTATCTCGCCGATGTTCCGCCCGACCAGCGCGCCGCGCTCCAAGTGCTCCGCCGCCAGATTCTGGCTGCCGCCCCAGGCGCGGAAGAGTGCATCAGTTATGGCCTGCCAAGTTTCAAGTTGAACGGCTCGCTGGTGCATTTCGGCGCCGCCAAGAACCACTGCGCCTTCTATCCGCACAGCGTGATCGAACCCTTCGCCGACCGGCTGAAGGCCTATGACACCAGCAAAGGCACGATCCGCTTCCAGCCGGAAAACCCGCTGCCCGAGGCGCTGGTTCGCGAGATCGTTGAGTACCGGGTGGCGCAGAACCTCGAGATCGCCGCCGAACGCGCGGCGCGGAAGCGGCGGCGGTAGACGATCCCTCTCTCTTTGAGAGAGGGAGGGGCCCGCCGCGAAGCGGTGGGAGGGTGAGAGGTTACAATCTCTCCGAACCGGGCGCGGACGGCGTTCGAGCCAAGTCGGAAGTTGAACGCTTAAGCTCGTCGCGACATGATGTGCCATGACTTCGCTGGACCTAGACGAGTGGCTTTCGGTGAACTCGGCACGGCTGGACGCTTACGCGCTGACCGTAACGAGATCCGAAAACTGGGACCAAGCTTCTAAGGATGGGTCGTGGTTTGATCTGGAGGGCATGGGCGCCTGGGGGCGTCTAACCTTCTGGCCGAATGGCAGAGCCGACATTGAGATCATTGATGTGGCGACGACGCGCACTGTGAAGTCTTCGTCAGACGTCACACTCGATGCGGATCGCCTTGACGGCTGGCTCACCGAACTCCTCGCGGCGAACGTCTCCTAACCGCCCCTTTCGTCCGGTCACCACAAACCGAGCTTCCCCCGACACGGTGAAACCTCTCACCCTCCCACCGCTTCGCGGCGGGCCCCTCCCTCTCTCTATGAGAGAGGGATTTTGGAGCCTACCGCGCCAGCCGCCCGTCGCTCAGGGCCGCCACCTCGAACGGGAAGATCACCTCGGGGTCGGGCTTCTCGATCCCCTTCAGCAGCTTCTTCTCGCCGGCCGCGTGCAGCAGCCAGCGGATAATGTTGAGGCGAGCGGCCTTCTTGTGGTCGGCGCGGACGCAGATCCACGGCGCGGCCTCGGAATGGGTGCGGGTCAGCATCTCGTCGCGGGCGGCGGTGTAGTCGTCCCACTTGGCCTCGGCCACGGCGTCCAGGTCGCTGACCTTGAAGGCCTTCAGCGGATCCTCGCGGCGGGCCTTCAGACGTTCGGCCTGGGTTTCGCGGCTGATATCCAGCCAGAACTTGGCGTAGCGCATGCCGCTGTCGACCAGCATGGTCTCGAAGGCCGGAACGTCCTTGAGGAACTGGGCGTGCTGCTCGGGCGTGCAGAAGCCCATGACCGGCTCGACGCCGCCGCGATTGTACCAGGAGCGGTTGAACAGCACGGCCTCGCCCGCAGCCGGAAGCCATTCGACATAGCGCTGGAAATACCACTCGCCCTGTTCGCGGTCTGACGGCTTGGGCAGGGCCACGACGATGGTGTTGCGTCGCGACAGGTGCTCGGTGATCCGGGCGATCGCGCCATCCTTGCCGGCGGAGTCGCGGCCTTCGAAGACGGTCAGGATCTTCCAGCCGTCCTTGATGGCCTTCTGCTGCATCCGGATCAGGGCCAGTTGCAGGGCGGCGAGCTCGGTTTCGTAGTCGTCTGACTTGCTCATGCGGTGAGCCTACCCCTCGAAAGCACAGTTGCGCTAGAAGGAGCCCATGATCCGTCTTTTCGTTCCCCAGGACCTGGCCCCCGGCTACGGCGTCATCCTGACCCTCGACCAGTCGCGCTATCTCACCTCGGTGATGCGCCAGGCCATCGGCGCCCAGGTTTTGCTGTTCAACGGCCGCGACGGCGAGTGGTCGGCCACCCTGACCGAGACCGGCAAGCGCGGCTCTTTGCTGAAGGTCGACGAGCAGGTCCGCCCGATGGCGCTGGGTCCCGACCTTGATCTGGTCATCGCCCTGGTCAAGCGCGGCCGGGTCGAGACCATCGTCGAAAAGGCCGCCGAGCTGGGCGTGCGTAGGGTGCGTCTGACCGTCACGCGCCGGACCAATGTCGACTTCGTCAAGCTGGGTCGCCTGGACGCCATCGCCATGGAGGCCGCCGAGCAGACCGGTCGCCTGGATGTGCCCTCGGTGGAAGATCCGGTGAAGCTCTCCGAGATCCTCGACGGCTGGGACCCGGCCCGAAAGCTCGTCTTCTGCGACGAGGGCGGCGACGCGCGGCCGGCCTTCGAAGCCCTGGCGGGCAGCGCCGCCCCGGCCGCCATCCTGATCGGTCCCGAGGGCGGCTTTTCGCCGGAGGAGCGCGAGCGGCTGCGGTCGCTGCCGTTCGTCACACCGGTGTCGCTTGGCCCTCGCATCCTGCGCGCCGACACCGCCGCGATCAGCGCCCTGACCCTCTGGCAGGCGGCGGCCGGCGACTGGCGGGAAACCTAAAGCGGTGGCCCCCTCTTGAGGTTCGCAAAGAAAACGCCCAATTGCGCAGCGTGACAGTCCGCGGTCGGGGGAAAGGGCCTCCCTTGCCGAGCCGAGTTTTTACCCTGGGGAGGGACGGCTTATGGCCGACACCGCTAGCCTGCAGGAGCGTCCGCTGACGCTCGACGAACTGACCGCCTATTTCGCCTCGGGCTCCAAGCCCAAGGAAGCTTTCCGGGTCGGCGCCGAACACGAGAAGTTCGGCTTCTATCTCGGCAGCCATGCGCCCGTGCCCTATGAGGGCGACAAGGGCATCCACGCCCTGCTGACCGGCCTGCAGCGTTTCGGCTGGAAGCCGGTGATGGAAGGTCCGACGATCATCGGGCTGGAGCGCAACGGCGCCAATGTCAGCCTGGAGCCCGGCGGCCAGTTCGAGCTTTCCGGCGCGCCGCTGCTGACCATGCACGACATCTGCGAAGAGACCGGTCAGCACCTGGACGAGGTCAAGACCGTCGCCGACGAGCTGGGTCTGGGCTTCATGGGCCTGGGCTTCTCGCCGGTGTGGAAGCGCGAAGAGGTGCCGGTGATGCCCAAGGGGCGTTACGTCATCATGCGCAACTACATGCCCAAGGTCGGCGGCCTGGGCCTGGACATGATGCTGCGCACCTGCACGGTGCAGGCCAATCTCGACTTCTCATCCGAAGCCGACATGGTGGCCAAGTTCCGCATGAGCCTGGCCCTGCAGCCGATCGCCACGGCGCTGTTCGCCAATTCTCCGTTCACGGAAGGCAAGCCCAACGGCTTCCTGTCGAGCCGGGCCAATGTCTGGACCGACACCGACGCCGACCGGACCGGCCTGCTGGATTTCGTGTTCGAGGACGGCTTCGACTTCGAGCGCTACGCCCGCTACGCCCTGGACGTGCCGATGTATTTCGCCAAGCGCGGCGACCGTTACATCGACCTGGCCGGCCGCAATTTCCGCGACTTTATCGACGGCAAGATCCCCGAGCTGCCGGGCGAGCGCGCCTCGCTCAAGGACTGGGCCGACCACACCACGACCCTGTTCCCGGAAGTCCGCCTGAAGACCTATCTGGAAATGCGCGGCGCCGACGCCGGCCCGTGGAGCAGCCTGTGCGCCCTGCCGGCCCTGTGGACCGGCGTCTTCTACGATGACGCCGCCCTGGCCGCCGCCTGGGACCTCTGCAAGGACTGGACGCCTGAAGACCGCGCCAAGCTGCGCCGCGATGTGCCCAAGCTGGGCCTCAAGGCGGTGGTCGCCGGCCGCTCCGCTCAGGACGTGGCCAAGGACTTCGTCGCCATCGCCAAGTCGGGCCTCAAGGGCCGGGCCCACATGAACGGCGGCTTCCTGGACGAGACCATCTATCTGGGCGAACTGGAAGAGATCGCCGACAGCGGCCGCACGCGGGCCGACAAGCTGCTGGAACTGTACCACGGCGCCTGGAAGGGCGATGTGAGCCGGGTGTTCACCGACTGCGCCTACTAGGTTTGTAGCTCCAAAAACCTTGTCATCCCGGAAGCCTCGCAGAGGCTATCCGGGACCCAGGGGCAACCGCACCGCCTTGGCCCCTGGGTCCCGGCTCTCCGCTCCGCTGCGGCCGGGATGACAAGATAGGTTTGCGTCAAAAGCGGTCATCGCCTTCCCTGTCAGCGTCGGAAGCCGCCTTCCGCCGGCCCCCGACTCCGGCTAGGAACGGAGCATGAACTTTTCCGATCCGTTCCTGATCCTCGCCATCGTTTTCGCCCTGATCGCCGTGGCGGCCGCCCTCTGGGCCCTGTCCGCCACGCGGCGGGCCAGCGCCGCCGACGCCCGCGCCTGGGACCTGAACGCCCGTCTGGTCCAGGCCGACGAGCGCGCCCGGCTGCTGGAGGACCAGTCAGCCACCCAGGCCGAGCTGATCCGCGCCCAGGCCGCCCAGCAGGCGACCATGACCGCCAACACCGTGGCCGAGGCCCTGATCAAGCGGGCCGACGAGAACTTCAAGAGCCGCGAGGCCCTGGCCACGGCCCGGCTGGAAGCTCAGTTGAAGCCCGTCGCCGAGACCCTGGCCAAGTTTGAGGCCCAGGTCACCGCCGTCGAGAAATCCCGCGCCGAGGAGACCGGCGGTCTCAAGGCCCAGATCGCCGCCCTGATGGAGGCGTCGACCGCCACCCAGTTCGAGGCCCGCAAGCTGTCGGCCGCCCTGCGGCGCGGCGCCGGCGTGCAGGGCCGCTGGGGCGAGCAGACCCTGCGCAACGTTCTGGAGGCCGCCGGCCTCAACAAGCGCTTCGACTTCGAGGAGCAGTTCAGCGTCGACACCGAGGAGGGCCGTCGCCGGCCTGACGTCAAGGTGCGCATGCCCGGCGGGGCGGTGTTCGTGATCGACGCCAAGTGCTCGCTGAACGCATTCCTGGAAGCCCAGGAAATGACCGAGGAGCTGCCGCGCGAGGCCGCCCTGCTGCGCCATGCCCAGAGTGTGCGATCGCACATGACCAGCCTGTCGGCCAAGACCTACTGGGACCAGTTCGCCTCGGAAGGTTCGCCCGACTTCGTGGCCATGTTCGTGCCCGGCGACAGCTTCCTGGCCGCCGCCCTGGAGCGTCTGCCCGACCTGATGACCGAGGCCATGGACAAGCGGGTGCTGCTGGTCACGCCCACCACCCTGTTCGCCCTGTGCAAGGCCGTCGCCTATGGCTGGCGGGTCGAGGACCAGGCCAAGAACGCCGCCAATATCGTCGCGGTGGGTCGCGAGCTCTACAAGCGCGTGGCGGTGATGGGCGCGCATGCGGGCGCGGTGGGCAAGGCGCTGGAAAGCGCCGTGGGCAAATACAACCAGTTCGTCGGCTCGCTGGAGAGCCAGGTCCTGACCCAGGCCCGCCGGTTCGAGGACCTGTCGGTCGACCACGAAGGCAAGGAAATCGCCGAGCTGACCCCGGTCGAAGGCGGTGTTCGCGCGTTGAACAAGCTGGCCCCCCAAGTTGGGATAGGGCAATCCCCCACCTTGACGCTCGGGAATGAGCCCCTTACCTGACACTCATTATGGCTATCCGTCGCATCCTCACCGTCGATAACGCCGCCGATATGGCCGTGTTGAAGAAGATCTCCACCCCCGTCGAGGCGGTGACAGACGATCTGCGCCACCTGATGGATGACATGCTGGAGACGATGTACGACGCCCCGGGCATCGGTCTGGCCGCCGTGCAGATCGGCGAGCCCATCCGCGTCATCGTCATGGACCTGGCCCGCGACGGCGAAGAGCCGGCCCCGCGCTATTTCGTCAATCCCGAGATCCTGACGACCTCGGAAGAGACGCAGGGCTATGAAGAGGGCTGCCTGTCGGTTCCCGACTATTATGACGACGTAGAGCGCCCCTCTAAGGTGACGCTGCGCTATCAGGACTACAAGGGCGAGACCGTCGTCGAGGAGGCCGAGGGCATGTACGCCGTCTGCATCCAGCACGAGATGGACCACCTGGAAGGCGTGCTGTTCATCGACCACCTGTCGCGCCTGCGCCGCGACCGCGCCATCACCAAGGTGAAGAAGGCGCGCCGGGCGGCTTGATCTGATCCTCCCCCTCAGGGGGAGGTGGCCCAGAGGGCCGGAGGGGGGTCGCGCGG
>CALRUN020000058.1:0-22068 GCA_943371355.1 Alsobacter soli
TCGGCGGCTTCCTTCATCTTCTGCAGGATGAAGGCGGACACTTCCTGCGGGGAATAGTCCTTGCCCTGGGCCTTGACCCAGGCGTCGCCGGTCGGACCCTTGACGATGTCATAGGGCACCATCGCCTTGTCCTTCTCGACCACGGGGTCGGAAGCGGTGCGGCCGATCAGGCGCTTGATGGCGAACAGCGTGTTGGTCGGGTTGGTGACGGCCTGACGCTTGGCGGGCTGGCCGACCAGGCGCTCGCCGTCCTCGAGGAACGCAACCACCGACGGGGTGGTGCGGGCGCCCTCGGCGTTCTCGATCACCTTGGGGGTCTTGCCGTCCATGATGGCCACGCACGAATTCGTGGTGCCAAGGTCGATACCAATAATCTTGCTCATATTACGAACCTGTCGCTCCTGAATGGCGGACGGCGGTGACAAGGGCCTTAGACGCAAGCGCCCCGGTTTTTCTCGCTCCGTCCCCGTCTGGTCGAACTTCCTAACGGTTGATCCAATCCTGCCCGTCCCGACCAGGGCCGAGTGGGCAGAGTGCGTTCCCCGAAGTTGACGAGCCCGTCAACCCCGCTTGAAGCCGATATGGGGGATACACAGCGCCCCGCAAGTCCATTCCCTCATCTTGCGAAGGGGAATCTTCAAGCTCGGCCATGGAAAATGGCCGCGCCAGAGCGGCGCGGCCATCGTCAACTCAGCAGAGGCGTGGCGTTCAGCCGCCGATCTTTTTCACCCAGGCGGTGATGGCCGGCAGACGGTTCTGGCGGATGCCGGCCCGGTTGAGCACCGAAGCCGCCGCCGTCTCGGCCTCCTTGCGCGAACCTTCCGCCAGGTTGGCGGCGGCGTAGGCCCGGATCTTCTCGGCCATGGCCGGGTTCGAGGACCCGGCGCCCAGGCCCGGGATGAACCGGGTGCGCGAGCTGGAATCGACCTTCTCGTTGACCGCGTCCCTGTTGGCCACGGCCCAGTCGAAGACCATGTCCGGGTGACCGCCGGCCACGCGCGAGATCATCGTGCTGGACAGGGTTTCGCCCGGCTCGGCCGTCAGGGCCAGGTCCAGCGCCTTCTGGGCCAGGGCGTCGTCCTGGCTGGAGGCCAGCAGCGAATAGAGCTGCGCGCGGATCAGCGGGGTCTTCTCGGCCTGGGCCTGGGCGCGGATGACGTCCCAGGTGGCGGCGTCGGCATGCTGGGCCACCACGGACTGGATCACCTTGCGCAGCGGACCCGGAATGGCCGAGGGGTCGGTCTTGTCGGCGGCGAAGCGGCGGTTGGCCTCCGCGACCACCGCCGCATCCCCCATGCGACCCAGGGCGCCGATCAGTTCGCCGCGCAGGATGGCGACCGTGTCGGGCTCGCCCGCCCGGGGCGTCCAGCCGACCGACGCCAGCATCGGGTTCAGGCGGGCCAGGGCCACCTTCCGGAACGCCGCGCGTTCGGCGGGCATGCCCTCATAATAGCCATCGATGGCGCCAAAGACGCTGGCGATCTTCGACAGCACCTGCGGCTCGGCCGTGGCCGGGGCGGCGCTGGCCAGGTCCAGGAAGTCGGTCGCGGGCTGATAGCCCGACAGACCCATCGACCAGACGTCGGACATCACGCCCAGCTGGTCGATGGCCGGCAGGCCGGCGAAGCTGGCCACCACGCCGCTGAAGCGGGTCGGGCCGTACAGGGTGCGGAAATAGCCGCTCTGGCCGGCGTTGACGATCACGGGGCCGCAGCCGTCGACCGTGACCGAGCCCTTGCCGCCCGTCACCAGCGTCTTGGCCTCGCCGCCGCCGACCGCCTTGACCGTGACCGGCACGCGCCAGGTCAGGGCCTTCTTGTCCGGCAGGTCCTTGCTGAACTCGCCCTGGGTCAGGGACAGGGTGGTCTTGCCGGCCGCGCAGGTCGCGTCCGTCACGGTGATCAGCGGCACGCCCGGCTGCAGGGTGAAGTCATGGGCGATATCGGTGATCGGCTTGCCGGCGGAAGCCTCGATCTCACGCCACAGGTCATCGCTGACCGTGTTCTTGTGGGCGTGCTTCTTCATGTAGGTGCGCACGCCGGCGCGCCAGGCGTCGGCCCCGACATAGGCCTCGAGCATGCGGATGACCGCCTCGCCCTTCTGATAGGTGATGCCGTCAAAGGCCTGGCTGGCCTGCTCGACGGTCTCGACGTGCTGCACCACCGGGTGGGTGGTCTGCAGGGCGTCCAGGCTCATGGCGTACTCGCGGCCGCCCACGGCGTTCAGGGCAGAATTCCATTCGGGGTGGAAGTGCTCGGTGGCCCGGCCTTCCATCCACGAGGCGAAGCCCTCGTTCAGCCACAGGTCGTCCCACCAGGCCATGGTGACCAGGTCGCCGAACCACTGGTGGGCCATTTCGTGGGCCACGGTGGTGAAGACCCCCTGGGCGTCCCTCTGGCTCGAGATCTTCGGATCCAGCAGCAGGGCGTATTCGAAATAGAAGATCGCGCCCCAGTTCTCCATGGCGCTGAAGAACTGGCTGCGGCCGGGCGCGGCGATGTTGTCCAGGGCCGGCAGCGGATAGGGCGTGCCGAAATAGTCGTTGAACCACGGCAGCAGGTCGCCGGCCGACTTCAGGGCGAACTGCGCCTTGGGGATGTCGCCCTTCTTGGTGACCACGCCGACATCGACGCCGGCCGCCTTGACCGTGGCGCGGTCAAACTCGCCCAGGCCGAAGAACAGCAGATAGGTCGACATCTTCGGCGACCGCGCGAACTTGACCAGGGTCTTGCCGCCGCCGAGGTCGGTGCTCTTTTCGATCGGCATGTTGCCCAGGGCCATCTGGCCGGTCGGGACCGTGGCCTCGACGCTGTAGGTGGCCTTGTAGAAGGGCTCGTCCCACGAGGGGATGAAGCGGCGGGCGTCGGAATTTTCGAACTGGGTGTAGATCGCGCGCTTCTTGCCGGCCTCGGTCTCGTAGTCGAGGGCGAACAGGCCGGCGGCCTGCTTGTAGATCTTGCCGGCATAGTCGATCGACAGAACGTACTTGCCCTTGGCCAGGGTCCTGGCGAACGTGAAGGCGGCGGTCTGGGCTTCCTCGTCGACCTTGATGGTCGCCGGGCCGATCTTCGCCCCGTTGGGGCCGGTCAGGTCGGCGCCGGCGAAGGTCAGGTCGGCGGCCTGCAGGGTGATGGTGTTGGTGGCCTCGACCACCTCGACGGAGATCTTCACCTTGCCGGTGAAGGTCAGGTTCTCGACGTCGGGCGTGAAGGCCAGGTCATAGTGCGAAGGAACGACGGTGCGCGGCAGCTGGGTGGTGACGGTCGCGGCGGTGGCGCCCGGAGAGAAGGCGGCCGGGGCGGCGAAGGCGCCGTTGGCGGCGAGAAGAAGCACGGCGGCGGCCGCGGAGGACAAAAGACGACGCATATACGGCCCTAAAATGGAAAATTCTGTGGGCCAAGTCGGCCAGCGGCGCAAACCAACACCTTCCGTCCGGTTCCGGCGCGTTAAATCTGCGTAATGATCCAGCCGCTCTCCGTTGTTCCCGGTTTCGACCTGTGGCCCGGCCTGTTGTCACAGCAGACCCAGACCGAGCTGGTCGCCGCGGTGTTCGAGGCCGCGAAGGCCGCGCCCTTCGCCCACTACGCCACGGCCTATGGCAAGGCGATGAGCGTCGGCATGACCAGTTTCGGCCCCCTGGGCTGGACCAGCGACGCCGGCGGCTATCGCTATGCCGACCGCCATCCCGGGACGGGCGCGCCCTGGCCGGCCATGCCCCGGGCCCTGCTGGATCTGTGGGCCGCCCTGGGCGATCCCGACACGCCGCCGGACGCCTGCCTGATCAACCTCTATCGCGGCGACGCCCGCATGGGCCTGCACCAGGACCGCGACGAGGCCGACCCCCGCTTTCCGGTGCTGTCGATCTCGCTGGGCGACACGGCGGTGTTCCGGATCGGCGGAACCTCACGCAAGGACCCGACCCGCAGCCTGAAACTGGCCTCGGGCGACGTCTGCCGACTGGCGGGTCCGGCGCGGCTGGCTTTTCATGGAGTCGACCGGACCATCCCGGGCTCGTCGAGCCTGGTGCCCGATGGCGGCCGGATCAATCTGACGCTGCGACGGGCCCTGCCGGCCTAGGCCCAGACCCCCGCGCGCACCAGCAGGTCCGGCAGATCGTCCGGCCACACCTGCTCGACGGTCGATCGCAAGTCCGAGGCCGACCACCAGCGATGCTCGGCCATGACTTCGCGTTCCAGTTCGGTCCATCGCGCGGACGAGAGGTCGAACGCCGCTACGCGGACCAGGAAGAAGCGCTCGTCAGCCGTCACCGTCTCACCCTCCGGCGTGCGGAACTCCACCTGGCGGCGGGCGACCTGAGGGCCGGGATCGTCGATGGCGAAGCCGGTCTCTTCAAGCAGCTCCCGACGCGCGGCGTCTTCGTAGCTCTCGCCGGGATCCAGGCCGCCGCCTGGCGTCGCCCAGAACACCTGCCCCGCCAATGGCCCGGATTTGTGCGCGAACCGGAACAGCAGAAGCCGGTCATCGGGGTCGATCACCAGCAGGCGGGATGAAGGCCGTTCACGCATCCTCTCATCCTAGTCCGTACCGCCGAACCGACCACGAAAAAGGGGCCGCCCTGCTGGACGGCCCCTTCAATGCTTGATCCGTGACCCTACGGAAACCGGTTACCCGGCCCGCGACGACCTAGCCGCGCAGCTTGCGGGCCAGAACCTCCAGGTCGTGGTTCAGGGCGCTGTCGTCGACGCGCAGGGCCTCGATGCGGCGCACGGCGTGCAGGACCGTGGTGTGGTCGCGACCGCCGAACCGGCGACCGATGTCCGGCAGCGAGCGCGTCGTCAGCTGCTTGGCCAGCCACATGGCGGCCTGACGCGGACGGGCGATGGCGCGGTTGCGGCGTTCGGACAGCAGGTCGGCCTGCTTCATGCCGTAGTGGTCGGCGGTGGCCTTCTGGATGTCGTCGATGGTGATGCGCTTCTCGCCCGAGCGCAGGTGCGGGCGCAGGATGGCCTGGACCTCGTCCAGGGTCAGGCGCGACAGGCCCTCGCCGGCGCGGGCCGACAGAGTGTTGAGCGCGCCTTCCAGCTCGCGGACGCTGTCGGTGAAGCGGTCGGCCAGGAACTGCAGCACGTCCGGACGCATGGTCGGGTCTGAGCCGTGCGCGGCCGACAGGGTCTGGATCTTGCGCTCCAGAATGCCCATCCGCAGCGAGCGGTCGGCCGGCTCCAGGCCGCAGACCAGGCCCGCCGACAGGTGCGATCGCAGGTGGGCGTCCATCTCGGTCATGGCCGACGGCGGACGGTCCGACGAGAACACGACGCGGCGGCCTTCCTCGACCAGGGCGGTCAGGGTGTGGAACAGCTCTTCCTGGGTCGACTGCTTGCCGGCGATGAAGTGCACATCGTCGATGATCAGCAGATCGGCGGCGCGCAGCTCTTCCTTGAAGGCGGCCGTCTGGCGATCCATCACGGCGCGCACGAAGGTCGACAGGAAGCGCTCGGCGGTCAGATAGACCACGCGCTTGGTCGGGGCCTGACGCATGGCCTCCCAGGCCAGGGCGTTAAGCAGGTGGGTTTTGCCAAAGCCATAGGGGCCGTGGAACAGGACGGGATTGAAGTGGCCGTCGGCCCAGCTCGCCACCCGGCGGGCCACGGCGTGGGCGAATTCGTTGGCGGGACCGGGGACGAAGGTCTCGAAGGTGAAGCGTTCCTGCAGGCCCTGGGTGCGCGAGGGCTTGCCGGTCGGAACCGGGGCCAGGCTGGGGGCGTCGGTGGAGACGGGCAGGACGATCTCGATCGGCTCGGCCTTGGCGGCGTCGACATAGGCGCCGGCCGAGGCTTCGAATTCCAGGCGCGACTTCAGGTCGATGCGGCGCGCGGTCGGATCATTGGCGGTCCACAGCTCGCCGATGCGACGCCAGGCGCTGCGACGGATCCAGTCGCGGGCGATCCCGGTCGGCGTGACCAGAACCACATCCCCGGAAGGACCTTCACGCAACAGAGCCGGCGCGATCCACGACCCGAAGGCCGCATCGCCCAGCTCGCGCTTCAGCGCCACGCAGACCTTGTGCCAGACACCGCCGGCCGGCTCGCAGGCTACCGCTGGAATCGCAGCCGAAAAGTCCTGGCTCGCCACCCCACCCTTGATCGTCATCAGTCCACCGCCTCGTACAAAAACCGCCCGCAAGCCTGCCGCACGCCCCCCAAAGCGAACGACCGGTTTTCTCAACGCGCACAGAGGCTTAGTCAGCAGAACACATGGTTTCTGCCGCCGCTGGTTTTCCAAAGACTGGAAGAGCGCTGAGACGCCTAAACTAGCCAGCCGACCCTGCTGGTCAAACGGAAAACTTGCGTCCGATCGCGGATATTTCTGTTGACTCGCGAGAGCCCCTCGCCTGGCAAGGGAATAGTTAAGTCCGGCATTTTTCGGACGTTGTTATTTTAACAAAGCGTGCAGTTGAGCGCAAAGCAAAAGCCGGGTGGATTGCTCCAACCGGCTCTTGTAAATACTTGAATTTCTTGGACGAACCTAGTTCGTCCAGAATCTGGACTAGGCCGCGGCCTTGTCCAGCTTCTTCAACCGAGCGGCCAGGCGCGACACCTTGCGCGAACCCGTGTTCGGATGAACCACGCCCTTGGAAACGGCGCGCATCAGTTCCGACTGAGCCTCGATAAAGGCGGCCTTGGCGACGGCGGCGTCGCCGGCCGCCAGGGCGTCTTCGAACTTGCGGAGGAACGTGCGCACGCGCGAACGGCGAGCGGTGTTCACCTCGGTGCGGCGGGCGATCTTGCGGATCGCTTTCTTGGCGCCGGGATTATTGGCCATAGGTAGGACCTTCAAACGGACAGCCGCGCGGGACAGCCGCGAAGCAGGGAAAATCTTGAGCGCGCGGATATACGGGAAGCAGGTAGATCGGTCAACGGCTGTCGAAAAGGATTTGCCCCGGGGTGCGACGACCGGTCGCGCCCCGGCTTCAGCGGCCCTTAAACGTCGGTTTACGTTTGTCGACGAACGCCGCCATCCCCTCCTTCTGATCCTCGAAGGCGAACAGCGAGTGGAACAGGCGCCGCTCCAGCGCCACGCCGGTGGTCAGGGTGGTCTCATAGGCGGCCAGGACCAGTTCCTTGTTCATGGCCACGGCCAGGGGCGACTGGCCGGCGATCTTCGCCGCGATGGCCAGGACCTCGCCCAGCAGCATGTCGGCCGGGAAGATCCGGCTGACCAGGCCCGAGCGCTCGGCCTCCTCGGCGCCCATCATCCGGCCGGTCAGGATCATGTCCATGGCCTTGGACTTGCCGACGAAGCGGGTCAGGCGCTGGGTGCCGCCGATGCCGGGCGCGACGCCCAGATTGATCTCGGGCTGACCGAACTTGGCGGTGTCGGCGGCGATGATGAAGTCGCACATCATCGCCAGCTCGCAGCCGCCGCCCAGGGCGTAGCCCGACACGGCGGCGATGATCGGCTTGCGGCACTGCTCGACCGCGCGGGCCCCGGCGGTGAAGAAGTCGGCCTTGAACATCTCGGCATACGACTTGTCCGACATCTCCTTGATGTCGGCGCCGGCCGCGAAGGCCTTGGCCGAGCCGGTCAGCACGATGCAGCCCACGCTGTCGTCGGCCTGGGCCTCGCCCAGGGCTACGGCCAGCTCGCCCAGCAGCTCGGCGTTCAGGGCGTTCAGCGCCTCGGGCCGGTTCAGCCGGATCAGGACGACGCCGGCGGCGCCCTCCGGTGCGGTTTCGACGATCAGGGTCTGGTAGGCCACGCGCGACACTCCTTGTGATGCGCGGCTTTTATAGAGCGCGTCGCGCGGAAGGGGAGCCCCGCACGGCGAAGCTCGCGCATCGGTGAACCCGAGGAACAGCCGGGTCGCCCGACCGTTTGATCCCCAGCATCAGGAGAAGCCCCATGGCCGAGCGCGACGACATCTACGATCCGACCACCCCCGAGGCGAACCACAACATCCAGCAGGGCGGCGGCGTCGGGGCCCGCGACCTGGCGCGGCAGGAGGAGCCGACCGAGATCGTCCCCGAGAACGACACGGATGACGCCCCGACCGAAGCGATGGGCCTGGCGCATCCGGTGGCGTGACCGGACCTCCCGCCGCGCGCAGCCCTTACCTCAACGGCAGGAACAGCTCCGCCGCCGCGCCCTGCTCCAGCCCGTCCAGGATGAAGCGCTGGCAGTAGAGGGGGAAGTCGCGCATCTCCTCGCCGCTGGCCGGCAGCCAGTCGCGGTAGAGATAGAGCGCGGCGGGCTCCAGATTGTGGGTGTCGCCGGTCACGCGCAGGACCGCGCAGCGGCCGCCGGGAATTTCGCCGGCCCTGACCGTCCCGTCCGCGGACTCGATGGCGTGGCCGGCGTCGACGCCGACGCAGAGATCCATTCTGTAGTCGGCGGCGTCGGCCGGGCGCCGTTCGGAATGCCAGACATTGAAGGTCGGGCTGGTCCTGGGCGACAATCCGGCGGCTTTGCGCCAGGCGATGAACTTCTGGATGGTGACGTCGAGGGTCGCCGGATCGCCCCGGTGTTCGAACATCGCCACGCGGGTCGGCGCCACCTCGCGGAGGGTCACCTGATCGGATGTGTAGGTCTGCTGCATGATCCTGCTCCTGGCTGAGTTGAGCGGCCCGAAGGCCGCAAGCCACGGCTCCCAGTCAGGCGATTTCCGGAAACGCGACGGCGACTGCGCAAACCTCTGCCGAAAGGCGCGGGCAAAGGCGTCGGGCGTCTCGTAGCCGGCGTCCAGGGCGATATCCGTCACGCTTGGCCCCTGCCCGTCCGCCAGCCGCTTGGAGGCCTGCCGCATCCGCGCCAGCTGGACATAGCGATGCAGGGACAGCCCGAAGGTCGCCTTGAACTGCCTGTGGAAATGGAATTTGGAAAACGCGGCGACGCCGCTCATCGCATCCAGGTCCAGATCGCCGTCCAGATGCCGGTCGATATGATCCAGCACCCTCTGCATCCGGGCATGGTAGTGGTCGAGCGCCGCCGTCATCGTCCTCATCCGTCGTGGTGATCCCAGCTTGCCGCCCGAGACCGCCCCGCGCTCGACCGATCTTGCGGTTTGAAGCCGGGACCAGGACTCTGGCCTCGCTCAGCCAGACATCACTGTCCGCCCAAAGCCTCTATCGCCGCCTGCTCCGCCGGCCAATGGTCGAAGGCCATCAGGATCTGCTGGGCGGTGGCGTCGGCGATCACCACGCCGTCCTCCCGGCGAAACTCGGCGCGGGCGGTGATCAACTGCCGGGTCTGGGCCACGATGCGGGCCTCAAGGGTCAGGGGATGGCTGCGCCCCACCCTCAGGAAGTTCATCTGCAGGTTCACGGTCCGGAACAGGCGATCCCCCGGAACCACCGTCATGGCCGCAAACGCCAGAACCTGATCAGCGAGCGCGGCCAGATAGCCCCCGAACAGCGAGCCGTCGGCGGTGGCGAGCTCCGGGCTCGGGCTCCAGGACTTGCGCACCCAGCCTTCGCCCCAGTCGTCGATCAGGCCCAGCTTCAGGGTCTGGACGATCGGCGGCGGGGTGGCGTCGCCCGCCTTCAGGGCGTTCAATCGATCCGTGGCCCATGTCATGCTGTCCTCCCGCAAGGTTGTCGGCGGCTAGGCTAGGGCGTCGGCGCGGGCCCTGTTACTCGACTTCCAGGACGGCGCCGATCCGGAGGGTTCCTGAATGACAGCCGTTGAAAAGGCTCGCAAAACGCCCCGCCAGCCGCGCGCCCGGACGACGGTGGACTATATTCTGGAGGCCGCAACTCAGGTTCTGGAGGCGACCGGCGAGGCCGGCTTCAACACCAATGCGGTGGCCCAGCGCGCCGGCGTCAGCATCGGCGCCCTCTATCGCTATTTCCCCGACAAGCAGGCGATCCTGCTGGCCCTGGGGCAGCGCGAGACCGAGAAGCACCGGCGCGCGGTGATGGCGGTGGTCGAGGGCGGCGCGCCGGGCGTGGCGCGGGATCGGGCCATGATCCGCGCCTTCCTCCAGGCCTTCGCCGGCCGCAGCCGGGCGCGACGCATCGCCATGTCCAGCCTGCTGGCCACGGCCGATCACGGCGAACTGGCCTCGCGGTTCGCGGCGGCGGAAACCGGCCTGACCGACGCGGAGGGCCGGCCCCTCACACCCGTCCAGGCCTTCGTGCTCAGCCGCGCCGTGCAGGGCGCCATGCGGGCCGCGGTTCTCGAGGGCGCAGACTTCCTGCTCAGTCTAGAGTTCGAGGACGAGCTGGTGCGGCTCAGCCGGGCCTATCTGGGCTATCCGGCGGGAGGCCGGGCGCGGGGCGCCGACGGCCCTTCCGCTCAGCCCTGACAGGCGGGCGGCCTTCGCACCGAAGGGAGCCATCCTTAAATCTCACGGCGAGACGATCGCGGGTCTGGAAAGGTCACTCAAGCAACCGTGTTCTGAGGCAATGCCCAGGGCTGGCGGGTATGAAGCATGGCATTGAGTGTGACGATCAGGCGACGCATGCAGGCGACTAGCGCGACCTTGGGCGGTTTGCCGGCCTTCCGTAGCCGGTCGTAGGCTTCCTTCAAGACAGGGTTGAAGCGCACGCCGCTCAGGGTGGCCATGTAGAGCACCTGACGCACCGAGCTTCGCCCGCCCCAGGTGGTGCGGGTCCCGCGCATTTTGCCGGAGTCGCGATTGAAGGGGGCGACGCCTACGAGAGCCGCGATCTGTCGTCTGTTGAGGCGCCCGAGTTCGGGCAGTTCGGCGATGACTGTCCGGGCCAGCACGGGTCCCACCCCGGGCATACTGGTCAGAAGATCCTCGTCGGCCCGCCAACTGGGGCTTTGCCGGATCTGATGGTCCAGGTCGTCGTCGGCCTGTGCGATCTCGCTGTCGAGCCAAGCCAGATGACGCTCGACACCCGCCCGCACGGCCGGGCTCACCGTGATCTCCAGGCGGTTCTTCTCGGCCTTCCTCATGTCGAGCAACTGGCGGCGGCGCACGACAATGTCCCGCAGCGCCTGGGTTTGCTCATCGCGCAGTCGTCGAGGCTCGGGCTGAACGGCCTCGGCGAACCTGGCCAGCATTTCGGCGTCGATGGCGTCGGTCTTGGCCAGACGCCCGGTGGCGCGGGCGAAGTCGCGCACCTGTCTGGGATTTACGACGGCTATCGCCCAGCCCTTGGCCGCAAGCGCCGCCACCGCATCGCGCTCGTAGCCTGCGGTCGCTTCCAGAACGATCAATTGAGGGCGGCGCTTGCCCACCCAGCTGACGAGCCGTGGCAAGTCGTCAGCCGATACGCTCAGCCGTTCGCCGCCGGGAACAGCGGCCACATCCAGTCGCCCCTTGGAGACATCGATCCCTATCCACGTCACTGACTTGTTCATGACCTCCCACCTCGTGCATGCGAGCTTCGAGCTCAGGCAACTGTTCGGAGTTGCACGACAACAGACGGCTGGAGCTCCTGCTTGAGTGCGGGTCTAGTCCCACGGACGGTTCCACGAGCTTCCAGCCGTCCCGATCAAACCTCATCGGTAGACCGTTCGTCCATCATACGAGGCCGGCCCTCCGGGCCGCCGCGGAGCGGCCGGTCGCAGACCGGGCCTTGACTGACCTGGACAGTACGGCACGCTGCTGCCTCCAAGAGATGAATGGCGGGCTCTGCGCGAGGGCGCGGCAGATAGGGAAGAGGGCGCTGTTTGAACTATGCTTTCGCAGGACTCGTCATGGATTTTCAGGACGAGTGGTTCGACATCACGGACGACTTGGGTGAGGGGGCCATTCCGACATTGTCACGCGATGGCGGATGCGGTGTGATTCAATTCACCCTCGCCACCTACTCCGGCGGAGACGCGCCAAACGTATCCACGAACAATTTGACGGACATGGTTCGCACGTTCTTCGAAGGCCGCGATAGTAGCTTTGAGCCAATGGCTATGGATCCCTCGCATAGCTACTGCGCTGGCGGCAGTTCCAACGATGAAGGTGTGACCTGCCTCTGGTATGTCTCCAACGGTAAAGACCTCGCCATGGTGACTTACGTGAGTAATGCTGGCTTCAGCGAGACTAAAGACGAGAGGGCCAGCGCTAAGAGGCTTGTGGAGTCGATCTCATTTCCAGATCGGCAAGAATCAAAAGCTAGCTTCTGGTCCGGCATCCGATCCTGGTTGACGTCGCACTAAAGCCTACCGCGCCACGCTCGCCCGCGCCCGCTTCAGCCCCGGCCGCGTGTTCGGCGCCCCGGCTTCGTTCGCTTCCAGCGCCGACAGCAGGTCGGCCTTCAACGCCGTGACCTTGCGGGTCTCGGTCAGTTTCCCGCCCTCGGAGGTCTGCACATAGAAGGCGTCGACCGCGCGTTCGCCATAGCCGTCGATATGGGCCGACTGTATCGACAGGCCGTTGACGGCCAGGGTCTGGGCCAGGGCGTGCAGCAGGCCCGGACGGTCGCGGCCCGAGGCCTCGACCACGGTGGCGTCGTTGGAGGCCTCGTTGTCGACCACCACGCTGGGGGCGATCGAGAAGGCCGCCGTGCGCGACTGTTCGGCGCCGCGACGGGGCTCCAGGCTCATGGTTTCGCCGCGACCGGCCGCTTCCAGGGCGTCGGCCAGACGGCGCAGGGCGCGGGGGTTTTCGCAGCCCAGCGGGGCGCCGGTGACGTCCTGCACATAGAAGACGTCCAGCGCCTGGCCCTGGCGTGAGGTGAAGACCCGCGCGCCCACGACATTGCCGCCCAGCGACGAGATGGCCTTGGCCAGATCCGCGAACAGGCCGCGACGGTCACGGGCGGCGACCACGATCTCGGCGGCGTTGGAGCCCGGCGTCACCTGACCCTCGGCGGCCGCCCCGCCCTGGATGGCGGCGCGGCGGGCCAGCGCCGCGTGGTCTTTCAGTTCCTGGGTGTTGAAGGCGCTGAAATAGGCGTCCTCCATGGCGGCGGCCCAACCCTTGGCGGCGGGGTCGTCGGCGACCAGGGCGGTCCGCGCGGCCTCGGCGACGGCCTCCTGGTGGCGTTGAACGCTGGCGGCGGCGTCACTGCCCCGGCCGCCCCGGAACACGGCCTCGGTGGCGTTGTAGAGCTCGCGCAGCAGCTGGCCCTTCCAGCCGTTCCAGACCCCCGGCCCCACGGCGCGGATGTCGGCGACGGTGATCACCAGCAGCAGGCGCAGGCGCTCGGGGTTCTCGACGATACGCGCGAAGGCGGCGACGGTGCCGGGGTCGGAGACGTCGCGTTTCTGGGCGAAGTCGCTCATGACCAGATGGTTCTCGACCAGCCAGGCCACCAGCTCGACCTTCAGCCGGTCGACGCCCAGGCGTTCGCAGGCGCTGCGGGCGCTGCGGGCGCCGGCCTTTTCCTGGCCGCCCACCCCGCCCTTGCCGGTGTCGTGCAGCAGCATGGCCAGGAACAGGGCCTCGCGGTCCTCGATCAGCGGCATGATGGAGACGGCCAGCGGATGGTCGTCGGCCAGGCGTCCGGCGGCGATGTCGCCGATCACGCCCACGGCCCGCAGGGTGTGCTCGTCCACCGTATAGGAGTGGTACATGTTGAACTGCATCTGGGCGACGATGCGGCCAAATTCCGGGACGAAGCGGCCCAGCACCCCGGCGTCGTTCATCAGGGTCAGGGTGCGGTAAGAGCGCTTGCCCCGCGCCAGCAGGTGCAGGAAGGCCGCGCAGGCGTCCTCGTCACGCCGCACGCGCGAGGTGATCAGGGCCAGCGACCGGGTCACGGCGGTGAAGGCGTCGGGGTGCAGGTCCAGATCGCGCTCGTCGGCGATCTTGAACAGGCGGATCAGATTGACCGGATCGGCCTCGAACACTTCCGGCCCGTCGATGTTGAGACGGCCGCCGTCCTCGTAGAAGCCGTCGACATCCAGCGCCTTGCGCTTGGGGCGACCGCCGCCGGGCAGGAAGCGGGAAATGCCCTTGGGCTCGTGCTTGAAATGCTCGGCTTCCAGCTTGGCCGAGAAGGCGCGGGTCAGGGCCCCGACCTCCTTGGCGATCAGGAAATAGCGCCGCATGAAGCGCTCGACCGCCGGCGCGTCGCCCCGGTCGCCATAGCCCATGCGGCGGGCGATCTCGGGCTGCAGGTCGAAGGTCAGGCGCTCTTCGGGGCGGCCGGTGGTGAAGTGCAGGTGGGCGCGCACGGCGTGCAGGAAGTCAAAGGCGCGGATGAAGGCCTTGGCTTCCCGCCGGTCGAACACCTCCAGCTTGAAGACGTCTTCCGGCCGGTCGACCGGGTGCAGATATTCGGCGATCCACATCAGGGTGTGCAGGTCGCGCAGGCCGCCCTTGCCCTCCTTGACGTTGGGCTCGACCATGTAGCGGCTGGCCCCGGCCCGGGCCTGGCGGTCGTCGCGCTCTTTCAGCTTGGCGGCGACGAACTGGGCGCCGGTGCCCTTCATGACGTCGTCGCGGAAGCGCTTCTTCAGCTCCTCGCCCAGGCGCTCGTCGCCGGTCAGGCGCCGGGCCTCCAGGATCGAGGTGCGGATGGTGAAGTCCTCGCGCGACAGGCGCACGCATTCCTCGACCGTGCGCGAGGCGTGGCCGACCTTGAAGCCCAGGTCCCACAGCGCATAGAGCATGAACTCGATCACGCTCTCGGCGTGGGGCGTGGTCTTGTAGGGCCGCAGGAACAGCAGATCGATGTCGCTATAGGGCGCCAGGGTGCGCCGGCCATAGCCGCCCACGGCCAGCAGGCACAGGCGCTCGCCCTCGGTGGGGTTGCGGGCCCGGAACACGTGGACGGTGGTGAAGTCATAGAGGGCGGTGATCACCTCGTCGGTGACGCCGCTGAGCAGACGCGAGGTCTCAAGGCCGCCGGCCCCGTTCTCCAGCCGCTCCTTGGCGATCATCCGGCCGCGAAACAGGGCCTGTTTCAGGATCTCGATGGCGCGGGCGCGCTGGGCGGCCTCGTCGCCGAGGGCGTCCAGGGCGGCGGCGGACAGACGGGCGCGCAGGGCGTGACCGTCGACGACGTGTTCCAGCGGGGTGGGGCGAAGGCGACGGGGCATGATGGGGATATGGTGTTCCAGATGCGTGATAGCCAAAAGTGGAAGCCGGTTTTGGCGACCATCACGCTCTCATTATAGACCGCTAAGCCTTGAGCAGTCCCTTAAGGCGATATAGCGCCTCAAGAGCTTCCCGGGGCGACATTCCGTCCACATCAAGGTCTTTCAGGGCCACATCCACGACGCTGGGCGCCGCATGGACGGGCGCCTGAACCGCCTGGCTCATCGCAAACAGCGGCAGGTCGTCGAGGCGGGCGGGTGATTCGTCCTTGGTCTCCAGGCGATCCAGCACCTCGCGGGCCCGGGCCACGACCGGTCCGGGCACCCCGGCCAGCTTGGCCACCTGCACGCCGTAGGAGCGGTCGGCCGGACCGGCGGCGGCCTCGTGCAGGAACACCAGGTCGCCGTTCCACTCCTTGGCCCGCAGGGACAGGTTGGAGACGTGGTCCAGCCGTTCCTCCAGCGTCGCCAGCTCGTGATAGTGGGTGGCGAACAGGGCGCGGCAGCGATTGGTGTCGTGCAGGGCCTCGGCGCAGGCCCAGGCGATGGCCAGGCCGTCATAGGTGGCCGTGCCCCGGCCGATCTCGTCCAGGATCACCAGACTGCGCGGCGTGGCCTGGGTCAGGATGGCGGCGGTCTCGACCATCTCCATCATGAAGGTCGAACGGCCCCGGGCCAGGTCATCGCCCGCGCCGACGCGGCTGAACAGGCGGTCGACCACGCCCAGCCGGAAGTGGGCGGCAGGCACGAAGCAGCCGGACTGGGCCAGGATGGCCAGCAGGGCGTTCTGGCGCAGGAAGGTCGATTTACCCGCCATGTTGGGGCCGGTGACGATCGACAGGCGCGGCCCGCTCTCGCCCGAGGCGTCCAGGCAGCAGTTGTTGGGCGTATAGGGGTCGCCAGCCCGCTTGACGGCGGCCTCGACCACCGGATGGCGGGCGGCCTGGGCGTCGAAGGCCAGGGAGCGGTCGACGATGGGCCGCGTGGCCCCGCTGTCCTGCGCCCATTCGGCCAGGGCGGCGGCGACGTCGAGCCTCGCCAGCGCCTCGGCGGCGATCTGGATGGCGTCGGCCAGCAGGCGGGCCACCTCGCGCCAGGTCTCGAAGGCGGCGATCTCCATGGCCAGCACACGCTCGCCGGCCTGGGCGATGCGGGCGTCCAGATCGGCCAGCTCCACCGTGGTGAAGCGCACCTGGTTGGCCAGGGTCTGGCGGTGGATGAAGGTCGCGTTCAGCGGCGGCTGGAACAGCGGGTCGGCCTTGCCGGCCGTGGCCTCGACGAAATAGCCCAGCACGCCGTTGTGGCGGATCTTCAGCGGCACGCCGCTTTCGGCGGCCAGCTGGGCCTCCAGGGCGATGATCACCTTGCGGCTGTTGTCGCGCAGGGCGCGGGCCTCATCCAGCTCTTCACGGACCCCGGCGGCCACGAAGCCGCCGTCGCGGGCCAGGGCCGGCAGATCGGGACCCAGTCCCGCCTCCAGCGCCGCCAGAAAGCCGCCCAGCCCCTCGTGCAGGTCGGGCGTCAGGGCGCGGAAGGCGTGCTCCAGCTCGAACGGCGGCGACGACAGGGGGTCGCCCGAGCCGGCGACCATGGCGGCCAGGGTGTCGCCGATCTTCAGGGTGTCGCGGATGCAGCCCAGGTCGCGCGGCCCGCCCCGGCCCAGGGCCAGGCGCGACAGGGCGCGGGCCATGTCGCCCGAGCCCTTCAGGGTCTCGCGCAGGCGCTGGCGCAGCGGCCGGTGCTCGACGAACCACTCCACCGCGTCCAGGCGCTGATCGATGGCGGCGGGGTCCAGCAGCGGCCGGGCCAGGCGCGAGGCCAGCAGGCGCGCGCCGCCGGCGGTGACGGTGCGGTCGATAGCGGCCAGCAGGGATCCGTTGCGGTCGCCGGTCTGGGTGCGGTCGATCTCCAGGCTGCCCCGGGTGGCCGGGTCGATGGCCATGACGTCGGCGTCGGCCGCCCGGCGCGGCGCGCGCAGGGCCGGCAGCCGGCCCGCCTGGGTCATTTCCAGATGGGCGGCGATCAGGCCCAGGGCCCCGATCTCGGCCGGCGACAGGCCGCCGAAGCCGTCCAGGGTGTCGACGCCATAGAGGCGTCTGACCCGTGCTTCGGACGCCTGCGGTTCCGACAGGGCCGACGGCATGGGCTGGATCAGGCCGCCGCAGATCTTCAGGGTCTGGGACAGCTGGTCGTCGGACAGCAGCCGGTCGGCGACCAGGGTCTCGGACGGGGCCAGGGCCGCCAGGATCGCGGCGACGCCGTCCTTGCTGACCGAAAAGACCTCGACCTCGCCGGTCGACAACTCGACGCTGGCGACGGCCGCCTGCCCGGCCCGCACGGCGACGGCGGCCAGACGGTTGGCACCCCGGGCGTCCAGCAGGCCGTCCTCGGTCAGGGTGCCGGGGGTGACCACGCGCACGATGTCGCGGCGGACGATGGACTTGGAGCCGCGCTTCTTGGCCTCGGCGGGGTCTTCCATCTGCTCGCAGACGGCGACCTTGAAGCCCTGGCGGATCAGCTTGGACAGATAGGCCTCGGCCGCGTGCTGCGGCACGCCGGCCATCGGGATCGGCTCGCCGTTGTGCGTGCCCCGGAAGGTCTGGGAGATGCCCAGCGCCGCCGCCGCCCGGATCGCGTCGTCGAAGAACAGCTCGTAGAAATCGCCCATCCGGAAGAAGATCAGGGCGTCCGGCTGCCGCGCCTTCATCTCGAAGAACTGCTGCATCACCGGCGTCGCGCCGGTGGCGTCATAGGTCTGGATGGGCGTGGAGGCGGGGGCGTTCATGACGCCATGACTTAACGTTTGACGCTGCTTCGCAGAAGCGCCATGTAGAATGTTCATGTTTTGTGCCGAAGGTTTGTTCGGCGACGGAGAGGGGCGGCATGAGCGAGGGGGAGCTGGTAGCGAACTCAGCTGTCAGGGAATCCATGACAACTGCGCTCAGACAGGCAGAGCGTCTCGGCAAATCTCTAGTCGTTGAGGTCAGCCAACGCGGCATCGACGCTTTCAAAGCGAACAAGCTCACCCCGATCAGCCGCCGCGATGGCCGCCCGCGTCGTGGCGTTGGGTGTCCGGACATCAAACGGCAGCGCCTTTTCGGCGGCGACCCGAACCAGCATGAGACGGATGGCGTCCGAGATCGTGAGGCCCATATCGGCCAGCGCCGCCGTCGCGTCTCTTTTCAGGTCGGCGTCGATCCGCGCTCTAACCGTGTCCAGAGCGGCCATGAGGATGGGTCCTTCAAGAGGCAGACTGTAGCTACAATGTAGCTACAACGAGACGATCGTCAATCTGAATCCTTCGCGCCTCGCCCAAACCATCGGAGACGCAGAATGCTGGCGCTCGAAATCACCGGTCAGTTCAAGCGTGACTACAAGCGCGAGAAGGCCGGGAGGCACACGGACCTGGACGCCGTCTTCAAGGCGACAGTCGATCTGCTGGTCAGCGAAACACCGTTGCCCGTCGCCAACAGGGATCACCCCCTCAAGGGCGACTGGAAGGGTTGCCGGGACTGCCACCTGAAGCCTGATCTGGTGCTGATCTATCGGAAAACCAGGACATCGATCGAACTGCTGCGGCTGGGCTCCCACAGCGAGCTCTTCAGCTAGGCCGTGAGCGTCGAGCCGCTTGCCTGTCGTTGAAAACTCCCCCTAAATCGCCCCAAGGTTGGGGGTTCGTTATGTCTGCATCCAAGGCGCTTGCCGCCACCCCGGAGCGCCCCGCCGTCATGGGCCGCTACAAGCCTGACTGGCTGGAGAAGCCGACCGCCGACGACATGGAATGGGCCTATCCGGCCCACGCCCAGCGCCACGGGATCGAAGGCAAGGCGGTGATCAAGTGCCAGGTCGGGCCTGACGGTCGCCTGGGAAACTGCCAGGTGATCTCGGAAATCCCGGCGGGCGAGGATTTCGGCGTCGCGGCCGTCGCCCTGTCCCAGAAGTTCCGGATGCTGCCGCCGCCCGCCGGCTATGCGGCCAAGACGCCCGAGGTGACGATCCCAATCGTATTCCAGATGCCGCAGGACAGCTGGTCTCGGCTCAAGACCGCGACCGCCGCCCGACCCAAAGGCGCGGAGCCGTCGCTCGCGCCGCTGGATTCCGGCGATATCCTGCTGATCGCGGGCGTGGGGGCGATCGCCTTCGCGCTACTGGCGCTGGTGTTCTCGGTCTCGGGCAAACGCCGCCGCGACCTCTAGCTCCCCGTAACTTCGTCCCAGAACCGCTTGGCCTTGCCGACGAAGTTGGCCGACTTGGGGTTCTGCTTGTCGTCGCACAGGCCGGCCAGCTCCTTGAGGAGCTCTTTCTGACGGGCCGACAGGTGGGTCGGGGTCTCGACGAACAGTTCCACCACCAGATCGCCCCGCTGGCGGCTGCGCAGGGACGGCATGCCCCGGCCCTTGAGGCGGACGGTCTTGCCGGTCTGGGCGCCTTCGGGAACCTTGACGGGGATCTTGCAGGTCCCGTCGCATTCCTCGCCGCCCATCAGGCAGGGGGCGTCGATCTCGCCGCCGAGGGCGGCCACGGTCATCGGCACGGGAACCGTGCAGAGCAGGTCCAGGCCATCGCGCTCGAACAGCTCGTGCGGGATCACCGACAGGAAAATGTAGAGATCGCCGCGCGGGCCGCTGCGGGCTCCGGCGTCGCCTTCGCCCGACAGGCGGATGCGGGCGCCGTCATCGACGCCGGCGGGGATGCGCACCGACAGGATGCGCTCGCGGCGCACCTGGCCGTGGCCGTTGCAGGCCTGGCAGGGGTCCAGCACCAGCCGGCCCGAACCGCCGCAGCGGGGGCAGCCGCGCTCGACCGCGAAGAAGCCTTGTGTCGCCCGCACGCGGCCATGGCCGCCGCAGGTGCCGCAAACCGTCGGGCTGGTGCCAGCCTTGGCGCCCGAGCCGTCGCAGACCTCGCAGGTGATGGCGGCGGGAACCTTGATCTCGACCTCGGCGCCGGCATAGGCCTGCTCCAGGGTGATCTCCAGGTCGTAGCGCAGGTCCTGGCCGCGCTGGGGACCGTTCGACTGGCGACGACCGCCGCCGAACATCTCGCCGAACACGTCGCCGAAGACGTCGTTGAAAATGTCGCTGGCGTCGCCGCCGAAGCCGCCCTGGCCGCCACCACCGCCGCCGCCGTTGACCCCGGCATGGCCGAAGCGGTCATAGGCCGCGCGCTTCTGGGGATCGGACAGGACCGAATAGGCCTCGTTGATTTCCTTGAAGCGGCCAGAAGCGTCCTCGCAGCCGCCATTGCGGTCGGGATGGTGCTCCATCGCCAGCTTGCGGAACGCGGACTTCAGGCCCGCGTCGTCGGCGGTCCGGGTCACGCCCAGGATTTCGTAATAGTCGCGCATCGTCAGCGTCTGGCGCTCAAAAGGCCCACGGGAGAGGCGTTGATAGGAAGACAGGTGGGATGGCGCGGGGTGAGGCGCAAGGCGTCACAGGCGCGCGGATCAGGCGATCGCGGCCGCGGAACGATCAGGGTGGAAACGTTCCGCGGCGCGCGCATGGCGAACTAGTTCGCCGGCTTGTTTTCGTCGACTTCCTCGAACTCGGCGTCGACGACGCCATCGTCCGCGGCGGCGTCGTCGCCTTCGCCAGAGCCCTGCTGGGCGGCGTACATCGCCTCACCCAGCTTCATCGAGGCCTGACGCAGGGCGTCGGTCTTGGCCTTGATCAGGTCGACGTCTTCGCCTTCCAGAGCCGTCTTCAGGTCGGTCAGGCCGGTCTCGATGGCGACCTTGTCGTCGCCCGAGACCTTGTCGCCGTGCTCGGCCATGGCCTTTTCCGTGGCGTGGACCGTGGCCTCGCCCTGGTTCTTGGCCTCGACCAGCGCCTTCTTCTTCTCGTCGCCAGCCTTGTTGGCTTCGGCTTCTTTGACCATGCGCTCGATGTCCGCGTCGCTCAGGCCGCCGTTGGCCTGGATGCGGATCGAGTGCTCCTTGTTGGTCGCCTTGTCCTTGGCGTGGACATTGACGATGCCGTTGGCGTCGATGTCGAAGGTGACCTCGATCTGCGGGATGCCGCGCGGGGCCGGCGGAATGCCCTGCAGGTCGAACTGACCCAGGAACTTGTTGTCGACGGCCATCGGACGCTCGCCCTGGAAGGCGCGGATCGTCACGGCCGACTGGTTGTCGTCGGCGGTCGAGAAGGTCTGCGAGCGCTTGGTCGGGATGGTGGTGTTGCGTTCGATCAGCGGGGTGAACACGCCGCCCAGGGTTTCGATGCCCAGGGTGAGCGGGGTCACGTCCAGCAGCAGCACGTCCTTGACGTCGCCTTGCAGAACGCCGGCCTGAACGGCGGCGCCCAGGGCCACGACTTCGTCAGGGTTCACACCCTTGTGCGGCTCGCGGCCGAAGAAGTCCTGCACCGCCTGCTGAACCTTGGGCATGCGGCTCATGCCGCCGACCAGGATCACTTCGTCGATGTCGCTCTTCTTGAGGCCGGCGTCCTTGAGGGCCTGTTCGCACGGACCGATGGTGCGGGCGATCAGGTCTTCGACCAGGGCTTCCAGCTTGGAGCGCGACAGCTTGATGTTCAGGTGCAGCGGGCCCGACGCGTTCATCGAGATGAAGGGCAGGTTCACTTCGTACTGAGCGGTGCTGGACAGTTCCTTCTTGGCCTTTTCGGCCTCTTCGCGAAGGCGCTGCAGGGCCAGCTTGTCCTTGCGCAGGTCGACGCCCTGCTCCTTCTTGAACTCGTCGGCCAGGTAGTCGACGATCCGAAGGTCGAAGTCCTCGCCGCCCAGGAAGGTGTCGCCGTTGGTCGCCTTCACTTCGAAGACGCCGTCGCCGATTTCCAGAACCGAGACGTCGAACGTGCCGCCGCCCAGGTCATAGACGGCGATCTTCTTGCCGTCGTTCTTGTCAAGGCCGTAGGCCAGGGCGGCCGCGGTCGGCTCGTTGATGATGCGCAGGACTTCCAGGCCAGCGATCTTGCCGGCGTCCTTGGTCGCCTGACGCTGGGCGTCGTTGAAATAGGCCGGAACGGTGATCACGGCCTTGGTCACCGGCTCGCCCAGATGGGTCTCGGCGGCTTCCTTCATCTTCTGCAGGATGAAGGCGGACACTTCCTGCGGGGAATAGTCCTTGCCCTGGGCCTTGACCCAGGCGTCGCCGGTCGGACCCTTGACGATGTCATAGGGCACCATCGCCTTGTCCTTCTC
>CALRUN020000059.1:0-21077 GCA_943371355.1 Alsobacter soli
CCTTCAACCACGCCGACGGCGGGCGGGTCTGGCCAGCAACCAGATCCCCGGACCGGTCGAGTATCCCCCTCGACCCCAGCCCCGCTCGATCACCCCCCGCCGCCGCAATGGTCGCTGGCCTTGCGCCCTTTCCTCGCGACGAGGTGGGATGATTATGCGGGAAGTTTGAGCGCGTCTGATGGGCGCGCTCGTTTTGTTTGCAGGGCGTTGATTTCACTGCTGTCTCGCGGCGATCGTTTGGGGATTGGGCGCAGTTTATCCCCGTACTTGCCCCCTACGGGCTGCTTCGCAGCCGTCTCCCCCCGGAGGGGGAAGATGAAGGGCGCGATCTCATCTTCCCCCTGAAAGGGGGAGGACGACCTGCGCAGCAGGTCAGGAGGGGGCCTATGGCGCTGGCCGTCCTACCCGAAATACCGCCGCGCGATGTCCAGATTGTCCTTCTGCCAGACCCCGGCCGCGCCCATCAGCACGCGCATCATGTTGGCCTGAAAGGTCTGGCGCGCCGCGTCGCGGTCGACCAGCTCGCGGAGCGGCCCGTCGAAGCGGGCGTCGGGGGCGATGGCGCGATGGACGGCGTAGTTCATCGCCATCAGGTCGATGCGGTGCTCGACCGCGCCGAACGCCGCCTCCACGCGCTGGGAGCGGTCGAACCAGGTCTCGCAGCCGGTAAAGTCCGTCGCTTCCCAAAGGGTGAGCATGTTGTCGAACAGCTCGACGAACAGGTCCTCGCGCAGTCCCTGGGTCATCAGCCGGGCGGGATCAGACCCGCAGCGGCATCAGTACGTATTTCACGCCCGGATCGGTCGGATCGACCACCAGGGTGGGGCTGGCCGGATCGGCGAAGCGGAACTCGGCGATCGGGCCGCCGATCTGGCCGCAGACGTCCAGCAGATAGCGGGCGTTGAAGCCGATCTCGAAGGGCTCGCCGTCGTAATCGACCTCGACCTCTTCGACGGCCTGGCCGGCTTCCATGTTGCGCACGGTCAGGGTGATGCGGCCCGGCTCGATGGCCAGCTTCACCGAGCGGCTCTTCTCGGCCGAGATGGTGGCCACCCGGTCGACGGCCTTGGCGAACAGGTCGTTGTCGAGCGTCAGGATCTTGGCGTTGTCGCGCGGGATGACGCGCAGATAGTCGGGGAAGGCGCCGTCGATGACCTTGGAGGTCAGGGCGGCCGCGCCGAACTCGAAGCGCACCTTCTGGGCGCTGACCTGCAGGTCGACATGCTCGCCGGCCGATTCCATCAGGCGGCGGGCCTCCTGGATGGTCTTGCGCGGCACGATGATGCCCGGCAGGCCGGCGGCGCCCTCGGGGGCGTCCATCTCGGCCAGGGCCAGGCGGTGACCGTCGGTGGCCACGGCGCGCAGCTTGACCACGCCGCCGTCATTGACGGTGTGGAGATAGAGGCCGTTCAGATAGTAGCGGGTCTCTTCGGTGGAGATCGCGAACCGGGTCTTGTCGATCAGGCGGATCAGCTCGTTGGTGTCGACGGCGATGCGGCCCGACAGGCCATCGCTGCTCATCACCGGGAAGTCGCCGGCCGGCAGCACCGGCAGGTTGAAGCGCGAGCGGCCGGCCTGGATCACCAGGCGGGGGTCGTCGCCGCTGAAGCTGAGCGACACGTCCGAACCATCCGGTAGCTTGCGGACGATCTCGTACAGGGTGTGGGCGGGCGCGGTGATCTGGCCGGGCACGTCGATCTGGGCCAGGCCCTCGTCAATGATCTCCATGTCCAGGTCGGTGGCCGAGAAGCTCAGCGTGTCGCGATCCGCCGACAGCAGGATGTTCGACAGGATCGGGATGGTGTTGCGGCGCTCGACGACGCTCTGCACATGCCCCAGCGCCTTCAGCAGCGCCGCCCGTTCGATCGTAAGCTTCATAATCAGGTCCAGATCGCGCGGCCATCGCGAGCAGGTGAGTCGCGCGCGGGCCCCGTAGTGAATGGACCGCCGACATTAGCGAAATCGCGCGTTGGGGGAAGGGGGCCGAACCCCTTGTCAGCCACGAAACCGCGCCTATCTACTGAGAACCATTCGCAACAAGGAGCGCGCGCCATGCGCCTCGCCCTCAAGACCCTGACCTACGCCTCGATGCACCTGACGGTGGCGGTCGCCGTCGCCTACGCCCTGACCCGCGACTGGCGCGTGGCCCTGGCGGTGGGCATCGTCGAACCGCTGGTCCAGACGGTGTTTTTCAACCTGCACGAACGGGCCTGGTCGCGGGCCGACCGGCGCCGCGACCAGAAGCGCCGTCAGGACTTGATGTCGACCGAACCGCCCGAGCCGTCCGTGTCGACATTGGCCCCGGCATAGGGATTGGCGCCGCCGCTCGACGAGGGCTCGGCCGAACCGGGGGCCGTCGAGCCCTTGGCCGCCACGGCGACCATGGCCGGACGGATCAGGCGGCCCATCAGCTCGTAGCCGGCCTGCAGGAACTGGATGACGCCGCCGGCCGCGACCTCGGTCGAGGGCTGCTCCATCACCGCCTGGTGCAGGTGGGGGTCGAACTTCTCGCCCTTGGCCGGCTCGATCTTCTTCAGGCCATTGCGTTCGAAGGCCGCCAGAAGCTCCTTCTCGGTCATCTCGACGCCGATGATGTAGTTGGTCACCGCCGGATCCTGGCTGTCGCGCGGGCTCATGGCCGTGGCGCGCGACAGGTTGTCGGCCGCGCCCAGCAGGTCGCGGGCGAACTTCTGGATCGCATAGGCGCGGGCGTCGTTCATCTCGCGCTCGGCCCGGCGCTTGGTGTTTTCCGCTTCGGCGGCGTAGCGGAAGACCTGATCCTTCAGGGCCGCCACTTCCAGCTTCAGCGCCTCGATTTCCTGAGCGGCGTCCTCGGCTTCCGGGGCCATGTCCATCTCTTCAACCGGCGCTTGATCGTCACTCATCGCGTAGTCCCTATCCATCCATCATCCGGCCGAGCACGCGGGCGGTATAGTCCACCAGCGGGATCACCCGGGCATAGTTGAGGCGCGTGGGGCCGATCACGCCGATCGCGCCCAGCACCTTGCGTTGGCCCGTCATATAGGGCGCCGCGATCACGGAGGAACCCGAAAGCGAAAAGAGTCGTGTTTCGGCCCCGATGAAAATGCGCACGCCCTGCGCTTCGCGGACGTCGTCGAGCAGGCCGATCAGCTGGCCCTTCTGCTCCAGATCGTCAAACAGCATGCGCACGCGCTCCAGATCCTCCCGCGCGCCGGGTTCGCCCAAGAGGTTGGCCTGGCCGCGCACGATCAGGGCCCGGGCGTCGCCCTCGCCGCCGCCCCAGGCCGCCAGGCCGTCCTCAACCAAACGCGCCGCCGTCTCGTCCAGTTGCCGACGGGCGGTTTCCAGTTCGGCCCGGACCTCGTCCTTGGCCTCGCTGAGCGTGCGGCCGCGCAGGCGGCTGTTGAGGAAGTTGGAGGCCTCCTGGAAGGCCGAGGGCGTCATGCCGGCCGCGCGCTTCATCAGGCGGTTCTCGACCGTGCCATCCTCGAAGACCATCACCGCCAGGGCCTGGTCGCCGCCCAGGGCCACGAACTCGACATGCTTGACCCCGCCCTCGCGGACGGGGGTCACCACGATGCTGGCCCCGCCGGCCAGGCCCGACAGGATCGAGCCGGCCTCGGCCAGGGCTTCCTCAAACGAGCGGCCGCGCGAGAACAGCCTCGCCTCGATGGCCTGACGCTCCTCCTGGCCGACATCGCCGACTTCCAGAAAGCCGTCGACGAACATCCGCAGGCCCGCATGGGTGGGCATCCGGCCGGCGCTGGTGTGGGGGGCGTCCAGCAGGCCCAGCTGCGCCAGGTCCTGCATGGTGTTACGGATCGAGGCCGGCGACAGCGACATCCCGCCGCGAGACAGCGTGCGCGATCCCACCGGCTCGCCCGTCTCCAGATAGGCTTCCACCACCCGCTTGAAGATGTCGCGAGCCCGCGCGTCCAACTCCGTCAGACCGGGGGTGCGACCAAACAATTGCGTCATGGCGTTAAGCCGAAGACCTCGCTGAAATCAGAAAAGCGGCGGACGCTCTTTCAAGTTCCCGTCACAGATAGGATAAGCGGCCCCTTCTCACAGTTAAAGCCGGAGTTTCCAATGCGTCCCTCGAACCGCGCCCCCGACCAGCTGCGCGCCGTCACGCTGGAGACCGGCGTCAACCGTTACGCCGAGGGCTCGTGCCTGATCGGCTTTGGCCACACCAAGGTGCTGGTCACCGCCAGCGTCGAGGAAAGCATCCCCGGCTGGATGCGCGGCAAGGGCCAGGGCTGGGTGACGGCCGAGTACGGCATGCTGCCCCGCGCCACCCACACCCGCGGCCGCCGCGAAGCCGCCGCCGGCAAGCAGACCGGCCGCACCCAGGAAATCCAGCGCCTGATCGGCCGCTCCCTGCGCGCCGTGGTCGACCTGAAGGCCCTGGGCGAGCGCCAGATCACGCTGGACTGCGACGTCGTCCAGGCCGACGGCGGCACCCGCACCGCCGCGATCACCGGCGCCTGGGTCGCCCTGCGCCTGGCCACCCAGTACCTGCTGGACGAGGGCGTGCTGAAGACCGACCCGATCACCGGCCAGGTCGCCGCCGTCTCGTGCGGCGTGTTCGCCGACACCCCGGTGCTGGACCTCGACTATGAGGAAGACAGCAACGCCGAGGCCGACAGCAATTTCGTGCTGACCCAAGGTGGCGACATCGTCGAAATCCAGGCCACCGGCGAGAAGCGCGGCTTCACGCGGAGCGAGTTCGAGTCGCTATACGGCCTGGCCGAAAAGGGCATCGGCGAGCTGTTCGCCTTCCAGATGGCGGCCATCGGGAAATAGGCGCCGGGGCCCGGAAACGGGTCCATGACGCCGCGCCCTCTTGCCGGAGGGCGCGGCGAGCCCCAGATTCCTGAGTCTGAGACAGGAGATGGGCGTGCCTTCACCGTTCCCGCCACCATTCCAGGGCCATGAGGTCGAGGCCCGGCTGAGGCCCTCGGCCGAGGCCTATCCGTTCGACCTCGACACCGTGCTGGACTCCGTCGTCGCCCTTGAGGCGCGCGTGCCGTCCGACGCCTATACGGCCAATATCCTGGGCACCGAGCGCATCGGCAACGGCGTGGTGATCAGCCCTACGGGGCTGGTCCTGACCATGGCCTATCTGATCACCGAGGCGCGGGAAGTGATCCTGACGCTGAATGACGGCCGCCGGGTCTCGGCCCATGTGCTGGGCTTCGATCCCCGCAGCGGGCTGGGTCTTGTCCAGGCCCTGCAGCCGCTGGACCTGCCGGCGATGCGCATCGGCTCGTCCAGGGACCTGCCCGCCGGCTCTGCGGTCATCGCCGCCGGGGCCGGGGGACGCGACCACGCGGCGGCCGCCCAGATCGTCACCCGCATGCCGTTCGCCGGTTACTGGGAATATCTGCTCGACGACGCCATCATGGCCGAACCCGCCCACCCGCACTGGAGCGGCGCGGCCCTGATCGGCCCCAAGGGCGACCTGGTGGGCCTGGGCTCGCTGAGCCTGGAGACCCGGGGTCGCGACGGGTCGTCAAAGCCGATCACCATGTTCGTGCCCGCCGAACTGCTGCCGCCCATCCTCGACGATCTGGCGCGCGGCAAGTCGCCCCATCCGGCCCGCCCGTGGCTGGGCGTCTTCGCCCAGGAGATCGAAGACCACGTCGTGGTGGTCGGGATCTCGCCCAAGGGTCCGGCGGCGCGGGCCGAACTGCGACCCGGCGATATCATCCTGGCCGTCGACGGCCAGGGGGTCGCCGACCTGACCGAGTTCTACACCGCGCTGTGGAACCAGGGCCCGGCCGGGGCGACCATTCCCCTGCGCGTGCTGCGCGAGGGCGACAGCTTCGAGGTCGAGATCCGCTCGATGGACCGCGCCACCCTGCTGAAAAAGCCGCGATACAACTGACAAGTGCTCGTCTGGTGGGCGCGGCGAAGCGTCTCACCCAACCTTCAGCACAAGCATCTGCTCGTTAACCTTGTCGTGGCATAAGCTCGTCCCATGCGAGCAACCGCCCGACAAAACGCCTCCGCCGCCGACCAGCGCGCCTATGCGCGCCGGCCGACTTCGCGGAAGGTCTATCTGGTCAGCGGCCGCGATACGCTGCGCTGCGCCCTGATCGACGTGGCCGAGGGCGGCGCGCGGATCCGGCTGCTGGGCACGCCCCTGCCCGAAGGCGATCTCTATCTGGTCGACACCCGCGTGCGGCGCATCCATCTGGCCCGTTCGGTGTGGCAGTCGGATCGCGAGGCGGGCCTGCAGTTCGTCGAGAGCGACACCCTGGACCGTCCCGGCGGCGGCGTCGAAGGCGCGGCCGAGGCCGCCCTGCTGTTTGCTAGGCGTCGCGCCCGCCAGGCGGCGGCCCTGGAAGCCGAGCTCTAGAGCAAAGGTCGCCATGATTGCATCATGTCGTTTGCTCTAGATTCTTGTTTTGACGCGTTATTTCGGCGGCGAACCGGTATCCACTTCGCCGAATAACGCTGTAGCCTCCAGCGCCTCGACCAGTCTCGGCGCCAGCCATTCGGCCATCTCCGCCTGCCCCTCGGCGTCGGCCAGCAGGTCCTGACGAACCTCCAGTTCCAGATAGTCCAGACCGCGCGCATCGGCGTGCAGCGGAATGGTGTTGTCGGTCGCGTCCATCGCATAGGGCGCGTTGTCGCCGGCCGCCTCGCCCAGATCCGCGCGCAACCTCGCCAGCACGGCCGACGAGAACGGCGAGTCGTGACGGTGCAGCACGCCCAGGCGCCACGGCCGGTCCACGCCCTGCATCGACGGCGTGAAGCTGTGAAGGGCGATCAGGACGGTCCGTCGCCCGGCCCGCGCGTCGAGGGCGGCGGCGATCGCGTCCTGATAGGGGGCGTAGATCTCGGCCATGCGGGCCGCGACGGCTTGCGGCGAAAGGTCCCGATTGCCGGGGATCGGCTCGCCGTCGCTGACCGCCGGCGTTGCGCCGTCGGCCCCGGCCCGGCGATTGCAGTCGACGACCAGCCGCGAATAGACCTGCGCGATGAAGGTGGCGTCCAGCAGGGCCGAGAGCCGCGTTCCAAGGCCCGCTATGCCGATATCCCAGGCGATGTGGCGGTCCAGGGCGGCGTCACTGACCCCCAGCCGGTCCAGCCGCCTCGGGATTTCCCGCCCCGCATGGTCCCCCAGAAGCACAAAGGCCGACGGGGCGCCCGCATTGAGCACAATGACCGGGTCCGGATCGCCTGCGACAAGAAGGCGGGTCGACCCCGCATCCGAATCCCGGCCACTAGTGTCCAATGCCTGTGCTTTCGGTCCGCCATCTCACGCGCTACCGGTATCGCAATCCCGTGGCGTTTGGCGATCATCGCATGATGCTTCGTCCGCGCGAAGGTTGCGATCAGCGACTGCTGTCGTCCAGCCTGGTGATCACGCCCCATCCCGTCCAGCTGCGCTATGTCCAGGACGTGCTGGGCAACTGGATCGGCGTCGCTCAGTTCCAGGGTCGCGCCAGCGAGCTGAGCTTCGAGAGCCAGTTCACCCTCGACCACACGCCCCTGCCCGCCTTTGGCGACGTGCCCGGCCATGTCGACGTCTATGAGGCCGGCCGGCCCTTCGCCTATTCCAGCGACGACCTGCCCGACCTGGTCCAGTCGATCGCCCCGCAGCACGAAGATCCCGACGGCGTCCTGGCCCGCTGGGCCCTGCGTTTCGTCAAGCCGTCCGGCGCCACCTGCCTTCAGCACCTGCTGGCCGAGATGACCCAGGCGATCTATGCCGATTTTCGATACGGCAAGCGCTTCGAGCGCGGCGTGCAGACGCCGCTGACCACCCTGGAGAACCGGGGCGGCACCTGTCGCGACTTCGCCGTGCTGATGATCGAGGCCGTGCGCAGCCTGGGCCTCGCCGCCCAGTTCGTGTCCGGCTACATCCACAGCCCCTCGCGCAAGCAGATCGCGGTCGAGCGCACCGGAGGCGGCCACACCCACGCCTGGCTGCGCGTCTATCTGCCCTCGTGCGGCTGGGTGGAGTTCGACCCGACCAACGGCATCGTCGGCAATACCGACCTGATCCGCGTCGCGGTGGTGCGCGATCCGCGCCAGGCGCCGCCCGTGCATGGCACCTGGTCAGGCTTTCCCACCGACTATCTGGACATGGATGTCGAGGTCGATGTGACCAGCATCGAGGATCATCTGGCCCCTTCGCTGACCGCGGCCTTCGGCTGACGCATCCTGTGGCCGCGCCGCGCGTTGTGGCTTGATCCCTTCCGATCCCGGATTCGCCCGCACGGCGCCCGGCGCCTTGTGAGACGACCACGATGCTGATCCGCTATGGCTACGAGATCACGGTCTACTGCCAGCAGCCGACGGCGATGGTGACCCTGCTGGGCCTGCGCGACGGGCGCGAGGCCGACGTGCGGATGCCGGAATCGTTCTTCACCACGCCGGCGGTCGAGACCTCGACCTATCGCGACATGTTCGACAATCCCTGCCGGCGCTTCGTCGCCCCGGCCGGCGTCCTGACCCTGTGGAGCGACAGCGTCATCGAAGACAGCGGCGCGGTGGATCCCGTCGCGCCGGACGCCTGGCTGCATGATGTCGCCGACCTGCCCGACGACTGCCTCGGCTATCTGATGGGCAGTCGCTACTGCGAGACCGACCGCCTCAGCCAGATCGCCTGGGACCGCTTTGGCCATATCCAGGAAGGCTGGGCGCGGGTCCAGGCCGTCTGCGACTTCGTGCACGACCACATCACCTTTGACTACAAGACCGCCTGCTCCACCCGCACCGCCTACGAGGTCTATGAAGGCCGCATCGGCGTGTGCCGCGACTATGCCCACCTGGCCGTGGCCCTGTGCCGCTGCCTGAACGTCCCGGCCCGCTATGTGAACGGCTATCTGGGCGACATCGGCGTGCCGCGCGTCGACCCGATGGATTTCAGCGCCTGGATGGAGGTCTATCTGGGCGGGCGGTGGTGGGCCTTCGACCCCCGCAACAACATCCCCCGCATCGGCCGCATCGTCGTGGCCCACGGGCGCGACGCCGCCGATGTGGCGATGCTGACCTCGTTTGGACCCCACCAACTGAACGGGTTCCGGGTCTGGGCCTATGAGACCGAGGCTGACGCCCTGCCCGTGCCCGTTATCGACACCACCGGCGAGGCGGGACGCGCCGTGCGGGCGCGCTCGCCGCTGTAGCGGCGCGCTTCAGTCTTCGCTGTCGGGCGGGCCGGATTCGAAGGTCAGCAGGTCGCCGGGCTGGCAGGACAGCTCGCGACACAGGGCGTCCAGGGTGGAGAACCGCACGGCGCGGGCCTTGCCGGTCTTCAGGATCGACAGGTTGGCGATGGTGACGCCGACGCGGTCGGACAGTTCGGTCAGCGACATGCGGCGGTCAAGCAACACGCGGTCGAGGTTCACGCGGACGGGCATGGGGTGAAATCTCCGCGGATCAGATGGTGAGTTCGGCTTCGCGACGAAGGCGGGCGCCCTCGCGGAAAACCTCGGCCAGGACAAAGACGACCAGCACGGAAAACCAGGCGGTCAGGGTGAAGCTGTCGTCGATCACCTTGGTCTTGGGGGCCAGCCAGCGGGCCAGACCGGAAAAGACGTAGCGACCGACCTCAAGGCTGGCCAGGATCAGGCCCACCACCCGCAGGCGCAGGACGTTGTCGGGGTGGAAGGGGTCGCCGGCGGTCAGGGTGGCGAAGATCCGGCGCAGACGCTCGACGATCACCATCCAGCCGCCCAGCATCAGGGCCCAGGCGGCCAGGGCGCCGGCGAACAGCGGGCCATCGCGGCTGACGGCCTCGACCGCGTCGCTGATCGGCAGGATCTGGGCCAGCAGTTCCGGATTGAAGCTGAAGAGCAGCGCCACCAGAGTGAACAGCGACAGCAGGCTGACGAAGATCCACAGGCCGACATAGATGACGTCGAGGATGATCTTCAGAAAGCTCGATACCGAGCCGGGCCCCAAGGCGCGCATTGGCTGTTTTCCCTCGCCCTCCCCAGGGCAGTCTCACGTCTGCCCGCGTCGCGGCGGGCCTCAAGAACCCCTAGAGCGACTGCGCCACGAAGGTGATCGCCGAGACCGGAACGCCCACGATCAGGGCGGCGGTGATCAGGGTCATCAGGACCTTGTCGGCGATGCGGAACAGTCGGGCGGCGGGCATTTTGGGCGGATCCATGAGGTGGCCGGACGCCAGCCGGGCTCGGCGACGTCCACGCTCAACAGATAGGCCCCGATTTGGTCCGCAACAATGCTGAATATCGATAAACGATATTAAACTTTAGCAATGATGGTCGAAGGGCATCAGGCCAGTTGCACGGAAGTCACAACCATCGCCTCGCGCCGGCTGGCGGCCTCGAACCAGGCGGCCAGGACGGGTCGACCGTCGCGCCAGTCGATCACCTGGCGGGCGTCGAAATAGGCCAGCTGGGCGGCGACGGCGATCTGCGCGATCGTCCATCGATCGGGGGTGAAGCCCTCGGCCTCCAGCAGGTCCAGACCGGCGACGATGGCTTTCAGCTGGCGTTCGATCAGCTCGGGTCGCTGGTCAGCGGCCGGCCGCATGCGCTCACGCACCACCGCCACGGCGGCCGAACCCATGCCGTCGGCCAGGGCCTGCAGGGTCAGGGCGCGCCGGCGCTCGACACCGGCGGCCGGGATCAGGCCGGCGCCGCCCTCGGCGTCGAGATGGTCGCAGATGACCGAGGAGTCGAACAGGATCTCGCCGTCGTCGAGGATCAGGGTCGGCACCTGGCTGAGCGGATTGGTCGCGCGCAGGCTCTCGTCGGTGAACGGGGCGACGGTCTCCAGCGTGATGGCGTCGGTGAAGCCGTTTTCGTGGGCCACGATGCGAACCTTGCGCGCAAATGGCGACAGGGCGGAGTAAAGGAGCCGCATAGTGATTTCCCGCAAGGAGGCCGACATGGCGTTGAGACTGGAGCCTGGGCTTAAACTCGTAGTGGCCACGCACAATCCCGGCAAGGTGCCGGAGATCGCCGCCCTGCTGGATGGCCGCTTCGAACTCGTCGCCGCCGGGACCCTGGGCCTGCCCGAGCCCGAGGAAACCGAGACCACCTTCGTGGGCAACGCCCTGCTGAAGGCCCGCCACGCCGCCGATCTGACCGGGATGATCGCCATCGCCGACGACTCCGGCCTGTCGGTCGCCGCGCTGGGCGGTTCGCCCGGCGTCTATTCGGCCCGCTGGGCCGGCCCCGGCAAGGACTTCGCCCAGGCCATGGCCAAGGTCGAGGAACGTCTGGAGGAAACCGGCTCCGATGATCGCGGCGCCTGGTTCACCTCGGCCCTGGCCGTGGCCTGGCCGAACGGTCCCTCGGTGGTGGTGCAGGGCGAAGTTCACGGAACCCTGGCCTTCCCGCCGCGCGGGACCCAGGGCTTCGGCTACGACCCGATCTTCGTCCCCAACGGTTTCGACACGACCTTCGGCGAGATGGAGCCGGCCGCCAAGGACGCCATGAGCCACCGCGCCCAGGCGTTCGAGAAGCTGAAGGCCGCGCTGTTTGACTGATCTTCCGGCGCTGGGCGTCTACATCCACTGGCCCTACTGCGCGCGCATCTGCCCCTACTGCGACTTCAACGTCGTGCGCGACCGGGGGCGGACCGCCGAGCAGGCGCAGCTGGCCGACGCCATCGTCGCCGACCTGATCGCCCAGCGGGCCCTGACCGGGCCGCGACGGCTGCTGTCGATCTTCTTCGGCGGCGGCACGCCATCCTTGATGGATCCGGCCCAGGTGGCGCGGGTGATCCAGACGGCCCGGCGCCTGTGGTCGCCCGTCGACGATCTGGAAATCAGCCTGGAAGCCAATCCCACCGACGCCGAGGCCGGCCGCTTCCCGGCTCTGGCGGCGGCTGGCGTCGCGCGCCTGTCGCTGGGCGTCCAGTCGCTGCATGACGAGGCCCTGGCCCTGCTGGGCCGCAATCACGACGCCGGCGCGGCCCGGCGCGCCATCGCCGTGGCCGCCGCCACCTTTCCGCGCCTGTCGGTCGACCTGATCTATGCCCGCCCCGGCCAGACCGTGGACGACTGGCGCGCCGAGCTGGAAGACGTGCTGGCCATGGGTCCCGAGCATGTCTCGCCCTACCAGCTGACCATCGAGGCCGGCACCGCCTTCGACCGCGCGGTGGGACGCGGCACGCTGATCGTGCCGGACGAAGACCGGGCCCACGACCTGTTCGAGACCACGCAGCAGGTGCTGGAGGCCCGTGGCTTCGATGCCTACGAGGTCTCCAACCACGCCCGGGGCGAGGCGGCGCGGTCGCGGCACAATCTCGTCTACTGGCGCGGCCACGACTATGTGGGGGTCGGCCCCGGGGCCCATGGCCGCCTGAACCTGCCCGAGGGCCGCGTGGCGACCACCGCCCACCGCAAGATCGCCGACTACATCGCCGCCGTGCGCGAGACCGGCGTCGGCTTCGAGCGCGAGGCCCTCACCCCTGTCGAAGCCGCCGAGGAGCGCTTGCTGCTGGGCCTGCGCATCGACGACGGCGTGGCCTTCGACGAGGTGGCGGTGCTGGGCCTGTCGGCCGAGGCCGCCAAGGTCCGCCGCCATGTCGAACTGGGCCTGCTGGCCGACGATCCGCTTCGCCTGCGCGCCACCCGCGCGGGGCGCCTGGTGCTGGACCGGCTGACAGGCGCGCTCGCGACCTGATAGGACTGCGCCCCGAACCACCATCGCGCCCCGGCGCGGAAGGATCCCCAGCGTGAGCCGCCACCCCGACCCGCCCGCCCTGTCCGACGCGCCCCTGGCGCCGGGCCTCTATCTGGTGGCGACGCCGATCGGCAACCTGCGCGACATCACCCTGCGGGCGCTGGATGTGCTCAATGCCTGTGACGTGCTGCTGGCCGAGGACACCCGCGTCTCGGGCAAGCTGCTGGCCGCCTACCAGATCTCCAAGCGGCTGGAGCGCTATGACGAACACGTCGCCGACCGGGTGACGCCCAGGATCCTGGAGCGTCTGGCGGCCGGTGAACGCGTGGCCATGGTCTCGGACGCCGGCACCCCGATGGTCTCCGATCCGGGCTTCCGCCTGGCCCGGGAAGCCATCGCCGCCGGCCATCAGGTGTTTCCGATCCCCGGAGCCTCGGCGGCCCTGGCGGCCCTGACCCTGGGCGGCCTGCCCACCGACCGCTTCCTGTTCGCCGGCTTCCCGCCGCCCAAGAGCGCCGCCCGCAAGACCTTCTTCGAGGAACTGGCCCCCGTGCGGGCCACCCTGATCTTCTACGAAGGCGCCTCCCGGGTCGCCGACAGCCTGGCGGACATGGCCGCCGTGTTCGGCCCGCGCGACGCGGCCGTGGCCCGCGAGCTGACCAAGCTCTACGAGACCTGCACGCGCGGCACGCTGGATGTGCTGGCCGCCGATCCGCGCTTTGAAAGCCCCAAGGGCGAGATCGTGATCCTGGTCGGTCCCGGCTCGGAAGCGCCCGTCCAGGCCGGCGACGCCGAAAGCGCCCTGCGCGAGGCCATGGCCCGCCTCCCCCTCGGCGAAGCCGCCTCGGAAGTGGCCAAGGCCCTGGGCCTGCCGCGCCGCGACCTCTACCGCCAGGCCCTGGCGATGAAGGACGCTGCCGCCGAGGAAGAGCTGGGATGACCGCCGCCCGCCAGATCAGGGGCGCCCGGGCGCGCCTGTCTGGCCGGCGCGCCGAGGTGCTGGCCGCCGCCTGGCTGATGCTGAAGGGCTATCGCATCCTGGGCTTTCGCCTGCCCACCCCGCTGGGCGAGATCGACCTGCTGGCCCAGCGCGGCAATCTGCTGGTCGTCGTGGAGGTCAAGCAGCGCGCCAGCCTGGACGACGCCCTGGACGCCGTCACCTTCGACCAGCGCGCCCGCCTGAGACGCGCCGCCGCCCATATCGTGCAGCATCGCACCGCCCTGCGGAACACAACCCTCCGCCTGGACCTTATCGCCTTGGCGCCCGGCCGCTGGCCACGTCACCTGCGCGACGCCTGGATGGAAGGGCAATGACCCGCGAAGAGGCCGAAGCGATCCTGATCCGGGCCGGAGAAGGCCCCGACGAGGGCTTCCCGCTGTTCGAGGCGGCTCTGGCCTGCGCCGTGCACGACGATCCCGACCGCGACACCGCGCCGGCGATCGCCCTGGCCCAGCTGGCCGGCGAGCGCCTGGCCGACCGCATCCGGACCGAATCGCCCGAGGAGGCCGTGGCCGAGGCCCTGGCCGGTGACCTGCGCCTGACCGGCGACCTGATCGCCTACGACCACCCCGACAATGCCGACGTCATCGCCATCGCCCAGCGCCGCAAGGGCCTGCCCGTGGCCCTGGGGGTCTTCTACCTGCACGCCGCGCGGATGGCCGGCGTCGCCCTGCACGGCGTCGACTTTCCCGGCCACTTCCTGCTGCGCATCGAGACCGACGAGGGGCCGCTGGCCATCGATCCGTTCGGCGAGGGCCGGGTGGTGCTGCCGTCGGAGCTGTCGCGCCGCGCGCTGCGCACCGGCCTGATGCCCGACGTGGCCGCCAAGCTGGAACGGCTGATGGCCCCGATCCCGGATCGCGCCGTGCTGATCCGCCTGCAGAACAACATCTTCGCCCGCGCGCAGCAGGCTCGCGACTGGCCCCGCGCAGAGCGCTCGGCCCTGCGACGGGCCCTGCTCAATCCGGCCGATCACCGGCCCTGGCTGGACGTAGCGGCCGCCCGCGAGGGTCAGGGCGCGCTGGCGGGCGCGTTGCAGGCGCTGACCCGGGCGCAAATCCTGGATGGCGGCGCCGCGATCGCGGCCCGGGCGGCGCGCGAGCGGGTGCGGTTGCGCCTGAACTAGGCGGCGGCGCTCAGCGTCGCTTGTCGCCCGGAAGCCGACAATACGAAGCGCCGTTGAGGGCGGAGTGCGGACGTTACAACACCTCGCGGCGAGCCAGGTGGATGATCGCCAGGATCGCCATCAGAGCGCCTAGACCGCCCCCGAGAGCCAGGGCCGTGTCGGCGCGCCAGCCTTCCCTGGCCAGCATATTGACCGGCATCTGCCAGGGAAAAAACACGCCCTGCTTGGCCGAGGTGGCGACCACCGAGAAGAACGTACCACCGATGCCGATGGTCAAGGCCGGGACAAAGCTGGCGAAGCGCAGGGCGGTCCATAGCTGGATGGCGATCATGAGGATCGAGGCCAGCACCACCTTGCAGACCACCAGAGTCAGGGCAGCCAAGTCCAGGGCACCGGTCGGGGACAGCGCCGGCTTGATCGCGACCACGCCCCTCACCGCGCAGATGGTCAGCAGCAGGTTCAGCACGCTCATCGCCGCGACGATGGCCAGCACGCACAGCGCCTTGGCGGCGTAGATCTTCCATCGCGCCACCGGCAGGGCCCGCAGGTGATCCCAGGCGCGTGGACCGTGTTCCATGTGCGCCACCAGGGCGGTCAGCGCGGTGACGCTCATCGGCAGCATGAAGTACGCCCAGATCGCGATCGACATCTGGGCCCACAGTTCCCAAGGGCGGGGCGCGCTTCCCCGCAACATGTTGAAGAAAATGAAGAAGGCGATCAGCCCCGGCGCGGCCATGGCCAGCACGATGGCCAGGGAGCGGTTGAGCTTTTGGGCCTCGACGGACAGGAGGGCGAGCATCAGGCGATCTCCGGCTGGGTCTGGACGGCGGGCTTGGCGACCTGGCGATAGATGTCCTCCAGAGATCGATCGCGCGGACCGATGGCGAACACCGACAGGCCCGCCTCGACCAGGACCTTGGTGAGACCAGCCGCGGCCTCGTCGGCGTTCTGGCCAGGCGGCGCGGAGACGGTCAGGCCATCGCCGGCGCACGTCGGAACCAGGCCACGCGCCCGCAGCAGCTCGCCGGCCTGGGTGTTGTCGCTGGTGCGTAGTGCGATTTCGGGCGGGAGATCGGCCTTCAGCCGCGATAGCTCGCCTTCCAGCACAAGCCGCCCCTCGTTGACGACGCCAATATGGGTGGCGGTCTGCTCGATCTCGCCTAGCAGGTGGCTGGACAGCAGCACGGTCGCCCCCGTGCGCGCCGGCAGGCTTTTCAGGAAGCGTCGCATGTCGGCTATGCCATCGGGATCCAGGCCGTTGGTCGGCTCGTCCAGGATCAGCACCGGCGGCGCGCCGAGCATGGCGCGGGCCAGGCCGAGGCGCTGACGCATGCCAAGTGAATAGTCCGACACCCGCCGCCCACCGTCGGCGCGCATCTCAACGACCTCCAGCACCCGGTCTATTTCACGGGCCGGGACCTCCAGCAGGGTAGCGGTCAGTGACAGGTTCTCGCGCCCCGTCAGGTTGACGTAGAAACCGTGCGCTTCCAGCAGCGCCCCGACCTTGCGCGCCGCGCCGATGCGATCGCGGCCTACGTCGATCCCGCACACCCGCGCCAGGCCGTCGCTGGGCCGGATCAGGCCCAGCATCATCTTCAAGGTTGTGGTCTTGCCCGCGCCGTTGCGGCCCAGGAAGCCGTAAACGGCCTGATCAGGGACAGTCATACTCATCGCATCGACAGCCAGGCGGCGGCCAAAGCGGCGGGTCAGGCCCTGAGTCTCGATAGCGGCGGACATGCTCGCGGCGCCCTTTCGTTTAAGTCACATATAAAGTTGCGAAGCATGCGTCTTTAAGTCAAGATTAAAGATAGGACAGGATCGGAGGGGCTGAAATGGGCCAGAACGACATCAAAAGCTTCCGCCGCATGTGCGGCCAGTTCCGTTGGTTGGCGGTGTTCATGGTGGTCAGTGTGGGCCTTCTGCTGGCGCTGATGGCGTGGATCGCCCCGCTACTGCTCTTTCTGTTCCACAAGAGCTCGCCGGCCCCCGCCCAGATCCTGGGCGTCACGATCGCCAACCTGCCGGCCGTTTGTTACCTGTTCGGGGTCTGGTCGATCGGCCGGGCCATGGGTGACCTGGCCAAGGGCCGACTGATTCAGGCGGCCCTGCCCTTAGCCTTGCGCCGGGTGGGTCTGGCCCTGGGTGTCGGCGGGGTGAGCAGCGTCTTTCTCATCACCAATCTGATGCGGCTGGTCGGCCAGACCCGGGGCGGCTATCTGAACTTCGATGTGGCGGGCATGACGCTGGGTATGATCGGTGGCGCGCTCTTCCTGCTGGGTCGGATCATGGACCAAGCCCTCCTGGTCCAGGCAGAACTCGACGAGATGATCTGATGCCTGTCCGCGTAACCCTCGACGCCCTGATCGTGAAGAGAGGCCTCAAGGCGCGTGACCTAGCGGCGGAGGTCGGCCTCAGCGAGACCCAACTGTCGCTGTTTCGCTCGGGCAAGGTGAAGGGCATCCGCTTCCGCACCCTGGCGCGTCTGTGCGCGGCGCTGGATTGCCGGCCGGGCGACCTGCTGGACTACAACTTCGATCCCGCTGACGTCACGGCGCCTGACGAACCGGAATAGGCGATCGGGGTCTAGGCCTTCGACGTCGTCCCTGCGCCCCACCGCGACGCCAGCCCGCCCTAGGCCGAGATCGCGTGCAGCTCTGCCGCATGGGCCCGCAGCCAGGCCCGGTGGGGTGACGGATCGCCCACCAGCCGCTCGCACAGGGCCCAGAATTTCGGACCGTGATTGGCCTCGATCAGGTGGGCGCACTCATGGGCGACGACATAGTCGGCCACCGCCGCCGGGGCCAGGATCAGGCGCCAGCTGTAGCGGATCGCCGCCGGGGTTCCGGGACGGGCGGGACGGCAAGAGCCCCAGCGGGCCTTGGGGTCGGCGACCGCGACGCTGGGCATGGGCCGGTTCAAGGCGGCGGCGTGGACGGCGGTGCGCTCGGTCAGCACCGACAGGGCGTCGCGCTTGGCCAGGCGCAGGATCTTCAGGCCCCAGTTGGCGTCGTCGGGAGCGACCAGGCGGTCGCCGTCCTTGCGCGCCCGGCCGGGCCCCACCTCAAGCCGAAAGGCCTGATCATAGAGGCGCAGGGTCCCGCCCGGCGCGACGCTGATCCGGCCGGGCAGGGCCGCCAGCTGGCCGGCGATCCAGGCGGACTTTTCATGGGCGAAGGCGACGGCTTCGGAGAGGCGGCGCGGGCTGGGCGCCAGGGCGACCACTTCGGACCGGGCCCTGTCGACCCGCAGCGACACGCGCCGCGCGCGGCCGTCGACCTTCAGCCGGACGGGGCAGCCGGCCACGTCCAGCCGGTCGCCGTCGGAGAAGCGCTGAGCAGCGGTGAACAGACCCATGACCCCTACATCGCGTCTGGGCCGCGCCGGCGCAAGGCCGGCGCCGGGACGACGGGCTAGATCTCGTCGGGGAAGTTGGGGTCGCTCTTGCGGATGAACGACCGGACGCGGGGATAGATCTCCTCGCGGAACCGGCGGCCGTTGAACACGCCGTAGTGGCCGACGCCGGGCTGGACGTAGTCGGTCTTCATCGCGTCGGGCAGGTTCGGCGTCAGGCCGTGGGCGGCCTGGGTCTGGCCGATGCCGGAGATGTCGTCGTTCTCGCCCTCCACCGTCATCAGGCCGATGTCGGTGATCAGGTCGGGACGGACAAGCCGGCCGCGGTGTGTCAGCTCGCCCTTGGGCAGCAGGTGCTGCTGGAAGACGATGTCGATGGTCTGCAGATAGAACTCCTCGGTCAGGTCGAGGACCGACAGATATTCGTCGTAGAATTCCAGGTGCTTGTCGGCGCTGTCGCCGTCGCCCTTCACCAGGTCCTGGAAATAGCGCTGATGGGCTTCCTGGTGCTTCTGCTTGTTCATGCTCATGAAGCTGGCCAGTTGCACGAAGCCCGGATAGACGCGCCGGCCCACGCCCACATAGGGCGGCGGCACCGTGTAGATCATGTTGGACTGGAACCAGGCGAAGGGCTTTTCCTCGGCCAGGTTGTTGGTCACGGTCGGCGACAGGCGCGCATCGATGGGCGAGCCCATGAAGGTCATGCTGGCCGGACGCGAGGGGTGGTTCTCCTCGGCCATCAGGGCGGCGGCGGCCAGGACGGGCGGGCCGGGCTGACAGACGGCCACGACATTGGGGCGCGGGCCCAGCACGGCCAGCATCTGGATGATGTGGTCGATATAGTCGTGGAAGTCGAAGCGGCCTTCCAGCATCGAGACTTCGCGGGCGTTGACCCAGTCGACGATGAACACGGCATGGTCGGGCAGGAAGGCCTCGACCGTGCCGCGCAACAGCGTGGCGTAGTGACCCGAGAGCGGGGCGACGATCAGCACGGCGGGATCGAGGCTGAACTTGCCGGCCCGGCGCATGTCGGCCATGTCGCGGTCGAACTGGATCAGGCGGGCCCAGGGGCTTTCCCAGACGACGGTGGGACGCACCCGCACGTCGACCTGGCCGACCTTGATGGTGTCGATGTTCCAGGCCGGCTTGCCGTAGCGGCGCGTGACATTGGTGAACAGATCGGCGCCGGCGTGGATGCGGCGGCCGAAATCGGTGTTGGCGGCGGGGTTTAGCGGCGAGCCCCAGAAATCGCGCGCGACGCGGGCCGCTTCGCGCAGGGGAGAGGAGGCGTAATAGGCCGCTTCATGAAGGGCGTAGAGCATGGCGCATCCGATATGTTGCGCCGCAGCATAGCATATCGAAACCTAAGAAAGTCCAACGAAGATGCGTGCGCGCCGGGGATCAGCCCTCGCGCATGGCGTCGTTGATGCGGCGGGCGATGTCTTCCGGCGGCAGGTTATAGGGGATCACGGTCCGGAACCGGCCCTTGGGGTCCATCAGATAGATCGCCGTCGAGTGATCGATCGTGTAGCCGGGCCCCTCGCCGACCTTGGCGTAGTAGACGCGGTAGGCCTTGGCCGCCGCCGCCACCTGCTGCGGCGTTCCGGTCAGGCCCAGGGTCGATTTGGGCACATAGTCGGCCGACAGATAGGCCTTCATCTGCTTCACGTCGTCGCGGCCCGGATCGACCGAGACGAAGACGATCCGCAGGTCTTCAGCCTTTTTGGGGCCCAGGATATCGGTGGCCGCGGCCAGGCCCTGCAGGGTGCCGGGGCAGACGTCGGGGCAATAGGTGAAGCCGAAGAACACCGCGCTCCACTTGCCCTTCAGGGCCTTTTCGGTGGTCGGGACGCCGTTCTGGTCGACCAGCTGGAACGGCCCACCCACCGCCGCCGGGCCATTGGCCGACTTGAACACGCCGGCCCGGAACGCCAGCCCCGTGGCGAAAACCGCGGCGACGACACAGGCCAGAATCAGAATGATGCGATGACGGGGCATGTGCATTTTTCCTTTGGCTCTCGCCAGACGCGAAAATCTGGACATATCCTGCGACATGGCTGACGTTTCGTTCGCAAGAGCGCCCGACGACCAGCGTCCGAAGGGGTTCGATAAGCCGGGTGAAGACCCGGCGCAAGATGATGGCTGGTCCTGGGCCGCGCCCGGACTGCGTCGCGGACGTCTGCGGGTTCGTTCCCTGCTGGCCCAGCGCTGGCTGGCGGTGGCCGGCCAGACCGGCGCGCTGCTGCTTGTCGGCCTGGTGCTCAAGCTGCAGGTGCCGTGGGCGCTGTGCTTCTCGCTGATCGCCCTGTCGGCCTGGCTGAACGTGCTGCTGGGCCTGGCCTCGAGCGGCCAGAGGCTGGCGCGCGAGGGCGAGGCCACCGCCCAGATCGCCTTCGACATCCTGCAGCTGGCCGGCCTGCTGTATCTGACGGGCGGCGTGGTCAATCCGTTCTCCATCCTGATCATCGCACCGGTGACTCTGGCCGCCGCAACCCTGCCAGCCCGCTTCGCGATGGGTCTTGGCCTGCTAGCCATCGGCGCGACCGTGCTGCTGGCCTTCTTTCACCTGCCCATGCCCATCCTCGCCGGCGCGCCGCCGATCGCGCCGGTGCAGGGCGTGGGGCTGGCTTCAGTGGTGGTCGCGCGCGTCCTGGGCATCGTCATCACCGGCGCCTATGCCTGGCAGGCGGCCAGCGAGTCGGCCCGGATGGAGCTGGCTCTCAACGTCACCGAAACGGTGCTGGCCCGCGAACAGAGGCTGTCGGCCCTGGGCGCCCTGGCCGCCGCCGCCGCCCACGAGCTGGGCACGCCCCTGGCCACCATCTCGGTGGTCGCCCGCGAAATGGCCCGCAACGCGCCCGACGACCAGACCCGCGAGGACGCCGAACTGATGATCGGCCAGGCGGCCCGCTGCCGCGAGATCCTGCAGCGCCTGACCGAAATGCCCGAGGCCAAGGACGCCGTGCACGAGCGCATGAGCCTGGTCCAGCTGGTCCAG
>CALRUN020000060.1:0-19748 GCA_943371355.1 Alsobacter soli
ACGGGGGCTCTTGGGTATCAGAGCTGAAAGACGCTCGCTTGGCCCGATCCTCACGCAAGAACAGCTTCTGCGAAGCGGACAGGTCGAGCCGAAACGCAAAACACACATCACGGTCATCCGGGTTCGCCCCGGCCGCTTCGCGCCTCCCCACTAAACTCAGCGAGTGATCGCGTGAGGCTGAGAGCCCGTGTCCACGACTACTCCGCCGCCACGGCCTGGGCCGCCTGGCGCACGCCCATCGGGCGCAGGTTCAGGTCCTGGAACAGGGCGCTGTCCTCGTCCTGGCCCGGCAGGGGGGTGGTCAGCAGCTTGCCGCCGACGAAGATCGAATTGGCGCCGGCCAGGAAGCACAGGGCCTGCAGCTCGCGGCTCATCTCGTCGCGGCCGGCCGACAGGCGAACCATGGACCGGGGACAGACGATGCGGGCGACGGCGATGGTGCGGACGAACTCGATGGAGTCGATGGCCTTGTCGCCGTCCTTCAGGATCCTGTCGCCCAGCGGCGTGCCGCTGACCGGCACCAGGCCGTTGATCGGCAGGCTGTCGGGATGGCTGGGCAGGGTGGCCAGCTGATGCAGCAGGCTGGCGCGGTCTCGGCGCGTCTCGCCCATGCCCACGATGCCGCCGCAGCAGGTGCTCATGCCGGCGTCGCGGACATGGGCCAGGGTGTCGAGGCGCTCCTGATAGGTGCGGGTCGTCACCACGTCAGCATAGTATTCCGGGCCGGTGTCGAGGTTGTGGTTGTAGTAGTCGAGGCCGGCGTCCTTCAGCTGTTTGGCCTGGTCGGCCGTCAGCATGCCCAGGGTGGCGCAGGTTTCCAGGCCCAGGGCCTTCACGCCGCCGATCATCGCCGCCAGCTTGGGCAGGTCGCGGTCCTTCAGCTCACGCCAGGCCGCGCCCATGCAGAAGCGTTGCGCGCCGCCGTCGCGGGCCGCGCGGGCCTTGGCGATGACGACGTCGGCGTCCATCAGCTTTTCGGCCTGCAGGCCGGTCTTGAAGTGGGCGCTTTGGCTGCAATAGCCGCAGTTTTCCGCGCAGCCGCCGGTCTTGACCGACAACAGCTGCGAAAGCTGCACTTCAGAGGGATCAAACCCGGCGCGGTGGACGTTAGCGGCCTGGAACACCAGCTCCATGAAGGGCTGATCGAACAGGGCCTCGACCTGGGTCAGGGTCCAGTCGTAACGGGGTTGTGCGGCGTTGATCTGCGTCATGGCGCGCACGTTTGAACCGCGTAATGCCGCTTGGCAAGTCGCCGCCGTCGCGCCATAGGCCTTTGCGGCCGAACAGCGCGCCAGCGGCCGGGCCCGGGGCCAGGATGGGAACATGGATCGAGAAATCGAGCTGAAATTCCTGATCGCGCCCGAGGCGGCCGACCAGATCCTGACCCTGCTCGCCGGCAAGGGGGGCGGGGAGGGCGCCGTTCGCCAGCTGGACGCCACCTATTTCGACACCGCCGATCACGCCCTGCGCAAGGCGGGCTTTGGCCTGCGGGTTCGCGACGGCGAAGGCGGCCGCAAGCAGACCCTGAAATCGGCCTCGGCGGGCGGGATTTTCGCGCGCGGCGAATGGGAGACCGCCATCGCCGGCCCCGGTCCGGACGACGCGGCCCTGGCGGCGACGCCGGCGGCGGCGGTCGTCAATGGCCAGGCCCTGCACCCGGTGTTCACCACCAGCGTCGAGCGCATCGTGCGGATGATCCGCCGGGGCGAGACGGTGATCGAGGCGGTCGTGGATCGCGGAGAGCTGATCGGCGAGACGCGCCGCGCGCCGGTCTGCGAACTGGAGCTGGAGCTCAAGGCCGGCGCGCCGGCGGCCCTGTTCGACCTGGCGCGGGAGCTGGCCGAGCGGGCAGCGCTGCGCCTGTCGCTGGTCAGCAAGGCCGAGCGCGGCTACGGCCTGGCCGGCGCCGGCCAGCCCGCGTCCGAGACGCGTCGCTCGCCCGCCGATCTGGCGCCTGACATGAGCGTCGGCGAGGCCCTGCAGGCGGTCGGACGCGCGGCCCTGTCCCAGCTGTGCGCCAGCGTCGAGGCCCTGCGCGAGCGTCCCGGTCCCGAGGGCGTGCATCAGCTGCGGGTCGCCGCCCGCCGCATGCGGGCCATGCTCAAGGCCTTTAGGCCGCTCTCGACCGGACCGGAGGCCCTGGCGCTGGACGAGGAACTCAGCTGGCTGGCCGGCGAACTGGATACGGCCCGCGACCTGGACGTGTTCATCGCCGAGGTCTGGCGTCCGGCCACGACAGATCCGCAGGCCGAGGGCGCGGCCGCCTTCGGGCGGGCGTTGCTGGCGGCCCAGGCCAACGCCTATCTGCGCATGGAGGCGGCGCTGGAAAGCGCTCGCGGCCGCGCCCTGCTGCTGGAGGCCGCCGCCTGGCTGGAGGCCGGGTCCTGGACCACAGCTCCGGACCTGGCCGCCATCCGCGCCCAGTCGGCGCCGGCCTTCGCGTCGGCGATGCTGAAGCGCCGCCGCCACGCCATCGTCAAGAAAGGCGCCCATCTCGACGACCTGGACCCCGCGGCCCGCCATCGCCTGCGCCTGAAGGGCAAGACCCTGCGCTACGCCGCCGCGGATCTGGCCGGCCTGTTCCCCGAGCATCCCAAGCGGACCGAGCGCTTCATCGAGGCGACCAAGGCCCTGCAGGACGCCCTGGGTGACCTCAACGATCTGCATGTCGGCCCCGAACTGGCGCGAAGCGTGGCCCTGGCCAGCGGCGAGCCGGAGGCCACCCTCGCGGCGGACCGGTTGGCCGGCGACGGCGATGAGGCGCGCCTGATGCGCCAGGCCCGCAAGGCCCGCGACGCGTTCGCCGAGGCCCGGATCTTCTGGTGATGCCTAGCCATATAAAGATATCTTTATGCGTTAATTGCCCGGAAGGGACGCCCGCGCTATAAGGCCGGCAAGACATTCACCGACCGCAGGAGCCGACCGTGGCCGACTACATCGTCAAGGACATCTCGCTCGCCGATTACGGCCGCAAGGAAATCGCCATCGCCGAGACCGAAATGCCCGGTCTGATGGCCACTCGCGCCGAATACGGCCCGGGTCAGGTTCTGAAGGGCGCCCGCATCGCCGGCAGCCTGCACATGACCATCCAGACCGCCGTCCTGATCGAGACCCTCACCGCCCTGGGCGCTGAAGTCCGCTGGGCGTCGTGCAACATCTTCTCGACCCAGGACCACGCCGCGGCCGCCATCGCCGCCTCGGGCGTGCCGGTGTTCGCCTTCAAGGGCGAGAACCTGGTCGAGTACTGGGAATACGCCCACAAGATCTTCGAGTGGCATGACGGCGGCTATCCGAACCTGATCCTCGACGACGGCGGCGACGCCACCCTGCTCTGCGTGCTGGGCCCCAAGGCCGAGAAGGACCCGACCCTTCTCAACAACCCGCAGAACGAGGAAGAAGAAGCCCTCTACGCCGTGATGAAGAAGTATCTGGCCGAAAAGCCGGGCTTCTACACCGCCATTCGCAACGCCATCACCGGCGTGTCGGAAGAAACCACCACGGGCGTCCATCGCCTGTACCAGATGGCCCAGAAGGGCGACCTGCCGTTCCCGGCCATCAACGTCAATGACAGCGTCACCAAGTCCAAGTTCGACAACCTGTATGGCTGCCGCGAAAGCCTGGTCGACGCCATCCGTCGCGGCACCGACGTGATGCTGTCGGGCAAGGTCGCGGTGGTCTGCGGCTATGGCGACGTGGGCAAGGGCTCGGCCGCTTCGCTGCGTCAGGGCGGCGCCCGCGTGATCGTCACCGAAGTCGATCCGATCTGCGCCCTGCAGGCGGCGATGGAAGGCTATGAGGTCCAGACCCTGCAGGACGTCGCCTCCAAGGCCGACATCTTCGTCACGGCGACGGGCAACAAGGACGTCATCACGCTGGACGACATGCGGATGATGAAAAACAACGCCATCGTCTGCAATATCGGCCACTTCGACAGCGAAATTCAGATCGCCGCCCTGCGCAACTACAAGTGGGACGAGATCAAGCCGCAGGTCCACCACGTGGAATTCCCGGACGGCAAGAAGCTGATCGTGCTGTCGGAAGGCCGCCTGGTGAACCTGGGCAACGCGACGGGTCACCCCTCGTTCGTGATGTCGGCCAGCTTCACCAACCAGACCCTGGCCCAGATCGAACTGTGGACCAACCGGGCCAGCTACGAGCATCAGGTCTACACCCTGCCCAAGCACCTGGATGAGAAGGTCGCCTTCCTCCACCTGGAGAAGCTGGGCGCCAAGCTCTCGACCCTGCGCAAGGACCAGGCCGACTATATCGGCGTGCCGGAAAAGGGTCCGTTCAAGCCGGATCACTACCGCTACTAGGACCGCTTCACGGCGGTTGGATCAGGCCCGCTCGCGGAAACGCGGCGGGCCTTTTTCGTGCGCCGTGCGCCGAAAGCGCCGCCGTCGCGTTGATAGGGGGCAGGAGCCCCCAATGTCCGCTGAACACGACGCCACCCTCGCCAGCCTGATCATCGAGAACGCCCTCGGCTATGCGATCTTCACCATGGATCTGGAGGGTCGGGTGACCAGTTGGAGCCGAGGGGCCGAGACGGTTCTCGGCTATAGCCGCGAAGAGGCGATCGGCATGCCCTTCCGCAATCTTTTCACGATCCCTGATCGCGAGACCGGCGCGGATCGCAAGGAGCTCGAAAACGCCAGGCACAGGGGCCGGGCCGAGGACACCCGCTGGCACCTGCGCAAGGATGGGGCCCGCTTCTGGGGCAATGGCATGACCATGGGGATCTTCGAACCGGAACTGACCGGCCTGATGAAGATCCTGCGCGACGAGACCCCGGCCAAGCTGGCCGAGGACCAGCGCGTGCTGCTGCTCAACGAGCTCAATCACCGGATCAAGAACACCCTGGCGACGGTGCAGTCGATCACCGAGCAGACGCTGCGCGCCGCCAAGGTCGATCCCAGCATCCGCAACGACCTGACCAATCGCCTGATGGCGGTCTCGGATGCTCACAACGTGCTGGTCGACGAGAGCTGGGCGGGCGCCGATCTGGGCACCATCGTGCGCCAGGCGCTGGCGCCGCACGATCACAAGGAGATCAGCCGCTTCAGGATCGACGGCCCCCTGGTCTGGCTCAGCCCTCAGCAGGCGGTGGCCATGGCTCTGGCCCTGCACGAACTGGCGACCAATGCGCTCAAGTATGGCGCCCTTTCCACCGCCAGCGGCCAGGTCGAGATCGCCTGGAACCTGGCGCACGATCAGCTGGGCGCGCGGCAGATCAGCCTGCTCTGGCGCGAGCTGGGCGGGCCGCCGGTCACGCCGCCCGAGCGCACGGGGTTCGGCACCCGCCTGATCGCGCGGACCTTCGGCCAAGAAAGCGGCGGCCAGGCGCGGATCGACTATCTGCCCCAGGGCGTGCAATGCGTGATGCAGCTGCCGCTGTCGGTCAGCGGCGAAGAGCCGGCGGCCTGGTCCTCCATCGTCGCCGAGCAGATCAGCCCGAGCCGGGCCGCAGCGGTGGTCCTGGCCGACCCCCCGGGCGAGATCGACGCGCTGATTTCCTGAAAGCTTCGTCGCTTCCGCCCGCGGAACCCTGTTCAAGCCGGCCATGGTCCGGTAAGCCGCTTGCCATGCCTTTAGCTCTGATCATCTCCAGCCATGTCGCCGGCAGCCGCGTCGGCGCGTCGGCCCAGGCCACAGCGCTCGTTCAGTTCCGCATCGACTCGATGGTCGCGCCGACCGTCCTGTTCGGCCGCCACCCCGGCTGGGGCGTGCCCGGCGGCGCGCCGGTGCCGATCGAGGTGCTGGAAGGCATGCTCGACGGCATGGAGGCCAATGGCCTGTTTGGCCTGACCGACATCGTCATCACCGGCTATTTCGCCAGCGCCGCCCAGGTGCGCGCCGCCGCCCGCGCCATCGACGCCGTGCGCGCGGCGCCCCGCGAAGGCGCCGCCAGCCGCAAGCCTTCGATCATCGTCGACCCCACCATGGGCGACGCCGGCAAGGGCCTCTATGTCCTGCCCGAGGTGGCCGAGGCCATCGCCGCCGAGCTGATCCCCCGCGCCGACGTGGTGGCCTGCAATGCCTGGGAGCTGCAGAAGCTGACCGGGGCCGACGCCCGCGATCCGCAATCGGCCATGCGCGCCGCCCGCCTGCTGGGCAAGCCCACCCTGGTGTCGTCCGTCCATCGCGGGGCCGAGATCGGCGTCGTCCTGGCCGACCGCAAGGAAGCCTGGCTGGCCGCCCACGCCAAGGCCGAGCGCTCGCCCAACGGCACGGGCGATCTGCTGACCGCCCTCTACGCCGCCTCGATCCTGGAAGGCCAGACCCTGTCCTACGGCCTGGCCCGCGCGGTCGGCGGGGTGGCCGAGACGGTGACCGCCGCCAATATCTGGAACGCGCCGGAGCTGCCGATCGTGGCCATGGGCGCGCGGATCAAGCAGACCTCGCCGACGGTCCGCATCGAGCGACTGGCCTAGGGAATACCGTCATGACCGTCGATATCACCGGCGTCTGCCCCGACCGCTTCTCCGCCGTGCGCGACGTGTTCGAGGCCAATTTCGCGGACGGCGGCGAGCTGGGCGCCCGGTTCGCCTTCGCTGTCGAGGGCGAGGTCGTCGTCGACCTGATGGGCGGCTTCGCCGACCGCAAGCGCACGATCCCCTTCGGTCCCGACACCCTGACGGCCCTGTTCTCGACCACCAAGGCGGTCGCCGCCCTGATGGTCGCGCGCCTCGTCGACGAAGGTCGCCTAGCCTATGACCAGCCCGTCGCCGACGTCTGGCCGGAGTTCGCCCAGGCCGGCAAGCAGGACGTCACCGTCGAGCAGGCCATGTCGCACCAGGCTGGCCTGTCGGGCTTTCCCGACGAGACCGATCCGGCCATCTGGTTCGACTGGGACGCCACCTGCGCCAAGCTGGCCGCCATGGCGCCGTTGTTCCCGGTCGGGTCGGCCAGCGGCTACCATCCGGTGACCTTCGGCTATCTGGCCGGCGAGATCTTCCGCCGGGTCGATGGCCGGACCATGGGCACGGCGCTGCGCGAGGATATCGCCCAGCCGTTCGGTCTCGATCTCTGGATCGGTCTGCCCGACAGCGAGCACGACCGGACCGCCGAACTGATGCGCCCCACGGCCCTGCCGCAGTTCGGCGAGATGAACGCCGCCGTGAAGGCCGCCTTCATGACCCCGTGGGCCGCGCCGTCGGGACGCGGCACGGACGAATGGCGACGGGTCGAGATCCCCTCGGCCAACGGGCACGCCACCGCCCCGGCCCTGGCGCGACTGATGGGCGCCCTGGCCAATGGCGGCAAACTGGACGGCCGCTCCATCCTCAGCCCGGCCGGGATCAAGGCCGCGACCGCTGAGCGCATTGTCGGCCGGGACCTGGTGCTGCCCTACGACATCAGCTGGGGCGCGGGCTTCATGCGCAACACGCCCAACTTCTATTACGGCCCGACCGCCGAGGCGTTCGGCCATTCCGGCTGGGGCGGTTCGTGCGCCTTCGCCGATCCGACCACCGGCGTGTCCGGGTCCTATGTGATGAACCGGCAGGGCAACGCCCTGATCGGCGACCCCCGCGCGGTGCGGCTGATCGAGGCGGCCTACGCCAGCCTCTAGGCTGGCGCCACCCCCCGCGTCCGCTTCCACGCCCCGTAGGCGAACACCGCCACGCCCAGCCAGATGAACACGAACGACAGGGCGCGCATCGGCGTCACGGCCTCGCCCAGGCTCATGCCGACCAGGAACTGCAGGGTCGGGGCGATGAATTGCAGAAAGCCCATGGCGCTGAGCGGCATCCGCCGCGCCGACCAGGCGAACAGGGCCAGAGGCACGACGGTGGCGGGGCCGGCCAGCAGCAGCAGGGTGCTGACGCCGGCGCCCGATCCGAAGTGGCCCGCGCCGGTCGACTGCAGGTGCAGCACGTAGATCAGGCCCGGGATCGCCAGATAGGCGCACTCGATGAACAGGCCCGTCTGGGCGTCGGCCTTCACCTGTTTGCGCAGGATGGCGTAGGCGCAGAAGCTGAGCGCGACGCCCAGCGAGATCACCGGCAGGTGGCCCAGGGCCGCTGTCTGGATGGCCACGCCCACCGCCGCCAGGCCAATGGCGATGGCGCCCTCGCGGGTGATCCGTTCGCGAAACAGGATGGCGCCGGCCGCCATGTTCATCAGCGGGTTTATGTAATAGCCCAGGCTGGTCTCGATCACGTGGCCGGCATTGACCGCGAACACATAGATCGACCAGTTGATGAAGATCGCCGCCGTCGAGCAGGCCAGGATCAGCAGGGTCTTGGGCTGGCGCAGCACCGCCGCCACCTGTCCCGCCTGTTTGGCCAGCAGCACGGCCAGGAAGGCCCAGGGCGCGGCCCACAGGGTGCGGTGGGCGATCATTTCCCACGAGCCGACGCCCAGGTTCGACAGCAGGTGGAAATACAGCGGCAGGAAGCCCCACAGCATGTAGCAGCCCACCGCGGCGATCACGGCTGTCCGGGCTTCGTCCGGGGTCTTGTTCACATCCGCCGACATGGCGTCGTCCCTCAGTCCAGAATGAAAAAGGCTCCCGGGACCTTAAGTCCCGGGAGCCCCTGAAACGTCCACCCGCTTGTTGCGGAAGGCGGTTTAGGCCGGGAGTTTGGGCTTGATCAGGCCCTTCTCATGCAGAAGCTGCGCGATCTGCACCGCGTTCAGCGCCGCGCCCTTGCGCAGATTGTCGGCCACGCACCACAGCACGATGCCGTTCTCGACGGTGGGGTCGGTGCGGATGCGCGAGACATAGACCGGGAACTCGCCGGCGCTTTCCTTCGGCGTCATGTAGCCGCCGTCCTCGCGCTTATCGATCACTTCCACGCCGTCGGCGTCGCGCAGGATCTCGCGGACATCGTCTTCGTCGAGCGGGGTTTCGAACTCGATGTTCACCGCCTCGGCGTGGCCCACCATGACCGGCACGCGGACGCAGGTGGCGACCAGCTTGATCGACGGATCCAGGATCTTCTTGGTCTCCGCCATCATCTTCCACTCTTCCTTCGTGAAGCCGTCCTCCATGAAGCTGTCGATGTGGGGGATCACGTTGAAGGCGATCTGCTTGGTGAACTTCTTGGGCGGCGGGGCGCCCAGGACGAAGACGCCCTTGGTCTGCTCCCACAGCTCGTCCATGCCTTCCTTGCCCGCGCCCGACACCGACTGGTAGGTCGAGACGACGACGCGCTTGATCTTGGCTTCGTCGTGCAGGGGCTTGAGCACCACCACCAGCTGCGCGGTCGAGCAGTTGGGGTTGGCGATGATGTTCTTGGGCAGCTTGTTGACGGCTTCCGGGTTCACTTCCGGCACCACCAGCGGCACGTCCGGATCCATCCGGAAGTGGCTGGAATTGTCGATGACGATCGGACCGGCCGCGCCGATCTTCTCGCCCCATTCCTTGGAGATGGCGCCGCCGGCGCTCATCAGCACGATATCGACCGTGCTGAAGTCGAACTGGGCCAGGTCCTCGCACTTGAGGATCTGGTTGCCGAACGAGACCTCGACGCCGATGGATTTCCGGCTGGCGATGGCGTGCATCTTGTCGACGGGGAATTTCACTTCCTCGAGGATGTTGAACATCTCACGGCCAACATTGCCCGTGGCGCCGACCACGGCGACCCGGTAACCCATAGCGGTCTCCAATTCGTCTTTCCTTCCGAGAGTGAAGGGTGCGCCCCGTTACGCCCCGGGGGCGCGATAGGCAAGGCAAGGGTTTCTAGCAGGGCCTATAGATAGGGCGCGGCGCGGCAATTTTTCACCAGTTCTGGCGTGCTTTTTCAGCCTTCACGAAATCCACGAAGGCCCGCAGCGGCGCGGGCATGTGGCGGCGGCTGGGATAGTAGAGCAGTGGGCCGGTGAACGGCGGCAACCAGTCGCCCAGCACGCTTTCCAGGCGGCCAGCGGCCAAGTCCCCGGCGACGAAGTCCTCGAAGGTGGCGATTAGGCCCACGCCCGCCCGGCATGACGCCAGCTCAAGGTCGATGCTGGTCGAGATCAGCGGGCCGGTCGGACTGATGCGGATGACCTCGCCGTCCTTCTCGAACTCCCAGGCATGGCTGACCCCGCTGGGAAAGCGGTGGCGGATGCAGGCGTGGTCCAGCACCTCGCGCGGATGGAACGGCTTGCCATGGGCGGCGAAATAGCCGGGTGAGCCGACCACCACGAACCGCTGCGGCCCGGCCAGGGGAACGGCGATCATGTCCTTCTCCATCCGCTCGTCATAACGGACCCCCGCATCGAAGCCGGCGGCCAGCACGTCGATGAAGGTGTCCTCGGCGGTGACCTCGATCGAGACGCCAGGGTTGGCGGCTAGGAAGCGCGCCAACAGGCGGGGCAGGATGACCCGCGCCACCACGGTGGGCACGTTCAGGCGCAGGGTGCCGGTCGGGCTGTCGCGGAAGGCGTTGACCTCGTCCAGGGCCAGGGCGACGTCGGCCAGGGCGGGGGTCAGGCGCTCCAGCAGCTTCTGGCCGGCCTCGGTGGGAGTGACGCTGCGGGTGGTTCTGTTCAGCAGCCGGACGCCCAGTCGCGCCTCCAGCCGCCGCACCGCCTCGCTCAGCGACGAGGCCGAAACCCCGCGCACGCTCGCCGCGCCGCGAAAGCCCCGGGCGCGGGCCACGGCGGTGAAGGCGTCGAGATCGGCGAAGTCGGCGTCAGAGGCCATTGTGCGTAATTCCGAACAGGTCGTGCGGCATTGACCGGATTATCGCACGACGCGTCAAGGCGCATAAGCCCTCCACGCGATTAGGAGACACCCCATGAAGACGCATCACCTCGGCAAGACTGGTCCCGTCGTTTCGGCCTTCGGCCTGGGCTGCATGGGCATGTCGGACATGTACGGCCCCAGCGACCGGGCCGAGAGCCTGGCCACCTTCGACGCCGCCGTGGAGCGGGGCATGACCCTGATCGACACCGGCGACTTCTACGGCATGGGCCACAACGAGATGCTGATCGGCGAGGCGCTGAAGAACCATAAGCGCGACAAGCTGGTGCTCAGCGTCAAGACCGGCGCCCTGCGCGATCCGGCCGGCGCGTTCCTCGGCTATGACAGCCGCCCCAACGCCATCAAGAACTTCCTGGCCTACAGCCTCAAGCGTCTGGGCGTCGACCATATCGACATCTACCGCCCCTCGCGTCTGGACCCGACCGTGCCGATCGAGGACACGATTGGCGCCATCGCCGAGATGGTCCAGGCTGGCTATGTCCGCCACATCGGCCTGTCGGAAGTGGGGGCCGAAACGATCCGCCGCGCCGCCGCCGTCCATCCGATCGTCGACCTGCAGATCGAGTATTCGCTGATCTCGCGCGGGATCGAGGCCGAGATCCTGCCCACCTGCCGCGAGCTGGGCATCGGCGTCACCGCCTATGGCGTGCTGTCGCGCGGCCTGATCAGCGGCCACTGGACCAAGGGCAGCGGGACCGGCGGCCGCGACTTCCGCGCCATGAGCCCGCGCTTCCAGGGCGAGAACCTCGACGCCAACCTGGCCCTGGTCGAGGCCCTGCGCGTGGTCGCTGAATCGAAGGGCGTCACCACGGCCCAGGCCGCCATCGCCTGGGTCGCAAGCCGAGGCGACGACATCGTGCCCCTGATCGGCGCCCGTCGCCGCGATCGCCTGACCGAGGCGCTGGGCGCGCTGGACATCACCCTGTCGGCGCAGGACCTGGCGGCCATCGAAGCCGCCGTGCCCAAGGACGCCGTGGCCGGCACGCGATACGCCGAGGCGATGATGGCCCACCTCGACAGCGAACGCTGAGCCTTTCGTCGAAGACCGGACCCTTGGCCGGAACCATCCGTTCCGGCCAAGGGTTTGGCCGTCATCCCCGGGCAGAGGAATGACGGACATGGCGAGCGAATTCAAAACCTACATCGGCAAGGGGGGCGAAACCCACCAACACGTTCCGGACAAGGGCCCCCACGACGGCGAGGCCCACCTGACGACCAATCAGGGCATCCGCGTCTCCGACAATCAGAACCAGCTGAAGAGCGGCGAGCGCGGGCCGGTTCTGCTGGAGGACTTCGTCCTTCGCGAGAAGATCTTCCACTTCGACCACGAGCGCATTCCCGAGCGCATCGTCCATGCGCGCGGCACGGCGGCGCACGGCTATTTCGAGCTCTATGAATCGCTGTCCGACCTGACCAAGGCCGACCTCTTCCAGCGGGCCGGCGAGAAGACGCCGCTGTTCGCCCGCTTCTCCACCGTGGCCGGCGGCGCGGGCAGCGTCGACACGCCCCGCGACGTGCGCGGCTTCGCGGTCAAGTTCTACACCCAGGAAGGCAACTGGGACCTCGTGGGGAACAACATCCCGGTGTTCTTCATCCAGGACGCCATCAAGTTCCCCGACCTGATCCACTCGGTGAAGATGGAGGCCGATCGCGGCTATCCGCAGGCCGCCAGCGCCCATGACACCTTCTGGGACTTCATCAGCCTGATGCCGGAATCGACCCACATGATCATGTGGGCGATGAGCGACCGCACCATCCCGCGATCTCTGCGCACCATGGAAGGCTTCGGCGTCCACACGTTCCGGTTCGTCAACGCCGCCGGCAAGTCGACCTTCGTCAAGTTCCACTGGAAGCCCAAGCAGGGCGTGGCCTCGACCCTCTGGGACGAGGCGGTGAAACTGGCCGGCGCCGATCCGGACTTCCAGCGCCGCGATATGTTTGAAGCCATCGAACGCGGCGACTTCCCCGAATGGGAGCTGGGCCTCCAGACCTTCGACCAGGCCTTCGCAGACAGCCTGCCCTTCGACGTGCTCGACCCGACCAAGATCATCCCGGAAGAGGTGCTCCCCGTCCGCATCGTCGGCCGCATGGTGCTGGACCGCTATCCGGATAACTTCTTCGCCGAGACCGAGCAGGTGGCCTTCTGCCCGGCCAATGTGCCGCCGGGCGTCGACTTCACCAATGACCCGCTGCTGCAGGGCCGCCTGTTCAGCTATCTCGACACCCAGAAGAGCCGTCTGGGCACGGCCAATTTCCACCAGCTGCCGATCAACGCGCCCAAGTGCCCGGTGATGAACTTCCAGCGCGACGGCCAGATGCAGATGGCGGTGCCCAAGGGCCGCGCCAATTACGAGCCCAACAGCCTGACCGAGACGGCCGGCGAAGAGGGCGGTCCGCGCGAATGTCCGATGACCGGCTTCAAGACCTTCCCGTCGGCGGACGTCGAAAACGAGCAGGGCGACAAGCTGCGCATCCGCCCGGAAAGCTTCGCCGACCACTACAGCCAGGCGCGGCTGTTCTTCCGCTCGCTGGATCCGGCCGAACAGGCCCACCTGGCCTCGGCCATCGTGTTCGAGCTGTCCAAGGTGGGCATCGAGGCGGTGCGGACGCGGATGATGTCCAATCTGGTCAATGTCGATCCGGATCTGGCCAAGCGGGTCGGGGCTGGCCTCAACATGCCCGTGCCCAAGGCCTCGAAGACGGCGGCGCCGGTGCAGGATCTGGACCTGTCGCCGGCCCTGCGGGTCGTCAACGGTCCCCGCGCGCCGACCGACATCAAGGGCCATGTGATCGGCATCCTGGTGGCGGACGGCTCCGACGCGGCGGAAGTCGACAAGCTGAAGGCGGCGCTCAAGAAGGCCGGGGCCGTGGCCAAGGTGATCGCGCCGAAGATCGGCGGGGCCAAGGGCGCGGACGGAACCCTGATCCCGGCCGACGGCCAGCTGGCCGGGACGCCGTCGGTGACGGTGGACGCCATCGCCCTGGTGCTGTCCGACACCGGCTGCGCCGCCCTGCTGAAGGAAGCCGCCGCCGTCCAGTTCGTCATGGACGCCTTCGGCCACCTGAAGGCCATCGGCGCGACGAATGCGGCCAAGCCGCTGCTGGACAAGGCGGGCGTCGAGCCGGACGACGGCGTGGTGGGCCTGGGCGCGGACTTCATCGCGGCGGCGGCCAAGCGGTTCTGGGACCGCGAGCCGAAGGTGCGCATGCTGGCCTAGATAAATCCTCCCCCTGAAGGGGGAGGCGGCCGAAGGCCGGTGGGGGGGAAGACTGCAAGGAGTCGGCAGGACTTCCCCCTCCGTCGGCTCCGCCGACACCTCCCCCGCTAGGGGGAGGACTTAGGCCAGCAAATGCGCTCGCCACGCCTCGCGCAGCACCTTCTTGTCGATCTTGCCCGTCGCCGTCAGCGGGACCGCCGCGAAGACCACGTCGTCGGGCGTCCACCACTTGACGATGCGGGGCGCCAGATAGTCGAGCACCTCGACCTTGGTCACGGTCGCCCCGTCGTGGACCTCGATCACCAGCAGGGGCCGTTCCTCCCACTTGGGGTGCGGCACCCCGATCACCGCGGCCACCTTCACTCCCGGGCAGCCCACCGCGACATTCTCGAGATCGATCGAACTGATCCATTCGCCGCCCGACTTGATGACGTCTTTCTGGCGGTCGGTGATGCGCATGAAGCCGTGCTGGTCGAGGGTGGCGATGTCGCCGGTGTCGAACCAGCCGTCGTCCTGGGCCACGTCGGCGTCCTGACGGAAATAGCGGCTCACCACCCAGGGGCCCCGCACCTTCAGCGCGCCCGAGGTCTCGCCGTCCCAGGGCGCATCGGAGCCGTCATCGGCCTCGACCTTCAATTCTATGCCGAACTGCAGCCGGCCCTGCCGGGTCCAGATGGCCTCATCCATGGCCTCTTCGCCCAGGGCGGCGAGGGAGGGGGTGGGGGTGGCGACCACGCCGATCGGGCAGGTCTCGGTCATGCCCCAGATCTGCAGCACCGAGACGCCGTAGAGCCGCTTGAAGGTTTCTGCCATGGCCCGGGGCACCGCGCTGCCGCCGATCACCACGCGCTTGAGGCTGGTCGGTGAGGTGTCGTTCTTTTCCAGCCAGTCCAGATACATCGTCCAGATCGTCGGCACGCCGCCGGTGAAGGTGACGCCTTCGCCCTCGATCAGGGCGTGCAGGGACGCACCGTCCATCTTGTCGGCGGGCAGGACCAGCTTGGTCCCGCAGATCGGCGCGCTGAACGGGATGCCCCAGGCGGTGGCGTGATAGAGGCTGGAGCAGGGCATCACCACGTCGAAGGCGGTGAAGCCAAAGGCGCTGTTTAGGCCCCCGGCCATGGCGTGCAGCACCACGGCGCGATGCGAATAGAGCACCCCCTTGGGGTCGCCCGTGGTGCCCGAGGTGTAGCAGAGGAAGGCCCCGGCGTTCTCGTCGAAGCTTTCCCACGTGATCGCCTCGGCCTCGCCGGCGATCAGGGTCTCGTAGCTGATCGCGCCCACCGAGCCGGGGATCGTCCGCTCGGGATCAGACAGCATCACGAAGGTCTTCACCGTGGTCAGCTGCGGGGCGATGCGCTCGACCAGGGCCTGGAAGTTGCGGTCGAAGAACAGCACGCCGCTTTCCGCGTGATTGATCGTGTAGACGATCTGCTCGTCGAACAGCCGGGGATTGGCGGTATGCAGCACCGCCCCGATCCCGGGGACAGCGTAGAACAGCTCCAGATGCCGGTGGGTGTTCCAGGCCAGGGACGTGACCCGGTCGCCCGACTGGACGCCCAGCCGCTTCAGCGCATGGGCCAGCTGGGCCGAACGGCGACCAAGTCCCGCATAGTCATAGCGCCAGACCGGCTCGTCGATCAGCTTGGAGACGATCTCGCGCGCGCCATGGGCCTGCTGCGCATAGGTCAGGATGCCGCTGATCATCAGCGGGGTGGTCTGCATCAGGCCCGGTAACATGCGCGGCGCTCCCTTTTATCGTTGGCGTCAGCCTAGGGCGTATGACGGGGTTTGGGGAAGGCCCCGGATCGCCCAAGCCGAAGCCTGACTCGCTCCCATTGCGGACATCGGTTCGGGCACCCATCATGGGCCCATGCGCGCGCCCGAAGAGTTTCATACGAGCCGACTGCGCCTTCGGCCGGTCGAGCGGGCGGATGCCGCGGATATCTTTCGAACCTATGCCGGCGAGGCCGCGCCGACGCGTTTCATGCCCTTTGAACGCCACCGCAAACTCGCCCAGAGCGTGACTTTCGCCGAGCGCTGCGAAGACTGCTGGACGTCGGGTTCGGCGTTTCCCTGGGCCGTCACCGAGAAGGTGTCCGGCAAGCTCGCCGGCGTTCTGGAGCTTCGGCTGTCGCCCCCGAGGGCCGATTTCGGCTACATCTTTGGAGAGCCGTTCTGGGGGCGGGGCCTGGCCAGCGAAGCCGCTTCGGCCGTGGTCGCATGGGCGATGGCGCAGCCGGCGATCTTTCGCGTGTGGGCGACCTGCCATCCCGACAATGCGGCCTCCGCCGCCGTCCTTCGCAAGGTCGGTCTGAGTTACGAAACCCGGCTGGCCAACTGGGAATCGCGTCCCCAGCTGGGCGAAATCGCCGGGCCAAGCGACTGCTACGCTCTGACGAAGCCCGTGGGCTAACGTCCGCCGTCCACTGTCTATAGGTCTTCGGAAAGCCCGCTCACCGGCAGGCCTGCCGCACTACCGTTCTTCGTCGAACCGGTTGGCCACCAGCTCGCACAGAGCCTCGAGCGCGGCGTCCGCCTCGGGGCCTTCGGCGGCGATGTCGATGGTCGAGCCTATGCCGGCGGCCAGCATCATCAGGCCCATGATCGAGCGGGCGTCGACGCTGGCGCCGTCGCGGCTGACCGTGACCTCGGCGTCGAAGCCGGCGGCCATCTTCACGAACTTGGCGGAGGCGCGGGCGTGCAGCCCCCGCTCGTTGACGATTTCGACCGTCCGTTCCGCCATGCGACTCATTTTTCTCCCGCGAGCACGTAGGAGGCCACGGAGATATATTTCCGTCCAGCTTCCTGGGCGTGGGCGACGCAGGACTGTAGGTCCTCGCGCTGGCGCACGGATGCCAGCTTGATCAGCATCGGCAGGTTCAGGCCGGCGATCACCTCGGCGCGGGTCTGTTCCATCACCGAGATGGCCAGATTGCTCGGCGTGCCGCCGAACATGTCGGTCAGCAGAATCACGCCGCTGCCGCTGTCGACAACCGCGCACGCCTTCAGGATGTCGGACCGGCGACGTTCCATGTCGTCTTCCGGACCGATGCAGATCGCCTTCACCGCGGTCTGCGGGCCGACGACATGTTCCATGGCGGAGACGAACTCTTCCGCCAGACGCCCGTGCGTAACGATCACGAGCCCGATCATGCCTGATTTCTCAACCGGGATCCCCATAACCCGTGGCGGCCGGGAGGAGCCGCGCGGGCGCACTTGATACGCTCGTTAGAGAGGGACTCCAAGATGCTCCAGCATGCGTCTGATTTTCGCCGGCGCGGCGGGTTCCAGAGGCCACAGGTCGAAAACGGGAACGTTCACGCCGCAGAGGGTCTCGAAACGTGGCTGCGGCAGGCGTTCGACGGCGTCGGGCGCGTCTACGCACCGCACCAGCAGGGCGATCCGGGCGAAGGCGATGACGGGGGTCGGGACAACGCCCAGACCCCGAATCTCGATCAGGCCGGACAGAGAATCAGGGGCCTTGCCATAAAGCTGGCCGCCCGAGGCGAAGACCACCGTGCGGTCGTCGGCCGCCAGGGCGAAGCCTGATTCGAGGGCGCGCAGCGTCAGGTCGCTCTTGCCGACGCCGGAGGGGCCTTCGATCAGGGCGCCGCGCCAGAGTCCGTCGCGGCGCAGGGCGATCAGGCCGGCGTGGCGGATCACTCGCGCGATTCCGGCAGGTCGACGGTGAAGCGCGCGCCCAGCAGGGCGCCGTCGGCGTCGACCCGGTTCTCGGCCTTCAGCTCGCCGCCATGGGCCTCGACGATCTGGCGGGCGATGGACAGGCCAAGCCCCGAATTGCCGCCGAACGCCTTGCCCTTGGGGCGCGAGGTATAGAAGCGCTCAAAAATGGTCTCGAGGTTGTCCGAAGGGACGCCAGGGCCATCGTCGTCAATGGTGGTGACCAGCCGGCCGCGCGTCCGGGTCAGGACGACGCGGACCTCGCCGTCGGTCGGGCTGAACGAGCGGGCGTTGTCGATCAGGTTGCGGAAGACCTGGCCGATGGGCGTCTCGCGGGCCATCAGCCGGGCCGGCGCCAGCGGATCGCCGGTCGAGACGCTGACCCGCACGCTGCCGGGGGCGTCGCCGGGACGCAGCTGGGCCTCATAGAGGCTGGCGACCTCGGCCAGCAGCTTGGCCAGGTCCAGCGCCCGGGGCGCTTCACGCGACAGCTCGGCGTCCAGGCGCGAGGCGTTGGAGATGTCGGTGACCAGCCGGTCCAGGCGATTGACGTCGTTCTGCAGGATGGCCAGGAGGCGGGCCCGGGCGACGGGGTCGGAGACCAGATCCAGGGTCTCGATGGCCGAGCGGATCGAGGTCAGGGGGTTCTTGATCTCGTGGGCCACGTCGGCGGCGAACCGCTCGATGCCGTCCATCCGCTCCGACAGCGAATGGGTCATCTCCTCGAGGGCGCGGGAGAGGTCGCCGATCTCGTCCTGGCGACGGGCGATGTCGGGCAGGGAGATGGCGCGCGCGCCCTCCAGCCGCACCCGGTCGGCGGCGCGGGCCAGGCGCATCACCGGTTCGGCGATCAGCCGGTGCAGCAGGATCGACGAGATCAGGGTGGCGCTGATGGCCACCAGGATGAACGGCAGCAGGGCCCTGCGCTGGGCGGCGATGATCGAATCGACGTCGCCGACCTCCAGGGTCAGGACCCCCAGAACCGCCCGCACGTGCTGGATCGGGATCGACACCGAGACGACCCGCTCGCCGTTCTCCGACATCCGCGTGCCCGCCACCGCGGAGCCGCGCAGGGCCTGGGCCAGCTCGTCGGACAGGCCCTTGCTCGCCTTCGCCGCCTTGGCTTGGTCGGCGGGCTCGTCGCGGACGGCGGCGTCCTTCTCGCCGGGCTTGCGGGCCGGGGGCAGCACCTTCCACTCCACGCGGTCGGCGACCATGAAGCTGTCGGCCAGCACATTGCCCTGGGCGTCGAACAGTCGCGCCCGCTGCGAGCTGGGGATGAACAGCAGCTGGAAGATGGCGCTGGCCGCCTCAGCGTTCAGCGCCGGTTCGGGCTCGCCCTCGGTGGCCAGCTGGTCGATGACTTTGGCGATCAGGTCGCCCTGGGTGGTCAGGCTTTCGACCCGGGCGTTGACCAGACCGCTGCGCAGCTCGTTGAGCACGAGCGCCCCGATCACCAGGATCGCCAGCGCCAGCACGTTCAGGCCAATGATCAGCCGGCCCAGCCGCGAACCGCGCGGCCACGACCAGCGACGCCGGGGCGCGCCGGCGTCAGGCTTCGCGATAACGGTAGCCAACGCCGTACAGGGTCTCGATGGAGTCGAACTCGGGATCGACCTGGCGGAACTTCTTGCGCATCCGCTTGATGTGGCTGTCGATCGTGCGGTCGTCGACATAGACCTGATCGTCGTAGGCGGCGTCCATCAGGTTGTCGCGGCTCTTCACGAAGCCGGGGCGCTGGGCCAGGGACTGCAGCAGCAGGAACTCGGTGACGGTCAGGCGGACGGGCTTGCCTTCCCACAGGCTGTCGTGGCGTGCGGGGTCCAGGGTCAGCTTGCCGCGCTTCATCATCTTGGAGCCGGCCAGGCCCGCGGCGATCGACGGCTCTTCGTCCTCGGGACGGGCGCGGCGCAGCACGGCCTTCACCCGCTCCAGCAGCAGGCGCTGGCTGAAGGGCTTGTGCATGTAGTCGTCGGCGCCGAGGTTGAAGCCGAGGATCTCGTCGATCTCGTCGTCCTTCGAGGTCAGCATGATGACCGGGATCTCGGAGGTCTGGCGCAGGCGGCGCAGCACTTCCATGCCGTCCATGCGCGGCATCTTGACGTCCAGGATGACCAGATCCGGCGCCTGGCTCTCGACGGCCTCGAGGCCCG
>CALRUN020000061.1:0-18391 GCA_943371355.1 Alsobacter soli
GTGCGCGTCGAGGCCGTGGTCAACGGCCCTTCGGGGGACACCGCGCCCGACATCTGGCGGCGGCCCGAGGTGATCCACGCCATGACCTCGATCGTCGAGAACGCCGTCGATTTCGCCCGCGCCGAAGTGCTGGTCATCGCCCGCTTCGACCAGCGCTCGGTGGTGATCGAGGTGCGCGACGACGGTCCCGGCTTTTCCGCCGAGGTGCTGGCCAAGCTGGGCGAGCCCTATGTCACCACCCGTCCGGGGGCCGAGGGCTCGCGCACGGGCCATATCGGCATGGGCCTGGGCTTCTTCATCGCCAAGACCCTGCTGGAACGGACCGGGGCGACTGTGGATTTTCGCAATGGTCGGCGCGGCGGGGCGGTGGTCTCGGCGCGCTGGCCCCGGTCGGCGCTTGAAGCCCCTGGCTATACGGGGGCTTGATGCGTGGGCGGGAAGAGCGACATGATGTTTTGTGAGCACACTCGGTTGAGTGCGGGCGCGGGGAGGCGCTGAATTCATGGCGGATATTAGTGAGCTGGTCGCGGCCCTGCCCGACAAGACGCTTCTGCTTCTCGACGACGACGCGCCCCTGCGCACGCGCCTGGGCCGCGCCTTGGAGCAGCGAGGGTTCGAGGTGACCCTGGCCGCTTCGGTGGCCGAGGCCCTGGCCCTGCTGCGCGCCCATGCGCCGGCCCACGCGGTGCTGGACATGCGGCTGGAGGACGGCACGGGGCTGAAGGTGGTCGAGGCGGTGCGCGACGCCCGGCCCGACGCCAGGATCATCATGCTCACCGGCTATGGCAACATCGCCACCGCCGTGGCGGCCGTGAAGGCCGGGGTGGTGGACTACCTCTCCAAGCCGGCCGACGCCGACGAGGTGGCCCGCGCCCTGCTGGCCGCCAAGGACGCCGCTCCGGTGCCGCCGGAAAACCCGATGAGCGCCGACCGCGTGCGGTGGGAACATATCCAGCGGGTCTACGAGATGTGCGGCCACAACGTGTCGGAAACGGCGCGCCGCCTGAACATGCACCGCCGGACCCTGCAACGGATCCTGGCCAAGCGCGCGCCGCGTTAGGTCGAAGGTCCCGGATCGGCCTTGCCGATCCGGGAACGCGATCACATCGCCGAAATGCCGCCGTCGACCTTGATCTCGGCGCCGGTCATGAACTTGCTCTCATCACTGGCGAGGTAGAGCACCGCATTGGCGATGTCGTTCGGCTCGCCGATCCGGCCCAGCGGAACCTGCCGCGCCAGCTTGGCATGGGCCTCTTCCTTGCCGAACCGCGCCGTGAAGCCGTCCAGGATGGGCGTGTCGATGAAGGTGGGGTGGATCGAGTTGGAGCGGATATCCAGCTTCATCTTGGCGCAGTAGAGCGCGATGTTCTTGGACAGCAGCCAGACCGCCGCCTTGGAGGCGTTGTAGGCCGGCGAATTGCCGTTGGCGATCAGGCCGGCGATCGAGCTCAGATTGATGATCGAGCCGGGCTGATGGGCCCGCATGTGGGTCAGGGCGTGCTTGGCGCCGAGGAACACCGAGTCGACATTGACCGACATCACCTTTTTCCAGAGGGCGAAGTCGAGGCTCTCGATCGGACCGTCGCCGCCGATGCCGGCGTTGTTGACCAGCACCGACAGGCCGCCCATGGCCGCCGTCGCCTTCTCAAGCACCGCGATCCATTCGTCTTCCTGGGTGACGTCCAGCTCGAAAGCGAAGGCCGTGCCGGCGCCGTGCGCGGCGTTGATCTCGTCGGCCACGGCCTGAGCCCCGGCCAGGTTGATGTCGGCCAGGCTGATCTTGGCGCCCTGGCTGGCCAGCATGCGCCCGGCCGCCGCGCCCAGACCCTGGGCCCCGCCGGTGATGAAGGCCTTCTTGCCGGCGACCCGGCCCGTGTTCTGCGCCATTTGACGTCCTCCCAAATTATTCAAACATTAGTTTGAATGGTTCAGGCCGCCGCGTCCATGAACTTCGCAAGCAGGACGTCGCGGTCGCTGACGCCATCGACGTCATGGGTGGTGAGCAGCACCTCGACACGGTTGTAGACATTGAACCATTCGGGATGGTGGTCGAGCTTGTCGGCCATCAGGGCCACGCGGGTCATGAAGCCGAAGGCCTCGTTGAAATCGGCGAAGGTGAAGGTCCGCACGATCGCATCGCGGTCCGGCGCGGCGCTCCAGTCAGGCAGCTGCGACAGCGCGACGGCGGCGCCGATCTTGGCGGGGGCGGACATGGGCGACTCCTGTGGCAGCGATGCCGCCTTCAGAACGCCAATCCGGTCGCCTTCGCAAGGTCGGCGAGCAGCTGATCCTCGGTCGAGACCTTGATCGCGGTCATGCCCAGGGCCGCGGCCGGTTTGCAGTTGACCCCCAGGTCATCGAGATAGACGCAGTTTTCCGGCGCGACGCTCAGGGCCTCGCACATCATCAGATAGATGCGCGGATCGGGCTTCCTGACCCCGGCCTTGGAGCTTTCGATCACCACCGCGAAATGGCTCATGATCTCGCCGACGGCCGCAGCCTTCTCGGCGCTGGAGGCCATGCCCGCACCATGGCCCGTGGTGACATTGTTGGTGATGCAGCCGACCTTGAACCGCGCCTTGCAGGCCAGCATCGCCGCCAGCACCCGGGGGCGCAGGTCGCCATACAGCAGCGGCAGCACATCGGCGCCGCGCACCGCGTGGCCCAGGCGCGTGGCCTCTTCCAGGAACAGCGCATCAAAGCCGGCCGCATCGATCTCGGACCGCTCGAACCGCGCCCAGGCATTGGTGTCGGGATCGGTGGAATTGACGGTGCGGATGAAGTCGGTCGGCAGGCCACGCTCGGCTTCATAGCGACGGAACGCCTCGAACGGCGAGGTGGTGAAGACCCCGCCGAAATCCCAGATCACCGCCTCGATCGTCATGCCCGCCCTCAAACAGTTGTTCGGCGAACGGTAGGGGCGCGCCAGAGCCGAGGCAAGCGCCGCCAAGCTGAAGCTCCGTTCGCGCGCCGGGTGAACCCGCAGGCCGTTAACCTTTGTTAATGCTTTGCTGCCGGTTCAGGAGCGTTCCATGACCTTGTCCCGTCTCACCCTCTGTCTCGCCGCGGCCGGCGCCCTGCTCGCCGGCGCCGCCATGGCCGCGGGTTCCGATCAGGACCTGAGGGGCGGACCGCCGGTGTCGCGGCCCGGACTGCCGCTGGATCCGGAACTGCTGCCGCCCAACACCGGGCCCGGCGATTGCGTGACCCGGCGGGTCACCGGCCCCGGCGGCGCCTATCGCTGGGACCGCGTCGAATGCGACGCCGAACGCGGCTGGAGCGGCTTTGACCAGTGGGGTTATGGCCGCCGGCCGCTCGAGGTCGAGACCCTGCCGCCCCATCACGCCGACCGCTACGGCGGCGGCTATGATCCGCGCGCCCACGACCGGCGGGAAGACCGCTACGGCCCCGGCCCCTCGCGGTTTACCGAGTACCGCGTCGCCGGCCGCGACGCCGACGGCTTCCTGGTCTGGCCCGGAAAACGACCCTGACCTTTGACCTGAACCTTGGCCTGAGCCTTGCGGGCGGTCCTTCCCGACGAACCAATTTGGGACGGGGGACCTGAACATGCGCACGCCAACCAAGCCATTCTTCAAACGCTACGAACTGATCGCCATCGCCGCCTTCGTGGTGGCCGCCATCGCGATCAGCAGCCTCGGCATCGTCTACTAGGGACTCTTCCGGCCAAGCGTCTCGCCGCCGAAATGGAACAGGATCGCCATCCCCGCGCGTTGTGCAGGGGCAATTGGAGATCCTGGCCCTGTCCGACCCCGAACAAATAGCGCCGAAACGCGCGCCGCTTGAGCGGCTGCGCTCCCGCTGGGCGCTGATGCCGGCTTCGGCGCGGCGCGGGTCGATCGCGGCCGTGGCGCTGTTCGTGGCCGTTGTCGCCTTCCTGGTGATCTTCGACTGGAACTGGCTGCGCGGCCCCATCGGCCGCATCGCCTCGGCCCAGCTGGGCCGCAAGGTCGAGATTGTCGGCGACCTGCGTGTTCACCCCTGGTCGCTGTCACCCAAGGTCGAGGCGCTGGATGTCCGGATCGGTCAGCCGGGCTGGGCGCTGAAGGCCGACCCGACCCTGCAGCCCATGGCCCGGGTCCAGAGGCTGGCGGTGCAGTTCAAGCTGCTGCCCCTGTTCAAGGGCGACGTGATCCTGCCGCTGCTGGCGATCGACCGGCCCGACGTGCGGCTGATCCGCGACGCCTCGGGCCAGGCCAACTGGACGTTCGGCGCCAAAAAAGCCAACGCCAAGCCGCTGAAGCTGCCGGCCATCCAGCACTTCATCATCAAGGACGGCGCCCTGCGGGTCGACGACCGTCAGCGCGACGTGCTGTTCGTCGGCTCGGTCAGCTCCAATGAAGAGGCCACCGGCGACGGGCGTGGCAAGTTCGTGCTGGAGGGCAAGGGCAGCCTGAACCGCTCAGCCTTCACCGCCATGGTCACCGGCGGCCCGCTGCTGAACATCACGCCTGACCGGCCCTATCCGTTCGACGCTCGCGTGGTGGCGGCCTCGACCCGCGTCACGGCAAAAGGCTCGGTGACCAAGCCGTTCGACCTGGGCCGGTTCGCAGCCGACATCACCGTGTCCGGCACGGACCTGAACCGCCTCTACGCCCTCACCGGCCTGACCCTGCCCAACACCCCGCCCTACCAGATCAGCGGCAAGATGACCCGCAAGGGCGGCCGCTTTGACTTCAATGGTCTGTCGGGGCGGATCGGCGACAGCGACATCGCGGGCGACCTGTTCGTGCTGACCGACCGCGAGCGGCCCTATCTGGAAGCCGACCTCAGGTCGCGACGCCTGGACTTCGATGATCTGGGCAGCCTGGTCGGCGCGGCGCCGGCCACGGGTCGCGGCGAAACCGCCTCGGCCGGCCAGAAGGTCGAGGCTGGCCAGCGCGCCGCCACCCAGCGCCTGCTTCCTGACGCCACCCTGCAGACCGAGCGGGTCCGCGCCATGGACGCCAAGGTCACCTATCGCGCCCTGGCCGTGAACGCCCCGGGCCTGCCGCTGAAGAAGGTTCGCGCCGACATCACCCTGGACAAGGGCGTGCTGACCCTGGACCCGATCAGCCTGACCTTCGCGCGCGGCGATCTGTCCGGAAAGGTGCGGCTGGACGCGCGGCCCGCCGTGCCGCGCACCGAGGTCGACCTGCGGCTGAGCAACGCCAAGCTGGAGGATTTCATCCCGGTCCAGAGCGGCGGCAAGCCGATCATCGAAGGGCCTGTCATGGCGCGCGCCAAGCTTTCGGGCGTCGGCAACAGCATCCACCGCGCGGCCTCCAACGCCAACGGGACCTTCACCCTCGTCTCGCCGCGTGGCACGATCCGTCAGGCCTTCGCCGAGCTGATGGGCGTCAACCTGTCCAAGGGCGTGTTGCTGCTGCTGTCCAAGGACACCGACACCACCGTCGTTCGCTGCGCGGTGGCCGACTTCACGGTGCGCAACGGCGTGGCCACCACCAATCACCTGGTGGCCGACACCGGCGTCGTCCTGGTGCGCGGCAAGGGCGAGATCAATCTGGAGACCGAGCGGATGAACTTCCGCATCGAGGGCGACAGCAAGAAGCCGCGTCTGCTGCGGTTGTTCGTGCCGATCACCATTTCGGGACCGTTCCTGACGCCCAAGGTCGGTTTCAAGACGACCCAGATCATCAGCCAGGGCGGCGTCGCCGCCGCCCTTGGAACCCTGGTCAATCCGCTCGCCGCCCTGCTGCCGTTCGTCACCACGGGCGAGGCCAAGAACGCCGACTGCGAGGGCCTGGTCTCCGAGGCGCGTGGCGACGGCGTACCGGTCAAGGTGGCGCAGACCACGGCGGCTCCGGCGAAGAAGTAGCGACTTCGCCACATAAACCTTGTCATCCCGGACGGCGTAGCCGAGCCGGGACCCAGGGGGCGGCGCACTGCGGTTGCCCCTGGGTCCCGGCGCTCCGCTTCGCTGCGGCCGGGATGACAAGCTTGTTTGCTCTTGAGGCGCGCTTCGCCGTCGCGCTATGAATAACCATCACTCCAACGGTGGTTTTATGTCCGAGATTGTGCGCGAGGCCCGGGCCTAACAGGCTCCGAACCTCCGGTTCGTAAGTCGATCAGGCCCTGATCCGTCCGCAAGCCCTTGCGGGGGTTTGCGATGTCACGCCTCGATCCTCGGACAATCTCCTTGAACATCTCCAAAGCGCAGCAACGCACGCTGCACGCGCTGGCGCAGGGCGCCCGCATCGAACCCGTACGCGACGACAAGGGCCGCCTCATCGACGTCGACTGCATCACCCGCGAGGGCTGGCGCTTGAGCGACTGCAATCTGGGCGTCTTCAAGTCGCTGAAGAAGCGGCGGCTGATCGCCAGCAGCGGCGGCGGCCCCTACCGCATCACGCGGGAAGGCGCCGTCAGCCTGAGGTCGCAGCTGGACAACCGCGTCACCGCGCGCGGCTGGTAGCTACTCGGCCAGCTTGAGGAACAGGACACGCGCGGCGCCATAGTCGCGCGTGTCCAAGACCGTAAAGCCCGGCGTGGCGGGCTCGGGCTCGTCGCGGCCGCGCTCGAACATCACGATGGCGCCGGGCTTCAGCCAGCCATGGGCGAGCAGCTGCGCCAGGGCCTTTTCGCCCAGGCCCTTGGCGTAGGGCGGATCCAGGAAGGCGATATCGAACGGCGCCCCGACGCTGGACGGCGGCAGGCCAAGATCGGTGGCGTCGCGACGATGCACGCGGGTGACGCCGAACAGGCCCATGGCGTCGATGTTCTCGCGGATCGCGCCGCGCGCCGGATCAGCGGTCTCGACAAACAGGCAGAAGGCCGCGCCGCGCGACAGGGCTTCCAGCCCCAACGCGCCCGAACCCGCGAACAGGTCGACGACCCGCGCGCCGTGCAGCTCCGGCGCCCAGGCGGCGTGCTCCAGGATGTTGAACACCGCCTGCCGGGCGCGGTCGGAGGTGGGGCGGGTGGCGTCGCCGGGCGGGGCGACGATGGCCTTGCCGCGATACTGGCCGGAAACGATGCGCATCAGGCTTGGGCCATGGCGGCCGACTTGCGGGTGATCCAGCGTCCCGCGAAGGAGAACCCGCTCAGCAGGGCCGCCATCAGCGCCCAGCCCCAGGGATGGACCAGGCTGAAGAAGGACAGACCGCACATCAGGCCGGGCAGAACAGCGACCCGCGCCAGAATGAACGCGGCCTCGGGCCAGGGCGCCGGTTTGGCCAGCTTGCCGATGAAGGCCGCGTAGCCCCAGGTCGCGGCCAGGGACAAGCCTATGGCCCCAACCAGCGCCACGTAGACGGGAAAGGCCTGACCGCCGACCTGCTCCCACAGCTGTTCAGGGGCCAGCGGCAGCAGCGCCTCCAGGCCCAGCACCACGAAGTTCAGGGTGTCGAGGACGCCATTGGCGCTGGCCAGGCGGGAAAAGATGCGGCGATGGCTGACCCAGTAGATGCCAATCACCGCGAAGCTGACGGCGTAGGCGGCCAGTTTGGGCGCCATCAGGGACAACAGATGCGGGATGCCGCTCCAGTGCTCGGGGGGATGGATCTCGATCGCCAGCAGCGTGATGGCGATGGCGAACACCGCGTCCGAAAACAGCACCAGCCTGTGAAGGTGCGCCTCGCCTGGATTGGTGTCGCTCATGATCGTCCCCTGAACCGCTTGACCCCTGTCTGGTCGATGTGTGCCGCTGTCAGCGGCGAACGGCAAGCGGGACGCTTTACAACCCGCCTCCAGCGCTTTCTTACTCGCCGCAGGGCAGAGGGAGTTTCAACGGCGCGATGGCGATGGAAGCGGTCTTCGGAGCGATGCGGGAGTCGAGGTTTCTCGCCGACCTGACGTCCTATGATCGCGATGCGCGCCGTCTGGCCGTCGCGGTCCCGGTGGGCGTGCTGGCCGCCGTCGCCGCCGCCGTGCTGGGCGGAGCCTCGGCCTGTCTGCTGGTGATGGTGGTGGTCAGCGGCCTGGACGGCGCGCCGGCCGCCGCGGCCCTGTTTTCGGTGTTCGACCAGCCCGCGCGCGCCACGACCGAGGGCATGGCCTCGCTGTTCATCCTGGCGGTGCTGGCGGGCGTCAACGGCGCGGCGGCCCTGGCCTTCGTCGCCGTGGGGGCGGGCCTCAGCCACCGCCCGATCCGCCGCTACGCCACGGTTGAGCCGGTGTTTCGCACGCGCCTGCTGATCGCCGGCCTGGTGCTGGTCGCCGCGATCATGATCGCCCTGATCCTGGCCGCCGCCAGCCTGGGCGCGGACGCGCCGACGCCGCCTATCCTGGCCCTGGCCTCGACCAGCGTGGGACGCGCTGCCTATGCCGCCTTCGCCGTGGCGCTGCTGGTGATCGCCGCCGGCGCCGAGGAGATCGTGTTCCGGGGCTGGCTGCTGAAACACGCCGGCGCCTTCACGCGCAATCCGGCGATCCTGATGGCGGTCAACGGCCTGCTGTTCGCCCTGATCCATTTCGACCCCAATCCCGGCGCCTTCCTGGTGCGGGCGGCGATGGGCGCGGGCCTGACCTGGATGACCCTGAGGACCGGCGGCATCGAGCTGGCCATCGGCGCCCATGCGGCCAACAACATCGTCATCCTGCTGCTGATCCGGCCCCTGTCGCTGACGCCGGAAGCGCCCCAGCCGTTCCAGGCGGCCTCGCTGGTCGGCGCCCTGGCGATCGGGGCCGGCTACGCGCTGCTGGCCGAGGCCGTCGTGCGCTGGCCGATCGTCACCCGCTGGTTCGGCGGTCGCGAAGCCGCGACCATCTAGCGCCAGCGCAGGGGCGGCGCATCCGCCTTCAGCGCTAGCAGAGCCTCGCGCAGGGCGTCCATGAAGGCCGGACGGCTGCCGCGCCAGTGCAGGGCCTCGCCCACCAGCACCGCGCAGTTCAGGGGCACCGGCACCACCTCGCCCTTGGGCAGCACCCGGCCCGCGCCCTGGATCCAGACCGGGATCACCGGCGCGTCGGGAAAGGCCTCGGCCAGGCGGGCGACGCCGCCTTTCAGCTGGCCCATCTCGTCGGTTTCACCCTCGCCGCGCGTGCCCTCTGGAAAGACCACCACGATGTCGCCGGCCGCCAGGGCTTCACGCGCCGGGGCTAGCACATCCTCGCCGCTTCCCGCTTTCGCGCGCGCCACGGGCACGATGCCGATCGCCCGGCGCGAGAACCAGCCGATCACCGGGTCGCGCAGGAAATAGTCGGCCGCGGCCGCTGGCCTGACATGTCGCAGGGCCTTGGACGGAAAGATCGCCAGCAGCAGCAGGGTGTCGACATGGCTGGAATGGTTGGCCGCGACGATGGCGGGGCCCTTCAGCGGCAGACGCTCGCGATGGCTGACATCGGCGCCGGTCATGAACAGGGCGACCGGCCGGGCGATCAGGACCAGCAGCAGGGAGCGCAGAAACCGCATGCCGGCCTAGAACTTGTCGAGCGCATATAGCGCCAGCAGGTGGAAATAGAGCGGCGCGGTGAAGGTCAGGCTGTCGGCGCGGTCCAGCACCCCGCCGTGGCCGGGAATGGCGTGACTGGTGTCCTTGACCCCGATGTCGCGCTTGACCGCGCTCATGGTCACGTCGCCGGCGAAGCCCGCCACCGGCAGCACCACCGCCATGATCGCAAGGCCCAGGCCCGACAGCGGCGTGAAGACCGGCCCCGCGAACCAGATCAGCAGGCCGGCGCTGATCCAGCCGCCGATGAAGCCTTCCCAGGTCTTGTTGGGGCTGATGGTCGGCATGATCCTGTGGCGGCCCAGCAGCTTGCCCCACACATACTGCGCCACGTCATTGAACTCGGTGGCCAGCAGCAGGAAGAAGACCAGACCCGCCGCCCCGGCCGGCAGGTTCTCGGTCGGCGGCGTCCGCATCAGGAAGGCGGCGAAACCCAGGTTGTAGACGCAGGTGACCAACCCCCAGTGGAAGGTCGCCGCCGTCGCCAGGTATCCCCGGGTCTGGCCCAGCATCGCCATCAGGAACGGCATGCCCAGGAACACCCAGACCGGGATGAAGACCAGATAGAACATGTAGAGGTCAGCGGCGATGAAGCCGTAGGCCGCGACCAAGACGAGATAGGCCGCCAGGATCGCGAACCGGTCCTCGCGGCGGGTCGGCGCCAGGGACAGGAATTCGCGCAGGCCCATGAACGAGATCAGGGCGAACATCGCCACCGTCGCCTGCCATCCGGCCAGCAGGGCGCCGGACAGCATCGCCACCATCACCCACCAGCTGCCGATCCGCAGGCGCAGTTCCAGATAGGACTTTTCGGGCTTCAGCAGCGGCAGGACGGCGGCGATCACCGCCGCCACGCCCAGCAGGACCACGACGCCGGCCAGCCCCATCAGCAGGGCGAGCGGTTGACCGGCCAGAAACTCACCAACCCTGTCGAAGATCGTCATGCCCGTCCCATTCGCGACACCTGGGGTATAGCCTGTTTGCGGGGATCCGCGACACGCCCCCAAGGAACCGCGCCATGACCGACCTCGACAACCGCCGCCCGCTGAAGGTGCGCGCCGCCGCATGGCCCCGCGCCCTGGCCGCCAGGCTGGCCGACGCCAATGTCAGCCCTGACGCGATCTCCTGCGCGGGGGTGGCCTGCGCGGTGCTGGGCGGATCCCTGCTGATGCTGGCCGGCGGCCTCGCGCCCGGCGGCCGCGCTGTCGCCCTAATCCTGGCGGCGCTGTGCATCCAGCTGCGGCTGGTCTGCAACCTGCTGGACGGCCTGGTGGCGGTCGAGCACGGCAAGGGCAGTCCCGCCGGCCCGATCTGGAACGAGCTGCCCGACCGTATCGCCGACGTCTTGTTCCTGGTCGGCGCCGGCTATTTCGCGCGGACGGCGGGGTTGCACGGGGCCGAGGCCGTCGGCTGGCTCGCCGCCGTCCTGGCGGTGATCACCGCCTATGTGCGCGAGCTTGGGCGCGGCCTTGGCCAGCCCGCCGACTTCTCGGGCCCGATGGCCAAGCCGCAGCGGATGGCGGCCCTGACAGCGGCCTGCCTGGTCTCGATTGTAGAGCCCCTGTGGCGCGGCGGCGGACAGCTGATGGTCGCGGCCCTGGCGATCATTGTGATCGGAACGCTGATCACGGTGGTGCGCCGGACGCGACATCTCGCGATCCGGCTGAGCGATGTGGCCGAGGCCGAAGACGACCGCTAGCGCGGCGTCTTCGGGCCTTTGTAGGGACGCGGCGCGCCTGGCTTGGCCTCGAACGCGGCCGGAGCCGCTCGGGTGGGCTTGCCCGCCGCTGGCTTCGCGCCAGGCTTGCTGAACGACTTGGCGCCGCCGCTGTTCGGCTTTCCGGCGAAGGGCTTGTCGCCTGGCCTGGCCGAAGACGGCTTCGCGTCCGGCCTGTCGAAGGCCTTGGCCTCGAAAGGCTTGCCCTTGGCCGGTTCGGTCGAGCGAGCCTCGAAGCCACCGGCGCGGGCCGGCTTGGCTGAGGACGTCTTCGGGGCCGACCTGTCGAAGGGCTTTGCCTCGCCGGAACGGGCAGGTTTTCCAGCAGACGGCTTGCTCCAGGCCTTTTCCGCCGCACGCCTCTCGAACCCGCTGGCCGGGGCCGACTTGCCGCCCGCCTTGTCGAACGACCGGGCGCCGGCCACGCCGCCCGCCGCCTTGGCGCCGAACGACTTGGCCGCCGTCGAGGGCTTGGCCCCACGCGGCGAATGAGGGTCGGGGCCGATCATCTTGGTTTCGATGGACTTGGGCGCGCGCTTGATCGGCTTGACGCCGGCGATGACGACCTTCTTCTTCGGCTTGGCCCAGCCGGCCTTGTAGACCGGCTTTTCCAGCGTCCGCTCACCGGGCTCAAGAACCTTGGGCAGGGGCGCCGACTTGATGGCCCGGCGCTGCAGTTCCCCACCCTTGGCGGTGCCCGGGGCGTGCAGGGGATCGGCCACGCCCATGAATTGCGGCTTGTCGCCGGTGGGCATGTCTTCCTCGGCCACCAGCCCGGCCAGCAGCTCGCGGATCACCCGGGGGCCAACCTCTTCCACCTGGCCCGGCATCAGGGTGGCCAGGGCGAACGGGCCGTAGGACAGGCGGATCAGGCGATTGACCTTGAGGTCCAGGTGCTCGAGCACCCGGCGGATTTCGCGGTTCTTGCCCTCGGTCAGCGAGATGGTGATCCAGATGTTCTTGCCGCCGGCCTTGTCCTGGGCCTTGTCGAGCTTGGCCTCGATCGAGCCGTAGCGAACGCCCTCGATGGTGACGCCGTCCTTCAGCCGGTCCAGCCGCGCCTGATCGGTATTGCCGAAGGCGCGGACGCGATAGCGGCGCACCCAGCCGTTGTTCGGGGCCTCCAGCTTGCGCGACAGCTCGCCGTCATTGGTCAGCAGCAGCAGGCCTTCGGAGTTCAGGTCCAGACGCCCCACCGAGATCAGGCGCGGCAGCTCGCGCGGCAGGGCCTGGAACACCGTCGGGCGCTCCTTGGGGTCGTTGTGGGTGGTCATCAGCCCGGTGGGCTTGTTGTAGCGGAACAGCCGCGTCGGCTCGCGCTCGGCCACCAGCTTGCCGTCGACGGTCAGGAAGTCGCCCGGGCCAACCTTCACGGCCGGCGTGGTCAGGACCTTGCCATTGATGGCGACGCGTCCGGCCTCGATCAGCCGCTCGACCTCGCGGCGCGAGGCCACGCCCGCGCGGGCCAGGGCCTTGGCGACGCGCTCGCCCACCGACGGATCGTCGAGGTCGCCGTCGTGGCCGGGATCGTATAGGGGGTCGTGGGGCGTATCGGTCATACTCGTTCCTTCGAGGGGCTGGGCGCATCTCACGATGGGCTTTTGGGCAAATGCGCACCGATCCTCCGGACGATCAAGACCAGCGGGCCATGGCGATGGCGCTCGATGCCGCCCGGGCCGCCGCCGCGCGGGGCGAGACGCCGGTCGGAGCCGTGATCCTGGACCCGAAGACGGGCGAGATTCTCGGAATGGCCGGCAATGGCCCGATCGCCGCCCATGACCCCACGGCCCATGCCGAGATCGCGGTGATGCGGCAGGTGGCGGCGAAGCTGGAGAACTACCGCCTCACCGACCTGACCCTGGTGGTCACCCTGGAGCCCTGCGCCATGTGCGCCGGCGCCATCAGTCATGCGCGGATCGGGCGGGTGGTGTTCGGGGCCGAAGATCCCAAGGGCGGGGCCGTGGTCCATGGCCCGAAGTTCTTTGCTCAGCCCACGTGCCACTGGCGGCCCGAGGTGACGGGCGGGGTCATGGCGCAGGAGAGCGCCGACCTGCTGCGCGGCTTCTTCCGCGAGCGGCGGAAGTCGAAGCCCTAGTTCATCAAGGCCGAGCCCAGCAGAACCCGGCTGCCGGGTTTGCCCAGCACCTTGTCGGCGGTCTTCTGCATTTCGCGCGCCAGATGGTCGACGTCCGGCGGATCGCCGCGCCGCATGCCCGAGGCGTAGGTCATCAGCACCTGCGCGAAGGCGGCGCGCAGGCGCGGCTCCGACTGCTGGGCGCGCTCCATCAGCTTGGGATCCTTGGCCTCGATGCCGGCTTCCAGGGTCAGCACGCCGCGTCGGCCATCGCGCCGCAGGGCGATCGCCGTCAGGGGCTTGAAGGCGAAATAGGTGACCGCCGGCTTCTCCTCCTTCTTGGCCGAGCTGGCCAGAGCGGGGGCCGGAGACACCGCCAGGGCGCTGGCGAGGACGAGCGGGAGAAGGGTCAGGGCGCGACGCATGGGGTATGCTTAGCGCGACGTGGTTGACGTCCTCTTTACGCCTAGGCGCGACAAAGGAGTGTTACCCGCGAATCGCCCCCCCGCGCGGATCTTCGCGCCGAGGCGGCAGGAGGCTGAACTTGGGCCGTTTTTCCCCGAAAACCCTCGATCTCGACGGCAAGGTGATCCTGGTCACCGGCGGCACCGGCTCGTTCGGCCGACGGTTCATCGAGACGGTCCTGAAGCTCGCCAAGCCGCGGAAGGTGATCATCTACTCCCGCGACGAATTGAAGCAGAGCGACATGCAGATGGAGCTGCGCGAGCAGTTCGATGACGCGACCTACGCCAAGCTTCGCTTTTTCCTGGGCGACGTCCGCGACCGCGAGCGCCTGACCCTGGCCCTGCGCGGGGTCGACATCGTGATCCACGCCGCCGCCCTGAAGCAGGTGCCAGCCGCCGAATACAACCCGTCCGAATGCATCCACACCAATGTGCTGGGCGCCGAGAACGTGGTCTGGGCCAGCCTGACCAACGGCGTGAAGAAGGTGGTCGCCCTGTCGACCGACAAGGCCTGCAACCCGATCAATCTGTACGGCGCGACCAAGCTGGCCTCGGACAAGACCTTCGTGGCGGCCAACAACCTGTCGGGCGATATCGGCACCCGCTTCGCGGTCGTTCGCTACGGCAACGTCGTGGGCTCGCGCGGCAGCGTCGTGCCGCTGTTCAAGCGCCTGCTGGCCAATGGCGCCACCGAGCTGCCGATCACCGACGAGCGCATGACCCGCTTCTGGATCACCCTGAACGAGGGGGTGAACTTCGTGCTCTCGTCGCTGGACCTGATGCGCGGCGGCGAAATCTTCGTGCCCAAGATTCCGTCGATGACCATGCCCGATCTGGTGAAGGCCATGTCGCCGACCGCCGGGGTCAAGGTCATCGGCATTCGCCCCGGCGAGAAGCTGCACGAGATGATGATCAGCGCTGACGATGCGCGGGCCACGGTCGAGCTGTCCGACCGCTATGTGATCGAGCCCACCTTCGTCGAATATCCCCGCAAGCGCTTTGGGCCCGAGGACGGCGCCAAGCCGGCCGCCGAGGGCTTCTGCTACAGCAGCGACAACAACGACGACTGGCTGTCGGCCCAGGGCCTGCTGGCCATGCTGGAGGAAAAGGCGCGCTGATGACGGGAGCCCCGTTCCTCCCCTACGGTCGCCAGACCATCGAGGACGACGACGTCGCCGCCGTCGCGGCCGCCCTGCGCTCTGATTTTCTGACCACCGGCCCGACGGTCGAGGCCTTCGAGACCGCCTTCAAGACAAAGGTCGGGGCCGAGCACGCCATCGCCGTCAGCAACGGCACGGCCACCCTGCACCTGGCCATGCTGGCCCTGGGCGTCGGTGAAGGTGACGTCTGTATCGCGCCGTCCATCACCTTCCTGGCGACCGCCAACTGCGCCCGCTATGTCGGGGCCGAGGTGGTGTTCGCCGACGTTGATCCGCATTCGGGCCTGATGACGCCGGACACCCTGGCCGCCGCCCTGGCGCGCGCGGGCGATCGCAGGGTGAAGGCGATCCTGCCGGTGCACCTGCGCGGCGATATCTGCGACCTGCCGGCGATGCGCGGCATGGCCAGCGCGGCAGGGGCGGTGCTGGTGGAAGACGCGCCCCACGCCCTGGGGTCGGTCGCCACCTTTGACGGAGTGGAGCATCCGGTCGGCGACGGCGCTTACTCAGCCTTCGCCAGCTTCTCGTTCCATCCGGTCAAGACCCTGGCCACCGGCGAGGGCGGCATGCTGACCACCAACGACGCCGAACTGGCGGCGCGGGCCCGGTCCCTGCGCGGTCACGGCATGGTGCGGCCGCCGGGGGCGGATCCCTGGTGGTACGAGATGCCGGAGATCGGCTTCAACTATCGCATCCCCGACGTGCTGTGCGCCCTGGGCCTGTCGCAGCTGGCCAAGCTGGACCGCTTCGTGGCCCGCCGCCGCGCTCTTACCGCGCGCTATGCCGAGTTGCTGGAAGCCCTGTCGCCCCGCGTGCGGCTGGCGACCCGCCCCGACTATTCCAACCCCGCCCTGCACCTGCTGACCGTGCTGATCGATTTCGACGCCCTGGGGATCACCCGCCGGATGGTGGTCGATGGCCTGAAGGCCCACGGGGTCGGCACGCAGGTTCACTACATCCCGGTGCATCAGCAGCCCTATTACGCGCAGCGCTATGGCGCGCTCGACCTGCCGGGCGCGCAAGCCTGGTACGACCGCTGCCTGACCCTGCCGCTCTATCCGACCATGGCCGACAGCGACGTCGACCGGGTGGTCGAGGCGCTGGGCAGGGTTCTGACCCGCTAGATAAGCGCGCTGACCTGGGCGATCGGCTGGAGGTTGGTGAACCTGGCCACATCCGCCATCACCTCGGCGGCGCGCGGCCCGCCCAGTGAGGCCTGCAGGGCGGCGGCGTCGCGGAACGCCAGATGCGCCATGGCGATGAAGGGCGCGGGGCCGCCATCGCCCGCCGACACGCCCTTGAAGACCTGCACGCCGGTCAGTCCGGTGGAGCCGAAGGCCTCGTGAACGAGCGGGATGTGGGTGGCGTTGTAGTAGTCGTGATCGAAATGCGCGCCGTCGGTCGCCGCGTACAGAACGCTGAAAATCACCATGTCGCCGCCCTCATGTCCTCGACGCCATGACGGCGTCGTCGCATGGCAACTTAGGGGTCTTCAGCCGTGTCGCAAGCCGACTAGGCCGCCTGGGCGCTCTGCATCAGGCTCTTGAGCAGGTCCATGGTCGCCGGCGAGGCCGCCAGTTCCTCTCGCGCCGCCGGGTCGCGCGCCAGCTTGAAGGCTTCCATCTTGGCCCGGTCGGCCACCGGCCCCGTGGGACCGGCCTCGCCCGTGGCCAGCTTGACCAGCAGGGCCATGCGGTGGGCCAGGGGCGCCGGCGCGCGGACCAGCATGGTCAGAAGCCGGCTGTCGGCCTCGACCTGGGAGCCGAGCTCGCCCAGCTTGTTGCACAGCGGCTCATAGTCCTCACGGACCAGGCCGGAACGGGTGACGGTCTTTTGCAGGCCGGCCAGGGCGGCCAGCTTGGCGGCGGGCGAGTCCGGTCCCTGACGCAGTTCCTTTTCGAAGCGCAGGGCGGTGATGTTGGCGCTGAGCCAGCGAGCGGCCTGACGCTTGTTGACCGCGCCCATGACGTTCTCGGCCAGGCGGATCAGGATGGTGATCTCCTCGCGGGCCGAGCGGTCACGCCCCAGCAGGGCCTCGATGAATTCGCCGTTGAGCAGGGTCTTGGAGCGGACCGTGAAGGCCGCCTGGATGTCTTCGGGCGGCAGGATGCGGCCGGCGGCGGCGGTCAGGCTCATGGCCAGGGCCCGCAGATATTCGATCTCGGCCTCGGCGTCGGTGGGCTTGAGCCGGCGCACGCCGTTCAGTTCTGTCAGCACCCGCTTGGCGATCGAGGCGCGGACGGGGGCGAAATGATCGCCGCTGAGCCATTCGCTCAGGCGCTTGGCGGTGCCCGACAGCTCGGGCATGCAGGCGCGGACCTGGGCCTGCATGCGGATCAGGGCTTCCACCTGGGCGCCGCCCGTCAGGCGGGTCATGGCCGCCAGGGTCGAGCCGAGGTCGTCGGCGGTGCCCAGCAGGTCGGCCATGCCGGCGCGCGAGCCGATGATCTCGGCCAGGGGCTGTTCAATGGCGTGCAGGGCCAGGGCGCGCGGACCGGGCTCGGTCGGGGCGGCATCGGCCAGGTCCAGCAGGCGGGCGATCTTGTCGGACCAGCTGATCCCGGGCGCGATGGAGGCGGCGACGCCGGCCCCCAGCAGGAAGGCGCGGTCAGGGTCGGCGGCCAGACGCTGGGCGGCCTTGGCGAAACCTTCCTTGTCGAGATCCGGCAGGGCGCCCTTCTTGAACGCCTTCATCAGATTGGCGACCGAGCGCTCGACCAGGCCCTGGAAGGTGCGGATCAGTTCATGGACCGACATGCCCCGGGCTTCGGCCTCGGGAATGGCGATCTTCTGCAGGGCGTGCTGCAGGTCTGTGCCGGACGCTTCCAGCTTCTCGACCAGGTCGGGACGGTGCAGCAGTTCGAAGGGCGTGGCGTTGTGTCGCGCCAGCCAGCCCTCCAGCAGGCGGCCGATCCGGTCGCGGGCATGGGCCGTGTAGAGGTCGGCGGGCTGGACGCAGAGGGGATCGAGATCCTCGACCTCCTTCTTCGGCTTGCCGCCGTCGACCATGCCCTTGGTGAAGATGGCGATGGATTTGTATTCGCCGGACTCGCGGTCCAGGGTTTCCTTGCTGACGCGAACGGCCACCGCGCGGCCTGACGTCAGGCATTCCTCGGCGTTCTGGAGCGCGGCCGTGCGAACTTCCGTGGCCATTTCCAGGACCCACTGCGCGCCGACCTTGCGACGCACGAAAAGTTCGTAATGGACATCACTCATGGGCTAAGGGCTCCCCGAGCTTCGGTTATGGGATACAAGACCTTAAAGCGAGGTTGAGGCGGCCAATGTGGTCAAGCTTGGCGCCGTCGCAGCCATCCAGCCGCAATCGCGCCACGCTGGGGCCGCAAAGGCCGGACAAACCCTGTATGGAAAGCTTTGCCGCACCGCGCGTTGAAGCAGAGGCGGGCGGTCGATAGGATCGCCAGACGACGAAGGTAAGGATCAGACGGGCTCCATGGCCGCTATCACGCTCATAGACGACGACGAAAACATCGTCGCTTCGGTCTCGCTGGCCCTCGAAAGCCACGGCCACACGGTCAAGGCCTACTACGATGGCGCCTCGGGCCTCGAGG
>CALRUN020000062.1:0-16341 GCA_943371355.1 Alsobacter soli
CCCCCTCAGTCGCTCCGCGACAGCTCCCCCAAAGGGGGAGCATCTACCACCGCCTACTTCACCCGGTTCCACACCTGGGTCTTGCACAGCGGCGCGACGACGCAGCCCTTCAGCTTCAGCTGGGTGTCGGACAGCATCTCGATCGTGCCCGAATAGGTGCCGCCGTCGTCGGGATTGTAGACCTTGCCGCCGGTCCACTTGTCCGGCCCGCCGGTGAAGTCGTACAGCATCTGCAGGCCCTTCAGGGTGCGGCCCCGCTGGGCGGCGTCCTTGTTCTTTTGGTCCTTCAGGGCGGCGTTGGTCTTGATCTGGTTGGAGGTGACCAGCTTGCCGCACAGGCTGTTGCCGCAGCGGGCGATCTCGACCTGGCCGCCATTGGTCGGCGTGGCCCACAGGCCGGTGACGTCGGCGGCGAAGGCTGGCCCGGCCAGAGCGCCGAGCGCCGCGACGGCGATCAAGGTGGTGCGGAACATGGTCTACTCCCTGGGTCGCGCCTGACTGCGCGTTTGACTGCATTGGTTGCGCGATCCGCCTACCAACGGCAAGTCTCGCGGCGAATTGAGGGCGAGATCTTCAAATCCGTCCAGCCTAGCCGGCCACCATGGCCAGCCACTCGTCCTCGGTCATCACCTGGATGCCCAGCTCGGTGGCGGTCTTCAGCTTGGAGCCCGCACCGGGACCGGCCACCACCAGATCGGTCTTCTTCGACACCGATGACGCCACCTTGGCCCCCAGGGCCTCGGCCTGGGCCTTGGCTTCGTCGCGGGTCATCTTTTCCAGAGCGCCGGTGAAGACCACGGTCTTGCCGGCCACGGCCGTGTCAGTCTTGGGCTTGGCGACGGCCTGAATGTCGAGTTGCTCGACCAGGGCGGCGACCTTCTGGCGGTTGTGATCCTCGCTGAAGAACCGGGCCAGCGATTGGGCCGCGACCGGGCCGACGCCGTCGACGGCGGCTAGATGCAGATAGTCCTCGCCCGGCGCGCCATTGGCGGCTTCCGCCAGGGCCTGGGCGAAGGCGTCCCAGGTTCCGTAGCGCTCGGTCAGGGCGGCGCGGGCCGGCTTGGTCAGCTTGGGGACGGCGTGACCGATCTTGATCTCCACGCTGTCAGCCTCGGGCCACGGATCGGCTTTCAGCCCGCCCTTGCCGACCTCAACCAGCAGGTCGAGCGCCTTGGGGCCCACGCCCGGCGCGGTGGAAAGCTCCAGATAGGTGGCGGTCGGCAGACCCGTAGCGGCGGCCTCGGCGGCGGCCTGCAGGTCAGCGAAGGTGTCGAAGTGGCGAGCCAGCACGGTCGAGGTGGTCTCGCCGATATCCCGCATGCCCAGGCCGTAGATCACCCTGTCGAGGCCGATGGTGCGGCGCGCCTCAATGCCCTTGATCAGATTGGCGACGGAGGTCTCGCCATAGCCGTCGCGGGTGCGCAGGGTGTCCAGCTTTTCCGCGTCACGGGCCAGGCGGAATATGTCGGCGGGCTCGCGGATCCAGCCCTCGTCGAAAAAGGCCTGCAGCTGCTTCTCGCCCAGGCCCTCGATGTCGAAGGCCCGGCGCGAAACGAAGTGGCGCAGGTGCTCCACCCGCTGGAACGGACAGGCGAACTCGCCGGTGCAGCGGCGAACCACGGACTCGGTGCCCGAGGCGTTGGTCTCGCGCGCCAGCTGCGTCTTCAGCGGACACGGGCAGACGTGCGGAAACTCGTAGGGCGGCGGCGCGGGATCGGGCCGCGCCTCCAGCGCAACCTCGACGATCTGCGGAATCACGTCGCCGGCCCGCTGGATCACCACGGTGTCGCCCACCCGCACGTCCAGCCGGGCGATCTCGTCGCCATTGTGCAGGGTGGCGTTGGTGACCGAGACGCCGCCGACGGTGACGGGTTTCAACCGCGCCACCGGCGTGATCGCGCCCGTGCGGCCGACCTGCAGGTCGATGGCTTCCAGGATGGTGCGGGCCTTCTGGGCCGGGAACTTGCGGGCGATGGCCCAGCGGGGCGAGCGCGAGACGAAGCCCAGGCGGCGCTGCCGCTCCAGGTCGTCGACCTTGTAGACGACGCCGTCGATGTCGAAGTCCAGGGTCGGCCGCAGGGTCTCGAAGGCGGCATAGATGTCGAGCAGGCCCTGGGCGTTCTCCACCCGTTTGGCCGGCGGGGCCGTGGTCACGAAACCCCAGTCTTCCAGCTTCGCCAGCGCCTCCCACTGGCCGTCGGCGAAGCTGTCGCTGACCAGACCCCAGGCATAGCCGAAGAACCGCAGGGGCCGCTGGGCGCTGATCTTCGGATCGATCTGCCGCAGCGAGCCGGCGGCGAAATTGCGGGGGTTGGCATAGGTGCGCTGACCCGCCGCCTCGGCCGCCGCGTTGAAGGCCGCGAAGGCCGCCAGTTCGACATAGACCTCGCCGCGCACCTCGATCACGTCGGGCCAACCGGAGCCCTTCAGACGATGGGGGATGTCGGCGATGGTGCGCAGATTGGCGGTGACGTCCTCGCCCACCCGGCCGTCGCCCCGCGTCGCGCCCTGGACCAGAACGCCCTTTTCATAGCGCAGGGAGGCCGACAGCCCGTCGATCTTGGGCTCGGCGGTATAGGCGACCGTCTCGCTGGGCGACAGTTTCAGGAAGCGCCGGACGCGGGCGTCGAACTCGATCGCCTCGTCGTTGGAAAAGGCGTTGTCGAGGCTCAGCATCGGCACGCCGTGTTCGACCGGCGAGAACTGGTCGGCCCGCGCCGCCCCCACCCGCAGCGACGGCGAGTTCTCGCGGATCAGGTGCGGAAAGCGGGTCTCGATGTCGAGATTGCGTCGCTTCAGCGCGTCGTACTCGGCGTCGCTGATCGTGGGCGCGTCCTGCTGGTGATAGCGCAGGTCATGGGCCGCCAGCTGGTCGGCCAGTGCTTCCAGTTCCTCGGCGGCCTGGGCTTCGGAGAGGTCGGCGACGGGCGTCAGGGTCACGGGCGAATCCGGCTGGAAGGTGTGTCGACCCGGTTTTAACCGATGCCCCGGTAAAACGCTCCTGTTGGCGCGCGCCTTGCTGCGGCTTCGTCAGAAACGGAGATCCGCATGTCGAACGCCGCCAAACCGTCCCGCATTGGGGCGCGCGATCTTCCCATGGCGAGAGACCTGTCGCGCGGCGGCCCGCTGGACGCCCTGCGGTTCTTCGCGGCCTTCTTCATGGTGATCTATCACTATGCCGAGCAGGCGCCGGTCAGCCTGTTTGCGCTGCACCCCGCATTGGGACGCGGCTATCTGGCCACCGATTTCTTCCTGATGCTGTCGGGCTATGTGCTGGGCCGGGCCTATGGCGACCGGGTGGCCAAGCGCCAGATCGGCGACCGCGAGTTCCTGCTCAAGCGCTTCGCCCGCGTCTGGCCCTCGCATCTGGTGATGCTGGCCGGCTTCGTGGCCCTGATCCTCACCACCACCCTGATCGGCGTCGCCCCGCAGAACCCGCAGTGGTTCCAGTGGTCGCAGCTGCCGGCCCAGGCGCTGCTGGTGCAGGCCTGGGGCTTTGACGGCCCGTCGGGCTGGAACACCCCGACCTGGACCCTGTCGGCCCTGATCTTCTGCTATGCCGCCTTCCCGGTGCTGTGGCGCGGCTTTGCCGCCATTCGCTCGCCGTGGGTGGCCATGGCCGTGGGCGTGGCGATCTTCGTCGCCGTGGATCTGGCCTGCCGCTACTGGCTGGGTCAGAGCTCGTACCGGCTAGCGCTGAAGTATGGCGTGATCCGCGCCCTGCCCCTGTTCCTGATCGGCGTGCTGATCGCCCGTCTGGGTCGCGAAGTCGTGGTCAGCCCCCGCGTCGCCGACGCTCTGGGCGCGGCGGCCATCGCCGGGGTCGTGGGCCTGAACCTGATCGGCGCGTTCGACTATGCGAGCCTAGCCCTGCTGGCCGTGCTGATCTTCGCCGCCGGCGCCTCGGCCCGCAAGGACTGGGGCTGGGCGAAAACGGCGGGCCGGCTGGCCTTCGCCCTCTATCTGACCAACCAGTTCGTGGGCGTGACCTGGTTTGGCGCCCAGCACGTGGCGGCCGGCAAGCTTGGCCTGAACGACGGCGCTCTGTGGCTGACCTGGGCTCTGGCCTTCCCGGCCGCCGTGGCCTTCGCCGCCCTGTTCGAGCGCTTCGTCGATGGTCCGCTGCAGGCCTGGGTCAAGCCGCGCGTCGAGATGAGCGCCCTGCGGTCGATGTTCCGGGCCAACCCGGCGATGTGGGCCAGGCGGCGGGCGGTCTGAGGGCTATTGGCGGACGATAGCAACGCTCGCTGTCGACACCCTGAACCCGACGCAACCTAGTTGATCAGGGCCCGCGCCGCCGCCCTCGCCGCTTCGGTGACCTCGGCCCCCGACAGCATGCGGGCGATCTCTTCCTCGCGCTGGGCGGGCGACAGGGGTTCAACCCGGGTGCGGATGGCCTGATCGTCGCCGGACTTGGCGATGCGCCAGTGGGCGTCGCCGCGCGCCGCGACCTGGGCCGAGTGGGTGACCACCAGGACCTGGGCGTTCTGGGCCAGGCGCTTGAGGCGCAGGCCCACAGCGTCCGCCACGGCGCCGCCGACGCCCTGGTCGACTTCGTCAAAGATCATCAGCGGCTGCGGACCGGTGCCGCGACCCGCGAGGGCCGCCTTCAGGGCCAGGGCGAAACGGGCCAGTTCGCCGCCCGAGGCGATGGTCTCCATCGGCCCGAACGGCGCGCCGGGATTGGTCGAGATCTCGAAGGCGACGCGGTCCATGCCGGTGGGGCCGACGCGGTCCTCGGGCAAGGGCTCGACGGCGACCCGGAACTTGGCCTTTTCCAGCTTCAGCGGCGCCAGCTCGGCCTCGACGGCCAGGGCCAGACGATCGCCGGCGGCGCGGCGTTCGGCCGACAGGGCCTCGGCGGCGAAGACATAGCCGTCGCGGGCGGAAGCCGCCTCTTCCTCGGCGGCCTTGAGGGCCTCGCCGGAGGTCTCGATGGCCTGCAGCTTGGCTGCGAACTCGGCGCGCAGGGACGGCAGGTTCTCGGTGGCGACGTTCAGCTTGCGGGCCATGCCGCGCAAAGCAAACAGCCGCTCCTCGGTCTTCTCCAGACGGTCGGGTTCGAATTCGAAGGTTTCGGCCACCGCGTCGATGGCGGCGCTGGCTTCCTGGGCCTCGACCAGGGCGCGGTCGACGGCGTCGCAGGCCGCGGTCAGCCGGGTCATGGCCGCGCCGTCGGCGGGGGCTCCAGCGTGCAGGGCGCGCTCGCGGGCGCGCTCAAGGGCGCGGAAGGCCTGGGCCAGCTTGCCGGACAGGGCGTCGCCGCCCAGGGCGTCCTGGGCCGAGGCGATGTCGGCCAGGGCCTTCTCGGCCGAGCCCAGCAGGGCGCGTTCCTCGGCCAGAGCCGTTTCCTCGCCCTCGCGGGGGTCCAGCCGGTCCAGCTCGGACAGGCGCAGGGTCAGTTCCTCGGTCTCGGCGGCGGCCTGGTTGGCCAGGGCGCGCAGGGCCTCGGCCTTTTCGCGCGCGGCGCGCCAGCCGCTCCAGGCCGAGGCGACGGCCGAGACGGACACGGCGCCGAAGGCGTCCAGCAGGGTGCGGTGGGTGCGGGGATCCAGCAGGCCGACCGTCTCGTGCTGGCCGTGCACCTCCAGCAGCAGGGCGCCGAGGTCCTTCAGCACGCCGACGCTGGTGGCCTGATCGTTGACGAAGGCTCTGGAGCGGCCGTCGGGCGACAGCTGGCGGCGCAGGACCAGGTCCTCGTCGCGGCCATAGTCCAGGCCCTTGTCGTCCAGATAGGCGAAGGCGGGGTGATCGGCCGGCAGAGCGAAGATGGCGGTGGCCGAGGCCTGCCCCGCCGCGCCGCGCCGGACGAGGCCCGCGTCGGCCCGCGCGCCGGTCGCCAGGCCCAGGGCGTCGAGGATGATCGACTTGCCCGCGCCGGTTTCACCGGTCAGGGCGGTCAGGCCCGGCCCGATGGCCAGATCCAGGCTCTCGATGAGCACGACGTCGCGAATGGAGAGACCAATCAGCATGTCGCGGAGATTCGCCCAGAATCAGCGTTTTTCAAAGCGCTCAGACGCTTCGATGTTCAGCTTGTGTTCCGCGAGGCTGCGGAGGGCCGGGGCTAGAGCCCCAGAAGCCCCCGCATGCCGGCCTTCTTAGCCGCCTTTTCGCCGGGAGGAGCGAGGGTGGCGTTCTTGTCGCGCACCAGACGGTCCAGCAGGTTCTTCTTGGCGCCGGGGGTCAGCGGCTCGACGGCGGGCTTGAGGCCAGCGTCGTTCAGCAGCTTGTACGCATCCGAATACCAGCGATCGCCTGGGAAGTTGTAGCCCAGCACCGCGCCATTGCGCTTGGCCTCTTCGGCCAGGCCCAGGGTCAGGTAGGACTCGACCAGACGGAACAGGGCTTCGGGCGTGTGCGACGTGGTCTGGTGACGGTCGATCACGGTCTTGAAGCGGCCGATGGCGGCCAGGGTCTGGCCCTGGCGCAGGTAGTAACGACCGATGGCCATTTCCTTGCCGGCCAGCTGGTCATTGACCATGTCGATCTTCAGGCGGGCGTCCTGGGCGTATTCGCTGGTGGGATAGCGCTGAACCACATCGCGGAGGGCCCCCAGGGCCTGCTCGGTGGCGGCCTGGTCGCGGTTCACGTCGACGATCTGTTCGAAATAGCAGACGGCCTTCAGATAGTAGGCGTAGGAGGCCGACGGATTGCCCGGATACAGCGAGATGAAGCGGTCGGCGTCGCCGATGGCGTCATTGTACTGGTTGCCCTGATAGTGGGCGAAGCCGGTCATCAGGATCGAGCGGCGCGACCACTCCGAATAGGGGTGCTGGCGTTCGACTTCGCGGAAATAGTCGACGGCCTCGTTCCAGTTGCCGCGGTCCAGGCGATCGGCGCCCGTGGCGTAGAGCAGCTCCACCGGGCGCTCTTCATAGGCCAGGGTCGGCTTCTTGGACTTGCCGGCGCAGCCCGCGACCGTGACAGCAAGGAGAACGGCGGCGAGAACGACTGCCGAACGACCCGGGAATTTAAGAAGCACGGACTATCACCCTCGAAGCAAACGCGCGCCTCGGCGCCGTGCAAGGCTTCTACACCACGCCGCTTGGGGCGCAAATGCGAAGGCTCGACGACGCTGGGTCGCGCTTATCTAGACAGCCTCGGCCAGTTCCAGCGCATGGGTGCGCAGGCGCCAAGCACGCGGCTGGGCCAGCAACGCCCGAACCACGGCGTTATTGAGGCCATGACCGGCCAGCACGCCTTCGAAGCGGCCGATGATCGGCGCGCCAAGAACATAGAGATCGCCCACCGCGTCCAGCGCCTTGTGGCGAACGAACTCGTCGGGACGACGCAGGCCTTCGGGGTTCAGCACCCGGTCGCCGTCGATGACGACGGCGTTTTCCATCGAACCGCCCCGCGCCAGGCCGATGGCCCGCAGGGCCTCGACGTCGCGGACGAAACCGAAGGTGCGGCAGTTGGAAAGCTCGGCCCGGAACGATTCCTCGTCCACGGTCAGGTCGACACGCTGGCGGCCGATGGCCTTGCTGCCGAAAGCGATCTCGAAGGCGACCTCGAAGCGATCCGACGGGGTCAGGCTGGCGACCTTGTCGCCCTCCTCGACCAGGACCGGCTCCAGGATCTCGATATATTTGCGGGCGGCTTCCTGCCGGCGACGGCCAGCGCGATCCAGAATCTGGACGAAGGGCTCGGCCGAGCCGTCCATGATCGGAACCTCGGGGCCGTCGACCTCGATGATGCAGTTGTCGATCGACAGGGCGGCCAAGGCCGCCATCAGGTGCTCGATGGTCGAGACCCGCACGTCGTCGGCGTTGTTGATGACCGTGCCCAGCTGGGTCTGGCAGACGGCGTCGGGCTTTACGGGCACGCGGTTGTCGAGGTCATGGACATCGGTGCGCACGAAGACGATCCCGGCGTCGATCTGCGCCGGGCGCACGGCGACACGGACATGCTCGCCCGTGTGCAGGCCAATCCCCGCGAAGATCACCGGTCCTGCGACCGTGTGCTGAAAATACGCCGAAGCCGACACGAAAGACCCTTATCGTTTTACTCAGAAGCGATCCTTGGACCGCTCTACGCCCTCTGTACCATTTAGGGACTATGCCGCGCTGCGACAAAGCAAGTCCTGTTTCGGATTGTTACCACTCAAGCCTTTGTAATCGTGTCTCTTTTTTGACACGAAACCGCCACACAAAAACAACCGGCGTCGGACGACCGGCGTTCGCGCCCCCCCGCCCTAACGGCTGGTCTAGCGCGCACGCGACGGTTAGGCTCCCGCCTCTTCAAGGAAGAACAGGGCCAGGATTTTGCGTTTGATGATCAAGAGTTTGCGTCTCGCCGCCTCGGCCCTGGCGCTGTCCGCCGCACTGGGGGGCGTGGCGCTGGCCCAGACCCGTCCGTTCACCGCCAAGGACATGGCCAGCCTGGATCGGGTGAGCGATCCGCGCGGCTCGCCGGACGGTCGCCTGGTGATCTACGGCGTGCGGACCATGAACTTCGAGGCCAACAAGGCCTCGATGTCGCTTTGGGTCGCCGACCTGAAGGCCAAGGTCGCTCCGCGCCGGCTGACGATCTCCGACGGCGGCGCCTCCAGCGCCCGCTGGTCGCCCGACGGCAAGTCGATCTATTTCCTCTCAAGCCGCGCCGGCGGGACCGATCAGGTGTTCCGCGCCGACGCCATGGGCGAGACCGCCGTACAGGTGACCTCCGCGCCTTTCGATGTCGGCGCCTTCAAGGTCGCGCCCGACGGCAAGACCCTGGTGATCAGCCAGGCCGTCTTCCCCGATTGCGACACGCTGGACTGCACCCAGGCCCGCCTCGACGCCCGCAAGTCCGTCAAGGCGACCGGCGTGGTGTACGACAAGCTGTTCATCCGCCATTGGGATGCGTGGGCCGACGGCACCCGCAACCACCTCTATGCCCTGGCGCTGGACGACAAGGGCGTGGCGGCGGGCAAGCCGGTGGCCCTGATGCCCGGCTTCGACGGCGATGCGCCGACCAAGCCGTTCGGCGGCGACGAGGACTTCACCATCTCGCCCGACAGCCGCTTCGTGACCTTCTCGGCCAAGGTGGCGGGCAAGGACGAGTCCTGGACCACCAATTTCGACATCTGGGCCGCCCCGCTGGACGGTTCGGCCAAGCCCAAAAACCTGACGCCTTCCAACAAGGCCTGGGATACCGCGCCGGTCTATTCGCCGGACGGCAAGTGGGCGGCCTATCGCGCCATGAAGCGTCCCGGCTTCGAGGCCGACCGCTACGCGATCATCCTGCACGAGGAAGCCACCGGCAAAGAGCATGAGCTGGTCCCCACCTGGGACCGCTCGGCCGACGCCATCGCCTGGAGCGCCGACGGCAAGTCGATCTATGCCCTGGCCCAGGACGTGGGCCAGACCAGGATCTTCGACATCGCCATCAAGAGCGGCAAGATCACGCCGGTTACCGGCGACGGCCATGTCAGCGCCTTTGACGTGGGCCCGAGCGGTCTCGTCTATGCGATGGACACCCTGAAGGGCCCCGCCCAGCTGTATGCGACGGCCGGCAAGGGCGCGCCGGTCAAGCTGACCGACCTGAACGCCGAGCGACTGAAGACCGTCGCCTGGGGCGAGCCCGAGCAGTTCAGCTTCAAGGGCTGGAACGACGAGACGGTGCACGGCTTCGTGGTCAAGCCGGCCAATTTCGATCCGGTCAAGCGCTATCCGGTCGCCTTCCTGATCCACGGCGGACCGCAGGGCTCGTTCGGCAACAGCTGGAGCTATCGCTGGAACCCGCAGACCTACACCAATGCCGGCTACGCCGTGGTGATGATCGATTTCCATGGCTCCACCGGCTATGGCCAGGGCTTCACCGACGCGATCAGCCAGCACTGGGGCGACCGCCCGCTGGAAGACCTGCAGAAGGGCTGGGATCACGCCCTGAAGACCTATGGCTTCCTCGACGGCGACCGGGCCTGCGCGCTCGGGGCCTCCTACGGCGGCTTCATGGTCAACTGGATCGCCGGCAACTGGAACCAGCCCTGGAAGTGCCTGGTCAATCACGACGGCATCTTCGACAGCCGCTTCATGGGCTATTCGACCGAAGAGCTGTGGTTCAGCGAGTGGGAGAACGGCGGACCGCCCTGGGATCCCAACACCACCTACGCCAAGTTCAATCCCGCCGATCACGTGGCCAACTGGACCAAGCCGACCCTGGTCGTGCACAGCCAGCTCGACTACCGCGTGCCGATGGAACAGGGCATCGCCACCTTCACGGCCCTGCAGCGCAAGGGCGTGCCCAGCAAGCTGCTGACCTTCCCCAATGAGAACCACTGGGTGCTGAAGGCCCAGAACTCGGTGCAGTGGCACAAGGAAGTGCTGGACTGGCTGAACACCTGGACGGCCGAGAAGAAGTAGGCCGGCCTAGATCAGGCCCGTCGCCACCGACCAGGTGAGGCGGGCCTTTTTTTCGAGCTCGCCGGGGTCGCGCCCTCTGGCATAGGCGCCGGCCAGGGCGGCCGTCGCGATGGCCGGGAACGCCGCGACCGGCAGGCCCTTCAGTTCGCGACGCGCGGCCTTCAGCTGGTCTGCGACGCGGCGCGCGAGGTCGGCCTCCGTCCAGTCTTCCGGCAGGCGCGAACGGCCGGACAGTTTCAGCCGCCAAAGGCCCGCTAGGCCATAGGCCCGGGCCGCGCCCTTCACGGCGTGCGGGTCGGCGGAGGGATCAAGACGTCGGGCGGCCAGTACGGCCAGGGCGCCGGCGGTGGCGTCGACATAGGCCAGCGCCCTGCCCTCGTCGGCTGGCGGCGCGTCGTCCAGATCCGCGAAACGGGCTTCGGCCATGGCGGCCAGGGCCAGGGGGGCGATCCCCGACGCGGCGATGGCCTCGACATTGGGATGCTTGCGGGGCGGTTTGCCGGCCGCGATTTCTTCCATGGCCTCGCGCCACCAGGTCAGGCGGATCTCGCCCATCAGGGCGTTGGAGACCCCGCCGGCCACCCGGGCCAGCTCATAGTTGAAGGCGTAGAGCGCGATCACGTCGGCCCGCGCCGCGAGGTCGGCGATGAAGCGGCTGGCCAGCCAGCGGTCGGGATCGACGCGGCGGACGAGATCGTCGAGGGTTTCGGTGTCGGCCATGGTCTCGAAACGAAAAAGGCCCGCCGAATCCGGCGGGCCTTTCCCTTACACGATTTTGGTCGGGGTTTAGCCGAACAGCGTCTGGTTCATCGTCATGGTGGCCAGCATCGGGATGCTGAGCAGGGTGTTGGTGCGCGAGAACAGCATGGCCGTCTTGGCGGCCTTGGCCTTGGCGTCCGCGTCGGCTTCGACGATGCCCAGCGCGATCTTCTGGTTGGGCCAGATGAAGACCCAGACGTTGAAGAACATCACGGTCGCCAGCCACATGCCCACGCCGATGAAGGTGTAGCGGGCGTCGACGTCGGGCGAATAGCCGCCGGCCAGACCCAGGGTCGCGGCCTCGACCAGATAGTTCCGGCTGAGGGCCAGGATCACGCCCATCACCCAGGTTGCCAGGGCCGCCCAGCGGAACCAGAACAGGGCCTCGGGCGCGATGTACTTGCTGACCGCCGGCTTCAGCTCGGCCGGGATCTGCGGCATCACGCGGATCTGCACGAAGTTGAAATAGTACAGCAGCCCGATCCACAGGATGCCGAAGAACACGTGCATGAAGCGGAACACCGCCTCGAAGAACACTAGGCCGCCACCGGCGTGCATGAAGTAGCCAGCGATCATCACCAGCGACAGCAGGACGCTGACGATGATGGTGTTGCGGAAGTTCGCGAGCAGTCCGGACATCCAAGTTCCCCCTAAGAGTCCTAAATCTTGGCGGTCAGCTATAAGCCTCTTCTCAGAGTCGGGCAAAGCCTTGAAAAGGCTGCCGGCTAGACCGCGATCAGGGCCGCCGCCAGACGCCGGCCCTCGCTGGCTAGCACGTTGTAGGTGCGGGCCGCGGCTTCGGTGCTCATGAACTCAAGGCCGATGCCCGCCGCCTTCAGGGCGTCGCGGAGGTCGCGCGGCGGCAGGGCGTTGACCAGCCCGCCACCCAGCAGCACGAACTCGACCGCGCCGCCGGCCGCGAAGACCTGGGCGAAGTCATCCGGCGTCAGCGCGGCCAGGGCGGTCGCCGACCAGGCGTGCGGCTGGTCATCGATGATCAGCAGAGAGCCTGGCCGCCAGTCGCCGGAGACCCGAAAGCCGCCGCCGCCCCAGGCGTCGATCGAGGGCGGACGGCGAAGCTCGGCCATTACGGACGCGAGGCCGCGCCGAGCTTGATCGGCGTAGCCTCTTCATCGCCGCGCTTGACGCCCCACAGCAGAATGATCGGCGCGCCGACATAGATCGACGAATAGGTGCCGACGATGATGCCGAAGATCATCACCACCGAGAAGCCAAACAGCGCCTCGCCGCCGAAGATCGCCAGACCCGCCAGGGCCATCACCGCCGTGACGCCGGTGATGATGGTGCGCGACAGGGTTTCGTTGATCGACAGGTCGATCACCTCGCCCAGAGGCATCTTCTTGTACTTGCGCAGGTTCTCGCGGAGGCGGTCGAACACCACGACGGTGTCGTTCATCGAATAGCCGATCACGGTCAGCAGGGCCGCGACGGTGTTGAGGCTGAACTCGATCCTGAACAGCACGATGAAGCCGAAGGTCAGGATCAGGTCGTGCAGCAGGCCGGCCACGGCGCCCAGGCCAAACTGCGGCTCGAAGCGGAACCAGATGTAGAGGAACATCAGGCCGATCGCGAGCGCCAGGGCGATGATGCCGCTGCGGAACAGCTCGCCCGAGACCTTGGGACCCACCGCCGAAGGGTTGATGAACTGGACGGGCTCGCCCAGCGACTGCTTCAGGGCGTTCTTGACGTTTGTCAGGGTGACGCCCGCGTCGCCGCCGGCGGGGGTCTGGAACCGCACCAGGGCGCGGTCGGCGGCGCCGAAGGACTGCACCTGAACATCGCCCAGACCCTGGGCTTCCAGGGTGGTGCGCACCTTGGCCAGGTCAACCGCGCGCGGCGCGGTCGACACTTCCATGACGGACCCGCCCTTGAAGTCGATGCCCATATTGAGCCCGGGCTTGAACACGCCGACCAGCGAGGCGACCACGAGGGTCGCGCTGATCAGCGCCATCAGGCGTGCGAACTTGACGAAGGTGAAGTTGGTTTTCTGCGGGAGCAGCTTGATCAGGGGCCAGGCCATGGGTGCGCTCACTCAGATCGGAAGTTTCTTGGGGCGGGCGGCGCGGAACCACCAGCCGATGAGAAGCTGGCTGACCAGCACGGCGGTGAACACCGAGGTGAACACGCCGATCGACAGGGTCCAGGCAAAGCCCCGGACCGGGCCGGCGCCGAACGCGAACATGATGCCGGCCGCCACCAGGGTGGTGACGTTGGCGTCGATGATCGTGCTCATGGCGCGGGAGAAGCCGGCGTCGGCGGCCATGATCGGCGATTTGCCGGCCCGGGCCTCGTCGCGCATCCGCTCATAGATCAGCACGTTGGCGTCGACGGCCACGGCCAGGGTCAGGATCAGGCCGGCGATGCCCGGCAAGGTCAGGGTGGCCTGGGTGATCGACATGGCCGCGACGATCATCATGCCGTTGATCAGCAGGGCGATCACCGAGATGCCGCCAAACAGCAGGCCATAGGACAGCAGCATGAAGACCACGATGGTGATGAAGGCCACCAGGGTGGAGATCGCGCCCGCCTTGACCGCGTCCGCGCCCAGCTCGGCGCCGACGGTGCGCTGTTCCTCAACGTTCAGCGGCGCGGGCAGAGCGCCCGAACGCAGCAGCAGGGCCAGTTCAGCGGCGCTCTCCGGCGTGAAATTGCCGGTGATGATGCCCGAACCGCCGGTGATGGCGCCGTTGATGACCGGCGCCGAGATGATCTTGCCATCCAGGACGATGGCGAACTTCTTGTTGATGTTGCGGGCCGTGGCGTCGCCGAACTTGCGCGCGCCCTGGCCGTTGAAGGCGAACGAGACGACCGGGTTGCCGCTCTGGGAATCGAAGGTCTGGCGGGAATCGGTCAGCTCGTCGCCCGACACCACGGCGCGCTTGCGCACCACATAGGCCGGCACATAACCGTCCTCGCTGGGCAGCATTTCCGAGCCCGGCGGGATGCGGCCGGCGGCCATGTCCTCGGCGGTGACGCCCTCGTCGACCATCTGGAAGGTCAGCTTGGCGGTCTTGCCGATCACCGACTTCAGCTTTTCAGGATCGCTTTCGCCGGCCGCCTGGATGACGATCCGGTCGAGGCCCTGACGGGTGATCGTCGGTTCCTTGGTGCCCAGGCTGTCGATCCGGCGACGGATGGTCTCGATCGACTGCTCCACCGCCATCGCCGCGTCGGCCTTGGCGGCCTCGGCCACGAAGCTGATCTCCAGCACCTGGTTGTCCCGCGTGGCGACCGAGATGTCGCGACCGCCGACGGCGCCGACCAAGGGCGAGCCCACCGACCGCCGAAGCAGGTTGGCGGCGTCATTGACCTTGGCGGCGTCGGCGATGCGGACGCTGATCACGCCGCCCGCGTCACGCAGCTCGCCAAACGCGATCTGCTCGCCCCGCAGGCTGGTGCGGACATCCTCGACCAGATTGGTCAGGCGTTCGCGACGCAGCGCGGCCGTGTCGACCTCCATCAGCAGATAGGAGCCGCCCTGAAGGTCGAGACCCAGGTTGAGCTTCTGCTTGGGAACCCAGCCGGGCAGAGCGTCGAGCGTTCTTTGCGGCAGAAGGTTTGGCAGGGTGAAGACAAGGCCGAAGATCACCGCCAGGGTGACGACGATGATCTTCCAGCGGGACAGTGTCAGCATGGATTACAGGCTCTGGACGACGCCTCGCGGCGCCTAGACGTTTTGAAAAATCAGCTCTTGGGGTCGTTGGCCGGGGCCGGTTCGCCCTTGGCGCGGACTTCGGTGATCATGCCCTTGACGACCTTGACGGTGACGCCCTGGGCGATCTCGACGCCGACTTCCTTGTCTTCGACGCGCACGATCTTGCCCAGCATGCCGCTGGACAGCACGACGTTGTCGCCACGCTTCAGGTTCGACAGCATCACCTGATGTTCTTTCGCCCGCTTCTGCTGCGGACGGATCAGCATGAAGTAGAACAGCACCACCATCAGGAGGATGGGGGCGATTTGCATAAGCTGCGCGCTCAGGCCACCGGGCATAACGTCTCCAAAATTTCTGCGGTCGAAACCTCCATATGGGGTCTCGCCAAGTCGGCGGAAGCTATGCGTTCACCTCCTCTTTTGCAATGACGGCGCGGCGAGGTTAGGACCGGGCCATGATCGACGCCCAAAACGCCCTGCTCGCCCGTATCGCCGACGCCCTGGAGCGCCTCGCGCCGGCCGCGCCGACCCCGCCGGATTTCGGCGGCGCGCGGCTGTTTCGGCATGATTGCGCGCGCCAGGCCTTCGTCCCTGCCCCCGACTATCCGATGGCCCTGGACCTGCTGGTGGGCGTCGAACGGCAGAAGGACCGGTTCGTCGAGAACCTGACGCGCTTCGCCACGGGACTGCCCTGCAACCACGTGCTGCTGTGGGGCGTGCGCGGCACCGGCAAGAGCTCGATGACCAAGGCCGCCTTCATGGCCGTCAGCGCCGACCACCCCGCCCTGAAGCTGGTCGAGGTGGATCGCGACGAGATCGCGGCGTTGCCGCCGCTGTTTGATCTGTTGCGAAGCCGTGCGGAGCGCTTCGTGGTGCTGTGCGACGACCTGTCGTTCGAGGACGGCGCGGCGGCCGCCAAGGCCCTGAAGTCGGCGCTGGAAGGCGGCGTGGCCGGCCCGCCGGAAAACGTGCTGTTCGTCGCCACCTCCAACCGCCGCCACCTGATGCCCCGCGACCATGTCGAAAGCCAGGGCGCCATCGCCGCCGCCGAGGACGCCGAGGAGGAGATGAGCGTCTCCGACCGCTTCGGCCTGTGGATCGGCTTCCCGCCGATGGACCAGCCCACCTATCTGGAGGCGATCCGCTCCTATGCCGAACGCTTCGACCTGGTGGTCGAGAATCTGGACCGCCGCGCCCTGCAGTGGTCGCAGCTGCGCGGCGCCCGATCGGGCCGCGTGGCCTGGCAGTTCATCCGCGATCTGGCGGGGGAGCTGGGCAAGAGCCTGCCGGCTTAGCGAACGCAAGGTCTCGACCTCGCGCTTTCGCTGCGAGGGTGATGGGAAGGGTCGCGGAGCGTCCGGGCCTCGCCCGGATGAGAAATAGAAAATACCGTTTCGACGAAGCCGTCCGCTCCGCGTGACCGTTATCCGTCAGCCTCCCGTCGGGTGGCCCTCTTCAGGCCTTACCGGGACCCGGATCTCGCCGTTTCCAGCGCGCTCCGGCGGTCGAAGAGGACGGGCTTTCAGCCAGACACGCCCTTTTGCCTTCAACCACGCCGACG
>CALRUN020000063.1:0-15902 GCA_943371355.1 Alsobacter soli
GCTTGGCCCGATCCTCACGCAAGAACAGCTTCTGCGAAGCGGACAGGTCGAGCCGAAACGCACAAACAACATCACGGTCATCCGGGTTCGCCCCGGCCGCTTCGCGCCTCCCCAACCCCTTCAGTGGCTGATGCCGCGTGAGGCTGAGAAGCCGTGTCCTCACCATTCCCCCTTTGATAGGGGAAGGGCGGAGAGAGTCCGTGACGCAGGGGGGCAATGCGCCGCACGACGAATGTCGCCCCCAAGCGCCATGCGCCGTTGCGCCCCACCCCGCAGGGGCCATATCCCTGTGATCATGAACGCCCCCTTCAAGACCGACGCCCTTCCCGAATGGAACCTCGCCGACCTGTATGTCGGTCGCGACGATCCCCGCATCGAGCTGGACCTGGCCGCCGCCAAGGCCGCCAATGATGAGCTGGCCTCGCTGGAGGGCCTGTTCCTGCAGGCGCGTGGCGAGCCCGAGCGGCTGGGCCTGCTGATCGATCGCGGCATACGGTTGTACGAGCAGGCGACCAACGGCCTGTGGAGCGTCGGCGCCTATGCCAGCCTGTCGGGCTCCATCGCCAAGGACGATCCGGCCTGGGCCAAGTTCGAGGGAGACCTGCGGGCCCGCTCGTCGCAGATCGCCGCCGAGAGCCTGTTCTTCTCACTGGAGCTCAACAGGCTGGAAGACAGCGAGATCGAGGCGGCTCTTAAAGCTTATCCGCTGGGCGTCCGCTGGACGCCATGGCTGCGCCGCGTGCGCCTGTCGCGGCCGCACGAGCTGTCGCCGGACCTGGAACGCTTCATCGTCGACAAGAGCCCGGCCGTCGCCAACTGGGTGCGCCTGTATGACGAGACCCTGGCCAAGCTGAAGGCCGGGGTCGGCGACGAGAGCCTGACCCTGCCCGAGGTGCTCAACCGACTGTCTGACTCCGACGTCGCGCGCCGCAAGGCCGCCGCCGGGGGGCTGGCCACGGCGCTGGAAGCCATCGTTTCCACCCAGGCCCTGGCGCTCAACACCCTGGCCTTCGAAAAGCAGGTCGAGGATCGCTGGCGCCACTATGCCGAGCCGGCCCAGTCCCGCCATCTGTCCAACGAGGTCGACGCCGACGCCGTCAACGCCCTGGAGGCGGCGGTGGTCGAGGCCTATCCGCGCCTGTCCCATCGCTATTATGCGCTGAAGGCGAAGATCATGGGCGTCGAGGCTCTCGACTACTGGGACCGCAACGCCCCGCTGGATGCCGCCGCGCCGCGCACCTATGACTGGACGGAAGCGCAGGGCGTGGTGCTGGACAGCTTCCAGACCCTGGCGCCGAAATTCGCCGACGCCGCGCGCACCTTCTTCACCCAGCCCTGGATCGATGCGCGGCCCCGCGCCGGCAAGCAGTCGGGCGCCTATGCCCATCCGGTCACGGCCGAGCGGCATCCCTATGTCTTCATGAACTTCATGGGCGAGCGGCGCGATGTGCTGACCCTGGCCCACGAGCTGGGCCACGCCGTGCACCAGACCCTGTGCGCGCCGCTGGGCACCCTGCTGGCCGACACGCCCCTGACCCTGGCCGAGACCGCCTCGATCTTCGGCGAGGGCCTGGTGTTCGACCGCCTGCTGGCCGAGGCGACGCCGGACGATCGCCGCAAGCTGCTGGCCGGCCGGATCGAGGATGGCCTCAACACCGTGGTCCGCCAGATCGCCTTCCACCGCTTCGAGCGCCGCTTCCACGAGGCCCGCCAGGAGGGCGAGCTGTCGCCCGAGCAGATCGGCGGCCTGTGGCTGGAGGTAATGGGCGAGAGCCTGGGCCCGGCCGTGCGGCTGAACCCCGGCTATGAGCACTACTGGGCCTATGTCAGCCACTTCTGCCACGCGCCGTTCTATGTCTACGCCTACGCCTTCGGCGACCTGCTGGTGCGCGGCCTGATGGAAAAGCGCCGCGAGGATCCGGACGGTTTCGCGCCGCTGTATGAAGAGCTGCTCGCGGCCGGCGGGACCAAGACCTATGTCGAGGCGCTGAAGCCCTTTGGCCTGAACCCGCGCGACAAGGCGTTCTGGACGGCGGGCTGCGCGCAGCTGGAACGGCTGGTCGACGAGTTTGAAGCCCTGGTCTGACGGAGAGCGCCGTGCCTACTCAGGAACGCCTGGCCGATTTTATCGCCACGGTCGAACGCAACGAACATGTCGAGGCGATCGAGCGGTTCTATGCGCCGGACGCCTCCATGCAGGAGAACAACAGCGCCCCGCGCGTCGGCCGCGACGTTCTGGTCGCGCATGAAAAGGCTGCCCTGGCGCGGCTGGCGAAGATGGACACCGAGCCCGCCGGCCTTGTCGTGCATGACGGGGACAATGTGGTGATCCGCTGGGTCTTCCACATGACCAACCCGAAGGGTGAGACCCTTCGGTTCGAGGAGCTGGCCCACCAGGTGTGGGACGGCGACGTCATCGTCCGCGAGCGTTTCTTCTACGACTCCCGGCAGTTTGGATAAGCCATGGCCGATGATCCGCGCGACCCCGAACGCGACCGCCTTTCGGGCCGCCTGAGCCGTTTCGCCAAGGTCGGGGCGGGGCTGTCCGGCGCGGCCGTCAGCTATGGCGCCAACAGCCTGTTCGGCGGCGACAGCGCCGACGCCCGCAACGCCAAGGCCCTGCGCGCAGCGCTGGGCGGATTGAAGGGGCCGCTGATGAAGGCGGCCCAGATGTTCGCCACGGTGCCCGACCTGCTGCCGCCGGAATTCGCCGCCGAGCTGGCCGAGCTGCAGACCAACGCCCCAGCCATGGGCTGGCCGTTCGTCCGTCGGCGGATGGCCGCGGAACTCGGCCCAGACTGGCAGAGCAAGTTCCAGAGCTTCGAGCACGAGGCCTGCGCCGCCGCCTCGCTGGGCCAGGTGCACCGCGCGGTGGCCCCCGACGGCCGGGCCATCGCCGTGAAGCTGCAATATCCGGACATGCAGAGCGCCGTCGAAAGCGATCTGGGCCAGCTGAAGACCCTGTTCGCCCTCTTCAAGCGCATGGACGGCTCGATCGACCCCACCCAGATGATCGTCGAGATCGGCGACCGCCTGCGCGAGGAGCTCGACTACGGCCGCGAGGCCAAACTGATGGCCCTCTATGGCGGCTTCTTCTCGGGGCGCGACGAAATCCGGGTGCCGCAGCCCGTGCCGTCGCTGTCGACCGGCCGGCTGCTCAGCATGACCTGGATGGACGGGCAGGGCCTGCTGGCCTTCAAGGATGCGCCGCAGGAGACCCGCGATCGCATCGCCGCCCTGCTGTTCGAGGCCTGGTGGAGCCCGATGACCCATCTGGGGATCATCCACGGCGACCCGCACCTGGGCAACTACACCTTCGGCGGTCCCGCTGGCGGCGACGGCGCGGCGCACCTGAACCTGCTGGACTTCGGCTGTATCCGCATCTTCCCGCCGCGCTTCGTGGCCGGGGTGGTGCGGCTCTATCGCGCCCTGTCCAACGATGATCGCGCCGAGCAGTACGAAGCCTATCGCAGCTGGGGTTTCGCCGGTCTCAATGACGAGCTGGTCGACGTTCTGAACGTGTGGGCCCGCTTCATCTATGGACCGCTGCTGGACGACCGCGTGCGCACCGTGGCCGACGACGTGCCGCCCGGCGAGTACGGCCGCCGCGAGGCGTTCCGGGTGCGGCAGGCCCTGAAGTCCAAGGGTCCGATCACCATCCCGCGCGAGTTCGTGTTCATGGACCGCGCCGCCATCGGCCTGGGCGCGGCCTTCCTGCACCTGGGCGCCCGCCACAACTGGAAGGCGCTGTTCGAGGCCTCGCTGGAGGGCTTCTCGGAAGAGGGCCTGGCCCAGCGCCAGGCGGCGGTGCTGGCGGCGGCGGGGGTGGCCTAGACTCTGTTTTCAGTGTGAACTCGCCGCGTTCAACGGAGGCCCAGACCATGGATCTGAAATTCCAGGTGCAGTTGAAGATCCGCAAGCCGGTCGCCCAGGTGTTCGACGCGGTGGTCGATCACCGCAAGCTGGCCGGCTATTTCATCGAGACCGCGACCGGCCCGCTGGCGCCTGGCGTGACGGTGATGTGGAAGTTTCCCGAGTTCGACGAGAGCTTTCCGGTCACCGCCCGCGAGGTGGTCAAGGACGAGCGCGTGGTCTTCGAGTGGGGTTCGGCGGCCGGCGAAGGCGTCAACACCGTGGAGATCGTGTTCAAGCCGCTGGATGGCGGCAACACCCTGGTCCAGATCAGCGAGGCCGGCTGGCCGGAGACCCAGGCCGGGATAACGGCCTCGCAGGGCAACGCCGGCGGCTGGATGCATATGCTGGCGGCCATGAAGGGCTCGCTCGAATACGGGATCAACCTGCGCGCCGGCGGGGCCTTCTAACCTGCGTACTCGGCCAAAAGGGCTTCCAGTCGCTTCTGCTCGGGCTTCAGCACCGTGACATAGCGCAGGGCGTTCCATCCCGCGCTGGCCGCCAGCCCGAGGCCGCAGACAGCCATGGCCTGCCAGCCTTCGGTGGTATTCATCCGTCCGTCCTGCTGGAGCCGCTGGAAGGCCAGGAACAGGGGAACCATGAACACCGGCAGCATGGTCCAGAAGACATGGCAATTGGCCCGCGCCCGGCGGTTTGCGGCCAGCAGGCCGGCGACCGTGTCCCGCAGGGGCGCGCCGACATCGCGCGAACGATGTCTGAACCCGTTCCGGAAGACCGTGATCATCACCACCCAGCAGATGGCCAGCATGGCGATGCCCGGCCATCCCGCGCCCTCGTTCTTCAGGACGGCGGCCAGGGCGATCACGGTGAACAGGGTCAGGGTCGTTAGCGGGATGCCGGTCAGCAACAGCTCGGCGCGGCGACGGGTTTTCAGGGTATGCATCAGCTGCTCCTGCAAGCGGGCTTGGGTTTCATTGGTCGGGGTGTTGGCGTCGGAGCGCCAGGCCTGTTCGAGACGGTCAAACTCCATCGCCGTCATCCTTCACGAGGGTTGAGAGGCGGGCGCGGATCCGGGTCAGGCGCGCGCCGACATTGGTTTCGGAAAGGCCATGCAGCTGGGCGATCTCGCCATAGGCGACGCCGTCCAGCGACAGCAGGATCAGCGAGCGGTCCACCGGCGGCAGGGTGCGGATCGCCGCATACAGCCGCTCCAGAAGTCCGGCCTCGGGTTCGGCCCTGTCGTGCTCGACCCGCAGGGCCATCTCGGTCTCGACCGCCAAGCCCCGCCGCCGGCGACGGGTCTCGCCGCGCTTCCACGTCAGGGCGGCGTTGTGGGCGACGCGGTAGACGAAGGTCGCCGCCGCGCTGCGGTCCTGAAAGCGGGGCTGGGCGCTCCAGACCGCCAGCATCAGCTCCTGCATCAGGTCGTGCTGGTCGGCGGGTTCGGCGAAGGCGCGGCTGATCCGGCGCAGGGCGCCCAGATGCGGCGCCAGCCAGTCGGCGAACGCCGCGTCCCCCCGTCGCTTCTGATGCTGATCCGCAGCCATGGCCCATCCCGTGTTCGAGAAGGTTAGACGCCGACCGAAGCCGCGTCCTTACACACCGTCAGGGAAGGGTTCCGCTTTGTTCAAACGATCGTTAGGATTTGTCCCATGTCCGACGATCTTACCGACGCCCAGACCGCCGCCATCCCTGATGGCTACAGCCAACTCAACTGGTCGCGAGGCTTTGGCCGGCAGATCGGGCCGCTGTTCGAACAGCGCTCCGGACCGGGCGAGGCCTGCCTGGGCTTCCGCGTCGAGGAGCATCACACCAACGGGCTGGGCAATTGCCACGGCGGCATGCTGATGAGCTTCGCCGACATGGCCTGGGGCCGGATCATCTCGCTGCAGAAGTCCTACAGCTGGGTGACGGTGCGGCTGATGTGCGACTTCATGTCCGGCGCGAAGCTCGGCGATTGGGTCGAGGGGCAGGGCGAGCTGATCGGCGAGGAGGACATGGTCTTCACCGTGCGGGGGCGCATCTGGTCGGGCGACCGCACCTTGATCACCGGCACCGGCGTCTTCAAGGGCCTCAGCCCGCGCAAGCCACGCCCCGGCGAACTGGCCTTCAAGGACGAGGGCTGAGCATGGCTGACGATCAACAGCAGCTGGCGCGAACGCCGCCCCCCATGCCCGCCCCGCTGGAGGCGTTCCAGGGCGAGGTTCCGCCGGCGCCGGCCTGGTTCGAGGCGGCCCTGGCCGTCCAGCCTGAGCGGTCGATGATCCCTGTCGAGGGCGCGCAGATCGAACTGCTGACCTGGGGCGAGGTCGGCAAGCCTGGTCTGCTGTTCCTGCACGGCAACGGCGCGCATGCCGACTGGTGGAGCTTCATCGCGCCGTTTTTCGCAAAAGACTGGCGGGTGGCAGCGATCTCGTGGTCGGGCATGGGCGGCAGCGACTGGCGCGAGGCCTATTCGGCCCAGAGTTTCGCGGCCGAGGTGTTCGCCGCGGTCGAGGCGGCGGGGCTGGAGGCGGGCGGCGTCAAGCCGATCCTGGTCGGCCACTCGTTCGGCGGCTTTCCCACCCTCTATTGCGGGGTCGAGCACGCCGACCGCCTGCGCGGGATCATCATGGTCGATTCCAGCATCCAGCCGCCGGAAAAGCGCTGGAAGGGACCGCCGCCGCGGGCGGGGTTCGGCAACAAGGTCTACGAGACCCTGACCGAGGCCCTGGCCCGCTTCCGCCTGGCTCCGCCCCAGGCCTGCGAGAACCTCTACATCGCCGACTACATCGCCCGCCGCTCATTGAAGGAAGTCGACGGCGGCTGGACCTGGAAATTCGACCCGGCCATCTGGCAGCGGTTCTCGATGCCTGACCTCGGCGAGCTGCTGACCCGCATCGCCTGTCCCGCCGCGCTGATGTGGGGCGAGCGGTCCAACCTTATGCACGACGAAACCCTGGGCTATATGATCGATCAGATGCCCAAGGACGTGCTGCTCGTGCCCCTTCCAGACGCCGACCACCATGTGATGATCGACCAGCCCCTGGCCTTCGTGGCCGGGCTGCGCGGCCTGCTCGCCGCCTGGCGATGACGCAGCCTGGGGGGGCGCCGGCCGGAATGGTGATGGTCTACATGCCCGACCGGGGCGTGGGCGACCTGATGTGGCACCTGCCGACCTTGCGGGCCATCGCCACCCGGGCGCTTGAGGGCAAGGTGCTGCTGGCTGCTCGTCCGTCCAGCCGGGCGCGGGAACTGCTGGCCGGCGAGCCCTGTGTCGAGGTCGTGGACTATCTGGACTATCGCGCCGGGGCTCTTCGCCATCTTGCCGAGATCATCGACTTCTATCGCCTCTGCCGCCTGCGCCGACCGCGGGCGGTGTGGATCCTGGAAAAGATCGATCGTCCCGCCATCGGCGCCGCCCTAGCCGGGGTGCGCGAGCGGCGCGGCTTTGGTCTGGGCCACAGCCAGGAACGTTGGCTGACCCACGGCCCGTTCCTGCCACGCGCCATGCGCTCGGCCCACCGGATCGAGAAGCTGGCGGCCTTCGAGGCGGCCCATGGTCTCAAAGTCGCCAGCCGCGAACCAGCCTTGCTTCCTGTCCCGGCCGCCCTGGAAATGGTCGAGCAGCGCTTCGGACATCTGCCCAAGCCCTGGATCGTCTACGGCGTCGGCGCCAGCGAACCGCGTCGTTGCTGGCCGCTGGATCGCTTTACCGGCCTGAGCGCCGCCCTGTCGGACCTTGGCGGCGCCCATTTCTGGCTGGGCGGACCGGGTGACAGCGCCGCGGTCGACGCCGAACTCAGACGCGCCGGCCGCAGTTGCATCAACGTCAATGTCTGCGACCTGAAGCTGGATGCCGGCGCGGCCTTGCTGTCGCGCGCCGATCTTTTCATCGGCAATGATTCGGGACCGCTCAATCTGGCCGCTTCGGTGGGCGTCACCTCGATCGGCCTGTTTGGTGATAGCCCGCCGCTCGACTATTCGCGCTTTCTGCGGCCGATTGTGGGTCCGCGAGGCGGCATGACGGCCCTGACCGTCGAAAGTGTCGCGGGCATAGCCCGCTTGAGCCTTTAGGCCCGCCGTTGTAAGCGGCTGGACTATCTTTCTTCCCCAACGAGGACGACGACATGGCCGGCGACTACCACCGCGGTGAAATGGACATCCAGGAACAAGCTGCGACCTACGCCGCCTTTGGCGGCATGACCAAGTGGGGCTCGCTGGCGATCGCCGTGCTGCTGCTGACGATCACCCTGTGGTTCTGCACGCCGGCCGGCTTCCTCGCCGGCGCGATCTCCGGATTCGTGCTGGCTGTAGCGGGCATTGTGTTTCTTCGCGAAAAGCCCGCTTCCTCACACTGACACCGGTGGACATCGGCATAATTTCTCCCTGACGTGCGCGTAACGCCTCGACAAGAGGCAAGACTATCCCCTAAACAGCAGCGCAAGCTGACTGGGATAGCAGCGCTCTGGGAGGGGTATGCCGATGGCCGTCGTCGCCGTGACGAAAGAAACCCGCGGGGGTGAAACGCGGGTCGCCGCCACGCCTGAAACGGTGAAGAAACTCATCGCCGCCGGCTTCTCGGTGGTGATCGAAGCCGGCGCGGGCGCCGCTGCTTCCTACCCCGACGCCGACTATGAGGCGGCCGGCGCCAAGCTGGTCAAGACGGCGAAAGCCGCGATCACCGGCGCTGATGTGCTGTTTAAGGTGCGCGCGCCGGAAGCGGCCGAAATCGCGGCCCTCAAGAGCGGCGCGATCGTCGCCGCCGCCCTCAATCCGCATCAGGACAAGGATACGCTGGCCGCCCTGGCCAAGGCCGGCGCCAGCGCCATCGCCATGGAGTTCATCCCGCGCATCACGCGGGCCCAGGTGATGGACATGCTGTCCTCGCAAGCCAACCTCGCCGGCTATCGCGCCGTGATCGAAGGGGCCGAGGCCTATGGCAAGGCCCTGCCGATGATGATGACCGCCGCCGGCACGATCGCCGCGGCCAAGGTGTTCATCATGGGGGTCGGCGTCGCCGGCCTGCAGGCCATCGCCACGGCCCGTCGCCTGGGCGCGGTGGTCACCGCCACGGACGTTCGTCCGGCCACCAAGGAGCAGGTCGAGTCGCTGGGCGCCAAGTTCCTCGCCGTCGAGGACGAGGAATTCAAGAACGCCCAGACCGCCGGTGGCTACGCCAAGGAAATGTCGAAGGAATACCAGGCCAAGCAGGCCGAACTGGTCTCTTCGCACATCGCCAAGCAGGACATCGTCATCACCACGGCCCTGATCCCCGGGCGTCCCGCGCCCAAGCTGGTCAGCGCTGAACAGGTGGCCTCGATGCGCGCCGGCTCGATCCTGGTCGACCTGGCCATCGAGCAGGGTGGCAATGTCGTCGGCGCCAAGCTGAACGAGACCGTGGTCACGACCAACGGCGCCAAGATCCTGGGTCATGCCAACCTGCCGGGTCGGATCGCCACCGACGCCTCGGCGCTCTACGCCCGCAACCTGTTTGCCCTGTCGGGTCTGTTCCTGAACAAGGAGGGCGGCTTTGCCCCCGACTTCGAGGACGAGATCCTGAAGGCGGCCCTGGTCACTCAGGGCGGCGAAATCGTTCACCCATCTCTGAAGACCGCCTAAGCGCATAGAAAGGGAGGCTCCCATGGAAGCCGTCGACCCCACCGTGTTCCGTCTGGCGATCTTCGTGCTCGCCATCTTCGTGGGCTATTACGTCGTTTGGAGCGTGACGCCCGCCCTTCACACGCCGCTGATGGCCGTGACCAACGCCATCTCCTCCGTGATCATCGTCGGGGCCCTGCTGGCTGCCGCCGCCCATGGCGGCGCGGGCGAGGCCGCCACCGGCTCGGTGTGGATCTCAAAGGGGGCCGGCGCGATCGCCGCGGCCTTCGCGGCGGTCAACATCTTCGGCGGCTTCCTCGTCACCAACCGGATGCTGGCCATGTACAAGAAGAAGGACAAGGCCAAGTGAGCGGCTTCGCCACGCTGACGCTGGCGGGCCTGATCGTTCTGATCCTGGCCGCCGGCGTCTCGATGGTGCTGCCCAGGCGGAAATCCGCCGGCAACGGCGCCGCTTTCGCGCCCGCCTTCGTTCTCATCGCCATCGGCCTTAGCGCCAACGCCATCGGTCTGCAGGCCGGGACCAGCGGCGGCGCCGACATCCTTCGCTGGCTCTCGCCCTTTGCCGTCGGCATGGGCGTGGCTCTGCTGCTCGCCAATCTGCGCGCCGACAAGGCGCCGCCGCCGTCCGGGGGGACCTCCGAATGAACGCCAATATCGCCGCCATCCTCTACATCGTCTCCGGGGTGCTGTTCATCCTGGCCCTTCGCGGCCTGTCCAGCCCGGTGACCAGCCAGGCGGGTAACCGCAACGGCATGATCGGCATGGCCATCGCGGTCGGCACCACCCTGGCCACCCTGTGGACCCAGGGCGCGCTGGACGTCATCACCCTGGGCCTGATCCTCGGCGGCGTCGCCGTCGGCGGCGGCGTGGGCGCGGTGATCGCCCGCAAGGTGCCGATGACCTCGATGCCGCAGCTGGTCGCCGCCTTCCACTCGCTGGTCGGCATGGCCGCCTGTCTGGTCGCCGTGGCCGCCATCTATACGCCGGCCGCCTATGGCATCGTCGGCGAGGATGGCCACATCCACCTCAACAGCCTGATCGAGCTGTCCCTGGGCCTGGCCATCGGCGCGATCACCTTCACCGGTTCGGTCATCGCCTTTGCCAAGCTGAACGGCAATATGGGCGGCGCGCCGATCATGCTGCCGGCCCGCCACCTGCTGAACATCGCGCTGGGCCTGGGCATTGTGGCCCTGATCGTGGTGCTGGTGATCTCCGGCGGTTCGGCCATCTGGGCCTTCTGGGGCATCTTCGCCCTGGCCCTGATCATCGGCGTCACCCTGATCATCCCGATCGGCGGCGCCGACATGCCCGTCGTGGTGTCGATGCTGAACAGCTATTCCGGCTGGGCGGCCGCGGCCCTGGGCTTCACGCTGGAAAACACCACCCTGATCATCACCGGCGCCCTGGTGGGCTCGTCGGGCGCGATCCTGTCCTACATCATGTGCAAGGCGATGAACCGCTCGTTCGTCTCGGTGATCCTCGGTGGCTTCGGCGCCGCCGACGCCGTGGCGGGGCCCGGCGGCAAGGTCGAAAGCCGTCCGGTCAAGCAGGGCAGCGCCGACGATGCGGCCTTCATCATGAAGAATGCGTCCAAGGTCATCATCGTCCCCGGCTACGGCATGGCCGTCTCCCAGGCCCAGCACATCCTTCGCGAGATGTGTGACAAGCTGAAGGAAGAGGGCGTGGAGGTGAAGTACGCCATCCACCCCGTCGCCGGCCGCATGCCCGGCCACATGAACGTACTGCTGGCCGAGGCCAACGTTCCCTATGACGAGGTGTTCGAGCTGGAAGACATCAACAGCGAGTTCTCGACGGCCGACGTGGCCTTCGTGATCGGCGCCAATGACGTCACCAATCCGGCCGCCAAGACCGACCCGACCAGCGCCATCTACGGCATGCCGATCCTCGACGTCGAAAAGGCTCGCACGGTCCTGTTCATCAAGCGCGGCATGGCCTCGGGCTATGCCGGGGTCGAGAACGAGCTGTTCTTCCGCGACAACACGATGATGCTGTTCGGCGACGCCAAGAAGATGGTCGAAGGAATCGTGAAGGGGCTCTGATCTTTCCCCCTACGCGTCCTGGATAAAGCAAAGGCCTCAGGTGATCCTGAGGCCTTTGTCGTTTCCGGGTGTCGCCTGGGCTGAACTCACCGGGCGGCCATCTCGACCGAGGTGGCGCGGGCGGCGAACTTCAGGGCCTTGCGCTGCGTGCTCGAGAGTTGGTTCGAGGCTTCGTGGCGAACGCTGACGACGCAGGCGGCGTGGGACAGACGGGCGGTGTTGTTGCGGATCTGGGCGCGGCACAGGGTCTGGGCGGCGTTGTCGACGCGAGCCTTGAACACGGCGGCCTGGGCGGGGTTGGACAGGTTCAGGTCGCTGACGGCAATGCGGGCTTGCAGTTCGCCGGCGTTGGCGGCTTGGGTCAGGCCCAGGACGGGAATGGCGGCCAGGCTGATGCTGGCGACGGTGGTCAGGCTCATGATGAACTTGCGCATTTGAAGTAATCCCTCGGTTTTGGTTTGTGTCCGGCGCTTTGCTGCGCCCCATGTCCAGAGGTGTACTTGCGAGTGTTCGTTAAGTCCCGTTACGTCTCAGTCATGACGTTTAATTTAAAGAATTACGCGCGTTTAATGGAATAAAATTCCAGTAATGTTTGGAAAGATAAATCCTGCGACGTCGTGGGATGGTCGCGATCCTTACCCCCCGCCACGGTGTCGCGACAGGGTGTCGCACCTCTTCGCGACAGAGCCGCGTCGGCGAGAGCGCTTGTTGTCTTGGCCCGGGCTGCGTTGGGGCCCGCGGACTCTGTTTTCAGGATCATCGCGGCTGATCGCGCCGGCGAACGCCAAGCATCGCCAAGTGGGGTAGACGGGCGACGCATCGTCTGTCCCTGACCTGCGCCAGGCTTACTCTTGATAGGGTCGTGTGAATATTGTCGTCGAGATCCAAGTGAAGATTTGCAGGCGTAGAGTACGCGTCGATATCGCCGTCGATCATCTGTCTACAGGTGGATGAATGGTTAAGCTGCGCCCAGCTTTCGCCCAATAGAGCCGTCATCTAGCGCGCCGATTCATGATCACGAAAGGTCGTTGTGAGACCAAGTGCGCCTTCGCACGGTCCCCCAACTCGACCGCTCGTCTTTGAGGAAGCGGATTTTTGACGTCACAGACCCTCGCCGCCCGACAGCCCTATTCCCGCACCGCCTTCCTGGCCCTGGTGGGCGCGCTCGCGACGGTATGCGTGCTGAACGCGGGCTCGGCCCTGCGCGCCTTCGCGGGCGAGCCGGAGCTGGCGCCCACGCCCGTGGTCGAGGCGCCGCCCGTCGAGATTCCGCCTCCCCCGCCGCCGCCAGCCTTTGTGTTCGACACACCCTTGCCGGGCCGCGTGGTCAATTCGCCGTTCGGTCTGCGCCAGCTGCCGTGGGAAGAGAACGGCCGCCTGCACGAGGGCGTCGACATCGCCGCGCCGACCGGTTCGCCGATCGTGGCCGCCATCGACGGCCTGGTCGTGCGGACGGGCGCCAGCGGGTCTTACGGCCGTTTCGTGGAGATCGCCCACAAGGACGGCTTCCGGACGATGTACGCCCATCTGGGCGCCACCGCGCGGGGCGTCAAACCCGGCATGTACGCACGGCGGGGCCAGACGATCGCCTATGTCGGAAGCAGCGGCCGCTCGACAGGCGCGCACCTGCATTTTGAATTGCGCCGCAAGGGCAAGCCGCTCAATCCCTCCTTCTTCCTGGGACAGACCTTCGCCGAGGCCGACGACCTGCCGCTGCGCGCCGCCGCCCGGGTGTCGCGCAAGGTGCGGATGGCCCAGGTGTCCAACTGGCCAGAGAGCGTGAAGCTGGCCAAGGCCAAGGGCGGCCGCGCCCGCACCCGCATTTCGGTCGCCGATAGCTGAGACACGGCCCTCGACGCGTCACGATCGACCGGTAAGGTAGGGACCATGCTTAAGGTCCTTGTTCGCGGTTTCGCCGGTGTCGCAGTCTTTCTTGTTTCCTATATCGCCTTGGGCGGCGTGATGAGCGCTTCAGGCGCGCCTCGCCCTCGTGGCGAGATCGTCCAGATCGAGGCGGGCCGAGGCCTGCGTCTGGTCTGTGAAGGGCCGCGCAGCGCCCGTCCGGTGGTCTGGCTCGAGGCCGGCGCCTTTGGCTTCGCCGCCGACTGGGGCGCGACCCAGGAGGCCCTGACGACGGCTGGCTGGCGCTCCTGCGCCTATGACCGGGCCGGCATGGGCTATTCGCCGCTGGGACCGGCGCCGCGTGACGGCCTGGCCATCGTCTCCGACTTTGAAAAGCTGGTCGCCGCCTCCGGAGAGCCCGGGCCGTACATCCTGGTCGGCCACTCGATGGCGGGGCTGAGGTTGCGCCAGTATGCCGGCCAGAACCCCGGCAAGGTCGCGGGCCTGGTCCTGGTCGACGCCGCGACGCCCGAGGCGGCCCTGAACCCCCGGATGAGCGGCTTCATCAAGGCCTTCGCGGCGGCCTCGCGCTGGGCGGCAAGGGGCGCGTCGATCGGGCTGTACAAGCCGCTGGTCCATACCGGCATGGGCGACAAGATCGGCCTGCCAAAGGAGGCCGGAGCCGAGAAGCGCTGGGCCTTCGCCAATGGCCGCCACAATCGCACCTCGGCCGACGAGGTGGAGCTGTGGGCCCAGGCCTCGGACCAGGCCGCCCTGCAGCCGCCCTATGATCCCGCCTGGCCGGTCGCGGTGGTCACCGCCGGCCCTGTAAAGGGCCGCGAGGCCTGGAAGGCGATCCAGGCGGCGCCGGCCAACGCCTCGCGCCACGGCCTGGTCGACCATGTCGAGGCCGCCAGCCATACCCGGCTGCTGGGCCAGAGCTTCGCCGACCATATCGTCAAGGCCGTGGCCTTCGTGGCCAGCCCGGGCGAGGCCGCCCAATAGGAGCCCAAAACGACGAAAGCCGCGCGGATCGCCGCGCGGCTTTCGAGAGTCTTGGAACGGTGAGGCTAAAGCCTACCGCGCGCCGACCGGCTTCTTCGGCATCGGGATCAGGCCTTCGCGCTGGGCGCGCTTGCGGGCCAGCTTGCGGGCGCGGCGAACCGCTTCGGCCTTTTGACGGGCGCGCTTTTCCGACGGCTTCTCATAGTGCACGTGCCGCTTCATTTCGCGGAACGAGCCTTCGCGTTGCATCTTCTTCTTCAGGGCCTTGAGGGCCTGATCGACGTTGTTGTCGCGGACGAAAATCTGGACCAGGGGTCTCTCTCCATTCGACGGCCCGACCAATGTCCCGAGTCCCTCTCAGGGGCCGGGCGGGCGAACAAAACCTGATAAACCCGGAAGGGGGGCTTCCGGGAAACGAGGGGCGGCTGATAGCAGAGCGAATGGGCTCTGTCCATGCGCGACGCGGCCTAAACCACGGTGTAGACTCGGATTCATGAGCAAAAGCGCCCCGAGCGGAAACGAGAGCGGAAGCAGCTGGGCCGACGAGGCCGAACAGCGGGTGCTGGACGAGGCCGTGCGCCTGGCGCCGAGCGCGGGCTGGAACGCGGCTCTGACGCAGCGCGCGGCCCAGGCGGCGGGCCTGTCGCCCGGCGAGACCCAGCTTCTGCTGCCCGAAGGGGCGAGGGATCTGGCGGCTTTGCTGTCGCGACGCCATGACGCGGCGGCGCTGCGCACCCTGGCCGCCCTTGATCCCGGCACGCTGAAGATCCGCGAAAAGATCCGCGCCGGCGTGGTGGCCCGCCTCGACGCCGCGGGCGCCGACGCCGGGGTCCTGCGCCCCCTGGCCGCCTTTTTGGCCTTCCCGACCAACCTGGCCCTGGCCCTGCGCCTGACCTGGGAAAGCGCCGACCTCCTGTGGCGCTGGGCGGGCGATACGGCCACCGACGAGAACCATTATTCCAAGCGGGCGATTGTCTCCGGCATCCTGGTTTCGACCCTGGCCGTCGACATGGCCTCGGGCCGCGAGTCGGCCCTGACGCACCTGGACGCCCGCATCGACAACGTCATGGCCTTCGAGAAGTGGAAGGCCGGGATCAAGCCGATGGATCTGGCCAGCGAGCTGGTCACCGCGCTGGCGAAGATGCGGTACGGACGGGGCTAGCGATTGATCCTCCCCCTCTGGGGGAGGTGGCCCGGAGGGCCGGAGGGGGCTAGCTCTGAGAGGGCGGCGATGGCCCCCTCAGTCGCTTCGCGACAGCTCCCCCGGAGGGGGAGCAGCCACGTCTTCGCGACCTCGCGCGGAAACCGCCGAGTGGATGGGAAGGGCTGCGGAGCGTCCGGGCCTCGCCCGGATGAGTGAGTAGTAAGTACCGTTTCGACGAAGACAGACGCTCCGCGCAGCCGTTATCCGGTGAGCCCTCGGGGCGCGGGGTTTTAACCCGCTTCCGACGTTAGGCCCCCGACGGGTGGAGGGGATAGCGACCCCGTCCAGACCGCATGGGCGATTTCAGCCCATGCCTG
>CALRUN020000064.1:0-15899 GCA_943371355.1 Alsobacter soli
GCCCAGCGAGAAGATCACGACCTGCCAGGGCGCGCCCTTGAGCACCTTGCGGGTGCTGATCACGTGGCCCCGTCCCGCGATGACCAGCAGGACCAGCGCACCGACGGCGGCGGTGGCGCTGACGGGCACGCCCAGCGGCTCCAGAGCGAAGAAGCCGATCAGCAACAGGGCCAGAACCACCCAGCCGGCCTTGAAGGTCGCCGGATCCCTGATCGCGTCGCGCGGCGCCTTCAGCTGGCCGACGTCATAGGTCTTGGGGATGTCGCGCCGGAAATAGAGCATCAGCGCCGTCAGGGTGGCGGCGATGGCGGCGATGTCGACCGGGATCATCACCGAGGCGTAGCGGCTGAAGCCGATCTTGAAGAAGTCGGCCGAGACGATGTTGACCAGGTTCGACACCACCAGCGGCAGGCTGGCCATGTCGGCGATGAACCCCGCCGCCATCACGAAGGCCAGGGTCGCCTTGTCCTTGAAGCCCAGCGCCATCAGCATGGCGATGACGATCGGCGTCAGGATCAGCGCCGCGCCGTCATTGGCGAACAGCGACGAGACCGCCGCGCCCAGCAGCACGATCGAGGCGAACAGCAGCCGTCCCCTGCCGCCGCCCCAGCGGGCCACATGCAGGGCCGCCCACTCGAAGAAGCCGGCCTCGTCGAGGAGCAGGCTGATCAGGATCACCGCGATGAAGGCGCCGGTGGCGTTCCAGACGATGTGCCAAACCGTGATGATATCGCCGGGATGGACCACGCCCGTCAGCAGCGCAAGAGCGGCGCCCAGGGTGGCGCTCCAGCCGATGCTGAGGCCCCGGGGCTGCCAGATGACCAGGGTGATGGTGAGCAGGAAGATCAGCAGGGCAAGGATCACAGGACGACGATCTCGCCGTCTTCCTTGGTGAAGCTGGCCGGCTTGCGGTCCAGCAGGTCGAGCACGACCTCGGACGGGCGGCACAGCTTGACGCCCCGGGGCGTGACCACCAGCGGCCGGTTGACCAGAATGGGGTGAGCGACCATGGCGTCGAGGATCTGGTCCTCGGTGGCGTCATCCGCCAGAAGACCCAGCTCGGCGGCCGGCGTTCCCTTTTCGCGCATCAGCTGGCGGAACGTCAGGCCCGCCTCCCCGGCCAGCTCACGCAGTTGGTCATGCGACCAGCCGGCCTTCAGATACTCAACGACCGTGGGCGTGTAGCCGGCGGCCTGCGCCATCGCCACGACGTTGCGCGAGGTGCCGCAGGCGGGGTTGTGAAAGATCACGATCGGGAAGTCGGTGTCGGACATGGGTCACTCGTCAGGAAAACAGAAAGCTGGTCGCCGCCGCTCAGGCGGCGGGTTCGTCGGGGGCGGAGGACCTGCCGATTTCGTCGAGCCGGCGCTGCAGCGACAGCTTGTCGATCGACGCCATGGGCAGGGCGCAGAAGATCGTGATGCGGCTGTTGAGCTGACGATAGGCCTCGGCGAAGGCCAGGGCGACCTCGGCCTCGGTTCCCTCGACCGCCGACGGATCGGGGATGCCCCAGTGGGCGCTCATCGGCTGGCCCGGCCAAATCGGACAGACCTCGCCGGCGGCGTTGTCGCAGACGGTGAACACGAAATCGAGATCCGGCGCGTCCGGATTGCCGGCCTTGGAGAACTCGTCCCAGGCCTTGGAGCGCAGATGATCGGTCGGGTAGTTGAGGTGCTGGAGCAGATGGATGGCGTGCGGGTTGATCCGGCCGCTGGGCATCGAGCCGGCCGAATAGGCCTTGAACCGGCCCGCCCCGACGCGGTTCATGATCGACTCCGCCAGCACCGAGCGCGCCGAGTTGTGGGTGCAGAGAAACAGGACGTGCTTCAGGTTAGACTGGGGATCGGTCATGCTGTCTCCAATTCGACAAGGCAGGTTCCATCGCAGTCGGCGGCCCGGGCGAGGATCTCGTTCAAAGGCGCGCAGATCTCGGGATTGCCGCCGCAGCAGTCTTCCATCAGGAAGCCCAGCAGGCCGCTCATCGCCCCGTAGGCGGCCGAATAGATGATCGAGCGGCCTTCGCGGCGCGAAACGATCAGGCCGGCATGGCTCAGCACATTGAGATTGGCCGACAGAGAATTGGGCAGCATCTCCAGGCGGCGAGCGATCTCGCCGGCCGGAACGCCCTGACCACCGGCCTTGACGAGCAGGCGATAGATCGCCAGCCGACCTTCGTGGCCAAGGGCGGAAAGGCTTGCGACGGCGGCTTTCGATTCCATATTTCCAAGTTAGTAGAAATATGTGACGACGCCAAGACGCTTCGAGGAATTTGGAAATCATGACCGACCTGCCCGCGCTCCAGCCGCAATTTCTGACGGCGCCGACCCAGGGCCAACTCGAGTGCAAGTCACCGGCGACCCATCCGCCCCGCATCCTGCTGCTCTACGGGTCGCTGCGCGAGCGCTCGTTCAGCCGGCTGCTGGTCGAGGAGGCGGCGCGCATTTTGCAGGTTCTGGGTTGCGAGACGAAAATCTTTGACCCGCGCGACCTGCCGCTTCCTGACGCCACGGGGCCCGACCACCCGAAGGTCCAGGAGCTGCGCGCCCTGTCCCTATGGTCCGAGGGGCAGGTGTGGTGCAGTCCCGAGCGGCATGGCGCGATCACCGGGATCATGAAAGCCCAGATCGACTGGATCCCGCTGGAGATCGGCAGTGTCCGCCCGACCCAGGGCCGGACCCTGGCGGTGATGCAGGTCAGCGGCGGTTCGCAGTCGTTCAACGCCGTCAACACCCTGCGCCTGCTGGGACGCTGGATGCGGATGATCACCATTCCCAACCAGTCGTCGGTGGCAATGGCCTTCCAGGAATTCGACGACAACGACCGCATGAAGCCGTCGGCCTATTACGACCGCGTCGTCGATGTGATGGAGGAGCTGGTGAAGTTCACCCTGCTCACCCGCGACCGCGCCGACTACCTGATTGATCGCTACAGCGAGCGCAAAGCCAGCGGCCGAATTGCCGAGCAGGTTGAACTTGCCGCCGCGGCCATGAGCCATGAGGCGGCGTTGGAAGGCGCAAGCGACTAGGCCCGCTGCGCCTTCCTCACCGACCAGCCCTCAGTCAGCCCGCGTCCGGCCAAGCGGCGAACCGCCGACAAGGCGATACAGCGCCGGCAGGACCAGCAGGGTCAGCAGGGTCGAAGAGATGATCCCGCCGATCACCACCGTGGCCAGCGGGCGCTGCACCTCGGCCCCGGCCCCGACATTGAAGGCCATCGGCACGAAGCCCAGGCTGGCGACCAGGGCGGTCATCAGCACGGGCCTGAGGCGTGTCAGCGCGCCTTCGCGGATCGCTTCATCCAGCGGCCGCCCCTCGGCCAGAAGGCTCCGGATGAAGCTGACCATGACCACGCCATTGAGCACGGCCACGCCAGACAGGGCGATGAAGCCGACGCCCGCCGAGATCGACAGCGGCAGGCCCCGCAGCAGCAGGGCCGCGACGCCCCCGGTCAGGGCCAGGGGCACGCCGGAGAAGACGATGGCGGCGTCCTTGACCGATCGGAACAGCGCAAACAGCAGACCGAAGATCAGCAGCAGGGCGGCGGGCACGACCAGCTGAAGCCGTTTCGCCGCCGAGATCAGCTGCTCGAACGTGCCGCCATAGCTGATCCAGTAGCCTGTCGGGATCTCGACCTCGGCGCCGACCTTCTGCTGCACCTCGGCGATGAACGAGCCCAGGTCCCGGCCCCGCACATTGGCGGTGACGACGACGCGGCGCTTGCCGTCCTCGCGGCTGATCTGGTTGGGGCCGATCACCGTTTCGACCCTCGCCACGTCCTGCAGCGGCACGAACCCTCGGGGCCCCTCCCCGGTCGCCGGCAACGGCACGCGCAGGCGACGGACGCCCTCCAGATCGCCCCGGATCGCCTCGGGCAGGCGGACGACGACGTCGAAGCGCCGGTCGCCCTCGAACACCTGGCCGACGACCGCGCCGCCGATCGAGGTGGCGACAACCTCCTGCAGGTCCTGCACGTTCAACCCCAGCAGGGCCAGGGCGGCGCGGTCCGGCGTGATCTGCAGGACCGGCAGCCCGGTCACCTGTTCGACACCCACATCCTGGGCGCCCTCGATGCCTTCGACCACCGCCCCGACGCTTTCGCCGATGGCCCGCAGCTGGTCGAGGTCGTCCCCGAACACCTTGACGGCCACATCGGCGCGAACGCCCGACAGCAGTTCGTTGAACCGCATCTGGATCGGCTGGGTGAACTCGTAGTTGTTGCCGGGAATGGTGGCGACGGCGGCCTCCAGTTCGGCGACCAGCTTGGCCTTGGGCTTGCGCGGATCGGGCCAGTCCTTGCGGTCCTTCAGCATGATGAAGGTGTCGGCGACCGAGGGCGGCATCGGGTCGGTGGCGACCTCGGCGGTGCCGATCTTGCTCACCACCCGCTCGACCTCCGGCAACGACTTGATCCGCGCCTCCAGGGCCGCCTGCATCCGGACGGCCTGGGTGAGGCTGGTCCCCGGTATGCGCAGGGCGTGCATGGCGATGTCGCCTTCGTCGAGACTGGGGGCGAACTCCGAGCCCATGCGGCTGGCCGCCAGACCCGCGATGACCACCAGCGCCACGGCGCCGGCCACGAACGCCACGCGCAGCCGCAGGGCTATCGCCAGCGCCGGTTCGTAGATCTGGCGAGCCCCGCGCATGATGCGGCTTTCCGTCTCCTCGACCTTGCCGGTGACGAACAACGCCACGGCGGCCGGCACGAAGGTCAGGGACAGCACCAGGGCGGCGGTCAGGGCGATGACCACGGTGATGGCCATCGGGTGGAACATCTTCCCCTCCACCCCGGTCAGGGCGAAGATCGGCACATAGACCAAGGTGATGATCAGCACGCCAAACAGCGACGGCCTGATCACCTCACCGGCTGCGCTGGCCGTCAGGGCGAAGCGTTCGTCCCTGGTCAGCAGACGTCCCAGACGATGCTGCGCCTCGCCAAACCGGCGCAGGCAGTTTTCGACGATGATCACGGCGCCGTCGACGATCAGGCCAAAGTCCAGCGCCCCCAGGCTCATCAGATTGCCCGACACCCGGCTCTGGACCATGCCGGTGATGGTCAGCAGCATCGAGAACGGGATGATCGCCGCCGTGATCAGCGCCGCCCGGATATTGCCCAGCAGCAGGAACAGCACGACGATCACCAGCAGCGCGCCTTCGACCAGGTTGGTCTCGACCGTGCGGATGGCGCGATCGACCAGTTCGGTGCGGTCATAGACCGGCGTGGCCGTGACGCCGGCCGGCAGGGACCTGGCGGCCTGTTCCAGACGCAGCGCCGCCGCGCGGGCGACGGTGCGGCTGTTCTCCCCGACCAGCATGAAGACGGTGCCCAGCACCACCTCCCTGCCGTTCTCGGTCGCCGCCCCGGTGCGAAGCTCCTCGCCCAGACCCACCTCCGCCACGTCGCCGACGCGGATCGGCGCGCCGCCGCGATTGACGATGATCGTGCCGCGCAGGTCCTCGACGCCGCTGGCCTGGCCGGGAACGCGAACCAGATACTGTTCGCCGTAGCGCTCGATATAGCCGGCCCCGACATTGCTGTTGTTCCTGGCCAGGGCGTCGGTGACGTCGGCCATGGTCAGGCCGTAGGCCGATAGCCGTTCAGGCAAGGGCGTGACGTGATACTGCCGCTCGAAGCCGCCGATGGTGTTGACCTCGGTGACGCCGGGCGTGTTGCGCAGCTGGGGCCGGATCACCCAGTCCTGCAGGGTGCGCAGGTCCTCGGGCGTGTAGGCCTTGCCATCGGGACGACGCGCGCCGGGCTTGGCTTCGACCGTGTACATGAAGATCTCGCCCAGGCCTGTGGAGATCGGGCCAAGCTCGGGCGTCAGGCTGGGAGGCAGCTGGGCGCGGGCGGCCTGCAGCCGTTCATTGACCAGCTGGCGGGCGAAATAGATGTCGGTCCCGTCCTTGAAGACAGCAGTGACCTGGCTGAGGCCGTAGCGGGAGACCGAGCGGGTGTAGTCCAGCCCCGGCAGGCCGGCGATGGCGGTCTCGACCGGAAAGGTGATCCGCTGTTCGGCCTCCAGCGGTGAGAAGCCCGGCGCCTCGGTGTTGATCTGCACCTGGACGTTGGTGATGTCGGGGGTGGCGTCGATCGGCAGGCGCTGGAAACTCCAGACGCCAAGGATCGCCGAGGCGAGGACGAGCGCCAGGACGATCCAGCGATAGCGGATCGACAGCGCGATGATGCGTTCAAGCATGGGTGCGCGCTCCTAGTGGTCGTGGCTCGCGCCGGATTTTTCGATGTCCGCGCGGATCAGGAAGGCGCCGTCGGCGACATATTCGGTTCCGGGTTCAAGCCCGCCCAGCACCTCGGTCCATTCGGGCGTCTGGCGGCCCAGCTCCAGCATCCGCACCTCATAGGTGTCGCCCACCCTGGCGAAGACGACGGTGAAGTCGCGGAATTTCTGCAGGGCCCGGGTGCGCACGGCCAGTGGGACGCGGGTGGAGGCGACCTGGAAGGAGCCTTCCACGCCCATGCCGGGCCGGAACGCGGCGGAGCCCTCGGGCAGGTGGACGTGGGCCAGCAGGGTCTGGCTGGCCAGGTCGGCGGTCGGCAGAACCGCCTCGACCCGCGCCATCAGCCGGGTGTCGCCCGACAGGCTGCGCACCTCGACGGGCTGGCCGACCCGCACCCGCTCGGCGTCGCGCGGATAGACGAAGAACTCGGCATGCAGCTTGGTCGGATCGGCGATCATGAAGATGGCCCGCTCGCCGGCCACGTCGCCGACATTGAGGTTCTTCTCGACGATGATCCCGCTGATCGGCGCGAAGATCGAATAGGTCTGAAGGCTCTCGCTGGACTCCACCCGCGCGAGCAGCTGCCCCTTGCGGACCTGGCTTCCCAGCTCTCCCCGCAGGGTCATCACCCGTCCCGGATACCAGGCGCGAACCTCGCCCTTGCCCTCGGGCGTGATCTCGACGCGGCCGGCCATGTCGACCAGTTCGGCGATATCGGCGCCGCCGGCCATCTCGGTTTTCACGCCGCCGGCCCTGGCGGCATCAGCGCTGATCGTCGTGCGGCCTTCGTAGGATTGGTAGGTCCATTGATGGCTGTCGCCGCCCTGGCTGGCGCTTACCTTGACGTCGAAAGAGTGAGGTTCGCGCACCACGCCCGCGCCGCGCAGATAGTCTTCCTGCGGCGCGAAACTGAACCGGTCGACCTTGCCGCCCAGGCGGGTCAACTCGACCGACAGCTCGACTTGGCGCGGATCGACCGGCTTGTCCTTGCGATAGGCGTAGACGCGGAATTCGGGCTCGACGCCGTCTTCGAAGATGGTGATCTCGATGGCCAGATCGCCGTTGCGCAACAGGCGGCCGCGATGGGGACCGCGCTCATAGTCGCCGGCCTTGGCGGCATGGCCTTCGGTCTCGGCGGCGGGCTTGGCGCCCTCGCCGCAGGCCGCCAGCATCAGGGTGGAGGCCATCAGCATGGCGAGGCGCACGCTGGCGCGCCGGGTGTAGGGGCGGTTCATCGGACAGTCTCCGAAGCGGGAATGAGGGCGGCGTGGCGGCCGGTCAGGCGCGCCAGCAGGGCGCGGTCGGTGTGGAAGGCCTTCAGGGCGTCAAGCCGCCGGCTCCGGGCGTCGATCAGGACCTTCTGGGCCTCGATGACGTCGAGATAGCTGAAGCCGCCGCGATTGAAGCCCTCGCGGACCAGGGCGACGGTCCGTTCGGCGGCGGGCAGCACCTCGGTCTCGATGCGACGGGCTTCGCTGGCCCGCGCGGCCAGCCCGGCCTGCAATCTCGCGATCCGCCGCTCGCGCAGAACCTTGCCGCTGAGGAGGTCGACATCGGCCGCCGTGCGCTCGGCCTGGGCCCGTTCGATGGCGCCGCGATTGGTGTCATGGCGGGTCAGCGGGATCGACCCGCCGACCAGCACGGCCATGTCGCGCCCCTCGTTCAGATAGCGCAGGCCCGCGCGCCAGGTCGGATCCTGGACAGCCTTGCTCTCCTCCAGGCGAACCCGCGCGGTCGCGGCCTGCCGCTCGGCGTCGAGCACCGCCAGGTCGACACCCGACGCCTCGCCCGCGACCTGATCGGCGGCGGAGGTGTCGTCCAGCACCGCCGGGTCGAGGTCGAAATCGCCAGCGCCGTCCCAATGGCTGGCGAGGTTTCGGCGCGCAGTGTCGGCGGCCATCTCGGCCTGCGACAGGGCGATCCGGGCCTCGGCGACCTGGGTGTCAGCGCGGGCGCCGGCGAACAGAGGATCGCGGGCGACCTTCACGCGCCGATCCACCTCGCCCTGGGCGCGCTGGGCGATGTCCAGCCGCGTGCGCGCCAGGCGGACCTGCGCCTCGGCGGCCAGGGCCTCGACCCAGGCCAGCTCCACCGCCTGGAACAGGTCCAGCACCTGAACCTGATAGCGAAGCCGAACCAGATCGATCTCGGTCCGGGCCAGGGCCGTGCGGGCCTGGCGCTTGCCGCCGCGATCCACGCTCTGCTGGTAATAGACCGTGGCCTGGGCGCGATCGATCATCGAATAGGGGCCGGTTCCCGTCAGGTCTTCAATCTCGACGCCGACGACGGGGTTCTGGCGAACGCCGGCCTGCCGGGCGCCCGCGTCGGCAGCCTTGAGCCGCGCCTCGACAGCGGGACGGGTGGGATCGGACTGGGCGGCGCGGGCCAGGGCCTGGGGCAATCCCAGGGTTTCAGCCTGGACGGCAAGGGGCAGCGCGACGGCGAACGCCGACGCGAGCAGCCAGGACCGCGTGGCGCGGCCATGGACGAAATGGGGCATGGGAGTCTCTCGAACGGAAGCGGGCGCGGCCGGGGGGCGCGTCGGTCAGGCGACGTGTTCGAGGCGGGCTTTTGGAGGGCGTTTCTGGGGAGCAGGCTCGGCGCTGTCGAGCGAGGTGTCGCGGCCGGACCAGGATTCGACAGTCGAGCCCCAGGGGCTCGCGACCGTGATGGAGGCTGTCAGGCCCAGAAGCGGAGCGCCGTCATGGTGGTGGTGCGCGCCCTGCGAGGGTGAGGGATCGCGATCGTCGGCCGCGACCTCGGCGCTGGCCGCCGCATCGTGATCATGGTCGTGATCATGGTCGGCGAGGTCGGCGGCCAGCGGGCCGGCGAAGGCGTTGGCCGCATGCGCCTGACCGCTGGCGTGCAGCGCCCGGTCCACCATGGCCACCGGCGCCTGGGCCACCAGCAGGGCGATCAGCATCACGGCCAGAGCCGTCACACCTTTGCCAAGCCGAGAGGTCAGGAGCTGAATCAAGGATCTCTCGGAGGTGGGCCGTGGATGCGGCTGCATAGTCGTCGCAAGCTTCGCCAAGATCAATGAGTCAGACCGCCGCAGATCGCGCTCAGCCTGGCCGCGAGCCGTTGACGGCGCGCCAGGCGCCGCCCGAACGATTTTATGGAACCTCCTGACCCGCCGGCCGTTAGAGGCTCCGCGCGATGGGGCGCGCGGTCGGGGAGCGTCGGGTGAGGTGCGGGTATTTCTTGTCTCAAAGCGCGGCCGCGCTTGGCTGGGCGACGCGCGCCGATCCGCCGACGCGCCGGTTCGTGGCCCTTGCCGCTTCGGCGCGAAACCATCGTGACCCTCGCGCGCCGTGCGGTCACTAGGACCTGAAAACCCCGTTACTCGTCGCCTTCAGCCCCGGGCGCGAGATCGAACAACCTCCACTTCGAGAATCGCATGTCGCTGAAAGAACCGCTTGGCGCGTCCTCCTCCCGGACGAAGGTGGAAACATGGACGACGCTGGGGCTGGCCCTTGTACTCGCCTTCTTCCTGATCAGCGGCGTCATCGCCTATCGCAACGTCGAAGTGCTGCGGGCCGCCAACGCCCATATCCGCCACACACACTCGGTTCTGATCTCGATTGATGACCTTCTCTCGACAACCCAGGACGCCGAAACGGGCCAGCGCGGGTATCTGCTGACGGGCGAGAACGAGTATCTGGAGCCATATCAGAGCGCGGTGTCGGGCATCGCCTCGCGCATCGACACCGTCGCGACCCTCACCCGGGACAACCCCGTCCAGCAGGCCAATCTGCGCCCCCTGAAGCGCCACATGGAAGCCAAGCTGGCCGAGCTTGAGCAAACCATCACGATCCGGCGTGAAAAGGGGCCCGCGGCGGCTCTTTCGATGGTCTCGACCAACCGCGGCAAGGTCGAGATGGACGCGATTCGCGCTCAACTGGACGTGATGCGCCGGGAAGAAAATCGACTGCGTCAGAGCCGCATGATCGAGCTGGAGGCGGCCTACTCCACAGCCCTGGCCAGCGGTGTGCTGTCGGCCCTGCTGGGCGCGGCGCTCACGGCCGCCGTCTTCGTCCTGATCCGGCGCAGCCTGCGCGCCCGCGCCCGCCAGCAATGGCTGCAGGCGGGCGAGGTTGGTCTGTCGAACGCGATGATGGGAGACCAGTCGGTCGAGGCTCTGGGCGACAGTATCCTCGGCTTCCTGTCGCAGCATCTGGGAGCCCAGGCCGGCGCACTGTTCAAAGGCGAAAGCGGCCATTTCTATCGCGCGGCGGCCCTTGGGATTCCGGCCGACGCCGACGTGCCGGTCCGCTTCAACGTCAGGGAGGGTCTCCTGGGCAAGGTCGCGGCCGATGGCCGAACCATGATCGTCCGCGACGTTCCCGACGGTTACCTTATGATCGGTTCGGCCTTGGGCCGCGACAAGCCCCGGCACCTGGTCCTGGCGCCCGCCCTTGCCGATGAGCGCGTCAACGCCGTCATCGAACTGGGCTTCCTGCACCCCGTCGACGACCGGGTCATCGAACTTCTGGATCAGGCCGCCACGTCCATCGGCGTCGCCCTGCGATCGGCGCGCTATCGCGCCGAACTGCAGGCCGTGCTGGAGGAAACCCAGCGCCAGGCCGAAGAGCTGCAGGTGCAGAGCGAGGAACTGCGGGTTTCCAACGAGGAGCTCGAGGAGCAGGGCCGCGCACTCAAGGAGTCGCAGGTCCGGCTGGAGCAGCAGCAGGCCGAGCTGGAACAGACCAACAGCCAGCTGGAAGAGCAGGCCCAGATCCTGGAGAACCAGCGCGACGATCTGGAGCGCAGCAGCGCCGCCGTGGCCCTCAAGGCGCGGGAGCTGGCGCAGGCCAGCCAGTACAAGTCCGACTTCCTGGCCAACATGTCGCACGAGTTGCGCACGCCGCTGAACTCGCTGCTGATCCTCTCCAAGCTGCTCAGCGACAATCCCGAGGGCAATCTTTCGAGCCAGCAGGTGAAGTTCGCCCAGACCATCGCCTCGTCGGGCAACGACCTTCTGGTGCTCATCAACGACATCCTGGACCTGTCCAAGATCGAGGCGGGCCATATCGAGGTGCGGCCTGAAAATGTCGCCCTGTCCAGGCTGACCGGCGATCTGCGCCAGCTGTTTCAGCCGGTGGCGGATGATCGCGGGCTGGAGTTCCAGATCGAGATTGCCGACGGCTGCCCCCCCATCGTCGAAACCGATCGCCAGCGCCTCGAACAGATCCTCAAGAACCTGCTGTCGAACGCCTTCAAGTTCACCGAGGCGGGTCACGTGCGGCTGGCCATCGCGCCGGCGGGCGACGACAGCCTGGCCTTCGCGGTGACCGACACCGGGATCGGCGTTTCGCGCGAGCAACAGCAGAGCATTTTCGAAGCGTTCCGCCAGGCCGACGGCACGATCAGCCGCAAGTACGGCGGGACAGGTCTGGGCCTGTCGATCTCGCGGGAACTGGCGCGACTGCTCGGCGGCGCCATCACCCTTCAGAGCCAGGCCGGCGAAGGCAGCACCTTCACCATCACCATACCGCGCGCCTACGACCCGGCGCGGGTGGGGGCTCGCGAACAGCCGGTCAGCGCCGAGACAGCCCCCTCCCCAGCGCCCGCGCGACCGAAACGGTCGAGGCCGCTGGCCCAGTCGGTCGAGGACGACCGCGACCAGCTTGCCGGCGCCCGTCGCCTGCTGCTGGTGGTCGAGGACGACGACAAGTTCGCCAGCATCGTGCGCGACCTCTCCCGCGAACTTGGCTTTCAGTGCCTGGTGGCCGGCACGGCCGAAGAAGCCCTGAAACTGGCCAGGCGCTTCAAGCCCAGCGCCGTGGTGCTCGACGTCGGCCTGCCCGATGAATCGGGCCTGATGGTCCTGGATCGTCTCAAGCGCGACGATGCGACCCGGCACATCCCGATCCACGTGATCTCCGCCAGCGACCACAGCCAGACCGCCCTGTCGCTCGGCGCGATCGGCCACATGCTCAAGCCCGTCAAGCGCGAGGCGCTGGCCGAAGTGCTGGAGACACTGCAGGCCAAGCTGACCAACACGGTGCGGCGCGTGCTGATCGTCGAGGACGACCCGGTGCAGCGCGACGCCGTCAGCAGGCTGTTGTCGTCGGGCGAAGTCGAGACCGTCGGTGTCGGCACGGCGGCCGAGTGCCTGGAACAGCTCAAGCTGCAGACCTTCGACTGCATGGTGCTGGACCTGTCCCTGCCCGACGCCTCAGGGTTCTCGCTTCTGGAAACCCTGAGCCGGGACGGCGAGCACGGGTTCCCGCCGGTCATCGTCTATACCGGCCATGACCTATCGGCGGACGACGAGCAGCGCCTGCGTCGGTACTCCAGTTCAATCATCATCAAGGGGGCAAAGTCGCCCGAGCGCCTGCTGGACGAGGTTTCCCTGTTCCTGCACCAGGTGGTCTCCAGCCTGCCGCCCGAACAGCAGAAGATGATCCAGAAGGCGCGCAACCGCGACGCCGTTCTGGAAGGCCGTCGCGTGCTCATCGTCGAAGACGACATCCGCAACATCTATTCCCTGACCAATGTGCTGGAACCGCGCGGGGCCATCGTCGAAATCGCCCGCAACGGCCAGGAGGCGATCGATCTATTGGCTCGCTCGGCCGAGGATTCCGCCGCCGCCATCGATCTGGTCCTGATGGATGTGATGATGCCGGTGATGGACGGCCTGACGGCCACCCGGCAGATCCGCGGCAATCCACAGTGGGCCAAGCTGCCGATCCTGATGCTGACAGCCAAGGCCATGCCCGACGATCAGGAACGCTGCATCGCCGCCGGCGCCAACGACTACATGGCCAAGCCCATCGACGTGGACAAGCTTCTGTCCCTGGTCCGGGTCTGGATGCCGCGATGAGCGTGATCCGTGTCTGAAGTGATCGTAGACCTCGAAATCCAGCTGCTGCTGGAAGCGCTGTACCAGCGCTACCACTATGACTTTCGTCACTATGCCCGCGCGTCGATCAAGCGGCGGCTGGTGCAGGCGCGCGACCAGATGGGTTTTGCCAGCATTTCGGCGATTCAGGACCTCGTCCTGCATGATCCGGCGATGCTGCCGCGTCTGCTGGGCTATCTGACGGTGCAGGTCAGCGAGATGTTCCGTGACCCGTCCTATTTCCGGGCGCTGCGCGAGACGGTGCTGCCTCACCTGCGAACCTATCCGTCCCTGAAGGTGTGGATCGCGGGCTGCAGCGCGGGCGAGGAACTCTATTCGCTGGCCATCCTGTTCCGCGAAGAAGGCCTGTATGATCGGACCCTGTTCTACGCCACCGACATCAATCCCGACGCGCTCACCGCCGCCGAAGCCGGCGTCTACGCTCTCGACCGGATCCGGAAGTTCACCGAGAATCATCAGAAGGCGGGCGGCAAGTCGTCGCTCTCGGACTATTACACCGCCGCCTATGGGCGGGCGGTCTTCGACAAGACGCTGCGCGAACGCGTGGTGTTTTCCGACCACAGCCTGGTGACAGACGCCGTCTTTGGCGAGATGCATCTGATCTCGTGCCGCAACGTGATGATCTATTTCGACCGGGCGCTGCAGGATCGGGCCATCGGCCTGTTCCGCGACTCCCCGGCCCGCAAGGCTTTCCTGGGTCTGGGCTCCAAGGAAAGTCTGCGATTTTCCGCCCACGCCGCCGCCTTCTCCGACTTCGCGCCCGAGGAAAAGATCTATCAGAGGCGCGAGCCATGAGCGGCGGCGCGAGCAAGGCTGTGGTGATCGGCGCGTCGGCGGGCGCCGTCCAGGCGCTGCAGGCCATCCTGCCCGCTCTGGCGGCTGACTATGGCCTCCCCGTGCTGGTCGTCGTGCACGTACCGCCAGACCGCGCCAACATGCTGGTGCCGCTTCTCCAGGCCCGATGCGGGATCACGGTCAAGGAAGCCGAGGACAAGGAAGCCATCGTCCCCGGCGCGGTCTATTTCGCGCCCTCCGATTATCACCTGCTCGTCGAGACCGAAGAAAGCCTGGCCCTGTCGATCGATGAAGCCGTGAACTATTCACGGCCCTCCATAGATGTCCTGTTCGAAAGCGCCGCCGACACCTACGGGCCGGGGCTGGTGGGCGTGGTGCTGACGGGCGCCAACCATGACGGGGCCGCAGGGCTCAAGGCGATCGTGGCTGCGGGCGGCCTTGCGGTCGTCGAAGATCCCGCCGGCGCCTATGCCAGCGCCATGCCGCTGGCGGCGCTGGAGGCGTGCCCTTCGGCGATGATCATGAACCTGGATGCGATCGCATCCTATCTGTCGAACCTGGGAGCCGCCCGATGAGCGCGGAAAAGCCGATCAACTTCCTCCTTGTCGACGACCTCGAAGAAAATCTGCTCGCGCTGGAGGCCTTGCTGCAGCGCGAGGGCCTGACCTGCCTCAAGGCCCGCTCGGGCGAGCAGGCACTTGAGCTGCTGTTGACGCACGACGTGGCGCTCGCGCTGCTCGACGTCCAGATGCCGGGCATGGATGGCTTTGAACTGGCCGAGTTCATGCGCGGCAACGAACGCGCACGACACATCCCGATCATCTTCGTGACCGCCGGCGCCGCCGACAAGCAACGCCGGTTTCGCGGCTACGAGGCCGGCGCGGTCGACTTCATCCAGAAGCCGATCGAGGCGGACATCCTGCGCAGCAAGGCAGCCGTGTTCTTCGACCTCTACCGGCAGCGCCAGGAAATCGAACGCCAGCGCGACGAACTGGAAACGGCCGCTCAGGCCCTGAGGCGCGCCGATCGCCACAAGGACAGCTTCCTGGCCGTGCTGGCGCATGAACTGCGCAATCCCGTCGCCGCCCTGAGCGGCGGCCTGCATCTGCTGGCCAAGGACCTTTCACCCGAACGGTCGCAAGACATCCGAACGCGCATGGACCGGATGCTGACCCACCTCTCTCACCTCGTGGACGACCTGCTGGACGTTTCGCGGGTCAGCCAGGGCAAGATCTCGCTGAAGAAGGAGCGGATCGCGCTCAACGAGGTCCTCCAGTCAGCGATCGAAGCCAGCCAGCACAGTCTGGACGCCGGCTGCCATCGCTTCACGACGGACATCCCCAGCGACGCGATCTGGCTGGAAGCTGACCACACGCGGCTGGCCCAGGTGGTGGCGAACCTGCTCAACAACGCCGCCAAATACACGCCCGCCGGCGGAACGGTGTCCCTGTCAGCGCTCGCCCGCGACGGTATGGCCGAGATCACGGTGACCGACACCGGCGTGGGCATCGCGCCCGAGATGCAGCCGCGCATCTTCGAGATCTTCGCCCAAGTGGAGGATCATCTGGCCAAGGCCCAGGGCGGTCTCGGGATCGGGCTGGCGCTGGTCAAGCAACTGGTCGCGCTTCACGGCGGATCGATCGAGGTGGAGAGCGCCGGCCAGAATCTGGGCAGCACCTTCAGGGTCAAGATTCCCATGTCCGCCACGGCTCTGGAGGCTTCATAGAGCGCCTGCGCTATTCGACGGCCAGGATGACGTCCGAGGGCTCGACCATGGCGACGACCGCGTCACCGGACCTCAACGCCATGGTGTCCGCGTCGGCCCGTGGCAGGGTCGCGACCAGGGTCTTGCCGGCCGATAGGGTCAGGCTGACCTCGCTGGTCAGGTCGCCATCCTCGCGGTCGATGATCACGCCGGTCAGGCGATTGGCCCCGCCCGCAGCATCAGCGCTTCGCACGATCCTGACGAAGCTGGACTTGATCAGGGCGATGGCCGGCTT
>CALRUN020000065.1:0-13750 GCA_943371355.1 Alsobacter soli
AAGGATGCCGTTACACCAAGTCGAAACTTCAAAGTCCCCCTACCATCACGATCACCAACTACCCACTTCGCCGCGGGGTGGAGCAGCCCGGTAGCTCGTCAGGCTCATAACCTGAAGGTCACAGGTTCAAATCCTGTCCCCGCACCCAAGATCTAGAACGGCCTCCTTCGGGAGGCCGTTTTCGTTTGTGCTGCGCGCCACAGCCGGCAAACGCAAACGGCGCGCACCTTTCGATGCACGCCGCGTCAGTCTTCCTGAGTAGTCAGCCCTTCGGACTAGATCGCGACCTCGAAGGCCGCCTCGGTCTTGGCCTTGATCTCATCGACCGTGACGCCCGGCGCCAGTTCGATCAGCCGCACGGGCGTCTTGCCGCGATTGATTTCGAAGACGCCCAGTTCGGTGATCAGCAGGTCGACCACCCCCGCGCCGGTCAGTGGCAGCGAGCAGGCCTTGAGAAGCTTGGGCGCGCCCGACTTCTCGCAGTGGTCCATCACGACCACCACACGCTTGACGCCGGCGACCAGATCCATGGCCCCGCCCATGCCCTTGACCATCTTGCCGGGCACCATCCAGTTGGCCAGGTCGCCGGTCTCGGAGACCTGCATGCCGCCCAGGATCGACAGGGCGATATGGCCCCCGCGGATCATGGCGAAGCTGTCGGCCGACGAGAAATACGAGCTGGAGTCCAGTTCGGTGATCGTCTGCTTGCCGGCATTGATCAGGTCGGCGTCCTCCTCGCCCTCATAGGGGAAGGGGCCCATGCCCAGCATGCCGTTCTCGCTCTGCAGCGTTACCGACATGCCCTCGGGGATGTAGTTGGCCACCAGGGTCGGGATGCCGATGCCCAGGTTCACATAGAAGCCGTCGCGCAGTTCCTTCGCCGCGCGGGCGGCCATGTCGTCACGGGTCCAGGCCATCAGACGGCTTCCTTGGTCGTTTGTTCTCTGGGACGCGTGGTGACGCGCTCGATGCGCTTTTCGAACTTCGCGCCCTTCAGCACCCGGTCGACATAGATGCCAGGAGTGTGGATGTTGTCCTTGTCGAGCGCGCCGATGGCGACGATGTCCTCGACCTCGACGACGGTGGCCTTGCCGGCCGTGGCCATCATCGGATTGAAATTGCGGGCCGTCTTTCGATAGATCAGGTTGCCCTCGGCGTCGGCCTTCCAGGCCTTGACGATCGACAGGTCGGCGGTCAGGCCGCGCTCCATCACATAGAGCTCACCGTCGAACTCGCGGACTTCCTTGCCCTCGGCGACCAGGGTTCCGACACCGGTCTTCGTAAAGAAGGCCGGAATGCCCGCGCCGCCGGCGCGAATGCGTTCAGCCAGGGTTCCCTGCGGATTGAACTCCAGTTCCAGCTCGCCGCTGAGGTAGAGCTGTTCGAACAGCTTGTTCTCCCCCACATAGGACGAGATCATCTTCTTGATCTGGCGGTTCTCCAGCAGGATCCCCAGGCCAAAGCCATCGACGCCGCAATTGTTGGAGACGACCGTGAGGTCCCTGACCCCCGTCTCGCGGATCGCCGCGATCAGGTTTTCCGGAATGCCGCAGAGGCCAAAGCCTCCGGCCATGATGGTCATGCCGTCGAACAACAGCCCCGAAAGGGCCTCGACGGCGTCTGTCTGCACCTTGTCGACCATGGATCCTCCGTCACCAGCCTTTGGCATGCCGATGTTTGGCGAAGGGTCTCGCCCGGCGGCCGAAGAAATTCAACCCTTGATGAATAAAAATCCGACACCCGGAGACGCCGCTTGAACGCTCACGAAACCACGGGCGACGCTACCACCACCCCTGCAGCCCCCGCCACCTCCGGCGTGCTGCTGGTCCTGGCCCACCCCGCGCTTGAACGCTCTCGCGCCAACCGGGCCCTGGCCAAGGCCGCCAAGGGCCTTTCCTGTGTCACCTTCCGCGATCTCTATGAGACCTATCCGGACTTCGCGATCGATATCGAGGCCGAGCAGGCCGATCTGGTGGCCCACGACGTCATCGCCCTGCAGTTTCCGCTGTACTGGTATTCGACCCCGGCGCTGATGAAGGAGTGGCTGGACCTGGTCTGGCTGCACGGCTTCGCCTATGGCCACGACGGCGTGGCCCTGCAGGGCAAGCGCCTGTTCGTCGCCTGCACCACCGGGGCCAGCGCCAAGGCCTATCACGCCCAGGGCTATAATCGCTTCACGATGGACGAGTTCCTGCGGCCGCTGGAGCAGACCGCGCACCTGTGCGGCATGGTCTGGGAGACGCCCTTCGTCGTGCACGGCGCGGCGGTCAAGGACGACGCGGCGCTGAAGGCCGAGGCCGAGCGCTACAAGGCCCGGATCGCGTCGCTTCTGCCCAGCAAGCTGGAGGTCTGAGCCATGGAATCCTTCCTCACCCAGACCCTGTTCTATCTGGGCGCGGCCGTGATCTCGGTGCCCATCGCCAAGCGGCTCGGGCTGGGCTCGGTGCTCGGCTACCTTATCGCCGGCGTGGTTATCGGCCCGCACGCCCTATCGCTGATCGGCGCCCAGGCCGACGTCATGAAGTTCGCCGAGTTCGGCGTGGTCATCCTGCTGTTCCTGATCGGGCTGGAGGTCCAGCCCTCCACCCTGTGGGACATGCGCAAGGCCATCTTCGGCTTCGGCGGCGCCCAGGTGGTGGTCACCTCGCTGGCGATCGCCGGGGTTTCGATGCTTCTGGGCCTGCCCTGGCAGACGGCCCTGGCGGTCGGCATGGTGCTGGCCATGTCGTCGACGGCCATCGTGCTGCAGACCCTGGACGAAAAGGGCCTCAGGCAAGGCCCGGTCGGGCGCGCCGCCTTCGGGATCCTGCTGCTGCAGGACCTGGCGGTGATCCCCATGTTCGCACTGCTGCCGCTGCTGGCCACCATCGCGCCGCCCGTCCATGGCGACGCCGGCGGTCATGGGGCCAGCCTGGTCTCGCATCTCCCGATCTGGGCCCAGGGGCTGTCGGTTTTCGCCGCCGTGGGCGCCGTGGTCGGGGGCGGGCGCTATCTGGTGCGGCCGCTGTTCCGCTTCATCGCCAAGGCCCGCCTGCGCGAGATCTTCACCGCTTCGGCCCTGCTGATCGTGGTGGGGGTGGCCAGCCTGATGCAGATGGTCGGGCTGTCGCCGGCGTTGGGCGCCTTCCTGGCCGGGGTGGTGCTGGCCGAAAGCGAGTTCCGCCGCGAGCTGGAGACCGACATCGAGCCCTTCCGGGGCCTGCTGCTGGGCCTGTTCTTCATCACCGTCGGCGCGGGCGTCGACCTGCCGCTGATCGCCACCCAGCCCCTGACCCTGATCGGGCTGGTGCTGGGCCTGATGGTGCTGAAGTTCCTGGTCATGCTGGGTCTGGCGCGGCTGTTCGGCGCTCCGCTGCGCGGCGCGGCCGCCGTCGCCACAGCCCTGGCCCAGGGCGGGGAATTCGCCTTTGTGCTGCTGACCTTCACGGTCGGGGCGGGCGTGATCGGGGCCCCGCTGGCGGCCCTGCTGACCGCCGCCGTCGCCGTCTCCATGGCCCTGACGCCTCTGGCCATGATCCTCTATGAGCGGGTCGCCGCGGCCATGGACGCGGCCATCGCCGACGTCACCCCCGATACCGGCGATTTCGATGACGGCGAGCCCGACATCATCATCGCCGGTTTCGGACGGTTCGGTCAGATCACCGGCCGCCTGCTGACCGCCAACGGCTTCCGCTCGACGGTTCTGGACAGCGATATCGAGCAGATCGACCTACTGCGCCGGTTCGGTCGCCGGGTGCACTATGGCGACGCCACCCGGATGGACCTGCTGCGCGCCGCGGGCATCGAGCGGGCGCGGATGCTGATCGTGGCCCTGGATGATCGGGAAAAGACGGTCGAACTGGTCGAGACGGCCCGCAAGGCCTTTCCCGATCTGGTGATCCTGGCCCGGGCCTGGGACCGGCGTCATGCCTATGACCTGCTGGCCAACGGCGCCGACGCGGTCGAGCGCGAGACCTTCGAGTCCGCCCTGGCCCTGGGTCAGACGGCCTTGCAGAAGCTGGGTTTCCGCGCCCACCGCGCGCACCGGGCGGCCTCGTTCTTCCGGCATCACGACCGGCGCACCTTCGAGGAGCTGCGTCCGATGTGGGGGCAGGAGGAGGCCTATATCCTGGCCTCACGCGACGCCGCCAAGACCATGGATCGCCTTCTGGCCGCCGACCTGTCGCGCATGCGGCCAGGCGACGCCGGCGGGGCGTGGGATACGGCCAGCCTGGAACAGGAGCTGCGCGAGCGCGCGGAGAAGGAAGGGGCGGAGTAGGGCCGCAAGATCCTCCCCCTTTGGGGGAGGTGGCCCAGAGGGCCGGAGGGGGCCATCACGGCGCAGGCCGCATTAGCCCCCTCAGTCGCTACGCGACAGCTCCCCCAGAGGGGGAGCGGCCTCTCGGCAAACTACTGCGTGATCGGACGCAGAACGATCTCGACCCGGCGGTTCTGGCTGCGGCCTTCGGCCGTGCCGTTGTCGGCGATCGGCTGGCGTTCGCCCATGCCGGCCACAAAGACGCGGTCGCCCAGCACCCGGCCGGCGCCGACCAGATAGCTGGCCACCGAGCTGGCGCGGCGTTCCGACAGGGTCTGGTTATAGGCGTCGGGGCCGCTGCTGTCGGCATGGCCGACGACGTCGATGGTGGTCTGGGGATAGGCGTTCAGGGTGCGCGCCACGTCGTCGAGCACGCGGGTGAACTGCGGCTGCACGTCCGACTGGTCGACGGCGAAGGTCACGTCGCTGGGCATGACCAGAACGATCTGGTCGCCGTTGCGGCGGATCATGACGCCCGAGCCTTCCAGGCTGCGGCGGAAGTCAGCCTGCTGACGGTCCATGTAGTTGCCGACCGCGCCGCCGGCCAGGGCGCCGATGCCCGCGCCGATCAGCGCGTTCTTGCGACCCTGCTCGCCCGAATTGGTGTTGGTCAGATAGCCCAGCACCGCGCCGACGCCGGCCCCGGTCAGGGCGCCCGTGCCGGTGTTGTTGCGCACCGGCATGCCGGTATAGGGGTCGGTGGTGGTGCAGGCGGTCAGGGCGGCGGCCCCCATCAGCAGCGCAACCAGCGCGGTCTTCTTCATCATGGCCGTGGTCTTCCGTGTTCAGGTCCGGTGCGTGTGGTCACGCTTGATCATCGAGAGGGCAAACGCCCGGCTCATGGTCAAGTTCCATCCTGCGACATGACGCTACGATGAACGGGTCTTCGTTCCGGACGTTTCCCGGTGTAGTAAGCCTCGACTTACTAACTTCCAAGGCTGAGCCCTGTGTCCACGTCCGCGATCGATCCGATCTCTTTCACGCTCTACAGCAAGGATTTCGAGGGCTTCTCGCAGGCGCTGGGCGCCTCGTTTGAACGCTACGGTTTCGCGGTGCTGTCGGAATACGACATGGACCAGGACCGCATCGACGCGGCCATTTCCGACGCCAAGGCCTTCTTCGCCCTGCCGGTCGACATCAAGAAACAATATGCCGGGATCAAGGGCGGCGCGCGCGGCTATATCCCGTTCGGCGTCGAGACCGCCAAGGGCGCTGCCCACCATGACCTGAAGGAATTCTGGCACATGGGCCGCGACCTGCCGCCCGGCCACCGGTTCCGCGCCACCATGGCCGACAATGTCTGGCCGGCCGAGATCCCGGCCTTCAAGCATGACGTGTCGTGGTTCTACAACGCGCTCGACGCCATGGGCGGCAAGGTGCTGGAGGCCATCGCCGTCTATCTGAAGCTGGATCGCAACTTCTTCGCGCCCACCATCGAGAACGGCAACAGCGTCCTGCGCCTGCTGCACTATCCGCCGATCCCGATCGACGCGACGGGCGTGCGGGCCGGCGCCCACGGCGACATCAACACCATCACCCTGCTGATGGGCGCCGAGGAGGGCGGTCTGGAGCTGCTGGACCGCAACGGCGAGTGGCTGCCGATCAACCCGCCGCCGGGCTGTATCGTCATCAATATCGGCGACATGCTGGAGCGGCTGACCAACCACGTCCTGCCCTCGACGATCCACCGGGTGCAGAACCCGCCGCCGGAGCGTCGCCACATCCCGCGCTATTCGACGCCGTTCTTCCTGCATTTCGCATCGGACTACGAGATCAAGACCCTGCCCGGCTGCATCACGGCGCAGAACCCGGATCGTTATCCGGAATCGATCACGGCGGATGAATTCCTTCAGCAGCGCCTGCGCGAGATCAAGCTGGCCTGAGTTCGCGCACCGGCCTGGACCCGGCGCGGTGCGCCGGGCCTTGGCGCTATCTGGACAGTCGCAGGTTCGAGATTTCCTGGGCGATGGTGTTGAAGCTCGTCTTGAGCTCGGAGCCCGTGGCCGGGAAATAGGCCTTGTCCGTGCTCGATGCGCAGGTGGTCAGGAAGTCGCGGGCTGCCTGGTCGTTACCGACCGTAAAGCCGACGGTATAGACGGTGATGGCGTTGTCCGACGCCTTGATCGATTGGCACAGCTCGGCAGCCTGCGCGAACGAGCTGCCATTGGTGGCGTTGCAATTGATCTTCTCGTCATTGCCGATCGACGTGCCGCTGCCGAGGTCCTTGGCGACGACGCCCTTGCAGTAGGGCATGTTGAACGCGCCGTCCGTCATCATGATGACCACCTTCATCAGGTCCCTGGTCCTGTAGGCGGCGGGCCTCTGCGAGGCGTTGGGCCACAGATAGCCGAAGTTTGGCGCGATCATGTACCAGCCCCAGGCCAGCCCGATATGGCCCGCCGTTGCGCCTCCGTCGGCCAGCGCGCTGATCTGGGCCTTCAGCGCCGTCTTGTCGGTCGATAGCGGCGTGATCGTCGCCACGGGGCAGTTTGTGGAGCTGAGGGTGTCGTTGAAAGTCGGATAGTGGGATCCGACATAGGCCGTGGAGGGCGCGGCGTCGGTATAGGCTTCATCGCCCGTGCGTTCGGTCGCGCAGGTGCTGCGGCTGTTGAACGTCTCGTAGCCGTCGACATTGGTGAACCGAATACGTTCGCAGCCTGGAACGGTGCTCTCGAAGCACGTCGCCGTCCCGCCGCTGGTGTAGGTCGCGGATCCCGGGCCGGTCAGGTCCGGATCGAAGGTCGTGTTCGACACCACCGTGATGGTCTTGGTCGTCCCGTTCAGGCTGGTCAGGCCCGACATGCCGGCGAAGCTGATCTTGTCCCCGGTGGTGAAGCCGTGATCGGTGCTCGTCGTCACCACAACCTTGCAGGTCGACAACAGGCATTTCTGGATCGTGCCGCCGCTGGCGTTTGAGGCAGACCGTGTATCGGCGCCGTTGAGCGTGACGCGGTTCGCATCGACCTTGGTCACCTTGTAGATCTTGCCGTTCAGCATCGTCATGCCGCCGACGCCGGTGATATAGACATAGTCGTCCGTGGCGAGGCCGTGACTGTTGGCGGTGACCCGCGCCGGATTGGCCTTGGTGATCGCGCTGATCGACTTGGCTGTCCCCGCGCTCCAGCCCGCGCCCGTGATGGTCTTGACGGGCACGGGGCCGCGCGCGGCGTCGGCATAGGTTCCGAGGTTGACGCCGGCCGAGTAGGGCACCAGCGCCATCTTGGAATAGTAGGGGGTCTGGGCGTCGCGCACCAGAACGTCGACCAGATCCCTGGCCGCAACCTTCAGGTCCGCCAGCCGCGTGCCCTTCATGGAGCCCGTGATGTCGAGCACCAGCGCGACTTCCAGGTGCTTTGACGATCGCACGACCTCGGATGTGGCGACCACGGTGACGCCGCCGCTGCGCCACAGGTTGGCTATGATCGGCTGCAGGGTCCCGCTGGCGTTGCCGATAATGCGATTGTTGGTCCCCAGCGTGAAGGTCGAGCTGGACGCTGTCAGGCCCAGTTGGCGCCCCTCTACCTCCGCCAGGAACGCCGGGTCGCCCACCGCCTCCAGGGTCGCGTTGGTTGAGGCTGTGGAGCGCGCCGCTATCAGGGTCGCGGCATCGAGGGCGTCCTGCATCTCGCGCCGCATCAGGCTGATCCGGCCCAGATCGACCAGACCAAACACCAGGATCGCGATCGGAATGATCAGAAACGCGAACTGCACCGCAATGGCGCCGCGATCGTCGCGCGCCAGCCGGCGGGCGAGCCCGCGCGAGCCGTCGCTGAGGCGTTGGAAAAGGCGGCTCTTGGCGGGCATGAACGTTCCGGTCGGCGGGCTTGGCCCTCACCTTCGCCCAGGAGGGTGAACAAGCCCCAAACGCGCAGGGCGAAGACGCCCTCTGTCCCTCGCCGCGCTTCGACATTTGCCGTGTCCGGCGCTAAAGAGCGCCCATGCCGTTCACAGCCACCGTCATGACCATGTTCCCCGAGGCCTTCCCTGGCCCTCTCGGCGTCTCGATGATCGGGACCGCCTGGAAGGAGCAGGACCTGTGGCGATTGGAAACACTGGACATTCGGCCCTTTTCCAAGGATAAGCGCGGCTTCCTCGACGACACCCCCGCGGGTGGCGGCGCGGGAGCGGTACTCAAAGCGGACGTCATCGCCGCCGCGCTGGACAGCGTGGAGGTCGGTGGGCGGCCGCTTTTGTACATGAGCGCCCGGGGTCGGCCCCTGACCCAGGCGCGTGTTCGGCAATGGAGCGAGGCGCCCGGGATCATTGTCCTGTGCGGCCGTTTCGAGGGGGTGGACCAGCGGGTGCTCGACGCCCGGGGGTTCGAGGAGGTCTCGGTCGGAGACGCGGTGCTCGCCGGTGGCGAGGCGGCGGCGATGGTCGTGATCGAGGCGTGCGTTCGACTTGCCCCGGGGGTTCTGGGGAACATCGAGAGCACGCTGGAAGAAAGCTTCGAGGACGGTCTCCTCGAGCATCCGCAGTACACGCGACCGCGGACGTTCGAAGGACTGGATATCCCCGAGGTGCTGCTGTCGGGCGACCACAAGCGGGTGGCCCAATGGCGGAGCAGTATGCGTGAAGAGACCACTCGCGAGCGGCGGCCCGATCTTTGGGAAGCGCATCTCGCCAATCAACAGGCAAAAGGCGGCCCGACCAAGGGTAAGCCCAAAGGAGACTGAGACATGGCTATCAACATCATCAAGCAACTCGAGCAGGAAGAATCCGCGCGTCTGCTGGCCGTCCGGGCGATCCCCGACTTCCAGGCTGGCGACACCCTGCGCGTCAACGTGAAGATCAAGGAAGGCGAGCGCGAACGCGTTCAAGCCTACGAGGGCGTCTGCATCGCCCGCGCCGGCGCCGGCATCCATGAGAGCTTCACGGTCCGCAAGATCTCGTTCGGCGAAGGCGTGGAGCGTCTGTTCCCGCTGCTGTCGCCGAACATCGAAAGCATCGAAGTCAAGCGTCGCGGCGTCGTCCGTCGCGCCAAGCTCTACTATCTGCGCGACCGTCGCGGTAAGTCGGCCCGGATCGCCGAACGCCAGACGATCCGCAAGGAAAAGGGCGCCGCTGAATAAGCCGCCTGTCCTGAAGATCGAACGAGGCCCCGGTGGAAACGCCGGGGCCTTTTTCTTTGCCGCGTTTTTCTGAGCCGCTCTCGACCAATCCGGGCGAGATCGCCCTTTAGTGCGTTCGCACACTTCTTGACAGAAGCCGGCTTTGAGCTGACCGTCATGTCACCCCCACCGCTCAGGCGACGGGGTTTCAGACCGCTCCCTTCCAGGGTGTGGCCGGTTTCAAAGGCTTCAAGTCACGAAACCAAAACGACAACAGGGCGCGCACCCATGTCTCACGCGAGAGGGGCGCGCCCTTTATTCGTTCCGCAAAGTCGCCTGTCGGCCACGCCCGGCAAGAAATTGTCGCCAGCCCGGCCCGGGACTGGATTTCCACGCACGATCCGCCCTATATCCCGGCCATGTCCGGCAAAACCCTTTACGACAAGATCTGGGACGCTCACGTCGTCAGCGAGGCTGACGGCGAGGCCATCCTCTATATCGACCTGCACCTGATCCACGAGGTCACCACCCCGCAGGCCTTCGCAGGCCTTCGCGCGGCGGGCCGCAAGGTGCGCCGCCCCGACCGCACCCTGGCGGTGGCCGACCACAATATCCCGACCGAGGGCCAGGCCCTGGGCGTCGACGCCGTCAAGGACGAGGAGGCCCGTCTGCAGCTGCAGACCCTGGCCCGCAACGTCAAGGACAACGGCATCCAGTTCTTCCCGATGGGCGACATCCGCAACGGCATCGTCCACGTGGTGGGTCCCGAGCAGGGCCGCACCCAGCCGGGCATGACCATCGTCTGTGGCGACAGCCACACCTCGACCCACGGCGCCTTCGGAGCCCTGGCCCACGGCATCGGCACGTCGGAGGTCGAGCACGTCCTGGCCACCCAGACCCTGCGCCAGAAGAAGTCCAAGAACATGCTGGTCCGCGTCGACGGCCGCTTAAGCCCCGGCGTCACGGGCAAGGACATCGCCCTGGCCGTGATCGGCGAGATCGGCACCGCCGGCGGCACCGGCTATGTCATCGAGTTCGCCGGCGAGGCCATCTCGGCCTTGTCGATGGAAGGCCGCATGACCCTGTGCAACCTGACCATCGAGGGCGGCGCCAAGGCCGGGCTGATCGCGCCCGACGACAAGACCTACGCCTATATCCAGGGCAAGCCCGCCGCCCCCAAGGGCGCGGCCTGGGACATGGCCAGGAGCCACTGGAAGACCTTCTTCAGCGATCCCGACGCCGTCTTCGACCGCACCGTGACGATCGACGCCTCGTCCCTGGTCCCGATGGTCACCTGGGGCACCTCGCCCGAGGACGTCATCCCGGTGACCGGCAACGTGCCCGACCCGGAGAGCTTCGCCACGCCCGACAAGCGCTCGGCCGCCCATCGCGCCCTGGACTATATGGGCCTGACCGCCGGCCAGCCGATCTCGGAAGCCCGCATCGACCGCGTCTTCATCGGCTCGTGCACCAACAGCCGGATCGAGGACATGCGCGCCGCCGCCGCCGTGGTGCAGGAAGCCTTCCTGCATGGCCGTCTGGTGGCTCCGCACGTCAAGGCCATGGTCGTGCCGGGCTCGGGCCTGGTGAAGGAGCAGGCCGAGGAAGAGGGCCTGGACGCCATCTTCAAGGCCTCGGGCTTTGACTGGCGCGAGCCGGGCTGCTCGATGTGCCTGGCCATGAACCCCGACAAGCTGCAGCCGGGCGAGCGCTGCGCCTCGACCAGCAACCGCAACTTCGAAGGCCGCCAGGGCCGCGCCGGCCGCACCCATCTGGTCTCCCCGGCCATGGCGGCGGCGGCGGCGATCGCCGGGCATCTCGTCGATGTGCGCACCTTCCTGGAGGAGACCGTCTGATGCAGGCCTTCACCCGCCTCGACGGCCGCGCCGTCCCGCTGTCTCTGGCCAATATCGACACCGACCAGATCATCCCCAAGCAGTTCCTCAAGACCGTAGAGCGCGAAGGGCTGGCCAAGGGCCTGTTCTACGACTTCCGCTTCGATGGCGAAGGCAACGAGATCAGCGACTTCGTGCTGAACCGGCCGGAATACAAGGGCTCGTCTGTCCTGATCGCCGGCGACAATTTCGGCTGCGGCTCGTCGCGCGAGCACGCGCCGTGGGCGCTGATGGACTTCGGGATCATGTGCGTGATCTCGACCAGCTTCGCCGACATCTTCAACAACAACTGCTTCAACAACGGCCTGCTGCCGGTGGTGCTCAAGCCCGAGGAGATCGCCGTCCTGATGGACGAGGCCAAGGGCGGCAACCACATGGTCAGCATCGACCTGGAAGCCCAGACGGTGATCTCGCCCTCGGGCAAGACCTTCGCCTTCCAGATCGATCCGGTGCGCAAGGACAAGATGCTGCGCGGCCTCGACGCCATCGGCGAGACCATGATGCACGGCGGCGATATCGACCTGTACGAGAGCAAGCGGGCGATCAGCGAACCCTGGCTGGAAGTGTAGCCGTAAGGGCTGTCATCCCGGACGAGCGCGTCGCGCGAAGATCCGGGACCGACGCCTGAGCGCCGCGTTCCAGGTAGGTCCCGGATCGACGGCCCTGCGGGCCTTGTCCGGGATGACAACCTTTTTTGAGATGAACCCATGACCATCATCCTCGCCGGCACCGTCCGCCTCCCGCCCGAACGCCTGGCCGACCTGCGGCCGCACCTGCGCGCCCAGGTCGAGGGCAGCCGGGCCGAGCCGGGCTGCCTGGACTACGCCCTGACCGAGGATCCGCTCGATCCGGGCCTGATCCGGGTCTATGAGCATTTCGTCGACGAAGACGCCCTGGCCTTCCACCGCGCCAGCCCGCACATGGCCGCCTGGCGCGCCTGCTGGCCGGAGTTGGGCATGGGCGATCGCCGCATGTCGTCGTTCGACGTTTCCGCCTACCGCGAAATCTGAAGAGAGCCCTCCATGTCCACGCTTCTCCTCCTGCCGGGCGACGGCATCGGTCCCGAAGTCACCGCCCAGGTCCGCCGCGTGGCCGCCGCCCTGACGCCGGACCTGAACGTCGAGGAAGCCATCTATGGCGGCGCCAGCTATGACGCCCACGGAACGCCCTTGACTGACGAAGTGCGCGACCGGGCCCTGGCCAGCGACGCGGTGCTGATGGGCGCCGTCGGCGGTCCCAAGTGGAAGGACGCCCCGCGCCACCTGCGTCCGGAAGCCGGCCTGCTGAACCTGCGCAAGGCGATGGACGTCTATGCCAATCTGCGCCCGGCCTATTGCTTCGAAGCCCTGGCCGACGCCTCCAGCCTGAAGCGCGAGCTGGTCTCGGGCCTGGACATCATGTTCGTCCGGGAACTGACGGGCGGCGTCTATTTCGGCGAGCCGCGCGGCATCACCGACCTGGGCGACGGCCAGAAGCGCGGCGTCGATACCCAGGTCTATACGACCAGCGAGATCGAGCGCGTCGCCCGCGTCGCCTTCGAACTGGCCCGTGGCCGCTCCAACCGCGTGGCCTCGGCCGAGAAGTCCAACGTCATGGAGTCGGGCCTGTTGTGGAAGCAGGTCGTCACCGAGCTGCACGCCCGCGACTATGCCGATGTCCAGCTGGAGCACATCCTGGCCGACAACTGCGCCATGCAGCTGGTCCGCGCGCCCAAGCAGTTCGATGTCATCGTCACCGACAACCTGTTTGGCGACATCCTGTCGGACGCCGCCGCCATGCTGACAGGCTCGCTGGGCATGCTGCCTTCGGCGGCTCTGGGCGCGGCCGGCAAGCCGGGCCTGTACGAGCCCATCCACGGCTCGGCCCCCGACATCGCCGGCCAGGGCGTCGCCAATCCGCTGGCCGCCATCCTGTCGTTCGAAATGGCCCTGCGCTGGTCGCTCGGCCAGGCCGACGCCGCCGACGCCCTGCTGGCCGCCGTCAAGGCCGCCCTGGACGGCGGGGTGCGCACCCGCGACCTCGGCGGTTCGCTGTCGACCGTGGAGATGGGCGACGCGGTGCTGGCCAGGCTCTAGGCTGCGCAAAGTCCTCCCCCTGAAGGGGGAGGCGATGGCCTGTGGATTCGCCTGCAGAGAACTTGTCATCCCGGACAAGCCTGGCGAAGCCGGGCGCCGATCCGGGACCGACCTGGAACGCGGCGCTCAGACGTCGGTCCCGGATCTTCGCGCTGCGCGCTCGTCCGGGATGACAGCCGGTTTTGATCCTGTGCGATTGCCCTTCAGGGGAAGGACTTGCGGGGATAGAGGGCGCTCAATCCCCGTAGTTTCCGAAGTCGACCTCAACGAAATCAACGGTTTATAAAATAGTTGATCGCGCCAATCCTCGGAGCTCAAACCGCCCGTATTCTTGGTGCTGTCCCCGTCGCAAGGGGAGGGCGCGTGGTACCGGCCCAAGGCGGCGATGGGGATGGAGCTGAGCGGGGCCGCGACGCCCTGGAAGGCGGGTCG
>CALRUN020000066.1:0-13283 GCA_943371355.1 Alsobacter soli
GGGCCTGTCGACCCACCGCTGGGCGGCGACGCCGATCGCCCACGCCGACCTGCCGGCGGTGCGCGCCTATTACGAGCGCTTGGGCGAGCGCGGCGCGTTCCCGCCCCACGCCCGCCAGGATGCGCCCTAGCCGGGCTTGCGGAACTTCAGGATGAACTGATCGGTCTTGCCGCGAATGGCCGGGTCGAAGACGCTGGCCGTGTGCGGGTCGCTGGCGTCGCGCAGCAGCGGGCTTTCGGCCTCCAGCTTGAAGCCGGCGGCCTCGACCTCGGCCCTGACGGCGGCGACGTCGATGCGGTGCAGGCTGTCGGCGGCCGAGGTCCCGGAGCCCGCGGCGGCCGCATGGTCGACGATCAGGAAGACGCCGCCCGGCTTCAGCGACTTGAAGACCTCGGCATTGACCGTCGCGGCCGTGGCCACCGGGAACGGCTTCAGGTGCAGGTCGTGATAGTTCTGGACGGTGAAGACCAGGTCCAGATTGTCGGGCAGGTCCAGGGCCACAAGGCGGCCGTCCAGCGCCTTGGCGTTGGGCAGGGCCGCCGAGACGGCCTTGAGGTTTTCACCGTACTTGGCCTGGAACTGGATGAACTCGGCCGGCTGATAGGCATAGACCGTGCCCGAGCCGCCGACCGCGCCCGACAGGATGCGGGTGAAATACCCACCGCCCATGATGAAATCGACGACCGTGTCGCCGGGCTTCACGCCGGCGAAGGCCAGGATCTCGCCGGGATGGCGGGCCGCGTCGCGGGCGCTGTCCTCGGCCGGGCGGGCCGGATTGGCGACGGCGGCGGTGATGTTGGCGGGAACCTGGGCGAAGGCCGCGCCGCCGAGGGCGCAGACGGCCAGGGCCGCGAGGGCGGGAACCATGGACTTGCGGATCATGCGTTTATCTCCCTGATTTTCCCAAGCGGTAGCAGGTTCTGACACTTCACCGAACGCCGTTCTCGTGAATTCTTGGTAACGCGCACCCACCCCTTCCGCCACGTCGCTCTTCCCCTGCCCTGCCGGTTGCGCTCATGATCAGCGCAACGAAAAAAGTCGGGGAGGCTTGAATGCGGTGGATCCTGCGCGGGATCGGCGGACTGCTGGCGCTTGTGGTGCTGGCGGCCGTCACTCTGATCGTCGTCGACCGGGCCAGCCTGCCCAAGGCGCCGGACAAGGCGGCCCTGATCGCGGCGGGCCAGCGCTATGACGTCCGCATCCGCCGCGACGAATGGGGCGTTCCCCACATCCTGGGCAAGACCGACGCCGACGCCGCCTATGGCCTGGGCTTCGCCCAGAGCGAGGACGACTTTCCCACCCTGCGCGACGTGACCCTGGCCACGCGCGGCGTGCTGGCCCGCACCAAGGGCGCCTCGGCCGCCCCGACCGACTATGTGGTTTCGCTGCTGGGCGTCTGGCCGACGGTCAACGCCAACTACGACAAGCTGCCCGCCGAGCTGCGCGCCGTGCTTCAGGCCTATGCCGACGGCGTCAATCACTATGCCGCCCTGCATCCGGAGCAGGTCACGCCAGGCCTGCTGCCGATCACCGGCAAGGACATCGAGGCGGGCTTTGTCTTCAAGCAGCCGTTCTTCTACGGCCTGGACGGCGAGCTGAAGAAACTCACCGCCCCCGATGCGCCCCCTCCCCCGCCCAAGGGCTCCAACGGCCTGGCCATCGCCCCGTCGCGAAACGCCGACGGCGCCACCCGCCTGCTGGTCAATTCGCACCAGCCCTATACCGGCCCGGTGGCCTGGTACGAGGCCGTGGTGCAGAGCGGCCAGGGCTGGCATGTGGCCGGCGGCTTCTTCCCCGGCTCGCCGTTCATGCTGCATGGCCACAACGCCACCCTGGGCTGGGCCAATACCGTCTCCAAGCCTGACCTGGTCGACACCTACCGCCTGACCATCAATCCGCAGGACAAGAACCAGTACCGGCTGGACGGCGCCTGGCGAGACTTCGAGATCTCCACCGCCATCCTGCGCGTCAAGCTGTGGGGCCCCATCGTGCTGCCGGTGCGCAAGGCGGTGCTGCGCTCGGTGCACGGCCCGGTGCTGGAAACCAAGGCCGGCGTCTTCGCCATCCGCTATGCCGGCATGGGCGAGTACCGCCAACCGGTGCAGTACTGGAAGCTGGACAAGGCGACGAACCTCGCCGAATGGCGCGCGGCCATCGCCACCCACGCCCTGCCCAGCCTGAACTATGTGTACGGCGACGCGGCCGGCAACATCGGCTTCGTCCACAACGGCCAGTATCCCAACCGCACGGTCCAGGCCGACTGGGTCAATGTGCTGCCGGGCGACCGCTCCGACCTGATCTGGCAGGGCTATCGCCCGGTCGAGCAGAGCCCTCAGCTGTGGAATCCCAAGTCCGGCTTTGTCTTCAACTCCAATAACAGCCCGTTCGAGGCCAGCGCCCCGGCCGATAATCTCAAGCCCGCCGACTTCCCCGCCTCGATGGGCCTGCAGACCAACATGACCAACCGCGCCCTGCGGATGCAGGAGACGGTCGGCGTCGATGCGGCGATCACCGACGAGAGCTTCCGGCGCTACAAATACGACCTGACCTACAGCCAGCGCTCCAGCGTCGCGGCGATGATCGACCAGGTCACCGCCGTCGATCCGAAGGGCGACAAGGACCTGGCCGCCGCCCAGGCCATCCTGAAGGGCTGGGACCGCCGGACCGACGTGAAAAATCGCGGCGCGGCGCTGGCGGCGCTGATGAGCCAGCCGATCCTGTTCGCCCGCACCAGCGGCGAGCCCGAGCCCGCTCCGATGGACACGCTGAAGGCCGCCATCACCACCCTGAAGACCCATTTCGGCCGGCTCGACCCCGAATGGGGCCAGGTCAACCGCATCCGCCGGGGCAAGGTCGATATGCCCATCGACGGCGCCGCCGACACCTATCGCTCGGTGTGGGGCATCCCGCAGAAGGACGGCACCACCACCGCCGACGGCGGCGACACCTTCATCATGTTCGTCACCTGGGACCGCAACGGGAAACTGTCGTCCGACAGCATCCACCAGTTCGGCTCAGCGACCCTGGATGCGGGATCGAAGCACTATGCCGACCAGACGCCGCTGTTCGTGGCCATGAAGACCCGGCCGGTGCTGTTCACGGAGGAGCAGCTGAAGGGGCATGTGCGGGAGGATTACCGGCCGGGGGGAAGGTAGGGAGGCGGCTTGCGGCGAAGGTCCGCTGTGGGTGGGAAACGACCCTCGGAACCCCTCTCTCTATGAGAGAGGGTTTAAAAACGTCCGACTAGGGTCGAATGCAGATATGGCGCCGGTCCGATAGGCGGACGCCCGGCGCCTCGCTCACCCCTAAATCTCCTGGAGGCTGCTGCGCCCCTTCGCCGCGTCGGCCAGGGTCTGCGCGTCGGCGGGTTCAGGCGGCAGGTCGGCGGCGCTGGCGGCGGCCAGCAGGGCTACCGCGCCATCGGACAGGGTCAGAAGATCCATGGCCGCCTCGGCCTCCGGCCGGGGCCAGCGACTAAGGTCGGGGCCCAGCGCCAAGAGCCGCGCCTGAAAATGCGAAAGGTCCATGGTCACAGATCTTCTTCTGTCTCTGGAGGGTGGATCTCAGCGCCTGCTTGCCCCGCTTGAGGAGCGAGCGCACGGCCTGTTCCGTGGTTTCCAGGGCGGCGGCTATTCTAGCCACGTCCAGGTCCTCGAAATAGAACATTGTCAGGGCCCGGCGCTGGGTGTCGGGCAGTCTGTTGAGATGGGCGTTCAGGGTTTTTGACGTCTCCCGGCGCTCCAGCGCCTGATGCTGGTTCTCGACCGGTTCGGTCTGCTCGCCATCGACCAGGCGGGTGATGACCTCGGCCGGTTCCGCCACGGCGCGTCGGCCCCGATAGCGGTCGATGGCCCTGTTGACCGCGATCCGGTGCAGCCAGGTGGTGAAGCGCGCCTCGGGCGACCAGCGCTCGCGGGCTCGCCAGGCGGCGACGAAGGCGTCCTGGGCCACGTCCTCGGCCTCGTGCTCGTCGCCCAGGATGTTGAGCGCCAGCCGCCGAACCAGCCGCGCGTGGCGGTCGACCAGCACCCGGAACGGGGCCTCGTCGCCATCGCGGCAGGCAGTGAACAGGGCTTCGTCGCTCCAGGCGAGCAGGCTCGCCGGGTCGGAAGCTTTGGGGGTGGGCAGGTCATTGAGATCGAACACGGTCATTTGGCTGTCCGCTGAAGAGTGCGGTCAGATCCAAGCAATGTGCGTGCCTGCAACAAGTCTTCATTAAATCAACGTCGCGATATGTTCAGAAGTATTTCAATAATCATTCTGACTGTACGCCCCGCAACTCGCGACACATCGGCCGCAACAGATCCAGGCACTCCTGATACCCATCCGAGATCGAACCCGCGCGGGAGACACGATTGAGTCGGTTCAGCAATGTCATGTAAAATTGGCGCAGCACGGTTCCATCTCGCCCGACTGCGGAAAAATTCAAAGTTGTTGCAAGAACGGTGATTATGCGAACACCGCGTCCGAGGTGATTGCACATCTGATCGAGCGCATTCTGCTCATGGGCAGCTTTTGCCGAGACTATGGCGCGATACAGTTCTTCATGCACAGCCGACAGGATGTCGCGCGGATGCTGGTTCAGATGCTGTGAAGCGCGGTAGGCGGAGGCCGCCTGATTAGCTGTCGTCATTGCTGGTGTTTCCTAGAATGGCCTGGATCTGTTGCTGCAGGACCTGGGCGGCGTAGAGCTCGGTTTCCATCGCCGCATATTTGGCGACCAGCCGGGCGCGATAGGTTTCCGCGTCGTCGCGGATCTTGTCGGCCTTGGTGGTCCAGGCGGTGTCGGCGGTTTCCAGGCTGGTGATCTGCCGGGCGATCACGCCGGTGGTGGTGTCGGCATAGCCGCTGAGCAGGGTGGTGATCTGGTTGGCGAAGCCCTGGGCCAGCTCGACCTGGATCGAGGCGCTGGAAGCGCCGGCATAGGCAAACGACAGGCCCTCATAGATCGAGCCCTCGGCCCCCACGAGGCGGCTGCCCGAGACGGTGAACAGGCCGCTCTGGCCGTCGATCGTGGCCTCGGTCAGCACGCCGTCCGCCACCGTGACATCCAGGGTGAAGTCGAACGAGGCGCTGGTGTCGTTCTTCAGCAGCTTCAGGCCGCTGTCGCTGCTGGTGAAGCGGGTCTCGAAGAAGCTGGCCAGGCTGTCCAGACCGGTCAGCAGCAGGTTGTCCAGCGCGGTCTCGTCCGACAGTTCCAGCTGGTTGGAGCCGTTCAGGGTGATGCCCATGTCGGCCAGGGCCGCGACGGTGTCATCGGCCGAGGCGACCTCGCCGCCGATCAGGGTCGAGAGCTGCTTGGTCAGGCTGCGCAGGACGGAGTCGGCGAACAGCACCGCATCCTCGGCGACCACCCCGCCGGAACCCACCGTCTGATGGGTGACCACGAATGCGCGCAGGGCGTTATAGGCGTCGACGAAGCCGGTGATGGCCGTCTTGATGTCTTCGTAGTCGGCCTCGATGTCGAGGGTGACGGTCTGGCCCGCTTCGGTTTCCTGCAGCAGCGAGATCGAAAGGCCGGTCAGGGTGTCGGTCAGCTCGTTGCTGGCGCTGGTCACCTCGACGCCGTCGATGGTGACGATGGCGGGCTGGGGCTCCTGCAGCACGGTGGTGAAGGCGCCGTCGGCGCCGGTCAGCCCGATGGCCTGGGCCGCGCCGCTGGTGTCGCTGATCTGGATATCGACATCGGTGTCGGCGGCCGACAGCACCAGCTGATAGCTGTCGGCCGCCACTTTGAGCAGGGTGGCGGCGACGCCCGTCGTGCTGGTCTGGACGTTGATGGCCGCGGCCAGATCCTCCAGAGTCATGTCGGCGGTGACCGCGATCGTCGCCGCGGCGCCGTCCGTCACGCCCAGCGTCAGGTCCCCGGTCTGGCCCAGGGCGGCGGTCCTGTCCTGGGCCGAGGAGGCGACCTTCATCGCCTTGGCCAGTTGCTCGACGGTGATCGCATACGAGGCCGCCGTCGCGCTGCTCTCGGCGCTGACGGCCAGGATGTCGGTGGCGTCGGCGCCGTCCGAGGCGGTCAGAAAGGCCTGCTTGGCGTCAAAGGCGTTTGCCGTGCTGTCGGTCGACAGGGCGCTGTAGGTCGTCGACTTCAGCGACGACATCGAGTCGGTGATCGCCGTCAGCAGGTCCTGAAGCGTCTCATAGGCCGTGATCTTGGCCTCATTGGCGGTGACCTTCAGGTCGATGGTGTCGGCGCGCGCGGTCTTCTGGGCGACGGCCGCCTCGATCAGGGCGTCGGTGTCCAGGCCCGAGATCGTGCCGGAGATGTAGCTGGTCGACGACGAGGTCGAGACGCTGCTGGTGGTGGCCATGGCGAACCTGGAAAAGCGGCGGGAAGGCTCTCGCCCTCCCGCCTGAGCAGAGAGCGGACTACTGCAGCAGCTTCAGAAGCGACTGGCTCATCGAGTTCGCTTGCCCGAGGGCCGAAATCGCTGCGCTGGTCAGGGTCTGGTAGTTGGTGAAGTTGGTCTGCTCGGTCGCGATGTCGACGTCCGAGATCGAGGACTCGGCCGCCTGCAGGTTTTCCAGCGAGGTGCTGATCACATCGCCCCGGAACTCGAACCGCGACAGGCTGGCGCCGACATTGGCCCGCATCTCCGAGATCGTGGTGATCGCGGTGTCGATGAGATCCATGTTGGTCGCCGCCGAGGCCGCGTCGGTGATCGAGGTGCCCGAGAGGGCCAGGGTGGTGGAATCCGCGCCGTCCAGCGACACCGTGATGACGTCGGTGCTGGCGGTGCCGACCATGAAGTCCACGCCGGCGGCGTAGTCGCTCGTCCCGTCCAGCAACGCCACGCCGTTGAACGTGGTGGTGGTGGCGATCTCGTCGATTTCCTCCAGCAGCTGCTGATACTCGGCGTCGATATAGCTGAGGTCGTCAGTGCTGGAGCTGCCCGACTGGGCCTGAGCCGTCAGGGCGTTCATCCGTTGCAGGATGTCGGCGATGTTGGAGAGCGCGCCGTCGGCCGTGTTCAGCACGGAGGTCCCGCTGGTCACGTTGGTGGCGGCTTGGTTGAGCACGGTGATGTCAGCGTTCATGGACGTGGCGATGGCGAGACCCGACGCATCGTCCTTGGCGCTCACGATCCGCGAGCCGCTCGACAGCTTGGCCAGGGATTCGCTCTGCGCCGCTGAGTTGGTGTTCAGATAGCGCAGGGCGGTGTTGGCCGCTGTGTTGGTCGAGATAACAGGCATTTTCTAATCCGCTTCTCTTCAGGCGACCGCCGGGAAGAGCCCCGAGCGGAAAGCCGATCGCCGGTTCTTGGCGGTCGCGCTTCACAGCTTCAACGGGACGAGCGCGGCCGATGGGGCGGTGTTTTTCACGCTGAAATTTTCCGGCGGGCGCGGGCGATTTTCCGCGCCCCATCCGCCCCGGACCCTCCGTTGAAGACTGTGATCGGCGCCGCTGGGCGTCGCGACACTTCGACCGCGAGGGTTTCGATGACCACCGTCACATCCGCCACCAGCGCCACGACGACGACGTCTTCCTCGTCGTCCAGCCTGCAGCTGGGCACCACCGACTTTCTGCAGCTGCTGATGACCCAGCTGAACAATCAGAACCCGCTGGATCCGACCGACACCACCGAATTCACCAACCAGCTGGCGACCTATTCGGGCCTCGAGCAGCAGATCAGCATGAACGACACGCTGACGAAGATGTCGGACACGATGGCCGACGTGCTGACCCAGGTTTCGCTTCTGGCCTCGGGGAGCTGATCGATGTCCCTGTCCGCAGCGCTCTCCACCGCCGTCTCGGGCCTGACCGCCCAGAGCCGCGCCCTCTCGGCGATTTCCGAGAATATCGCCAATTCCTCGACGACGGCCTACAAGACCAAAGACGTCTATTTCCAGGCGCTGGTCAGCGGCAGCATGGGATCGGCCACCTCGACCAGCGCGGTCACCGCCAAGTCGAGCCAGGCCATGACGGCGCAGGGGGTAATCGCCTCCACCGCTGTGGCGACCAATATCGCCATCCAGGACAGCGGCTATTTCGTCGTGACCAGCAATCCTGGCGCGGCCGCTTCGGAGGACATGTACACTCGCAACGGCAGCTTCGAGACCAATGCCGCAGGCTACCTGGTCAATACCGAAGGCAAGTACCTGATGGGGTTCGCCACCGACGCGGACGGCGCCATCCTGGCCTCCAACACCAACGACCTGACGGGCCTTGAAGCGATCAACCTGTCGTCCATCGGCGGCACGGCCAAGGCGACCGGCACGGTCACCATGACCGGCAACCTGCCGGCCGACGCGGCGGTCGGCGCCACCTTCACCACCAGCATGCAGGTGATCGACAGCCTGGGCGTCAGCCATACGGTCGGTCAGAGCTGGTCGAAGACCGGCGAGAACACCTGGGAACTGACCCTGTCGGATCCCGTGCTGACCTCGGACGGCGTGACGGATTCCGGTGATATCAGCGGCGGTCCCTATACGGTGACTTTCGCATCGACCGACGGGGCCCTGGCGTCTGTCACGTCGGCCATCGATTTCACCATCTCCGACTTCAGCAGCGGCGCGGCCGACAGCGACATCACGCTGGATATCGGCACGGTCGGCGGCGCTGACGGGGTGACGCAATACGCCTCGACCTCATCGACCCTGGGCATCAGCGACGTCACCACCGAGCAGGACGGCGCGCTGTATGGCGAGCTGTCGGGCATCGCGATCGACGCCGACGGTCTGGTCACCGCCAATTTCGACAACGGCATCTCGCTGGCCATCTATCAGGTGCCGATCGCCACCTTCAGCAATCCCAATGGCCTGACCCTGGTGTCGGGCACCACCTATGACGAGAACACCAAGGCCGGTCAGGTCCACCTGAACCTGCCGGGCGAGGGCGGCGCGGGGACCCTGGCGGCCAGCGCCCTGGAGGGGTCGACCACCGACATCGCCACCGAGTTCAACAAGATGATCATCGCCCAGCAGGCCTATTCGGCCGCCTCGCAGATGGTCAGCGCCACCAGCGACATGTTCGACACCCTGATGCAGTCGGTGCGCTGATCATGGAGACGGTCGCCAGACTCACGACCCAGGCGGCGCGATCCCGTCGCGCCCAGGCCGCCCAGCCGGTGGTCGAAACCGTGGAGCAGGCCATCGCCCTGGCCCAGGCGGTGGCGCGCGGGCTGGACGGCCTGCATGGCGATGCGCGCCTGCTGATGCTGTCCAATCTGGACGATGTGCGACAGGCGCTGGACGGCCGCATGCAACAGCTGGAGCGCGACATGGCCGAGGAGCGCCAGCGCCTGCGCTCGGTCAATCACGGTCTGCGGGCGGTGGACGGTTACGCCCCCGCGCGGCGGCGGTAGCGGCCATGTCGCTGACCTCGATCCTGACCTCGGCGGGCGCGGCCCTGACAACCGCGCAGTACAGGATGTCGGTCGCCCAGACCAATGTCGCCAATGTCGATGACGAGACCTACAGCCGCAAGACCGTCACCACGACGGCGACCAGCATCACCTCGGCGGTCTCAAACGGCGCCGTCACCCGGGCGGCGGATCGCTATCTGTCGCAGGCGGTGGTCGCCAGCGCCTCGGCGGCGTCGCGCGACAGCGTCACCGACACGTATATGCAGGCCTACGACGCCAGCCTGGGCTCGGTGGATGGCGGCGACGACATCGCCAGCCTGCTGGACGCCTTCCAGAGCGCGATCAGCGGCCTGGCCTCGGAGCCGTCAAGCACCTCGGCCAAGGCCCAGGTGGTCAGCGCCGCCTTGCAGGTGGCTGACACCCTGAACAGTCTTTCGGGCGACCTCCAGGCCCTGCGAACCCAGGCCAATACCGAAATCGCCAGCACGGTGGAGGCGATCAATACCAGCCTCTCGACCCTGAAATCCCTGAACGACCAGATCGTCACCACCAGCGCCCAGGGCGGTGATGTCACCACGCTTGAGGACCAGCGCGCGGCCGAGCTTTCGACCCTCTCGTCGATGATCGGGATCACCAGCTATACGACCTCGGACAACAGGGTGGCGATCTACACCAGCAGCGGCGACCAGCTACTGGGGGCCAGCGCCGCCAAGCTCTCCTACACCGCGTCCAGCAGCCTCAGCGCCGATACGCTGTATCCGGGGTCGATCTCGGGGATCACCCTGAACGGCAAGGATGTCACCACCAGCGTCACCGGCGGAGCACTGGGCGCGCTGGTCACCCTGCGCGACCAGACCCTGACAGGCGAGCAGGACGCGCTGGACAGTCTGGCCGCCGGCCTGATCAGCCAGGTCAACGCCGTCAGCGCGGGCCTGTTCTCGGGCTCGGACGCCGGCGACATCGCGGTGTCGACCAGTCTGCTGGCCGACCCTTCGAGCCTGACCTCTGACCAGACCCTGGCGACCGCCCTGATCAGCGTCCTGACCGGCCCGGTGTCGTTCACCGCGGCGGGCCAATTGGCGGGCGGCCAGTCCAGCCTGCTGGACTATGCCGCCAGCTTCGTCTCGACCGCCGCCACGACCATCGCCGACGCCGCCGACCAGGCCGAAAGCTCATCCGCCACCCACGAGGCCGCCGCGACGCGCCTGGCCAACCTGACCGCCGTCAATCTGGACGAGGAACTGGCCATGCTGGAGATCTACGAGCAGGGCTATCAGGCCAACGCCCAGCTGATGTCGATGGTCCAGGACCTGTTCGACGCCCTGATCAGCATGGTCAGCTAGATGATCACCCGCATCGGCACCTTCTCGCACACCAGCGCCATGATCACCGCCAGCCTGCGCACCCAGGCCAGGTTCGCAGACCAGCAGACCAAGGAGGCCACGGGCCTCAAATCGACCAGCTATGGCGGCCTGTCGAAAGACGCCGCCTCGGTGCTGCGGCTGGCCAGCCAGTCCTCGCGCCTGACGGCCGACAACACCGCCGCCTCCAGCGCGTCCAGCTATGTGCAGGCGGCCTATTCGGCTGTGGGCGAGATCGCTGATCTGGCGACCAGCATCAAGTCCCAGCTGACCTCGCTGCTCAGCGCCAGCACCCTGAACGCCGACACCCTGGCCACCTATGCCCAGGGTTGGCTGGACGATCTTCAGACCCAGCTGAACGGCGATCTTGGCGGGGCGTATCTGTTCTCGGGCGAGGCGGTTGAAACGGCGCCGGTCGATTTCAGCGCCGCCGCCTACGATCCCACCACAAGCGGTGACACCGGCTACTATCAGGGCGCGGCGTCGGGACGGGTGTTCATAGCGTCGGACGGCTCGAAGACCGCCCTGTCTGTCTCGGCCGACAACGCCGCCTTCGAGGAACTGGCCCGGGCGCTGTCGTCGATCATCGCCGATCCGGGGGATAAGACAGTCCTGGCCTCGGCCATCGATCTGGTCGGCGAGGCGATCACCGATCTTGGCGCGGCGCAGGAAACCCTGGGCGTCCAGGCCGCATCCCTGGCCAGTCTGGTGGAGCGCAACACCACCAAGATCGACACCCTCGACAGTCTGGCCTCGGAGTTGAAGGACGCCGACCTGACGCAGGCCGCCGTGCTGGTGGTGCAGTACCAGACCCAGCTGGAGGCGCTGTATTCGACCATCAGCTCGCTCTCGTCGGTAAGCCTGCTCAAGTACCTTTAAGAGCCTGCGAGCCTCGGCCGCCGAAACGCCAGATCTCCGCGCGCCCGTGCGTTTCACGTCGCTCCCCGCCCCTTCCCATCCACTCGGCGGCTTCCGCGCGAGGGCGCCAGCTCGTGTCCGCCACTGGCGCGCCGCGAGCGTTCAGCTACGGTTCAGCCGCACAGCCTAGCTTGGCGTCATCGAGTTCAAAGCGTGGGGAAACCGAAATGCGCAAAACCATCAGCCTGATCGCCTTCGGCGTCGCCTCCTGCATCGGCGCGGCCGCCCAGGCCCAGGCGCCCAGCTGGAACGGGCCCTACCAGGAGCCGCCGCGCGGCTCCTATGTGCAGACCTGCCGCGAGATTACGACCTTCAATGGCGACGTCTATGCGCGCTGCAAGACCAGCGACGGCCGCTGGACCTGGACCGGCGCCCATCTGCGCGACTGCAACAGCCAGGGCCTGGCCAATGCCGGCGACGGCCGGCTGATCTGCCAGAGCCTGGTGGGCGGCGGCGGTGGTGGTGGTGGCGGCTTCCCCGGTGGTGGCGGCGGCGGACGCCCGGGCGGTGGCGGCAATCCCTACCGCGCCGACGCGGTGCTGTTCGAGCACGCCGGCTATGAGGGCGCGGCCTACGAGGTGCGCGGCGACATGCCCGACCTGACGGCCATCAAGTTCAACGACGTCGCATCCTCGATCAAGGTGATGCGCGGCGAATGGGAGCTCTGCGAGCATACCAACTATCAGGGCCGCTGCTGGATCGTGACGCGCGATGAAGGCCTGTTTGATCGCAACATGAACGACCGCGTCAGCTCGATCCGGCGGGTGCGCTAAAGGCCCGCAGTCGGCCGCGCCGCTCTTGATGGGCGGCGCGCGCCATGGCTAAGGTCCCGCGCCAATTTCTGGAGCTTCACCATGCGCAAGATCGTCGTCCTGGCCGCCGCGGCGGCCGCCCTGCTGGTTTCGGCCTGCAACACCATCGAAGGCGTGGGCAAGGACGTCTCTGCCGCCGGCCGCGCGGTCACCGACACGGCGCGCGACGTCAAGAAGTAGCCGCGTCAGGCGTCTTCCTCGCGGGACGTCTCGATGGCGATGGCCTGCTTTTCGTGCGGCGCGATCTCCTGATCTGTCGCCCGGCGCGCCGCCTGCTCGGCGCGGGAGGCGGCCGGCGGGCGATCGTTCTCCGGCGTCGTGGGAGGGACATCTTCCGGCATGGCGGTCGGGCTCCGTTTCAGGCACCGCGTGGAAACGTGCGGCCGTCGCTTAGGTTGCGCCGGGGCGTCCGCAAACCCCCGACCACTGAACACTGGTCTGGACAGTCAAAAATGGCGATCTCGTCAATTTTGTTCAGATCGTGTTAGGAACTGGACCATATCGATACTTGATAATGTTGATATTCAGCCCCAATTAACTAAGCGATGCGTCGCTAGGTCACCTTTAAACCTGCGCGCAAGGGGCGCATATTGCGGACATGTCGAGCACACCCGTCCCCAGCTTCCTGACCGGCCTCAAGCGAGGCCTCATGCACCGCTGCCCCAACTGCGGCGATGGGCGTCTGTACATGCGCTATCTGAAGGTCGATCCGGAGTGCGAGGTCTGCGGTCACCACCTGGCCGAATATCCCGCCGATGACGGCCCGGCCTATTTCACCATCCTGATCATCGGCCACCTGTTCGTGGCCCCGCTGCTGCTGTTCCCGTTCATCTGGAAGGCGCCGGTGGGGATCGTGCTGCCTCTGACGTTGCTGCCGCTGG
>CALRUN020000067.1:0-11610 GCA_943371355.1 Alsobacter soli
CTTCTCCCCTTGCGGGAGAAGGTGGCGCGCAGCGCCGGATGAGGGGTTGATAGACCTTTCGGGATGAACGCCCCGCCTTGCGGGGCAAGGCTTTGAGGTTGGCGCGACCCCTCAGCCGTCAGCCTGCGGCGGACAGAGGGGTTCCCGCCACAAGGGCGGGAATGACGGGAGGGTATGGGGATAGACTGTGCTGCATCCCCGTTTTTTCGAAAGTCGATCTCAACGAAATCAACGCCTTGTAAGAAACTTGATCGCACCCATCAGACGCGCCGAAACCTCCCGTATTCTTACCTCACCTCGTCGCGAGGGAAGGGCGCAAGGCCAGCGACCATTGCGGCGGCGGGGGGTGATCGAGCGGGAAGCTCAATCGATGGCGGGAAGAGCGCGTTGTGCTCTGGGCCGCCAACCTCGGTGGTCTCTGGCGGCGGTCGGCCCTGGAACACAGAAACGACGTGACCCCGAGGGTCGAGCGAGCAACAGGCGGGCTGAAAGGTCTCGCGGTCCGGACGGGAGTCGCTCTCCGGTCCGCCCGTCGAAGGCGTCGAGGGTCAGGCGATAACACCGCCGAGCCGGACGCGCTTTTGGATAACGGTCACGCGGAGCGCTCGGCTTCGTCGAAACGGTACTTACTCAATCTTCTCCGGACGTGGTCCGGACGCTCCGCACCCCTTTTCCATCCCTTCAGCGAGTGATCGCGTGAGGTCGACAAACCGTGTCCGTTAAACCGCCGCGTGGTCCTTCAGCACGCCCAGCGGCACAATCGCCAGCATCTCCTCGTGCGACGCCTCCAGCACCACCGGCGGGGCCAGGCCCGCGTCGAGGGCGTCCTTCCAGCGGCCGGCGCACAGGCACCAGCGGTCGCCGGCCTTCAGGCCGTGGAAGGCAAATTCCGGCCGGGGCGTGGAGAGGTCGTTGCCGGCGGCCTTGGAGAAGGCCAGGAACTCGTCGGTCATCACCGCGCAGACGGTATGGAGGCCCAGATCGTGCGGACCCGTCTCGCAGCAGCCGTTGCGGTAAAAGCCCGTCACCGGGTTCACGGAACAGGGGATCAGGTCCCCGCCCAGAACATTGCGGGCGTTCTCGTCATAACGCGTGGTCATGCGGCGATCCTATCCCGCTTCGCGCGATCCGTGACCAAGATTAGCGCGCGTCGAACGTCTTTGCTTTTGCCGTGGCCCGCGCGTGATTAAGAAGGCTGTATAAGAAAAGACCGCAGGGAATTTTGCATGTCCACCGTCGCCAGGCCGCGCCGCAGCGCTCTCTATATGCCCGCCTCGAACGCCAAGGCGGTCGAGAAGGCGCGCACCCTGGACGCGGACGTGATCATCCTCGATCTCGAGGACGCCGTGGCGCCCGAGATGAAGGAAGCCGCCCGCGACGCGGCCGTGGCGGCGGTCAAGGCCGGCGGCTTCGGCGCGCGCGAGGTGGTGATCCGCACCAATGGCCTGGACACCCCCTGGGGCGCCGAGGATCTGGCCGCCGCCGCCGAGGCCGGCCCCGACGCGGTGCTGGTGCCCAAGATCAACGACGCCGGCGATGTGCGGGTTTACAACGCCGCCCTGCATGCTGCGCCGCCAGCAACGCGGCTGTGGACCATGATCGAGACCGGCAAGGCCGCCTTCCACCTTTGGGAGATCGCCGCCGCCAGCCACACGACCCGGCTGTCGACCTTCGTGATGGGCGTCAACGACTTCGCCAAGGAGATGCGGGCCCGCCAGACGCCGGACCGCGCGCCGTTCCTGCCGCTGCTGACCCTGTCGGTCGCCGCCGCCCGGGCCCACGGCCTGACCATCCTGGACGGGGTGCACAACGACATCGAGGATCTGGACGCGCTGGAGGCGGTCTGCGTCCAGGGCGTCGACTTCGGCTTTGACGGCAAGACCCTGATCCACCCCAAGCATCTGGAAATCTGCAACCGGGTGTTCTCGCCCTCCGCCGACGAGATCGCCTGGAGCCAGGCGGTGATCGCCGCCTTCAAGGCGCCCGAAAATGCGGGCAGGGGAGCCTTGCGGGTCGACGGCAAGATGGCCGAGCGCCTGCATCTGGCCCAGGCCGAGCGCCTGGTCCAGGTCGCCGCCGCCATCGCCGCCAAGGCCGGTTAGGATCTGTTGATGCGGGCTCTCTTCCTGTGTGTCGCTCTGGTCGCCGGTCCGGTCCTGGCCCAGGAGTCGCCGGTCGCCACCGCGCCCCAGGTCACCGTGCCCCAGGCCGGGGCGCCCGCGGCCCCCGTGGCCTCGACGGATCCCCTGCAGACGCTGCCAGACCCGGCCGCGGATCCGCAGGCTCCGGTCGTCCTTGATCCGCTGGGCGACCTGATCACCCAGACCGGCACCACCGACGAGGAAGACGCCCAGCCGGCCGCGCCGGCGCCCTATCACAAGCCCACCATCCTGCCGATCCCGACGCCGGAACCGCCGTCGGTGTCCTTTCCGCCGGAGGGCGACCATGCCGTGCCGCAGGGCAGCTACGTGCCGGCCGAGCGGCTCTACGAACTGCGGGTCAAGGGCTCGATCGTCGCCGCGCAGGGCCTGCAGGGTCCGCTGGACGGCGGCTGGAAGGTCCTGGGTCCGGATGGATCGACCCTCTACGCGCTGCAGATCGTTGATCCGGCCGGGGGCTATGGTCCGGTCGAGGGCGCCTGGCGCGACGTGCGCCGGGCCGGCGCGGTCGGCTCGACCGGCCTGATCGAGAGCGTCGAGCGGTCGGGCTCCGACCTTGTCGTGCGCTTCAGCCCACGCGGTGGCCCGCCCGCCGTGCTGACGCTCAGCCCGTCGGGCTCGACCCGCTGGAGCGGCAATCTCTTCGACGCCGGCGCCAACCAGCCGGTGATCGCCGAGCGCGAGGCCCCGCCCAGCCTGCCGCCGGGCTATGTGATCCAGAGCCGGGGACCGGTGATCTGGGGCGCGCCCCGCGCCGCCCCGGCCCGCTCGACCCCGGCCAGGGCTCCGGCCTGCTCGACGAAAGGCAAGACCGGCAAGGCGCTGAAGGCCGCCAAGGCCAAGTGCGCCGCCGCCGCCAAGAAGGGCGGCGCGAAAGGCAAGGCCGTGGCCAAGGGCAAGAAGGGCTCCAAGGCCAAGGCGACTGCGGCCCGCAAAGGCAAGGCGACGGCGAGCAAGAAGAAGGCCCCGGCCCGGAAAAAGCCGAACCTGCGCTAGAGGCTCAGGGCCGTCCGGGCCGCCGCGACCGCCGCCTCAAGGGCGGTCGGCGCGAAGGTCTCGGCGGGACTGTGGCCCCAGACCGGTCCCGGCCAGGCCGGATCGCCGATCCGGCGGCCGATGACATGGACATGCAGTTGCGGCGTGACATTGCCCAGGGCGCCGACGTTCAGCTTGTCGACGGCCAGGCCCAGCGCCGCGCCGACGGCCCGAACCGCGTCGCCGGCCAGGATGATCTCGTCCATCAGGCCGATGCGATCAGCCGGCGACAGGTCCTCGATCTCGCGCAGGCCTGACCGGCGCGGGATCAGCACCACCCACGGATAGCGGGCGTCCAGCTGCAGCCGGGCCCGGCACAGCCGCAGGTCGCCCAGCGCCTCAGAGGTGGCGACAAAGGCTGGGTCGAGAACGAACTCAGCCACGTTTCGGAACCGCCGCCCAATAGTCGAAGTCGAGGATGACGTGCTCGTTATAGACCCCCGCCTCGTCCTTGCCCGGGAAGTCGTCGCAGGGCCGGTCGCGGGTCGCCACCAGCCGCAGCCGCAGGGCGCCGACGCCGCCGCCCAGGTCGGCCTTGTCCAGCACCTCGCTCCAGGCGAACACCGTGGCCCCGGCGAAATAGGGGCTGACATGGCGGCCGCCATTGACCGCCAGGATCAGGCCGGCGTTCTGCAGACCGTTGAACGACAGGGCCTTGGCGGTCGAGATCACCACGCCGCCATAGACCAGGCGCCGGCCGGACGGGTCCTTGGCGCGCTCGAACTGGTTGAAGTGGACCTTGGCGGTGTTCTGCCACAGGCGGGTGGCCATGGCGTGCTCGGCCTCCTCGATGGCCATGCCGTCGACATGGTCGATCCGCTCGCCGATCGCGTAGTCCTCGAAAGCGTGCGGCGCGCCGCCCAGGGCGTAATCGTATTTCGAGAAATCCAGGGTGGCGGGGATGATCAGGTCCCGGGCCGCCACCGCCTCGACCAGCTTCGGCGTCGCCTGCTCGGGGACCTCCGCCTCGGCCGACCGCTTGCGCACCATCACCCAGCGCACATAGCGCAGAACCGCCTCACCGCGCTGGTTGGTCCCGGTGGTGCGCACATAGACGACGCCGGTCTTGCGGTTGGAATTTTCCTTCAGCCCGATGACCTCGGACTCCGCCATCAGGGTGTCGCCCGGATAGACCGGGGCCAGGAAAAGGCCCTCGGCATAACCCAGATTAGCCACGGCGTTCAGGCTGATGTCGGGCACGGTCTTGCCGAACACGATGTGGAAGGCGATCAGCGGATCCACCGGCGCGGCGGGCAGGCCGCTGGCCCGGGCCACCTCGTCCGACGAGAACAGCGAAAAGCGCGGACCATAGAAGGCCGTGTAAAGCGCCACATCGCCCGCCGTCACCGTGCGCGGCGTGGCGTGAACCAGCACCTGGCCCAGCCTGAAGTCCTCGAAATAGTTCCCGGGGTCGGTCTTGCTCATCCCTGCGCATCCTTATCGTTGTTCAGACAGTCTTGCCGCAGTGCAGCGAAACGGGAAAGGGGGCTTGAGGCTTGGCCGCTCCGGGCGTAGACCGCCGCGAGAATTTCCATCCACTGTCCTGACGGAGACCCTATGGCTCGCGCGAAGATCGCCCTTATCGGCGCCGGCATGATCGGCGGCACCCTGGCTCACATCGCGGCTCGCGAAGAGCTTGGCGACATCGTCCTGTTCGACATCAGCGAAGGCACGCCGCAGGGCAAGGCCCTGGACATCGCCGAAGCCTCGGCGGTGTTTGGCAAGGACATCGTCCTGAAGGGCGCCAACGACTATGCCGACATCGCCGGCGCCGACGTCTGCATCGTCACCGCCGGCGTGCCGCGCAAGCCGGGCATGAGCCGCGACGACCTGCTGGGCATCAACCTGAAGGTCATGAAGGCCGTCGGCGAAGGCATCAAGCAGCATGCCCCCAACGCCTTCGTCATCTGCATCACCAACCCGCTCGACGCGATGGTCTGGGCGCTGCAGCAGTTCTCGGGCCTGCCCAAGGAAAAGGTCATCGGCATGGCCGGCGTCCTGGACTCGGCGCGCTTCGCCTATTTCCTGGCTGAAAAGACCGGCGTGTCGGTCGAAGACATCCACGCCTGGACCCTGGGCGGCCACGGCGACGACATGGTGCCGATGGTCCGTCACTCGACGGTCGGCGGCCTGCCGCTGCCGGAACTGGTCAAGCAAGGCTGGATGACGCAGGAAGAGCTCGACGGCATCGTCAAGCGCACCCGCGGCGGCGGCGGCGAGATCGTCGCCCTGCTGAAGACCGGCTCGGCCTTCTACGCTCCGGCTGAATCGGCCATCGCCATGGCCACCAGCTACCTGAAGGACAAGAAGCGCGTCCTGCCGTGCGCCACCTTCCTGACCGGCCAGTACGGCCTGGACGGCCTCTATGTCGGCGTGCCGGTCGTCATCGGCGCCGGCGGCGCGGAAAAGATCGTCGAGTTCGAAACCAACGACGAAGAGAAGGCGATGTTCGCCGCCTCGGTCGCCTCGGTTAAGGGCCTGATGGAAGCCTGCAAGGCCATCGACCCGTCGCTGGTCTAAGCCTTACAGACATCCCAAACGACGGAGGGCGGCTCCTCGCGGGGCCGCCCTTTTTCTTGGTCGCTTGACGTCTAGTGCGCTGCGGCGTCGGCCGGCTCGGCCGAAATGTCTTCCAGCGCCTTGCCCACCTGTTTGGCGCCATAGTCCTTGGCCACGTCGCCCAACGAGAGGATGCCGGTCAGGGCGCCGGCGTCGTTGAGCACCACCAGGCGGCGGATCTGGTTACTGGCCATCTTGGCGGTGGCGTCCGCAAGGACGTCGTCTTCCTTGACGCTGTGGACCTCGCCCTCGGTCATGGCTTCGGAGATCGGCGAGTCGAAGCTGCGGCCTTCGGCGACCACCCGCAGGACGATGTCGCGGTCGGTGACCAGACCCACCACCTTGCCGTTGTCGACGACAGGAACCGCACCGGTTTCAACATGGGCCATCATCTGGGCCACCTTGCGGACCGTATCGGTCGGGGCGGCGGTCGAGACCTGGCCGGTCATGGCGTCGCTGACTTTCATGGGGGTAACCTCGTGGTTTGAACTCAAGCTCCCTAAACCCTTGCCGATCAGCTCGCGTTCCCCGCTTTCGCTTCGGAGGCGTCCGCCCTATCTGTGCGCCACACCTTCAAGCGGAGCTTTCATGTCCCTTTCCATCCACCAGGCCAGCGTCCCCGTCTTCGTCCAGGGCCTGAAGGGTCTGAAGGTCGTGCTGACCAAGGCCTCCGCCCATGTCGAGGCCAAGAAGCTCGATCCGGAGGCCCTGCTGAAGGCCCGCCTGTATCCGGACATGTTCCCGCTGATCCGCCAGGTGCAGATCGCCACCGACTTCGCCAAGGGCTGCGCCGCGCGCCTGGCCGGTGAAGACGTTCCGGCCTGGGACGACGTCGAGACCGGCTTCGACGACCTGATCGCTCGCGTCGACCGCGCCATCGCCTATGTCGAAGGCCTGGACGCCGCCAAGTTCGAGGGCGCCGAGGATCGCGACATCACCCTCACCCGCCGCGGCGAGACCAGCGTGGTCAAGGGTCTGGCCTATCTGCAGACCCAGGCCCAGCCTAACTTCTTCTTCCACCTGACCACGGCCTACGCGATCCTGCGCAAGAACGGGGTTGAAGTTGGCAAGCGCGACTATCTCGGGACCGTCTAGAGCCGGTCGGGCGCCCTGCCCTGGCGGGGCGCCCTTTGACTCCGCGCCATTTCCTGTGCATAAGCGCGCCCTTCCGGCGCTTCATCAGCAGCGCCTCTACCGTCACGACCCCAGCCCGCTAGCGCGGGATCCATCTGGACGAGGACGGCGAGGACCCCCATCGACGTGATCGTCCATGGGGGCTGATCGCGTTTGGTCTTTGGTTTGGGTTTGAAGGTTCGAGATGTTCGACGGCCTTACAGAGCGGCTCTCCGGCGTATTCGACCGCCTCGGCGGTCGCGGCGTGCTGTCCGAAAAGGATATCGACGAGGCGCTGCGCGAGGTCCGCGTCGCCCTGCTGGAAGCCGACGTCGCCCTGCCGGTGGTCAAGGACTTCATCAGCAAGGCCAAGGAACTGGCCTCGGGTGAGGCCGTCATCCGCTCGGTCAAGCCGGCCGACCAAGTGGTCAAGATTGTCTATGACGGTCTGGTCGACATGCTGGGCGGCGAAGAGCCCACCGGCCTGAACCTGGCCCTGAACCCGCCGTCGGTAATCCTGATGACCGGCCTGCAGGGCTCGGGCAAGACCACCACGACCGGCAAGCTGGCCCTGCGCCTGTCCAAGAACGAGCGCAAGAAGGTGCTGGTCGCCTCGCTCGACACCCGTCGTCCCGCCGCCATGGAACAGCTCGCCATGCTGGCCAAGCAGGTCGAGGTCGAGAGCCTGCCGATCGTCGCCGGCCAGAGCGCCGTCGACATCGCCAAGCGGGCCATGAGCGCCGCCAAGCTGGGCGGCTACGACGTCCTGATCCTCGACACCGCCGGCCGCACCACGCTGGATGAGGCGATGATGAGCGAAGCGGCGGAAATCGCCCGCATCGCTCAGCCGACCGAGACGCTGCTGGTCGCCGACAGCCTGACCGGCCAGGACGCGGTCCGCACCGCCAAGGCCTTCCACGAACGCCTGCCCCTGACCGGCCTGATCCTGACCCGCGCCGACGGCGACGGCCGGGGCGGCGCGGCGCTGTCGATGCGCCATATCACGGGCCTGCCGATCAAGTTCCTCGGCGCCGGCGAGAAGATCGACGCGCTGGACGTGTTCGACGCCCGTCGCGTGGCCGGCCGCATCCTGGGTCAGGGCGACGTCGTCGCCCTGGTCGAACGCGCCGCCGCCGATCTGGACCATGCCGAAGCCGAGCGCATGGCCAAGAAGCTGGCCAAGGGCCAGTTCGACCTCAACGACCTGTCGTCCCAGCTGTCCCAGATGCAGAAGATGGGCGGCATGGAAGGCATCATGGGCCTCCTGCCGGGCGTCCAGAAGGTCAAGAAGCAGATCGCCGAGAGCGGCATCGACGACAGCATCTTCCGCCGCCAGCAGGCGATCATCAGCTCGATGACCAAGCTGGAGCGCAAGAAGCCCGACATCCTGGCCGCCTCGCGCAAGCGCCGCATCGCGGCCGGCGCCGGGGTGGACGTGGCCGAGGTCAACCGCCTGCTCAAGCAGCACCGCCAGATGGCCGACATGTTCAAGGCCATGTCCAAGGACGGCGGCAAGAGCCTGGCCCGCATGGCCGGCATGATGGGCGGCGGCGACATGTCGCGCCTCAAGGCGATGGGCGGCGGCAAGGTCGCCCAGCCCGAACAGAATTCCGCGGGAGGCCTGCCGGGTCTTCCCGGTCTCGGCGGTGGCGGCGACGCCAAGCCGAACCTCCTTTCCGGCCTGGGCGGCGGCCTGCCGCCCGGTTTCAACCCGTTCAAGAAATAGAACTCGAACTCAAGGACTACCGATATGCTGAAGATCCGTCTCGCCCGTGGCGGCGCCAAGAAGCGCCCGTACTACTCGATCGTCGTTGCTGACAGCCACTCGCCGCGCGATGGCCGTTTCATCGAGAAGGTCGGCACCTACAACCCGCTCCTCAAGAAGGACGACGCCGCGCGCGTCACCCTGAAGGTGGAATCGATCCAGGCCTGGATCGCCAAGGGCGCCCAGCCGACCGACCGCGTCGCGCGCTTCCTGGCCGCCCAGGGCATCGGTTCGTGGACCCACGGCAACAACCCTGAAAAGGGCGCTCCGGGCAAGAAGGCCCAGGAACGCATCGCCGAACGCGCCCAGCGCGACGAAGACCGCAAGGCCGCCGACGTGAAGGCTGCTGAAGACGCCGCCGCCGCCGCCGCTCAAGCCGCCGAAGACGCCAAGGCTGCCGCCGAAGCCGCCGCCGCTGCTGCTGCCGAAGCCGCTGCTGCCCCGGCCCCGGAACCGGTCGCTGAAGAAGCGCCCGTCGAAGAAGCCGCCGCTGAAGAAGCCCCGGCTGCCGAAGACGAAAAGACCGAAGGCTAAGGCCTTTGACGCTGTCGCCCCGGTCTTCGGATCGGGGCGGCGATGTCCTTTCCCATGAGCAACCCGCCTCCCGCCAACCTGATCCTTGTCGGCCGCGTCTCCGGCGGCTTTGGCGTGCGCGGCGAGGTCAAGATCACGACCTATACCGAAGACCCCAAGAGCCTTGCCGACTTCAAGGCGCTGCTGCGTCAGGATGGCTCGCCGGCCCTGACCATCACCTCGGCCCGCGTGGCCAAGGAAGGCCTCGTCACCCGTTGCAAGGGGATCGAGACCAAGGAGGCCGCCGACGCCCTGCGCGGCCTGCGCCTCTATGTCCCCCGGGACTCCCTGCCAGAGCCCGACGAGGACGAATTCTATCTGACCGATCTGGTCGGCCTGCCCGTGCGCCATGTGGAGGGCAACGCCCTGCTGGGGTCGGTCAAGAGCGTGCAGAACTTCGGCGCTGGCGACCTGCTCGAGATCCAGCCCGCCCTGGGCGGCCAGACCTGGTTCCTGCCCTTCACCCGAGCGGCCGTGCCCGAAGTGAAGATCGCCGAGCGTTTGATCCTCGCCGATCCGCCCGCCCTGGTGGGAGAACCGGAAGGTCCGGCGCAAGAGGCCGATGACAGCGACGGCGCAGAGCGCCACTACGACTGACGACGGCCAATCCCAGGAGTTCGAGGACATGGCGACCGACGGAAAGTGGCGGGTCACCGCCTCGCGCTATGTTCACAAGGATCGCTGGATCGCCGTTCGCGCTGATGATTGCGTCACGGACGAAGGCGCGGTGGTCGCCCCCTACTACGTGCTGGACTATCCCGACTGGGTCGAGATCATCGCCCTGGACGCCGCCGACAACGTGCTGCTCGTCAGGCAGTACCGGCATGGCCTGGGCGGGATGTCGATCGAACTGCCCGCCGGCGGCATGGAGCCGACCGACACGGATCCCTGCGCCGCCGCCGCGCGCGAGCTGCTGGAAGAGACCGGGTGCGCCGGGATTCTGACCCTGGTCGGCGAAACGCGGGCCAACGCCGGCACTCATTCCAACCGCACGCACATCGTTCTGGCGCGTCAGGTGGCGAATGTCGCCGAGCCCAAGGACGACCCGACCGAACGGATCGAACGGCTCTGGGTCCCGGCCGCCGAGGCGCTGCGCATGGCCCTGGCCGGCGAGCTGACCGTCGGCATGCAGGTGGCCTCGCTGCTGCGCGGTCTGGCCCTGGCCGGCGTGGCGTCGATCCGCCTGGCGAACCATCCTGCTTCCTGATCCGCATCGGGCGGTCCTGGACCATCTATAACGACGGCCCGGCCGAAGAGGATTGATCTCGAAATCAATCAAAGAGAGTGTATGAGGGCCACCACCCTCAATGCGATGTCGAGCCCTATGCCTGTCGATCTACCGGCCGCCGACAGGGCGTTTGCCCATATCCATCAGATCCGGGGCCAGAGTGTCGTTCTCGACGACGCGATCGCCGCTCTGTTCGGCGTCGAGACCCGGCGCCTCAACGAACAGGTCCGCCGCAATGCCGCACGGTTCGAGGGTTACGCCTTCCAACTGACGGCTGAGGAGTTCGCCCGTTTGATATCGCAAAATGCGATATCAAACTCCCGAGGTGGGCGACGGACACGGCCCTGGGCCTTCACCGAACACGGCGTGGTCATGGCCGCGACTGTTCTGAAGTCCGATTCCGCCATCGCCGCGATGAAGATGGTCGTCGAGGTCTTCGTCAGTGCGCGTCGAAGACAGGATGCCTCCGCGCAGATCACCAACGGCGTGAGTATTGGAAACGGCCTGATCCCCAGGCTGACCCAGGCGATGGCGGCGGTGCTGGATTCGGTGGTGAACCAGCATCACGGAACCTCCGTCCGGGAGGAGGCCCAGGACCTGCTGGACCGCTCCATCGCCCATCTGAAGGATCGGCTATCGCGCGCCGGTCTGGAAAATGAGGAACTCGCAGCCCGGGCGACCAAGCTTCTCGCGGAAGCCGAGGCCAGCAAGGCGACCGCCGCCAAGACCCAAGCCGAGGCCGGCGAAATCGAATTGCGTGTCCTGGCGCGCAAGCTCCAGCTGGTGATCGAAGCCGAGCGCGCGATGACCGGGGGCGATATCGACCGGTTCGTCGGTGTTCTGGAACGGCTGGGCGGCTAGAGCCCGCCTACTTCTTGATCCGCATCAGGCATTCCTGGGCCACCGAGGCCAGCAGGGTTCCGTCCTGGCTGAACATCTGGCCGCGCACCATGCCGCGTCCCTGCGAAGCGCTGGGGCTGTCCTGGGCGAACAGGGTCCAGTCGTTGAAGTTGAACGGCCTGTGGAACCACATGGCGTGGTCCAGGCTGGCCGACTGCAGGCCGGGCGTGGTCCAGATCAGGCCGTGCGGACGCAGGGCGCTTTCCATGAAGGCCATGTCCGAGGCATAGGCCAGGGCCGCCTGCTGCATCTTGACGTCGTCGCCGATCGGCGCGCGG
>CALRUN020000068.1:0-11341 GCA_943371355.1 Alsobacter soli
CGTTCGGCCTCCGGCGGGTGGAGGGGTTAGCGACCCCGTCCAGACCGCATGGGCGATTTCAGCCCATGCCTGCTGCCTTCTCGACCCTCGTGGTCACGTCGTTTCTGTGTTCCAGGGCCGACCGCCGCCAGAGACCACGAGGTTGGCGGCCCAGAGCACAAGGCGCTCTTCCCACCATCGATTGAGCTGCCCGCTCGATCACCCCCCGCCGCCGCAATGGTCGCTGGCCTTGCGCCCTTTCCTCGCGACGAGGTGGGATGATTATGCGCCAGGTTTTCAGGGGGCTGCGTCGATTGTCTGGACGCCCGTACAAGTCCTCCCCCTAGCGGGGGAGGCGATCGCGCAGCGATCGGAGGGGGAAGTGCTGCTGAATCAATGCGGTGTTCCCCCACCGGCCTCCGGCCGCCTCCCCCTTCAGGGGGAGGACTTGAGGCGTCTATCCCCGCGCCCATCCGGGGACAGCCCGGTCCCAATCCCCGTGGCCGCCGAACGAAACACGGTGTAGCTTGCCCCCGTCCGCGCGACTGGCGATCAGAGGGAGCACCCTCGGGAAGCGCGGACCACAGCAGAGCCGTTCGCCTGGGCGCCCCACCTGTCGATATGGAGCCGCGCCCATGCCCCACGCCCACACCTGGATCGCCTTCTGCCTCATCTGCCTGGGCATGGCCCTGACCCCGGGGCCCAACATGCTGTATCTGGTCAGTCGCGCGATCAGTCAGGGGCCGATGGCCGGGATCGTGTCGCTGGTCGGCACGGCGGCGGGCTTTGTCGTCTATCTGCTGTGCGCGGCGCTGGGCATCACCGCCCTGCTGATGGCCGCCCCCATCGCCTACGACGTGCTGCGGTTCGGCGGGGCGCTGTATCTGGGCTGGCTGGCCTGGCAGGCGATCCGGCCGGGCGGCGCCGCGCCGTTCCAGGTGCGCGAGCTGCCGAAGGACCCGCCCGCCAGGCTGATGGCCATGGGCTTCCTGACCAACCTGCTGAACCCCAAGGCGGCGATGCTCTACCTGTCGCTGCTGCCGCAGTTCATCGACCCGCATCGCGGCGCGGTGCTGGGCCAGTCTCTGGTGCTGGGCGGCAGCCAGATCGTCATCAGCCTGACCATCAACGGCCTGATCTGCCTGGCGGCGGGGTCTATCGCGACGTTTTTGGCCGGGCGGCCGGTGTGGGTGCTGGTGCAGCGCTGGCTGATGGCCAGCGTGCTGGGCGGTCTGGCGGTGCGGATGGCGACCGAGGCGCGGCGGTAGTCCTTATCAACTGTCATCCCGGCCGTAGCGCGCAGCGCGTAGCGCCGGGACCGCAGGAAGCGCCGCGTTTGGAGCGGTCCCGGGTCTTCGCTACGCTTCGCCCGGGATGACAAGGGTTGGGGGTGGCGTTCGCCCCTCGCGGGCACAGCCATCCTTACATCTCACGGCGAGACGATCGCCGAGGCGTACAGGTCTCTCAAGGACGACGCTCTCGCGTCGCCGCGGAGCGGCGGCCCGCAGGGCCGTCCTTGACAGACCTGTACGCCTCGGCACGCTGCAGCCTCCAAGAGATGTAAGGATGGCACCGACCCTGGGGGTCGGCGGGCGAGCCAAGTCAGAGACGAACCATCAGCATGACCGATATATCAAGCGATCTGACGGTTGAGGATTTGCTGCTGGCCACCGAGCTGCTTGTGCCCGTTTGCGATGCCACGCCCATCACGCTGTTGGCGGCGAAGCTTAGCCAGGGATGGGCAAGCTTTCGCTTTGAGCTCCATACCCATGAGGACAGGCGCGAAATTCTATCTGCTGTCGGGGTCTTCAACAGCGAGGTTGAGGCGCGGTCGCGAATTTCCCAACTCTACCCCCAAGACCCAATCCGGCATTGCAAGCTGCTGGGAGGCGCGGCGGAAGCCATGATCACACTGCGCCGCCCAGCCATCGATGCGCCTGGCGTTGGGGAGATCACTGCCTTGCTGTTTGAGGCCGAAGACGGACCGCTTCGACTCAGGATGCGCCCTGATGACTACGGCCTACCCTGCCTTTGGCTGGCCCCTTAACGATCGGAACAGCCCCCCAAACGCAAAACGGGCGGCCCCTTTCGGAGCCGCCCGCTGCATTCCGTCCGGAAAAACCGGGCTGAAAAGGCTTACGCCTCTTCGGCCGCCGCTTCCTTCTTGGACAGGTCTTCGCCAGTTTCCTGGTCGACAACCTTCATCGACAGCTTGGTCTTGCCGCGATCGTCGAAGCCGAGAAGCTTCACTTTGACGATCTGGCCTTCCTTCAGCACGTCCGACGGCTTGGCGACGCGTTCGTTGCTGATCTGGCTGACGTGGACGAGGCCGTCCTTGGCGCCGAAGAAGTTCACGAAGGCGCCGAAATCGACGACCTTGACGACCTTGCCGTCATAGATCGCGCCGACTTCAGCTTCTTGCGTGATCGACTTGATCCAGTCGATGGCGGCCTTGATCTTGGCGCCGTCCGAGGCCGAAACCTTGACCGTGCCCTCGTCGTTGATGTCGACCTTGGCGCCGGTGGTGGCGACGATCTCGCGGATCACCTTGCCGCCGGTGCCGATCACTTCCCGGATCTTGTCGGTCGGGATGGTGATGGTTTCGATCTTCGGCGCGTAGTCGCCGACTTCTTCGCGCGGCGCATCCATCGCCTTGTTCATCTCGCCGAGGATGTGCTCGCGACCGCCCTTAGCCTGGGCCAGCGCTTGCTTCATGATCTCTTCGGTGATGCCGGCGATCTTGATGTCCATCTGCAGCGAGGTCAGACCCTCGCTGGTGCCGGCCACCTTGAAGTCCATGTCGCCCAGGTGATCTTCGTCGCCCAGGATGTCGGACAGAACGGCGAAGCCGTCCTTTTCGAGGATCAGGCCCATGGCGATGCCCGAGACCGGACGGATCAGCGGAACGCCCGCGTCCATCATGGCCAGCGAGGCGCCGCAGACCGTGGCCATCGAGGACGAGCCGTTCGACTCGGTGATCTCGGAGACCAGGCGGATGGTGTAGGGGAAGTCTTCCTTGGCCGGCAGCATCGGGCGCAGGGCGCGCCAGGCCAGCTTGCCGTGGCCGATTTCGCGGCGGCCGGGGCTGCCCATCCGACCGGTCTCACCGACCGAGAAGGGAGGGAAGTTGTAGTGCAGCAGGAAGGATTCCTTGTAGGTGCCTTCCAGGGCGTCGATGAACTGCTCGTCGTCGCCGGTGCCCAGGGTGGCGACCACGATGGCTTGCGTTTCGCCGCGCGTGAACAGGGCCGAGCCGTGGGTGCGCGGCAGGATGCCGACTTCACCCAGGATCGGACGGACCTTGTCGACGGTGCGGCCGTCGATGCGGATGCCGGTGTCGAGGATGGAGCGACGGACGATGTCGGCTTCCAGTTCCTTGAACACCGAGATCAGCTTCAGCGGATCGATGCCGGCCGGGTTGGTGTCGCTCTTGGCGAAGGTGTCGACGGCCTTGGACTTGGCGGCCGACAGGGCCGCGACGCGGTCGCCCTTGGCGCGGATGGTGTAGGCTTCGGCCAGATCCTTGCCGACGGCCTTCTTCACTTCGGCCTTCAGGGCGTCGGTGTCTTCCGGCTGGAAGTCGAAGGCTTCCTTGGCGGCGTGTTCGGCCAGTTCGATGATGCCGTTGATGACGGGCTGGATCGACTTGTGGGCGAAGGTGACGCCGCCCAGGACGATCTCTTCCGAGAGCTCCTGGATTTCGGATTCGACCATCATCACGGCGTCGGCGGTGCCGGCCACGACCAGGTCCATCTTGCTTTCCTTCAGCTCGTCGAGCGTCGGGTTCAGGATGTATTCGCCGTTGACGTAGCCCACGCGGCAGCCGCCGATGGGGCCCATGAACGGGGCGCCGGAGATCACCAGGGCGGCCGAGGCGGCGACCATGGCGACGATGTCGGGATCGTTCTCGAGGTCATGCTGCAGCACGGTGCAGACGACCTGGACTTCGTTCTTGAAGCCCTTGACGAACAGGGGGCGGATCGGACGGTCGATCAGGCGGGAAACCAGGGTTTCCTTTTCCGACGGACGACCTTCGCGCTTGAAGAAGCCGCCCGGGATCTTGCCCGCGGCGTAGGTCTTCTCGATGTAGTTGACGGTCAGGGGGAAGAAGTCCTGGCCGGGCTTGGCTTTCTTGGCGAACACGGCGGTGGCCAGGACGACGGTTTCGCCCATGGTGGCCAGAACGGCGCCGTCAGCCTGACGGGCGATGCGACCGGTTTCGAGGACCAGCGTCTTGCCGCCCCACTCGATCGTCTTGCGCATGATTTCGAACATTTTTGCTTCTTTCGGTTCCGAAGGACCCATTTCCTTCAGGACGGACAGGGGCGGGCGGCCGAATGGCGGTCCCGAGTATTCCTCATCCAGTTCGACAGGCGTCCGGGGATCGTGATCTCCGGCTTACATGTTCGGAGCCGCATGAGGCGGTTCCGCAGCAACCTTCCGTTTCGGCCTGTCTTGAAACGGTAGGCCAGAAAAGCGTTCGGCCGCCCCGCGTGAGCGAGGCGGCCGACTGCGCCAGAACTAGCGGCGCAGACCCAGCTTTTCGATGAGAGCCGAATAACGGCCCAGATCGGACTTCTTCAGGTGGTCGAGGAGGCTGCGACGCTGGGAAACCATCATCAACAGACCACGACGGCTGTGGTTGTCCTTCTTGTGGGTCTTGAAGTGCTCGGTCAGGTTGGCGATGCGCTCGGAGAGGATCGCGACCTGGACTTCGGCGCTGCCGGTGTCACCCTCGGTGCGGGCGTGTTCGGCGATAAGAGCGGTCTTGCGCTCGGCAGTGATCGACATCGTGCTGTCTCCGCTCAGGTGAGTTGAAAGACCCGCACCGGATTGAGCCGTCCGGCGCGCATCTCGCACAGGGCCACCAACCTCTCTCCCACCATGGCGGAAACGGTTCGATCGCCGGGCGTGAGCTCGGCTTTCAGCGTTTCAACCTGCCTTGGGAGCAGAACGATGGCGCGTCCTTGCGCAAGCCGGAAGGCGTCTTCATCGGTCACGGCCAGCGCCGGGATGTCGTCCAGCGCGGTCTCGACCGGAAGCAATGCCTCCGACAGGCGGGCCTCATAGCTCAAATTCTCGAGAGTTTCCAGCGATATCGCCGTCACCTCGGTGAACTGGCCGACCCGCGTCCGGCGAAGCTGGTCGACATGGCCGCAGGTTCCCAGCCGGGCGGCCAGGTCGCGGACCACGGCGCGGACATAGGTGCCCTTGCCACATTCCATCTCCAGCACGATGTGGTCGACGTCAGGCGCCTCCAGTACGCGCAGGCTGTGGATCGTCACCTTGCGCGTCGCCAGCTCGAACTCGACCCCGTCGCGGGCCAGGTCATAGGCGCGCTCGCCGTCCACCTTGATCGCCGAATAGTTGGGCGGGATCTGGTCGACCTCGCCGACGAACTCGGCCAGCACGGCCTCGACCTCGTCGCGGGTCGGGCGCACGTCGCTCGTGCCCGTGGTCTCGCCCTCGCGGTCCAGGGTGGTGGTGTTGCGACCCCACTGGATGGTGAAGCGATAGGCCTTGTCGGCGTCGACCAGGAACGGAACCGTCTTGGTCGCCTCGCCCAGAGCGATGGGCAGGATGCCGGTGGCCAGCGGGTCCAGCGTGCCGGCATGGCCGCCCTTCTGGGCGTTGAAGGCCCGGCGGACGCGACTGACGGCGCTGGTCGAGGTCAGGTCATAGGGCTTGTCCAGGCACAGCCAGCCCGAGACGGGATCGCCCTTCTTGCGGCGGGCCACGCTTAGTCTTCCCGGCCTTCTTGATCATCGTCCTCGACCACATCGGACAGGCGGCGCAGGTCCTGCTGGACCACCGGATTGTCGAACAGCCGGTTCATATAGGCGGCCGAGTTGAAGCTCTCGTCGTGGATGAACTTCAGGTCCGGCGTGAACTTCATGTCGATGGTCTTGCCCAGGCGGCCGCGCAGGAACTTGGCCACGCGGTTGAGGCCCGCGACCACCACCTCGGGGCTGCCCAGCTCGACGGCGATCCGCGACGGCGACGAGGCCTCGCGGTCGATCTTGGGGGCAATGCCGGCGCCCAGGGGCTCGACGAAACAGACCGCGTGGCGCAGGTCCGGGGTCAGCCGCACTTCCGTCACCGTCACCGAGACATTGATCAGGGCCGGGTCCTGCAGGTCTTCGTGGCGCAGGATGTCGACCAGGGCGTGGCGGATCAGCTCGCCGGCGCGCAGCTGGCGCTGCGACGGGCCCGTGGAGGCCGGCTTGGGAGTCTTGTCGGTATGGCGCTTCATGGCGCGATGTCCTTACAGCCCGGCCGGCGGATCGAACACCGGAGCGCGGGGGAAAATCAAGGCGCGGTGTCTAGGCTTGTGGGGGCGATAAGTCCAGCGCGGGGTGATCCTCCCCCTCCGGGGGAGAGCTATTGCATGTGACCAAAAACGGCTGTCATCCCGGACAAGCGCGCAGCGCGCCGATCCGGGACCGACGCCTGAACTCAGCGCTTCCGGCGGTCCCGGATCTGCGCTTCGCTTGTCCGGGATGACAGCTTTTGGTTGTGGTTCCACAGGCGGTACCCACCCTTTACGGGGAGCATCTACCCCTAAGCCCCCGTCCGCGCCTTGAAGAACGCGATCACCTTGTCACGGGTCTGCATGGTCGGGCCCAGCGGGTCGGCGCGGTTCAGGTGCAGGGTCAGGACCGAGTGCGGAGCCATGGGAACGCCCGGCGCCGCGTCGGCGTCGGCCAGCTCGACCGTCTCGACCCGATCGCCGAACTCGCGCTTCAGGGTCTCGAAGCGTTCATCGGGCACCAGCTTGTCGGACGAGAACCGCAGGGCCAGCAGCGACAGGTCTTCGGTCTCGAACCGGGTGCGGGCGCAGGCGATCTCGACGGCCGAACAGCCCAGGGATCCCTTGCCCTTGCCGCCGAACGGCAGGGATGGTTGCGACAGCACTGGAGCCACCACCGACGGCTCGGTCATCATCGCCAGGGCGAAGCCGCCGGTGAAGCACATGCCCACCGCGCCGACGCCCTTGCCGCCGCACTCCTTGTGCGCCTGACGCGCCAAGGCGCGCAGCCAGTCGACGATGGGACTGGAACGATCGGTGGCCCAGACCGTGAATTCACGGCGCACGCACATCGTCTTGGCGATCTCGCCCAGGGCATAGGCCATGCTGACGGGCTTGGTCGGCTTGCCGAACAGGCTGGGGCAGAAGACCGTCATGCCCGCCGCCGCCACGTCGCGGGCGAAGGCCAGGACCCCGGGATGCAGGCCGGGCATCTCGTGGATGACGATGACGGCGGGACCGGTTCCGATCCTGTAGACCTCGCGGGCCCACCGGCCGTCATCGAATTCGAAACGCGTAAAGCCGTCCAGCGCGCTGGTCATCGTGTCCCACCCCCGTGTCGTTGGGCTTGAGCTTGGCCGCGATCCCGCCAGCCGACAAGATGTCTAGCGAACGCCGTTCAGGTTGTCGGTCCAGTCTTCCATCGGGTCGGGACGATGACCGTCCGGCAGTTTCCATTCCCCGCGCCAGGAAAAGTCCAGCGTGCCGCACACCCGGGCCAGGCCGGTCGCCTTGGGGTCGTCACCGAGGGCCTGGATGCGCAGGTCGCGGCGCACGGCGATGCGGCTGAAGCTCAGCCACAGTCGCGTCGCGCCGGGGCAGAAGGCGCGGATATAGACCCTGCCCTGCTCGGCCTTGGGATCGATTTCGTACAGCGCCGCATCGGCGTCGACGCCCTCGAGACCCGCCAGCCCCTTGGGGCCGAGATCTCGATCCTTGCCCTTGATCAGCAGCCCCTGGGCCGGAACGCCGGTGGCCAGAACCTTAACCGGCCTGGCGCCCATCAAGCCCTGGTCGAACAGCACCGTCAGCCCGGCCCCAGTCAGCCGTTTGGCGTCGGCCGAGATCGGGTCGTAAGAGAACATCCGCCGCTCGGCGTGGGCGGTCGTGGCCGCTACTGTGGCCAGAATGACCCCAGTCACCACACCCCACACCCGCTCTCCCCGGCGAAGGCCGGGGCCCAGATTCATCCGGGGAGTTTGGGGATGTTGCGCCAACAATCGTCGCCAGCAGGCCCGACGCTCATGGGTTCGATCTGGACCCCGGCCTTCGCCGGGGAGAGCGGGATTTTGAGAAGCCAAGATCCTACCGCTTGAAGTGCAGGTTCGCCGCCTGCGGATCAAAGCCGCTCAGCCGCCAGACCGAGCCGTCGCGGGTGAAGGTCAGCAGGCACGGGCCGTCCTTCTTTGCGGCGCAGACCCGGCCGTCGCCGGCCGGGCGCAGGGCGCTGGCGATGGCGATGCGGCCCGGGAGCGGGCGGTCGGGCGTGTAGCCGTAATAGTTGGCGGCGGCGCGGAAGGTCTCGGGCCGGATCAGGGCCTCGCCGGCGATATCGGCGGCTGGGCCGGCCAGGGCGGCGGCGATGGCCATCAGGCTGTTGTCGGCCTTGCGCCGGCGGGCTTCGTCCATCAGCCGCGCCTCGATCTCGTATTTCAGCGCCTGACGATCGACCCGGGCGTCGAAAGCCGCCCGGTCGCGGTCGCGGATCGCCGTCAGCAGGGCATGGACATCGCCGGCCGCGTCATAGCGGTCAGCCGTGGCGCAGGCGCTCAGCGAGAGGGCCGCGACGGTCAGGACGAGAAGGGCTTTGATACGCATGCTGAAGGCGTAGCGCCGGAATTGGGCGAATTCCAGTCCGATGCGCCCAAACGAAAAAGGCGCGGACCTTGCGATCCGCGCCTTTCCGATGGTTTTGAAGTTCAAGTCCGGCCCTAGTCGAGCTGGCGCTTGATCTCCTCGACGGTGAAACACTCGATGGTGTCGCCAACCTTGATGTCCTGGAAGCCGGCGAACATCATGCCGCACTCCTGGCCAGACGGGACCTCGGGGACCTCGTCCTTGAAGCGCTTGAGGGTCTGCAGCGTGCCCAGTTCCAGAACGACGATGTCGTTGCGGATGATCCGGACCTTGGCGCCCTTGCGCACGACACCTTCGGTGACGCGGCAACCGGCGACCTTGCCGACCTTGGAGATGTCGAAGGCTTGCAGCACTTCGGCGTTGCCCAGGAAGGTTTCGCGCTGGATCGGCGCCAGCATGCCCGAGAGCACGCCTTTGATGTCGTCCAGCAGGTCGTAGATGATCGCGTAGTAGCGGATCTCGACACCTTCGCGCTCGGCCAGCGCCCGCGCCTGGGCCGAGGCCCGGACGTTGAAGCCGATGAGCGGCGCGCCGGCGCCCTTGGCCAGCATGACGTCGCTTTCGCTGATCGCGCCGGCGCCCGACAGGATGATCCGCGCGCGGACCTCGTCGGTCGACATGGCGTCCAGCGACCCGATGATCGCTTCGGCCGAGCCCTGCACGTCGGCTTTGATGACCAGCGGCAGTTCGCGGTACTTCTTGTCCTGCAGCTTGGCCATCATGTCGGCCATGCTGGTGGCGCCCGCGCCGACCGGATGCAGTGACTTCTCACGCTTCAGGCGGATGCGGTACTCCGTCAGCTCGCGAGCGCGGGCCTCGTTCTCGACGACCGCGAAGGGGTCGCCAGGCGAAGGCACGCCGTCCAGGCCGAGAATCTCGACCGGGGTGGCGGGACCAGCTTCGGTCAGTTGCTCGTTACGCTCGTTCAGCAGGGCGCGAACCCGGCCGAACTGGCTGCCGGCCACGACGATGTCGCCGCGCTTCAGCGTGCCGCGCTTGACCAGCACGGTCGAAACCGCGCCGCGACCCTTGTCTAGCTTGGCCTCGATCACGACGCCGTCGGCGACGCGGTCGGGGTTGGCCTTCAGGTCGAGCACTTCGGCCAGCAGGGTGATGCGTTCGATCAGCTCGTCCAGGCCCTGGCCGGTCTTGGCCGAGACCTCGACGATCTGGGTGTCGCCACCCAGGCTTTCGACGACGATTTCGTGCTGCAGCAGTTCATTGATGACGCGCGTCGAGTCGGAACCCGGCTTGTCCATCTTGTTGACGGCCACGATGATCGGCACCTCGGCGGCGCGGGCGTGTTTGATGGCCTCGATGGTCTGGGGCATCACGCCGTCGTCGCCGGCCACGACCAGGATCACCAGGTCGGTGATGTTGGCGCCGCGCGCCCGCATTTGCGAGAAGGCGGCGTGGCCGGGGGTGTCGAGGAAGGTGATCTTCTCGCCGCCGTCCAGGCGAACCTGGTAGGCGCCGATGTGCTGGGTGATGCCGCCGTGCTCGCCGCCGGCCACATCGGCCTTGCGCAGCGCGTCCAGCAGGCTGGTCTTGCCGTGGTCGACGTGACCCATGACCGTGACCACCGGGGGCCGCGACTCCAGGTGATCGTCGATGTCCTCGGCGCCGATGAAGCCTTCTTCGACGTCGGCTTCCGACACGCGGCGCACGGTGTGACCAAATTCGGTCGCCACCAGCTCGGCGGTGTCATTGTCGATGACGTCGTTGATCTTCAGCATCACGCCCTGACGCATCAGGAACTTGATGATTTCCACGCCGCGCACGGCCATCCGGTTGGACAGCTCCTGAACGGTGATGACGTCGGGGATGATCACTTCGCGGCTGACCTTCACCACATCGGCGGGACCGCCGCGACGCTTTTCCTTTTCACGTTCCCGGGCCCGGCGAACCGAGGCCAGCGAACGCATGCGGTCGGCGGAGTCTCCATCGCCGGCCACGGTCTGGATCGTCAGGCGGCCTTCGCGGCGGATCGGCGCGCCCTTGGCGCGCGACACGGCCTTGCCGGGGGCGGCGGCCTTGCGGCGATCATCGTCATCCTCGGGACGACGGCTGACTTCGCCGCCGGGACGCGGAGCCGAACGCATGGCGCGCTGGACTTCCGGGGTCGCCGGAGCGGCGGCCGGAACGCCAGGACGCGGACCGCGCGGCGGACCACCGGGACCCGGACGGGCGCCGGGCGCCGGGCGCGGAGCCAGGGCCGAATAGCGGACAGTCTGGGTCGGACGGTCGCCCTGCGGACGATCACCCTGGGGCCGGTCGCCCTGCGGACGATCGTTGCGGAAGCCGCCTTCCGGACGCGGGCCACGCGGGGCCGCATCGGCGCGGGGCGCAGCGTCGGGACGCGGCGCGCGCTGGTTGTAGGGACCGTCCTGGCGCGGGGCGCGCTGGTTGAACGGCCGGTCGCCCTGCGGACGATCACCCTGCGGGGGGCGCTCGCCGGCGGGCGGACGATAGGTGGTGGTCGACGTGCGGTCGTCGCGACGTTCGCGGCTGGGCTCGTAGGTCCGGGTCTGGCTGGGCGAAGCCGCAGCAGGACGCGGGGCCTCGGCGCGCGGCGCGGCGGGGGCCGCGGCGACCGGAGCAGCAGCGACCGGGGCCGCCGGCGCGACGGGCGCCGGAGCCTGGGCCACGGGAGCCGGAGCCGCCGGAGCGGCGGCGACCGGAGCGGCCGGCGCGGCC
>CALRUN020000069.1:0-10550 GCA_943371355.1 Alsobacter soli
ACGGGGGCTCTTGGGTATCAGAGCTGAAAGACGCTCGCTTGGCCCGATCCTCACGCAAGAACAGCTTCTGCGAAGCGGACAGGTCGAGCCGAAACGCAAAACACACATCACGGTCATCCGGGTTCGCCCCGGCCGCTTCGCGCCTCCCCGACCCCTTCAGCGGCTCATGCCGCGTGAGGCTGAGAAGCCGTGTCTTCTCCCTTCCCCCATCAAAGGGGGAAGAGAGTCCGGGGGGGCGTAACGCCGCCCTCTTCGCACTCCGCCGATTCCCCCCTAGGACTGCCGTCATGACCCACGCTCCTCAAGGCCGCGTTCTCGTCATCGCCGGATCGGATTCCGGCGGCGGCGCGGGCATTCAGGCCGACATCAAGACCATCACCGCCCTCGGCGGCTATGCGGCCACCGCCATCACCGCCGTGACGGTGCAGAACACGCTGGGCGTCACCGGCGTGCATCCGATCCCGCTGGAGATCATCGCCGCTCAGGCCCGCGCCGTGCTCGATGACATCGGAGCCGACGCCATCAAGACCGGCATGCTGGGCGATGTCGGCGTGGTCGAGACGGTCGCCGTCATTCTGGAATACGCCAAAAGCGTCCCGGTGGTCGTCGATCCGGTGATGGTCGCCAAGGGCGGGGCCAGCCTGCTGGCCGAGGCCGCCATCGGGGCGGTGAAGAGCCTGATGATCCCCCGCGCCGCCCTGCTGACCCCCAACGCCCCCGAGGCCGCGGCCCTGACCGGGTTGAGCGTCGAGACCACCGACGACCTGCGCCGGGCCGGCGAGGCGCTGCTGGCGATGGGCGCCCGGGCCGTACTGATGAAGGGGGGGCATATCGAGGGGGACCGCATGATCGACGTGCTGATGACCCCGGCCGGTGAAACCACCTTCGAGGGCGAGCGGATCGACACCCGCCACACCCACGGCACCGGCTGCACCCTGGCCAGCGCCTGCGCGACGGGCCTGGCCCAGGGCCTGCCGCTGGAACAGGCGGTGGCGCGGGCCTGGAACTATGTGCACGAGGCCATGCTGCGCGCGCCGGGCTTCGGCCAGGGCCATGGCCCCCTGGATCACGGATGGATGCTGCGCAAATGACCGGTTCTCTCGAAACCCGTCTGATCGACATCGTCCACGGCGTGCCCACGACGATGCAGGTGCTGCGCGTCGTTCGCGATCTGGATCTGCCCGACGCCATGATCTTTTCGGGCGCGATCTATCAACCGGTCTGGAACCACCTGACCGGCCGCGCGCCGGACTACGGGATCAAGGACTATGACGTCGCCTATCACGACGCCTCCGACACCTCCTACGAGGCCGAGGATGTCGTGATCCAGCGCGTGGCCGCCGCCTTCGAGCCGCCGCTGCGCGAGCTGGTCGAGGTGCGCAACCAGGCCCGGGTGCATCTGTGGTTCGAAAAGAAGTTCGGGGCCGACGAGCCCTATCCGCCGCTGGAAAACAGCGCCGCCGCGCTGAAGCGTTTCGTGGCCACCGCCTTCTGTGTGGGCGTGCGGATGGAGGCCGATGACACCCTGAGCGTCTTCGCGCCGTTCGGGCTGGACGACCTGTTCGCCCTGCATCTGCGGCCCAACCCCTTGCGGGTGAAGGGCGCGGGCGGCTGGGAACGGACGACGGGCTCGGCCCGGGCGCGCTGGCCGGAGATCACGGTGGAATAGGATGTCATCCCGGACAAGCGCGTCGCGCGCAGATCCGGGACCGACGCCGGAGCGCCGCGCTTCCGGCGGTCCCGGATCTTCACCCGGCCTGCGCCGGGCTCGTCCGGGATGACAGATTGTAAATTGTCACCATGACAATGTTATCTTTGATCTGTGGATCAATCCGAATTAGCCCTGTCGGCGTCTTCCTCTGAAAGATCCGCCCCATGCGCCAGTGGACCATCGACGCCTTCGCCTCTGCGCCCTTCATGGGCAACCCCGCCTGCGTGCTTGAGCCGTTCGACACCTGGCCGTCGACGGCGTGGATGCAGGCCATGGCGGCGGAGAACAACCAGGCCGAGACGTCGTTCCTGCTGAAGACCGCCGACCCGGCGCGGTTTGGCCTGCGCTGGTTCACCCCGACCGTCGAGGCGCCGATCTGCGGCCACGCCACCCTGGCGGCGGCGCATGCGCTGTTCTTCGAGCTGGGCGTCGACGCGTCGCTCCTGACCTTTGACACCCAGGCGGGCGCCCTGACCGTGCGTCGCGACGGCGAGCGCCTGGAGATGGATTTTCCCGCCGATCCGCCGCGCAGGATCGCGACCCCCGAGGCTCTGGCCGAGGCCCTGGGCGCGGCGCCGGTCGAGGTCTGGGCGGGCATGTATCTGATCGCGGTGATGCAGGACGAGGCGACCGTCCGCGCCCTGACACCGGACCAGGCGGCGGTGAAGCTGGTGGGCGGCGAGGCCTCGGGCGGTCCGGGCCAGATCGTCACCGTGGCCCTGGCCGATCCGGGCCTGCCCTATCAGGTGGTCAGCCGCTTCTTCGCGCCGGGCTGCGGCATCCCCGAAGATCCGACGACCGGCTCGGCCCACTGCATCCTCATGCCGTTGTTTGGAGCGCGGCTGGGGCGGGACGCGCTGAGCTTTCATCAGGCCTATCCCGGACGGGGCGGGGACCTGGACTGCGAAAACCGCGGCGCGCGCGTTCTTTTGCGCGGCCGCGGCTTTACGGTGGTGGAAAGCCGGCTCCGTCTGGAGCCGGTCTGACCGGCATCGGGATTACCAGCGCGGACGATAGTCGTCGCGGTGATCGCGGTCGCGGCCGTAGCCCGAGCCATAGTCGCGGTCGTGACGCTCGTAGCGGATCTGGGCGCTGATGCGGTCGAAGCGACGATCCAGGTCGGCGCGCTCCCAGCCGCTCAGGCCGCCGCGACGATAGCGGTACTCCAGGCGGGCGGTTTCGCGCAGCTGGGCGTTCAGGCGATAGGCTTCGCCGCGGCTCAGGGAGCCATTGCGCACGCCCTGGTCGATCCGGCGCTCCAGCATGGCCTGGCGATGATTGACGGATTGGGCGGACGCAACAGCGGGGACAACGGTGGCGGCCGCCAGGGCCGAGACCGCCGTGATCGAAAGCAGGATCTTTTTCATCGGTCGGTTCCTCTCAGAAATTCTCCGTCGCCCGGTGTGGCGACGTTGAACCCAGGAAACCACGCGCCGCCTGAAGCGGTTCTGAGCCGCTCGTTGTCTGGCGTTCAGGTTCGGAAGATCTTCGGTACGGGCGGTTTTCAGGCCGCGTCGGCGAGGCGCGCGGCGGTCATGGCCGCTTCGATGGCCGCATACAGCTTGGTCACTTCGATCGGCTTGGCGACGTGACCGTCCATGCCGGCGGCCAGATAGCCCTCGACCTGATGGGCAAGGGCGTTGGCCGTGACCGCCACGATCGGCGTACGGGCCCGGCCTTCGGCGCGTTCCAGCTCGCGGATGGTCCTGGCGGCCTCGACGCCGTCCATGACCGGCATATGGATGTCCATCAGGATGATGTCATGCCCGCCGCGCTTCCAGGCCTCGATACAGGCCGCGCCGTCGGCGACCAGTTCGACCTCGGCGCCTAGCGGGGCGAGAACGGCGGCGATGACCTTCTGATTGGTCGGATTGTCGTCGGCGGCCAGCACGCGGGGACGGGTGCGCGCGGTCGCGGCCGGCTCCTCGACGGGCTCGGCGACAGGGGTCTCGCCCTCGCCGCGCGGCATGGCCAGCACGACGGTGAAGGTCGAGCCCTGGCCTTCGCGGCTCTGCACGGCGATCCCGCCGCCCATCAGGGTGGCCAGTTCGCGGCAGATCGCCAGGCCCAGGCCCGAACCGCCGAACTGGCGGGTCGTCGAGCTGTCGGCCTGGACGAACTTGTCGAACAGTCGCGGCTGCATCTCGGCCGAGATGCCGATACCAGTGTCAGCCACGTCGATCCGCAGGCCCGAGCCGTCCTCGGCGGAGGCAAACCTCACCGCCACCGCGCCGGTCAGCGTGAATTTCAGCGCGTTGGAGATCAGATTGCCCAGGATCTGCCGCAGGCGGTCTGCATCGCCGCGCCAGACGCCGTGGGCCTCGGCGGCGACCGCGACCTCGAAGGCCAGGCCCTTGTCGCGCGCTTCGCCGGCGAAGCTCTCGCGCAGCGAGGCCGCCAGGGCGGCCAGGTCAAAATTCTCGGCCGCGAGCTCCAGACGGCCGGCCTCGATCTTCGAGAGGTCGAGCACATCGTTGAGCACGGCCAGCAGGAGGCCGCCCGACTCGCGGATCACCGACAGGCGCTCGCGCTGGGCGGGCTTGAGCTCGTCCATCGCCATGACCTCGGCCATGGCCAGCACGCCGTTCAGGGGCGTGCGGATCTCGTGGCTCATATTGGCCAGGAAGTGGGATTTCAGGACGTTGGCGGCATTGGCGTCATCGCGGGCCCGGACCAGGGCGGCCATGGCGCGGCGCAGATCATGGTCATTGACCTCGAGCCGGCCGACCAGCTGGTTGAAGCTCTCGGTCAGGCTCTGGAAGACATCGTCCTCGCTGGTCTGCTCCACGGGGCGAAAATTGCCGTCAGCGGCCACGGCCTGCATGGCCTCGGTCAGGCGCTGCATCGGGCGGGTCATGCGACGGGCCAGCCCGTTGGCCAGCAGGATGGCCAGGCCGGCCGAGCCGAAGAAAAGCGTGCCGGTCAGGGCCAGGTCGCGGGCCAGGATCTGTTCCAGCCGGGGCTCGCGCGCCACCAGGGCCAGGGTTCCGATCTGCCGGCCGTCCAGGAGGATCCTCTTCTCGACGGTCTGGGTCGATTTCCCAGCCTCGGGCGCGGCGCCAAGGTGAGCGATCACGCGACCCCGCAGGTCGGAAATCTGCACGCCCGCCACGTGCGGCGCCTTGGCCACGGCGGCCAGGGCGTTGCGGACGCCGACCACGTCGCCGGCGGCCAGGGGCGCGGCGGCGCCGGCGGCGACCATCTGGGTCAGAACCTGGTGATTGGCCCGGGCCTCCTGCCGCGCGACGCTCCATTGCTGAACCATGAAGCAGGCGCAGGCGGCGATCAGGGCGACGACCGTGGTGATCAGCGCCACGCCCGCGATTCGCGCCTGCAGCGGTGCGTGCGTTGTAGCCTCGGTGCTGCGCAGCGGGTCAGACATGGGAGGTCCGGGTGAATGCCAGGACCCATTTTGGGGGCATCTCCCTAACGCTTCGCTTCCAAGCCAGCCCGATGACGCGGCAAATCAACGCTAAGAGGTGTTTCTCATTGCCTGCCCGTTAAGACTTCGTTTACCTTCGTTGACAGGTTCTTAACGGGAGATGGGCATGGAAAAGGTTTTTGTTGCACAACGCGTCGCGACCAAACTGTTCGCGACAGAAAACGCTGTTGACGCGGCGATGGTCGAAGCGGCCGAGCTGATGGCGGACATGCTTCGCGCTCGCAAGGACATCGGCCTCTCGGCCGTGGTCGGCGACCGCGCCAGCGCCAAGCTGGTCGAAGCCCTTGCCGCGCTGGGCGAAGCCCGCTCGGCGATGGTCGAGATGCACAACGAGCTGAACGACGTGAAGCTCCGCATCGGCGTCCGCACCAAGATGATCGGTTTCGAAGACAAGCCCCCGGAAACGCTTGGTTCCGCCAAGCAGGAACGTGTGCTCCGCAACGTCGGCTAACGAACGTTGCAATAGTTTAATGCTTAAGGCCTCTAATTTCGATTAGAGGCCTTTTTCATGTACACTTCTCTCGCTCCGATTGTCGGCTGGACGGTGCTGATCGCCATCTTGGCGCTGGCGCTACTCAAGGGCGGACTCTCCGAGCGATATGGTGTCGTGATCGTGCTGCTGGGCGCGGCCTTCGCCGTCCTGACCCATATGTTTGTCCCGACGGCGTTGCAGTCCATGCTTTTGCTGGCCGGCGAGGGCGCGATGGGCGCCGGATTTCTGCTCCTGGCGCTGCGCTATGCCAGTCCGTGGCTTGGCGGCGCCATGCTGTTCCAGGCGGTCCAATTCAGCCTTCACGCCTATTATCTTGTCGGAGAATTGCCGCGCGACCACCTCTATGCGGTGATCAACAATCTCGACACGCTCGGCGTGCTGGCTTGCATCCTTCTCGGCACCTTGCTGGCCTGGCGCAAGCGGATCCGCCTCGCAAAAAAATTGCCGTAAGGCGGACGATATCCGCCGCCCGCGACAATTCTCTCCTTGCCTTTCGGTCTGAAACGGCGTTTCTCGCCGGCGGGCCACGCCCCCCCAACGGGGCGCTGTCCATCTGTAAGGATGGGAGACATCGCTATGACCACCCTCGCCAAGCCGGCGCAACGCCCGGCTCGTCCCGAGTTCTCTTCCGGCCCCTGCGCCAAGCGCCCAGGCTGGACCCCCGAAAGTCTCAGAAATGCTGTCTTGGGCCGGTCGCACCGCTCGAAGCTGGGTAAGGCGCGCCTGAAGGCCGCCATCGACCAGACGCGCGAAGTGCTGGAAGTGCCCGCCGACTTCCTGATCGGCATCGTCGCCGGCTCCGACACCGGCGCTGTCGAGATGGCGATGTGGTCGATGCTGGGCGCCCGCCCGGTGCAACTGATGGCCTTCGAGTCCTTCGGCAAGGACTGGGTCACCGACGTTACCAAGCAACTGAAGCTGCCCAACGTCGAGGTGCTCGACGCGCCCTACGGCCAGCTGCCCGACACCTCCAAGGTCGATCAGGCCAAGGATCTGGTCTTCACTTGGAACGGCACCACCTCGGGCGTCCGCGTCCCGAACGCCGACTTCATCTCGGCCGACCGTGAAGGCATCACCATCTGCGACGCCACCAGCGCCGCCTTCGCCCAGGACCTGGACTGGACCAAGCTGGATGTCGTGACCTTCTCCTGGCAGAAGGCGCTGGGCGGCGAGGGCGCGCACGGCGTGCTGATCCTGTCGCCCCGCGCGGTGGCCCGCCTCGAGAGCTACACGCCGGCCTGGCCGATGCCGAAGCTGTTCCGCATGACCAAGGGCGGCAAGGTTTCCCTCGATATCTTCGAGGGCGCGACCATCAACACGCCCTCCATGCTCTGCGTGGAAGACGCCCTGGACGCCCTGAAGTGGGCCTCGTCCATCGGCGGTCTGGAAGGCATGCAATCGCGCGCCGACCAGAACCTGGCGGTCATCGCCGACTGGGTGGCCAAGACCCCGTGGGTCGATTTCCTGGCCGCGACGCCCGACATCCGCTCCAACACCTCGGTGTGCCTCAAGGTTGTCGATCCCGCGATCGCCGCCCTGCCGGACGACGCCCAGGCCGACTTCGCCAAGAAGCTGGCCAGCCTGCTCGAGAAGGAGGGCGCCGCCCTCGATATCGGCGGCTATCGCGACGCCCCGGCCGGCCTGCGCATCTGGTGCGGCGCCACGGTCGAGGCTTCGGATCTGGAAGCCCTGACCCCCTGGCTGGACTGGGCGTTCGCCACGGTCTCGGCCGAGCTGGTCGCCGCTTAAGCACATCCTCCTATCGCTGAAATCCTCGTCCCTCGACCTGTTCGGGACGAGGATTCCAGGCCCCCACATCACAGCCGCCGCCCGAAATCCGTCGCAGGACAGGGCCGGCTCACCAAGATCGGACACCTCACCATGGCTCCCCGCGTTCTCATCGCTGACAAGCTCAGCCCCGCCGCCGTCGACATCTTCAAGAACCGCGGCGTCGACTTCGACATCAAGGTCGGCCTGACCAAGGACGAACTGATCGCCGTCATCGGCGACTATGACGGCATCGCCATCCGCTCGGGCGCCAAGCTCGACAAGGACGTCATCGCCGCCGCTCACAAGCTGCAGGTCATCGCCCGGGCCGGCATCGGCGTCGACAATGTCGACATCCCCGCCGCCACCGCCAAGGGCGTGGTGGTGATGAACACCCCGTTCGGCAACTCGATCACCACGGCCGAGCACGCCATCGCCATGATGTTCGCCCTGGCCCGCCAGCTGCCCGCCGCCGACGCCTCGACCCAGGCCGGCAAGTGGGAGAAGAACCGCTTCATGGGCGTGGAGCTCTACGCCAAGACGCTGGGCCTGATCGGCGCCGGCAATATCGGCGGCATCGTCGCCGACCGGGCCCTGGGCCTGAAGATGAAGGTCGTGGCCTACGACCCGTTCCTGTCGCCTGAGCGCGCCATCGAAATGGGCGTCGAGAAGGTTGAGCTGGACGAGCTGCTGGCCCGCGCCGACGTCATCACCCTGCATACGCCCCTGACCGACAAGACCCGCAACATCCTGTCGGCCGAGGCCCTGGCCAAGACCAAGAAGGGCGTGCTGATCGTCAACTGCGCCCGTGGCGGCCTGGTCGATGAGGTCGCCCTGCGCGCCCTGCTCGACAGCGGCCATGTCGGCGGCGCCGGCTTTGACGTGTTCATCACCGAGCCGGCCAAGGAAAACCCGCTGTTCGGTTCCGACCGCGTCGTGGCCACCCCGCACCTGGGCGCCAGCACCAACGAAGCCCAGGAAAACGTCGCTCTGCAGGTCGCCGAGCAGATGAGCGACTACCTGCTGACCGGCGCCGTCACCAACGCCCTGAACAGCCCGTCGATCACGGCCGAAGAAGCCCCCAAGCTGAAGCCGTTCGTGGCCTTGGCCGAAAAGATCGGCGCCCTGGCCGGCCAGATGGTCGACTTCGGCATCAAGGCCATCGACATCGCCTATGAGGGCGAGGTCGCCAACCTGAACGTCAAGCCGATGACCTCGGCGGCCCTGTCGGGAATCCTCAAGCCGATGCTGGCCGAGATCAACATGGTCTCCGCGCCCGCCGTGGCCAAGGAGCGCGGCATCACCGTCTCGGAGAGCCGCCAGGAAGTCAGCCCCACCTATGACAGCCTGATGCGCATCACCATCACCACCGAAAAGGGCAAGCGCGCCTTCGCCGGCACGGTGATCGCCGGCGCGCCGCGCGTCGTCGAGGTCAAGGGCATGGAGCTGGACGCGGCCTTCTCGCCGGCCATGCTGTACATCAACAACCTCGACAAGCCGGGCTTCATCGGCGCCCTGGGCATGCTGCTGGGCGAGGCGGGCGTCAACATCGCCACCTTCAACCTGGGCCGCCTGTCGGCTGACGAGGACGCCATCGCCCTGGTCGGTGTCGACCAGGCCCCAACCGCCGAGCTGCTGGCCAAGATCCAGGCCCTGCCGCACGTGAAAGAAGCCCGGGCGCTGACGTTCTAGGCGCCGTCCGGACTTTTGCGATTTCGTCATCCCGGCGCGGCATGATCGCCGTTCCCGGGATGACGAAGGGGTTTCAAGGTTAGCCATGCCGCTGTTCCAGAACCGCAAGGTCAATCGCCTGGCCTTCGCCGTCTTCGTGGCGGCGTCGCTGTTCACCCTGTGGCGGGCCGTGCTGCCGGATGACGGCGGCGTCGGCTTCATTCCGTGGGACAAGGCCAAGCACTTCATCGCCTTCTATGTGCTGACCGCCCTGGCTGTGGCGGCTCTGCCGGCCAGCCGCTTCTGGAAGATCGGCGCGGTCCTGCTGAGCTTCGGCGTCGGCATCGAGGTGGTTCAGGCCCTGGTCGGCCGCGACGCCGCGTTTGGCGATGTGGTCGCCGACGCCTGCGGGATCGGGGCGCTGTTTGGACCCATCGTCCTGCGGGCCTGGACCAAGCGGGCGCCCGTCGCCGCCTAGTCGTAGGCCAGGTGCTCTGGCAGGAAATAGAACAGCCACTCCAGCTTCAGGACGTTCTGCAGTTCCCGGAAGCTGGGCGGCTCATAGCGCGACACCACGTGCAGCGGCTTGCCCGTGATTTTCAGCGCCTCGATCAGCAGGACGATCGAGGTGTCGACCGTGGCGATGCGCGCGGCGCGCTCGATCACCGTGCTCCAGTCAATCAGGGTGTAGCCTTCGACCATCCGTAGGCGGACTTCCTTTTCCGGCGCGGGGTTCGGAAAGGGAATGGTGCGCGAACTGCAGGTCTCGTTGATCAGGGCATAGGGCGCGCCGTCGTCCAGGCCCAGTTCGCGAAACAGCCGCTCTTCCTTTTCCAGGTCGCGGCGCAGGGTCACGTGATCGGCCCAGTCGTCCATCTCGACGCTCGAGACCTTGTATTTCAGGTCCATGGTCTGTTCGGGGGCGTAGCGCCAGGAGAAGAACAGCGACAGGAAGGTATAGGCATTGGCGTCGATCGGGCTGAGCGCGATCTTGTCGGCCAGGAACAGGATCTCGTCGCGAAACTCGAAGTCCTCCTCGAGGATCGGTGTCTCGACATTGGCCGGCATCACCAGGGCGTCATAGACCCACTTGTGCTTCTGGAGCACCGGCAGGATCACCCGGCGGCCGTCAGCGGCATAGGTTTTGACGATCTTCTGGATGAAGAGAAGATCGCCGGCCATGCCGGGCTGGAAGATGATCACGGGCTTCATGGGGGGCTCGCAGAATCGGGCTGGTGAGCAGTCTGGCACAACTTGGCCGTTGGACACCCTGTGACGGAGGCGCACGGCTTTGCGCTCTCGCGCCAGGCTGGCTGCAAGGGGATGGGGAGGCGCGAAGCGGCCGGGGCGAACCCGGATGACCGTGATGTGTTTTGTGCGTTTCGGCTCGACCTGTCCGCTTCGCAGAAGCTGTTCTTGCGTGAGGATCGGGCCAAGCGAGCGTCTTTCAGCTCTGATACCCAAGA
>CALRUN020000070.1:0-10380 GCA_943371355.1 Alsobacter soli
AAGGATGCCGTTACACCAAGTCGAAACTTCAAAGTCCCCCTACCATCACGATCACCAACTACCCACTTCGCCGCGGGGTGGAGCAGCCCGGTAGCTCGTCAGGCTCATAACCTGAAGGTCACAGGTTCAAATCCTGTCCCCGCACCCAAAGCTCTGTTGAGTGGCTTGCTTATCAGGCCGAACGGCTCATCATCGAGCCGTGAAATATCCTTCGCCGCCGGTTCAAGATCGTTCCGGAAGCGAAATTTTCTGCACTTCGCACATCGTTCTTCGAGAATCTCCGTTCAAAGCCCATGGCGCGATCCTTTGATTTGCGTCATGAGATGCTATGGAAGGCGCGGGTCGGCAACTGGCCCACGGAATAGGTTTTTGAGGATAAGATGGCGAACGGTGTCGTTAAGTGGTTCAACCCGGCCAAGGGCTTTGGCTTCATCCAGCCCGAAAACGGCGGCGAGGACGTGTTCGTCCACATCGCTGCGGTTGAACGGTCGGGCCTTTCGGGCCTGAACGAAGGCGACCTGGTCGCCTATGAACTCGAAGAAGATCGTCGCTCGGGCAAGACCTCGGCCGGCAATCTGCGCGTGACCGGTCAGGGCGCGGCTCCGGCGGCTCCCCGTCGTCCCGCGGCTCGCGGTTTCGACGCTCCGCGCGGCGGCGGCTATGACGCTCCCCGCGGCGGCGGTTACGGCGGTGGCGGTGGCGGCGAAGCCGGCACGGGCGTCGTGAAGTGGTTCAACACCACCAAGGGCTTCGGCTTCATCCAGCCCGACAACGGCGGTGGCGATGTGTTTGTGCACATCTCGGCTGTTGAACGCGCCGGTCTGCGCGGCCTGAACGAAGGCCAGCAAGTCGGTTACGAACTGGAACAGGACCGCCGCTCGGGCAAGACCTCGGCCGGCAACCTGCGCATCCTCTAAGGATCCTGAGGCCCGGACGAACGCGCGCGGCGCGGTTGTCCGGCTTTCGGACCTGACGATCAGGCCCCGCGAGAGGCCGCTTTCATCCCCTGGGGTGACGGCGGCCTTCTCGTGGGGCTTTTTCGCGTCCGGCTTTTAGCCTCTGGACGCGCGCTCGGCGGCGGCCTGGTTGACCGCCAGGGCGGTCATATTGGCGATGCCGCGGGCCGTTACGCTGGGCGTTAAAACGTGCAACGGCCGGCTCATGCCCAACAGAACGGGCCCGACCAGCAGGCCTTCGGTGGCGGCGCTGAGCAGGGTCAGGGCGATATTGGCCGCGTCCAGGGTGGGCATGACCAGCAGATTGGCCGAGCCCTTCAAGGCGCTGTCATGCACCAGCCGATCCCGCAGGGCCTGGGAGAGGGCGGCGTCCGCATGCATTTCGCCGTCGACCTCGAGCTCGGGCGCCTTCTCGCGCACGATGGCCAGGGCGTCGCGCATCTTGCGGGCCGTGGGCGAGTTGCTGGCGCCGAAGCTGGAATGCGACAGCAATGCCGCCTTGGGCGTCAGGCCGAAGCGGCGCACGGACTCGGCAGCAAGCAAGGTCATCTCGGCCACCTGTTCGGCGGTCGGGTCGACGTTCACGTGGGTGTCGCAGAAGAACAGCGTGCCGTTATCGAGGATCAAGGCCGACAGGGCGTAGATCCGATCGACGTCCTCGCGCTTGGGAATGATTGGCAGCACGTAAGTCATGTGCTGCCACCAGTCCCCGGACCCACCGACCAAGGCTGCGTCCACATGGCCGGCCTGCAGCAGCATCGAAGCCGATACGGTCCGGCGATTGGTGACCCGGCGCTCGGCGGCCAGAGGCGGAACGCCGCGGCGGCTGACCAGGCCCTGGTATCGCTCGACCAGCGGTGCGAACAGCGCCGTGTCGGCGGCCGGGTCGAGGATCTCGACGCGGTCGTCGAAGTCCAGACGCAGGCCCATCTCCGAGGCCTTTGCGATGATCGCCTCGCGCTTGCCGATCAGCACCGGCTTGGCCAGGCCCTCATCAAGCACGGTCTGGACGGCGCGCAGCACGCGCTCGTCGTCGCCCTCGGCATAGGCCACACGCATGCCGCCGGTGGCGGCCTTGGTCGCCTTGCGGGCCCGCTCGAACACCGGCCGCATCAGCTGGCCCGAGCGATAGACGAAGAGCTCCAACTCCTGGCGATAGGCGTCGAAGTCGGCGATCGGGCGGGTGGCGACGCCGGAGTCCATGGCCGCGCGGGCCACGGCCGGCGCGATCTGCAGGATCAGGCGCGGATCGAAAGGTTTGGGAATGATGTACTGGGCGCCGAACATCGGCGCGACGCCGCCATAGGCCGAGGCCACCACTTCGGAAGCTTCAGCCCGGGCCAGTTCGGCGATGGCCTCGACGGCCGCCACCTTCATGGCCTCGTTGATCTCCGAGGCTCCGACGTCGAGCGCGCCCCGGAAGATGAAGGGGAAGCACAGGACGTTGTTGACCTGATTGGGATAGTCGCTGCGGCCCGTCGCCATGATGGCGTCAGGGCGGGCGGCGGTCACCAGCTCGGGCAGGATCTCCGGCTCGGGATTGGCCATGGCCAGGATCAGCGGGTTAGGCGCCAGCAGCGGCAGCCACTCGGCCTTGAATACGCGCGGAGCCGAGAGACCCAGGAAGATGTCGGCCCCCGCCAGCACTTCCGACAGGGTGCGCGCGTCGGTGTTGCGGGCGTAGCGGGACATGTTGTCGAGCATGTCGTCGTCGCGGCCGGCGTAGACCACACCCTTGATGTCCGTCAGCGTCACATTGTCGACCGGCAGGCCCATCGAGACCAGCAGGTCGACACAGGCCAGGGCGGCGGCGCCGGCCCCCGAGGTCACCAGCTTGACGTCTTTCAGCTGCTTGCCCTGGACGAGCAGGGCGTTGCGAACGGCGGCGGCGCAGACGATGGCCGTACCATGCTGGTCGTCGTGGAAGACCGGGATCTTCATCCGCTCGCGCAGCTTGCGCTCGATGATGAAGCACTCGGGGGCCTTGATGTCTTCGAGGTTGATGCCGCCGAAGGTGGGCTCCAACGCCGCGACCACCTCGATGAAGCGGTCAGGATCCTCGGCGTCGACCTCGATGTCGAACACGTCGATGCCGGCGAACTTCTTGAAGAGGACCGCCTTGCCTTCCATCACCGGCTTGCTGGCCAGCGGGCCGATATTGCCCAGGCCCAGGACTGCGGTGCCGTTGGAGATCACGGCCACCAGATTGCCGCGCGCGGTGTAGTCGCGGGCCTTGTCGGGATCAGCGGCGATGGCTTCACAGGGGGCGGCGACGCCGGGGGAGTAGGCCAGGCCGAGGTCGCGCTGGGTGGCCATGCGCTTGGTGGCTTCGATCGCCAGTTTTCCGGGCCGCGGCAGACGGTGATAGTCCAGAGCGGCTTTGCGGAAATCCTCGTCCATCGTGTCCTCTTGAGCGTCTGCGCGGAGTCTCTGGGCGCGATCCATCTTGCGCGCGGACCGTCGGGGTCTAGCTACCGGGGATGGAGGGCCATTGCCAACCCTATGCGCGAGATAGGGATATTTTCTGTGGTAGCGGTCACATTCGCATACCCAAATGCGAACCCTGACAGGTAATAAATCTATTATATAATGCCCGACTTGCGGGCGCCCGTCGCCACGTTCGGCAGCGACTGGCGCGGCCATGAGCCGGCACAGGGTATGGCTCTGGACAGTGCGCGCGGGCCGGCCGAGCATTGGCGAGTTGAGTTTGGAAGGGCAGGGCATGAGCGGACTGACGACGCATATCCTTGATCAGGCGGTCGGACGGCCGGCTGCCGGGGTCCTGGTGCGTGTGTCGCGGCGCGAAGGCGTTGGTCTGGCTCTGTTGACTGAAACCCGCACGGATGATGACGGCCGTGCGCGGTTGGTCGCTGGCGAAGACATCGCCATCGGCGGCTATCGTCTGGAGTTCTCCATCGGCGAGCATTTTAAGGCGACCGGCGCGGCGGTGACCGACCCGCCCTTTCTGGACGTCGTGGTCATCGACTTCGCCGTCTCGAACCTCGAGCAGCATTGGCATGTGCCGTTGCTGGTCTCGCCCTACGGCTATTCCACCTATCGGGGCAGCTGATGCCCCCAGCGCTAAAACAAGAAGCAACGATCCGCTTCCTTCTGGATGGCCGGGTGCAGGCGGTGCGCGATGTCGATCCGACCCGCACCCTGCTGGAACACCTGCGCGGCGATCTGCGCCGCACCGGCACGAAGGAGGGTTGCGCCGAGGGCGACTGCGGATCCTGCACCGTGCTGGTTGGCGAGGCTGAGGGGGATGGTGTGACCTGGAGGGCGGTGAACAGCTGCATCCAGTTCTTGCCCATGCTGCACGGCAAGGCACTGATGACGGTGGAGAGTGTGTCAAAGGATGGCGCCTTGCATCCCGTGCAGCAGGCCATGGTCGACCGTCACGGCTCGCAATGCGGCTTCTGCACGCCGGGCATCGTGATGTCGCTGTACGCCAAGGCCGTGGCGGCCAAGGGAACCGACGCGCCGGCGGCCGAGATGCTGGCGGGCAACCTGTGTCGCTGCACCGGCTATGGTCCGATCATCGAGGTGGCCAGGGCGGTCGAGGCCGAAGCCGCACCCGATGTGGCGGCGGATTTGGCGGCGCTGGATGACGGGGCGATGCTGGACGTCTCGTACGACGATCCCATTCAGGGCGTGACCCGCCGTTGGCTGGCGCCGCGTTCGCTCAAGCAGCTGGCCCAGGCCTTCGTCGAGCATCCGGACGCTGTAATCGTGGCTGGCGCGACAGATGTGGGCCTGTGGGTCACCAAGCAGCGCAGGCCGCTGAAGATCCTGATCGACGTCGGTCAGGTCCTTGAACTGAAGGTCATTGAGCCGGTCGATGGTGGCATCCGGATCGGCGCCGGGGTTCGCTATGTCGACGCCATGGAGACCTTGGGCGGGCTCTATCCGGAGCTGGGCGCGATGATGCGACGGCTGGGTTCGACCCAGGTGCGCAACAGCGGCACGATCGGCGGCAACATCGCCAATGGCTCGCCGATCGGCGACATGCCGCCCGCCCTGATCGCGGCGGGCGCGACGCTGGTTCTGAACCGGGGCGGTGAGCGGCGCCAGATGCCGCTGGAGGCCTTCTTCCTCGACTATGGCCAGCAGGATCGTCGCCCCGGCGAGTTCGTCGAGGCGGTGATCGTGCCGACGCCCAAGCCCGGACTTGTCTTCAAGGTTTTCAAGCTCTCCAAGCGGTTCGATCAGGACATTTCGGCGGTCTGCGGCGCTTTCGCGCTGACGATCGATCGCGGTATCGCGACCTCGGCGCGGATCGCCTTTGGCGGCATGGCCGGCACGCCCAGACGGGCGAGCGCCTGCGAGGCGGCCTTGATCGGTCAGCCCTGGACGCAGGCCACCATCGAAGCGGCCATGGTCGCCATCGATGCCGACTATACGCCGCTCAGCGACATGCGGGCCTCTGCGGCCTATCGGTCGCTCACCGCCAGGAACATGCTGCGCAAGGTCTTCATCGAGACCACCTCGCCGGACCTCGTCACCAGGGTCGAACCGGAGAGCGCTCATGGCTGACTCCTCACCGACCGCGCCCGTCGCGATCGACGCCTTTCAGGGTGTCCACGCCTCGCTGCCACATGACAGCGCCGCGCGCCATGTCGCTGGCTCGGCTGTCTATATCGACGACATGCCCGAGCCGGCGGGGATGCTGCACGTTCATTTCGGGCTGAGCACCAAGGCCCACGCCCGCATCACGGCGATGGACCTGTCGGCCGTCCGCGCCGCGCCGGGCGTGGTACTGGTGCTGACCGCTGAAGACATCCCCGGCGAGAACGACGTCAGCCCGGTGATCCACGACGACAAGCTGTTCGCCACCGACACCGTCACCTATGTCGGCCAAAGCCTGTTCGCGGTGGCCGCCACCTCGATCGCCGCCGCCCGCGCCGCCGCCGCGAAGGCGGTGATCGCCTATGCTGAGCTGCCGGCCGCCATCGATATCGCCGCCGCGCGCGACGCCGACCTGAAGATTGAGGCCAGCCAGCGCATGGCGCGCGGCGACGCGGCGGCCGCTCTGGCGGCTTCGCCCCGAAGGCTGCAGGGCCAGTTCGCCATCGGCGGGCAGGACCATTTCTATCTCGAGGGGCAGGTGGCTCTGGCCATTCCGGGCGAGGGCGGCGACGTCCATGTCTGGTCGTCCACCCAGCATCCCAGCGAGGTGCAGCATCTGGTGGCCCGCGTTCTGGACCGCCCGCATAGCGCGGTGACCATCGAGGTGCGCCGGATGGGCGGCGGGTTCGGCGGCAAGGAGACGCAGGCCTCGCTGTTCGCCGCCGGCGCCGCCCTGGTGGCGGTCAAGACTGGCCGCGCCGCCAAGTGCCGGCCCGATCGCGACGAGGACATGGTCATGACCGGCAAGCGGCATGACTTCGAGGTGGGCTATGACGTCGGCTTTGACGACGAGGGCCGTCTGACCGGCGTCGCCCTGGAACTGGCCTCGCGCTGTGGGGCCACCACCGACCTGTCGATGGCCATCAACGACCGGGCGATGTTCCACGCCGACAACTGCTATTTCCTGCCGGCGGTCGACATCCTGTCGCACCGCTTTCGCACCCATACGGTGTCCAACACCGCCTTCCGGGGCTTTGGCGGTCCGCAGGGGATGATCGCCATCGAGCGGGTTATGGACGCGGTGGCCCAGGCCACCGGTCTTGATCCGCTGGAGGTGCGTCGCCGCAATCTCTACGGCGAGCCCGGCCGCGACCTGACGCCCTATCACCAGACCGTCGAGGACAATGTCGCGCCGCAGCTGCTGGCCGAGCTCGCCGCCTCCTGCGACTACGAGGCCCGGCAGCGCGAGATCGACGCGTTCAACGCGGCCAGCCCGATCCTGAAAAAGGGCCTGGCCCTGACGCCGGTGAAGTTCGGCATCTCGTTCACCACCACGCACCTGAACCAGGCCGGCGCCCTGATCCACCTGTATGCCGACGGCTCGATCCTGCTGAACCATGGCGGCACCGAGATGGGGCAGGGGCTGTTCACCAAGGTCGCCCAGATCGTCGCCGAGGCCTTCCAGGTCGACGTCTCGCGGGTCAAGGCCACCGCGACCGTCACCGACAAGGTGCCCAACACCTCGGCCACGGCCGCCTCGTCGGGTACTGACCTGAACGGCATGGCGGCGCTGAACGCGGCTGAGACCATCAAGGCCCGGCTGGTCGCGTTCGCCGCGAACAAGTGGGGCTGCGCCGAGGCCGATGTCGCCTTCACGCCGCAGGGTCTGAAGGCGGGCGACACGCTGATCTCCTTCAGCGACCTGTGCCGTCAGGCGCATATCGGCCGGGTGTCGCTGTCCTCGACCGGCTTCTACGCCACGCCCAAGATCCACTATGATCGCGCCACCCACAGCGGCCGGCCGTTCTTCTATTTCGCCTATGGCGCGGCCTGCAGCGAGGTGATCATCGATACGCTGAGCGGCGAGATGAAGGTTACCCGCGCCGATATCCTGCACGATGTGGGAAGGTCCCTGAACCCGGCCATCGACCTGGGCCAGATCGAGGGCGGGTTCATCCAGGGCATGGGCTGGCTGACCACCGAGGAGCTGGTGTTCGACGACCTGGGCCGCCTGCGCACCCACGCTCCCTCGACCTACAAGATCCCGACCATCGGTGATCGACCGGCCCATCTGGACGTCAAGCTCTGGGCGGCCGGCCGCAATGTCGAGGCCACCGTCCACCGCTCCAAGGCCGTGGGCGAGCCGCCGCTGATGCTGGCGATCTCGGTGTTCAGCGCCATCACCCGGGCCGTGGCCAGCGTGGCCGATCATAAGGTGATGCCGCGACTGGACGCGCCGGCGACGCCGGAGGCGATCCTGATGGCGGTCGAGGACGTGAAGGCGAGGGCTCATGTTTAGCCCCGTCTCTCCGGGAGGGCGGCCATGAACTGGGCCCGTTCCGCCCTGGCCCGTATCGGCGAGAACCAGCCCGCCGCTCTGGTCACCGTCCTGGCCACCGAGGGCTCGGCCCCTCGTGAAGCCGGGACCAAGATGGTGGTCTGGGAGGGCGGTCAGTCGGGCACCATCGGCGGCGGTAATCTGGAGCATCAGGCGACCACCCAGGCGCGCAGGATGCTGAGCGGCTCCCAGGCCAGCTTCGCCATCCAGGACTATCCGCTGGGACCGCTGCTGGCCCAGTGCTGCGGCGGCCGCGTGCGGCTGCTGATCGAGCGGGTTGAGGCCGCCAGCCGCGACTGGCTGACTGACGCCGCCCGCCGGATGGACGCGGCCCAGCCGTTCGAGGTCCGCACCCGCTTCAACCCCGGCCAGCTGACCAAGACCGTCGCCCCGATCGCCGCCAGTTCGGAAGCCCCGCCGGTCACCCTGGCCGGCGCCGTGGCCTCGGCGCGCGGCGCGCGGCCCGAACTCGGCGACGAGCTGGTCGAGCGCAACGATGCCCCGCGTCCGCCGCTTCTGGTCTTCGGGGCCGGCCATGTCGGACAGGCCGTCGCCCGCGCCTTCGCGCCGCTGCCGTTCAAGCTGTCCTGGTTCGACAGCCGACCCGAGACCGCCGACCTTCCCGGCGTCACCGTGGCCGAACCGGCCGAGATGGCTGCCGCCGCCATGGGGGCGGGCGGCGACGCCTATGGCCTGATCTTCACCCACGACCATGGCCTCGACTATGCCCTGGCCTCGGCCGGACTGGCCGGCGGCGGGTTCGCCTATCTGGGCCTGATCGGTTCGAAGACCAAGCGCGCCCGGTTCATGAGCCGGCTGCGCGACGACGGCTTCTCTGAAGCCGCGCTCACCCGCCTGACCTGTCCGATCGGTCTGCCGCATCTCAGGAGCAAGGCCCCGGAGGTGATCGCCGTTTCGGTGGCCGCCGACCTGCTGATGCGGCTGGAAGCGGCCCGAATTTCCAATGACGAGGACCTGGCCGTTGCAAGCCTATAGGGCGTCGATCCTCCACCTGCTGGACGATCCGACCAAGACCGACGAGGGCGTCGCCTTCCACGAGGACGGCCTGCTGCTGGTCGAGGACGGTCATGTCGCAGCCTGCGGCGACTATGCGGACCTGCATGAGCTGCTGGGCGACACGCCGGTCGAGGACCTGACCGGCAAGCTGATCACCCCCGGCTTCATCGACACCCACATCCACTTCCCGCAGGTCGACATCATCGCCGCCCATGGCGCGCAGCTGCTCGACTGGCTCGAGCAGCACACCTTCCCGGCGGAAGCCGCCTTCGCCGATCCGGACCATGCCGCGCAGGCCGCCGAGTTCTTCGTCAAGGAACTGCTGCGCAACGGCACGACCACGGCCCTGGTGTTCGGCTCGGTCCACAAGGGCTCGGTCGAGGCGCTGTTCCGGGTGGCGCTGGCGCGCGACATGCGGCTGATCGCCGGCAAGGCGCTGATGGACCGCAACGCGCCGCAGGGCCTGACCGACACCGTCGAGTCCAGCCGCGCCGACATGGAAGGCCTGATCGCCGACTGGCACGGCAAGGGCCGGCTGGGCTACGCCGTCACCCCGCGCTTCGCCATCAGCTGCAGCGACGAACAGCTGGCCATGGCCGGCGAGGTTCTGGCCCAGAACCCCGGGGTCTGGATGCAGACCCATCTGTCGGAGAACCCGCGCGAGATCGAGGAGACGGCGGCGCTGTTCCCCGAGGCCACGGACTATCTGGACGTCTATGACCGCTTTGGCCTGCTGGGCCAGCGCTCGGTCTTTGCCCACTGCGTCCACCTGCAGGGCGAGGGGTTCGCGCGGCTGGCGGCCAAGGGCGGGGCGGTGGCCTTCTGCCCGACCTCGAACCTGTTCCTGGGCTCTGGCCTGTTCCCGCTGGAGACCGCCTGCGCCCATGGCGTTAAGGTCGGGATCGGCACGGACGTGGGGGCGGGGACGACCTTCTCGATCCTCCACACCCTGGGCGAGGCCTACAAGGTGGGTCAGCTGCGCGGAACGGCGCTGGATCCGTTCCAGGCCCTGTATCTGGCCACGCTGGGCGGCGCGCGGGCGCTGGACCTTGGCGACCGGATCGGCAACCTGGCGCCCGGCAAGGAGGCCGATTTCCTGGTGCTGGACCTGGCCGCCACGCCGCTGCTGGCGCGGCGCCTGGGCGGTGACCGCAGCCTGGAGAACCGGCTGTTCGCCCTGACCGTGCTGGGCGATGACCGGGTGGTGGAGCGGACCTATCTGGCCGGTGTCGAGCAGCATCGACGGTAGAGGCAGGGCCGCGGACACGGGGTTTCGGCCTCACGCGACACCTCGCTGAGTTATCGGAAAGGGTCGCGGAGCGTCCGGACCACGTCCGGATGAGTGAGTAGCAAATACCGTTTCGACGAAGCCGAGCGCTCCGCGTCATCGTTTTCCGTCAGCCTCCCGTCGGGTGGCCCTCTTAAGGCCTTACCGGGACCCGGACCGCGCCGTTTCCAGCGCGCTCCGGCGGTCGAAGAGGACGGGCTTTCAGCCAGACA
>CALRUN020000071.1:0-10012 GCA_943371355.1 Alsobacter soli
GAGCTTCCAGCCGTCCCGATCAAACCTCATCGGTAGACCGTTCGTCCATCATACGAGGACCGCCCTTCGGGCGGCCGCTCCGCGGCGGCGAAGCCGTCCTTGACTGACCTTTCCAGACCAGCACGCTGCAGCCTCCAAGAGATTTAAGGATGAGCAGGACGCTGGGCGTCCGCTTTGGGGACTGACGGAAATAACCGCTTTCGACCCAAGTCGGACCCTTAGTTAGTCCGCTCCGGATTTCGGGCGCGTGTAAGTGACCTTTGGTAACTCGTTGTTCTCCAGGCACTGGTTCGGCCCGCCCAGCAGGAAGCGTCGCTGCGGACCGATAACGAGCCCTGACGCGCCTCGACTGAGTTCATCTAGAAAGATGCTCTTCGATATCTCGTAACCGAATGAAGGGGGACGGCCAAAACCATCCTCGATTGCGCGCCTTTACAAAGCGCGTGTAGATCGTTGATGGGAGGCTGCTTTTTGGGGGCGGGAATGATCTGGGCGCGCACCAGACAGTCGCCGGCCATAGAGCGGCGATTGGACTGGAGCACGCGCCTTGAACGCGCTTAATCCTGATGCCGAGCGGGACCACGCGTCGCTGACCGCCCAACGGCGACAGCTGACGATCCTCTTTTGCGATATGGTCGGCTCGACGCCGCTGTCCGCCCGCCTCGACCCCGAGGACATGCATGACATCATTCGCGCTTATCTGAGCTGCTGCACCGACGCCATCGATGAATGCGACGGCTTCGTCGCGCGCTATATGGGAGACGGCGTTCTCGCCTATTTCGGCTATCCCACGGCGCACGAGGACGCGCCCTGTCGCGCGATCCATGCCGCCCTGCGGATCCGCGAACGGGTCCCACGCATTCCAACGCCCCATGGCGAGCCGCTGGCCGTCCGGGTCGGAATCGCAACTGGCGTGGTTGTCGTCGGCCACCTGATCGGCGAAGGTGTGGCGCGGGAGCTGTCGGTGGTAGGCGAAGCGCCCAACCTAGCTGCCCGTCTGCAGAGCGCAGCGGCCATCAACACCGTGCTGGTGTCGAACGCCACGCGCCGCCTGGCGGAAACGCCTTTCCAGTTTCGCGAAAACGGCGCGCTGGCGCTTAAGGGCCTGACGCTCCAGGAGCCGATCTGGGAGGCGATGGGCCTCGACACGGCCACCAGACGAGATGGCGCCGACCAAGCCGCCTCGACTTCTCCCCTGGTCGGTCGCGCCGACGAGATGTGTCTGGTCGCCGAGAGCTGGGCGGCGCGGCGATCCGGCCAAGGTCAGATCGTCGGTCTGGTCGGAGAGCCCGGCATAGGCAAGTCGCGCCTGCTGCGCGAGGTTCGCCGCGACATCGCGCGGGAACCTCATCTGTGGCTGGCGGGCGGCGGTGCCCGGATGTTCCACAACACGCCTTTCCACGCCATCGCGGAGATGATCCGCGCCCGCGTGGACCGCACCGGTCGCCTGACGCCGCGGGAGCGCCTAACCCGGCTGGAGCGCTTGCTGGAGATCACCGGCCTCGACGTGGCGGAGAGCGCGCCACTGGTCGCCGAGCTGATCGGCATCGAGACGCCAGACACCCAGCCCCCGATCATCCTGGCGGGCGACGCCCGGCGGGAACGGCTGATGTCGGTCCTGATCGACTGGCTGGGGCGTGGCGCGCAAAAATGGCCGACGGTGCTGGCCATCGAGGATATTCAATGGGTGGATCCCTCGACCGTGGAACTGTTGGCCCAGCTTGTCGATCGCGCGACGACGACACCCTTCCTCTTGATCTACACGGCCCGCCCCGGCTTCACGCCGCCGTGGCCGGACGGTCCAGGCCAGCGACAGATCGCCTTGGGCAAGCTGGACGCCGCCGAGGTCCACAGGATGATCAGCCTGGCAGCGGGTCGCGACCTGCCTCGGGACGTCCTCGAACGGGTGATCGCTCGCGCCGATGGCGTGCCGCTCTTCGTAGAGGAGCTGGCCCGGCTGATCGAGCGCGACGGCACTGCTGACCAGGTGATCCCCGGGACGCTGTCGGACCTGCTGGCGGCGCGCCTGGATCAACCCGGCCCCGCCCGCGAGCTGGCCCGGATCGCCTCGGTCCTCGGCGGCGAATTCGGCGGCGGCCTGCTGCGCGCGGTTTCCGGCCTAGATCAGGCGGATATGATGTCGGGCCTGGAGCGACTTCTGACCTCGAACCTGATCGTCGAGAAGGCCGGATCGGCCGAACCCAGCTACACCTTTCGCCATGCCCTGATCCAGGAAGCCGCCTATGGCAGCCTGTTGAAGAGCCAACGCAGATCGCTGCACCAGCAGACCGCCCGCATCATCGCCTCCAAGTTCCCGCACATCGCGAGCGCGAGTCCCGAGATCATCGCTCATCACTGGGCCGGCGCAGGCGAGCCTGCTCTGGCCTTCGACGCCTGGCGCGAGGCTGGGCGCCTTGCAGTGGAACGCAAGGCCTATGCCGAGGCGCAGCGCTTCCATGACCTGGCGGCCGCGATGCTGGAGGAGTTTGCGCCCTCTCCCTCGCGGGACGAGCAGGAGCTGGCGCTTCGCACCGACCAGGCGGGCGTTCTTCAAATCACGCTCGGCTATTCGGCCCCAGCGACGGTGCGCGCCACCGCGCGCGCGCGGGCCCTCGCCGAGAAGGGCGGCGATCTTAAGCAGCAGTGCGCCCAGGTCGCCGCCATGTGGATGGCGGCCAGCAGCGGCGGCGATTATCGCACCGCCATCAAGCTGGTCGATCAGTTTCTGCCGCTGGCGCACGCCGCCGGCACGCCCGAGGAGCTCGGCGGCGCGCACATGATGCTGATGACCTCTTGCTATCGCACGGGCGATCTGCTGAGCGCCGAGGAGGCGTTTATCCGCGGTCGCGCTCACTTCGCGTCGCCCCTCTTTCACCAGCGCCCCGGCGCGATCGCCCAGACGTTCGGCAACGCCGCGCTTCTGGCCTGGCTGATGGGCGACAACCGCGAAGCCGATCGCCGGATCGCCTTGGTCACGGAACATGCCCTCGTCGCCGACAATCCCTATGAGCAGGCCTTCGACCGGCACATGGGGGCGATGATGGCGGTGCTGATGTCGCGGCCGGAACGGGGCGAGCAGTGGGCGCGGGAGGCCCTGGCGATCTCGACGGAGATGGGCTTCCCGCAGTTTGTGGCCATCTCTCGCGTCCTGCTGGGGCGCGCCGAGACACAGCTGGGACGCCCCACCGACGGTCTGGCCGGCCTGCGAGAAGGCTTGGCGCTCACCGAAGGCGTCCATTCCCGCAATGGCCGCACGATGTACAAGACCTGGCTGGCCGAGGCCCAGGCCGCCTGCGACCTGATTGACGACGCGGTGGAGACGCTGGACGAGGCTCTGTCAATTAACCCCCAGGAACGCTTCTTCCGACCCGAAGGCCTGCGTCTGCGGGGCCATTTCAAGGGTTTGCGCGGCGACACCGAAGGCGCGATCGCCGACGGCCTGGAGGCCGTGAAGCTCGCCAAGTCCATCGGCGCCAGGACCTTGCACGAGCGCGCGGCGGCCACGCTGGCGCCTCTGGGCGATGGTGTGACCCTATAGCGGCGGCCGTCCGGGGATCGGAGACGGCACCTCGCCGATCCAGACGGCTTCTCCGCTAACCACCTCGTTGGCGTCCCGGTTCTCCGTGACGTTCCTGGCCCCCGTAGAGATGATCCAGAAGTGGTCCTGCGCGCCCATGGCGACGAAATCGAAAGTGGCGTCCAGCGTCTGCACGGGTTGTCCGTCGGGCGCTCGGTCTATGGAGATGAACAGAATCGTCGCGCTCCACAGGCCGTTCGGTCCTGGGAAATACCGGCCCTCAAGCGAGAAATAGGTGTGCTGGAGCTTGGAGTCTTGCTCCAGCAGTTCGGTGATCGTCGAGCTGTGATGTCCCGTGATCCGCTCGCCGTCGATATCCATGTGGCCCAGGCCGACGATGTGGTGCGGTCGCCCGACCTTCGCCGACGCGCCGCTGAACCGGAACGCATACCGCCCATTTCGCATATCAGCCTCCCAAGGTCGGAAACCCTTCAAAGTTGAAGCTTAACGAAGCGTTTACCATACGGTATAGCTTGCAGGCGTATGTCACTGCAACTTTGGGGGCTAGAATGGCTGACGGTGATTTCAGCAAGAGCGCCGCCGCGCGCGCATCGAAGATCTTCTGCATGGATCCCGAGATCCGGGCCTTTCCAGAGCGCTACAAATATGCGCTCCACACGTGCAAGCATGAAATCTTGGCCGCCGTCTATCGACTCTACCAGATCGTGCCGCAAGCCGACGCCGACAAGGTGCTCGACAAGTTCTTCACCGATCTTCCGGAAAGCCTGCCGCGCAACGGCGGCCTTACAGATGATCCGATTGCGGACTAGACGGACCGTCCGCGCTTAGTCGCTGCACAGCGTTCTCCAGCTTGGCCAGGTCCAGGAACTCGAGGCAGCGACGGCCGCCCTTTACGATATTGCGCTCCACCAGGGCCCGCATCTCGCGCGTGACCGCCTCGCGGTTCGCGCCGATCCGGCTCGCGAGGGCGGCGTGGGTCGGCGCCGGACGGATGTGAACAACGCCCGGCTGGCCCAGCGTATTCCGCGCCAGACGCAGCAGCTCGCAGTGCAGTCGCGCCCGCACATTGAGCGCGCTCAACTCGAAGATCCGATCGGTCTGCGCGCGGATCTGAGCCGCGAGATGGCGGTTCAGCCACGTGGCCGCCGCCGGCGTGCTCGACACGGCCGCCGCGAACGCCGCCTGGCTCACCGCCAACAGACGGGAGTCGTCCTGGGCCACGATGCTCGCCGAGCGGCTCTTCCCATCGATCGCCGCCAATTCGCCGAACATCTCGCCGACGGCGAGATCGCGCAGAGACACCTCGCGACCGTCCGACGAATAGAGCATCACGATCAGGCTCCCTTCGAGCACGAAGAACACCTCGGTCGAACTGACGCCACGGCTGAGGACCGTCTGTCCCTTGCGCGCCCGCACGACGCGAGACTGTTCGAGCGTCATTCGACGGACGTCCGCGTCGAGGACGGCGAAAAACTCGGTCTGGTCCGTCATCGCGGCGGTTCCCCCGAACACAAGCCCGGAGACTACACAACGCCGGGTCGCGCTTCGCAACCATCGCCATGGCCCTCGACCAGCTCGCACCGGGCGAGCGTGAGAAATCGCACATTGCGAGCGTGACCTTGACGACCGTCAGCCCGGCGATCGCGACCGAAGATCGCACCCAAGCAAGGCGGCCCGACATCAGCCGCCCACACATGGAGGCGGACATGCAGTTCAAACTCGGGGAAAACACGGAGTCGATCCAGGTATTCTTCAAGGCAGGCCAAGCGTTGAACGTCGGCGACCTGGAACTGAGCCGCATCAAGAATGGCCAGCTCATCGACCAGGGCCCAGCCACTCCGACCGCGACGGACTATTACTGGAACGGCATCGCCCTCGAAGAGGGCGACACCTCCATCCAGCTCCAGATCTACTGGCGGGTTTTCGACGCGCAGGGACACAACGGCCCCTACGCCGCCTCGGTGACGGTTCGGGACCAGAACGGCGATCATCTTCCCGGCTCCGGCAACACCAATCCCTCGCTTTGCCCCGGCCAACTCGGCGAAGGGGATGCTGCTGGCGTCGATCGTCAGTACAAAGCCATTTCGGTCTGGTGAGCGCCATGACCCAGCACCAAAAGACGCTCCGTCGAACAGCCGCCTTGGCTCTCGGGGCCCTGGCCGCGGCGATGGCGCAGGGCGCTCGAGGGCAGGCCTTGGCGCAGGACAAGGGCCCCGCCGCGCGGGCGCTCGAGATCGACACCACGATCCCCAGCGCGCCGGGCTTCGCCGTCATCGACCTGTCCCCGACCAGCATCATCGACCCCGGCGCCGCCCGCGTCAGCTTCGCCTCGCTGATGAGCCACGTCGACGAGAACGGTAACCTGAAGCCAGGCTTCGCCGTGGGCGGGACTCCCTATTTCTGGCTCCATCCTGGCGTGAGCTTGTCGGAGTACAAGAACGCCTCGCGCTTCGAGCGCATCCTGGCCCGCACCGAGATCAGCCTCGGCTATGCGGGCGGCCAGGCCGGCAAGCCCAACAAAATCGGCCTCGGATTCACCACCGAGCTTCTCGAAGGCCGCCGCAAGGCCGGCGAATGGCTCAATCCGACGGACTATCGGCTGGATGACACCCTCAGCAGCTGTGTCAACAGAGCCTATCTGACGAACATCGGCAGGCCGGCCCATAACGGCTCGACCTTCCTGGCGCAGGCGACCAGTGAATGGAGCCTGCACGCCAACGGCTTGCGCCCAGGGGAGAAGGTCACCGACCTGCCGCCCACAGCCGAGGGAGAGGCCAGGACCCCGCCCTTCGAACAGGATCAGCAAAGCAACTGGATCACGTCGCGCTTCAGTTTCCTTAACCAGGGCGATGACGACCAGAGAGTCGCCAACCTGCTGAAAGGCGAAGCCGGCAAGAACTATGAAGCCGCGGCGAAGACCTGCCGCGACAACGCCGCCGCCCGCTACGCCCATCGCGACTCCTGGATCTTCGCCGGCGGCTGGGCGCTTGCCGAGGAGGGGGGCGGCCTCAAGCACGTCAATTCCACCGGCGGCTCGCTCTGGACGGCCTATCGCCACCCGCTGAAGGGGCAGGGCCTGCCGGTCAACTACATCGCCCTGTTCGCCCGCTACGACTTCGATCGCAAGGCCGCGGTGACTGGCGGGACCCAGGACTTCGACAAGCTCTCGGTGGCCCTCAACCTTGGCTACGAGAAGCCGAAGTTCAAGATCGCGTTCCAGACCGGCTATCAGGACATAAGCTACGGCGTCGGCCCTCTGAAGGACGACTCGAGCAGCTTCTACGCCCTGACGGCTGACATGCGGGTGATGGACGGCGTCTGGATCGAGCTTAAAGGCGGATCCAGCAGCAATCCCGAGGTTCCCGCCCTCGGCAAGGACGACCGGTTCACAGTCAGCTTCCGCTTCAGCCCTCAACAGCAGCAATAGGCCACACCGCCGCACCGAGGTTTTGAGCCATGGGCATTTCCCAATACATCCTGCTCGCCGAGACGGGGCTCCACCCCGAAGATCGCTTCGAGACTGGCTCGGCGATGATCCTGGGCGCGCTGCCACGTGTGAAAAGCACCGAGCCAGCCATGATCACCAGCATCAGCGCCCTGGGCGACACAGGCGTGGCCGACAGCCCCATCACGGTGATCGACACCGTCTTCGAGGACGGACCCAAGCTGGTCGAGATGGACGATACGACGGCGGCGGCGCTGACCGCCGGTCCAGCGCCTGTCCGCGCCATGAAGGTGGTCGAGTACCCGCTTCCGGAACGCCACGCCGGGCCCAGCCTAGCCGCCAAACCGGTCGCCGCGCCCCTCGGCAGCGGCGGCCACGGCTTCACGGTTCTGTGCCGCGACGCCGTTACGGGCGACCCGCTGCCCGATTGCCGGGTCGTGGCCTACAGCAACTTCGCGAACAAGATCGGCGGCGAGGGCGTCACCGACATGACGGGCCATGCGCTGATCTACCTCAACACTGCGATTGTCGCGCGTCTCTACGTGGTCAGCCAGCCGAGCCACTGGGGCGCGTATCGGGCGAACGTACAAGTGACGCCGATCGTGACGGTCGACATCCAGCCGGTGGACCGAACCCACCCCGACGCTGTGCGCCACTATTACGGTGCCTCCCGCTTCGAGCCGACGACGCAAGTGGTCGTCGGTGTCATCGACACCGGCCTCGGTCCGCATCCCGACCTGAACATCGTGAGCATGGACAACACCGTGACCGGCGAGCCTCGCACCGCAGGCGACGACTGGTTCGGCCATGGCACCCATGTCGCTGGCTTGGCCGGCGCCCGGGGCGGCCTGCGTGGCCTGGCGCCCGGCGTGGCGATCCGCGGCTATCGGGTGTTCGGGCTCAACGCCAGCTCGGCGACCAACTACGCGATCATGAAGGCGATGATCCACGCCGCCGCGGACAGATGCGACATCATCAATCTCAGCCTGGGCGGCGGGCAAGCCGACCCGATCGTGGAGGAAGCCGTCCGCGACGCGTGTGATCAAGGGATGCTGGTGATCGTGGCGGCTGGCAACGGCGGCCACCAGCCCGTCTCCTATCCGGCGGCCTATGCCGGTGCCGTGGCGGTGTCGGCGCTGGGCGTGCGCACTGGTTTCCCGCCGGGTTCCCTGCCCGAGGGCGATATCGAGCCGCCCGTCTCGGCGACCTATACGGACGAGTTTATCGCCGGGTTCTCGAATATCGGCCAGGAGATCGCGCTGACCGCGCCTGGGGTCGGCGTGCTCTCCACCCTACCGCAAGGGCGCTACGGGCCGATGAGCGGCACCTCGATGGCCGCGCCGGTAGCCGCGGGCGCAGCCGCATGCCTGCTCTCGCGCGCGCCAAACGTCTGGAACATGCCTCGCGACCGCGCCCGTACGGAGGCTATTCGCGCCCTGCTGCTCGGCGCGGCCGGCAGCAGGGGCTTTGGCAGCAACTACGAAGGCCAAGGTATGCCCGAGCCGGCCATGATCTGAACATGCCGCGCTACGTGCTCAAGCGACACGACAGTGCGCCGCTGGATCTAAAAGCCATCGCCGCGGCGTTCACCGTCATCGACAAGGTCGGCGACGTGGCGCTGCTGGTGGACGCCTCGGAAAGCTACCTGGAAGCGATGCGCCCTCGCCTGGACGGCTGGACGATCGCGCCCCTCTCCGAGCAGCCGCTACCCAGCGAAGACGCATCGCACCGAACCCCAGACCGCGAGTCCGACAATGCCTAACGCCCTTAAGAGCGATCTCGTCGCAATCGCGGCCCTCGCCATCCTGTTGGGCGCCGTGGTCGCCAGTCCGGCCTCGGCGTCGGCCGCCGATCTAGCGATCGAGGCCACGCAGAAGCCGATGCCGACAACCGTATCTAGCGTCGATGTGGACCAGGCCTTCACCTTCTCCAACAACACCGATCAGGCCATGACCTTGGAGCTCGGCGGCCTGGTCAATGGCGAAGCTAAGCCCGAAACGACCTGGCGCTGGACCGAATCCGGCGTCGTGCTGAGCAAACCGGTGGTCGTGCCCGCGCGTGGAAAGGTGTTGCTGAGCGTAACGGCCTCTGCGCCGAAGCCGGGCCTCTATCAGATCAGGGTTGTGCAGCGCCGCCCCAGGGGCGCCATCACCACGATTCTGACCATCAATCGACGGGCCGTGGCGCCGAAGATCGGCTTGCTGGATACGGCCAGCGCGCCCTTTCAGGTCGACGGCAAAGGCCCCGCGAAACTGGATTTCACGGTCTTCAATCCCACCGACAACGCCTTGTCCCTAGACGTGCCCAGGCTGAAGGCGCTTTCCCGCACGATCGACAAGCAGACACGCACGCTCTCAATGGACGCCACGGGCGCCATCACTTGCGATAAGGGCGTCTTGCAGCCGCAATCGGGATGTAGGGCCTACATCGACGTCCCCCTGGACGGACCCGGCGCCTATGTCGCCAAGGTCCGCGTATCCGGCGCCGAAGGCGGCGAGGGCGTGGCGGACATTTCGATCAATGTCCGCGCCTGCTGGGAACTGGCCATCGTCGTGGCGCTGCTCGGCTCCGTGATCGGCTGGACGTACACCTTCTGGCGCGAGAAAGGACGCGTCAAGGTTCTGGCCATGGAAGAGGTCGCCGCCCTGCGGGAACGTCTGAGCGCCCTTCGACGGGAAGCGCGGGACCTGGGTGCCAGCGCGGCGTTCAGGATCGCCCTTGAGAAACTCAATGAGCTTTCCGCGCCGCTGCGCCGCCTGAACGGCGACGATCATGCAACCGACCGCGCGCTCCTGACCAAGAGGATAGACCGCATCGAACAATGGCTCGCCCTCGCGGCCGCTGCGGCGCGCCTGATACCCAGGTCCGACATAGTGACGGAGGCGTCCAACGCGGTGAACACGCTGCTCAGCGATCCTAAAGACGTCGACGCGGACGTCGAGTCGGCCTTGACCAGGCTGAAGGCCACCATCGACAGCGCGCAAAAAAACCAGACCGCACCACCGAACGGCCTCATGATGGCCGACGTG
>CALRUN020000072.1:0-9850 GCA_943371355.1 Alsobacter soli
TCGCGCTAGTCGCCTGCATGCGTCGCCTGATCGTCACACTCAATGCCATGCTTCATACCCGCCAGCCCTGGGCATTGCCTCAGAACACAGTTGCTTGAGTGACCTTTCCAGACCAGCGATCGTCTCGCCGTGAGATTTAAGGATGGCTCTGCCCAGAGGGGCGGCGGCTTTGCCGAGCCATCCGGCGCGCACGGAACCCCTCTCTCATAGAGAGAGGGAGGGGCCCGCCGCCGCAGGCGGTGGGAGGGTGAGAGGTTTCACCGCCGGCCGGAGAAATCTCGAGTCCTGTCGTTGAGCGACCCGAGCGCCCGAGACCATGCTCCCGTCATGGACAAGACCGCCAACGCCCGTCGCCTGCGCCAGAGCCAGACCCTGGCCGAGAGGACGCTCTGGACCCTCGTTCGCAATCGTCGTCTGGGTGGGTTCAGGTTTCTGCGGCAGGTCGCGATTGATCGATACTTCGCGGACTTCGTCTGCGAGGCGGCCAAGGTGATCGTGGAGCTGGACGGCGCGACGCATGAGGGGCGCGAGGACTACGATGAGCGCCGGACCCGGACGCTGGAGCTGTTTGGGTACGTTGTGGTGCGGTTTCCCAACGAGCGGGTGCTGACCGATCCGGGCGGCGTATCGGACGACATCCTGGCGGTGCTCCGTTCGGACAGGGTGTAACCTCTCACCCTCCCACCGCTGCGCGGCGGGCCCCTCCCTCTCTCTATGAGAGAGGGGTTCCGTGCGGCGGCCTCTATCCCCGTGAGGGGACGGGGATAACCCCACCCCACGCCCAACAAATTCAACGCCCTGACCGCCGCACCCAGCGTCACGATGCAAAATCGACGCAGCCCCCTGAAAACCTCCCGCATAATCATCCTCGCCCCGCCACTGGGGAGGCCGTCCAGCTGGCGACCTGACGGGTGGCGGGGGCGGTTGTGCGGGTCGCGCCCGTCAGTCGTCGCCTAAAGGCCCGGTGGGGTCTGGCGGAGCGGATCGGTCCTTGCGGGGGCCGAACGTGATGAAGCCGGATCCGGACCACCGGGAACGCCCTTTGGCGACGCCTGCACGGGCGCTCCAGGCGCGGGCTGAAATCGCCCGCGCGGTCCGGAGGGGTCGCTTCCCTTCCGCCCGCCTGGGGCCTCTGATCGGGAGCGGGTTAAAACCCCGCGCCCCGAGGGCTCATCGGATAACGACCGCGCGGAGCGCTCCGGCCACGGCCGAAACGGTACTCCACTAAACCCTCATCCGGGCCTGGCCCGGACGCTCCGCCGCCTCCCCACACTCGCCGGTGAAATCCGGCGAGGATGCGAACCCGTGTCACGGCGGGCTCGGCCGCCCGCACTCGCAAGGAACCTGCGTCCGCCTTCAGACAATCGCGGTTTCCCCTCGCGGCGAAAGCGCCTAGGTAAGGCTCAACCTGAGCATATCCTTGGGAGGGTGAGGCCGATGGACGACGCGGGCGTCAGCTTGCAGGCGAAGATGATCGCGATGGGCGAGGCCGCCCGCGCGGGCGCGCGCGCCCTGCGTCTCGCCTCGGCCGAGCAGCGCACCGCCGCCCTGCAGGCCATGGCCAAGGCGATCCGCGAGGACGCCGCCCGCATCCTCGCCGCCAACGCCAAAGACATCGAGCAGGCGAAAGCCAATGGCCTGTCAGGCCCGATGCTCGACCGCCTGCTGCTGGACGACGCCCGCCTGGAAGCCATGGCCCAGGGCGTCGAGACCGTGGCCGCCATCGCCGATCCGCTGGGCGTGGCCACCGCGCGCTGGACCCGGCCCAACGGGCTGGACATTTCCCGGGTGCGCACGCCGATCGGCGTGATCGCCATGATCTATGAGAGCCGGCCCAACGTCACCGCCGACGCCGCCGCCCTGTGCGTGCGCTCGGGCAACGCCGTGATCCTGCGCGGCGGTTCGGAATGCCTGGCCTCAAGCCTGGCCATCCACGCCGCCATCGTGCGGGGCCTGAAGAGCGCCGGCCTGCCCGCCAGCGCCGTCCAGGCGGTGGGCACGTCCGACCGCGCCGCCGTCGGCTGCATCCTGAGCGGCCTGAACCGGACCATCGACCTGATCATCCCGCGCGGCGGCAAAAGTCTGGTCGCCCGCGTCCAGGCCGAGGCCCGCGCCCCGGTGCTGGGCCATCTGGAAGGCCTCAACCACGTCTTCGTCCATGCCGGCGCCGATCCGCAAAAGGCCATCGCCATCGCCGTCAACGCCAAGATGCGGCGGGTGTCGGTCTGCGGCTCGGCCGAGACCCTGCTGGTCGACCGGGCCATCGCCGACAGCCTGCTGCCGCTGCTGGCCGACGCCCTGATCAAGTCGGGCTGCGAGCTGCGCGGCGACGCCGCGGCCCTGGCCATCGAACCGACGATGAAGAAGGCCAAGGACGCCGACTGGACCACCGAATACCTGGCCCCGATCCTGTCGGTGGCCGTGGTCGACGGCGTGGCCGGGGCGGCGGCCCATATCGCCCGCTACGGCTCGGGCCACACCGACGCCATCGTCACCGAGGATCCCGCCGCCGCCGAGGCCTTCGCGGCCGAGGTCGACAGCGCCATCGTGCTGATCAACGCCTCCACCCAGTTCGCCGACGGCGGAGAATTCGGCTTCGGGGCCGAGATCGGCATCGCCACAGACAAACTCCATGCCCGCGGTCCGGTTGGGGCCGAGCAATTGACGACATTCAAATATGTGGTTCGCGGGACCGGCCAGACTCGTCCCTGAGGCCGGCCGGCCAAGCGCGCAGCGTCTCGGGTTCCATCTGGAGCCGGGCATGCGCGTCGGGCTGTTCGGCGGCAGCTTCAATCCGGCGCACGAGGGTCACGCCCACGTCGCGGAGACGGCCCTGCATCGCCTGAACCTCGACAAGGTGATCTGGCTGGTCTCGCCGCAGAACCCGCTGAAGTCCTCGGCCGAGACGCGGCCCCTGGCCCAGCGCATGGCCGCCGCCCGGCAGTGGGCGCGGGGCAGCTCGATGATCGTTTCCGACGCCGAGACGCGGCTGGGCTCGCAATACACGATCGACACGCTGAGGGTGCTGCGGGCCCGCTATCCGGGCGTCAAGTTCGTCTGGGTGATGGGCGCCGACAGCCTGGCCAGCTTCCACCGCTGGCGCGGCTGGACCCAGATCATGCGCGAGGTTCCCGTGGCGGTGATCTCGCGGCCCTGGGCGGGGCTGAAGTCGCGCACCTCGCCGGCCGCGCGGCGTTTCGCCCATGCCCGCAAGCCCGCCAGCGCCGCCGCCACCCTGCCCGATCAGACCGCCCCGGCCTGGGTCTATCTGACCGGCCCGCTGAACTTCGCCTCGTCCACGGCGATGCGCGAACGCCTCAACAAGACGCCCTGAAATCCGCGCTGAAGCGCTGCTGCACGCAACCCCTCACCTTTTCGACTCATCCATGCTATGAGGAGAACCCGCGCGACCCCATAAGGAGTACTTCCGCTGCGTAGCGACCCCGCGCAAATTGCGCACGATGACACGGCGACCGCCGAGTCCTCGACCCACAAGCCAGACCTCAGTCTGGACCAGAGCATCAAGGCTCTGGAGACCCTGATCCTGTCGCGCCTCGACGACGACAAGGCCCAGGACATCGTCCACATCGACCTGACGGACAAGAGCTCGGTGGCTGACAGCCTGATCGTGGCGTCCGGCCGTTCGCACCGTCACGTCGGCGCCCTGGCCGACCACATCATCCGCGCCCTCAAGGAAAACGGGTTCGGCAAGGCGCGGGTCGAAGGCCTGCCGCACTGCGACTGGGTCCTGATCGACGCCGGCGACGTGGTCGTGCACCTGTTCCGTCCCGAAGTGCGCACCTTCTACAATATCGAGAAGATCTGGGCGATCGACGCCCCGCACCGTATCGCCTCGAACTGATCGTTCGAGACCGGCCCCGCCAGCTCGCCAGACGGTGAGCGGCGGGCCGCGCTTTCCCCACATGACGAAAGCTTAAGCTGCGCCGACTGGCGTGGTGTTTCATCGTGCGCGCTCCCTTGGAGTGACGGATGAAACCCCCTGTTTTCGCGGCCGCCGCGTTATGGCTGACCGCAATCGCCGGCCCCGGCCTGGCCGCGCCCTTCGACTCCGCCTCAGACGCTTTCGCGCCCTGCGCCGACGCCGCCAAGGATCCCGCCCTGTCGGGCTCGCTCTGCGCACGCTTCCAGGCGCCGCTCAGTCCCGCGGAGCCGGACCTTGGCGACGCCCGGCTGTTCGTCCGCCAGTTCCCCGCCCAGGGCCCGTCGCGGGGTCAGGTCTGGCTGGTCGCTGGCGGACCCGGCGAGTCCGGCGCCAGTTTCTATCCGCTGCTGAAGCCTTTGCGGGCGGCGTTCCCGGGCTATGACCTGATGATCCCCGACCATCGCGGCACGGGCTTCTCCACGCGGCTGTGTCCGACCGAGGAAGCGCCCGAAGGTCCGGGCGGCATGGCCTTGAGCGGCGCCGAATGGAGCACCTGCTTTTCAGCCCTGACAGCGCCGCGCGCCAAGGCCTTCACCATCACCCACGCCGCCGGCGACCTGCGCGCCCTGATGGATCGTTATGGCGGCGACAGGCCGACGATCCTGTACGGCGTCTCTTACGGCACGCAGCTGGTGCTGAGGACCCTGGCGGTCGCGCCGCCAAGGCGTGTGGACGGCGTCATCCTCGACTCCCTGGTTCCGCCTGACGACACGACGACGCTGGACCTCAGCCACCGCTCGGCCGTGGTCGACGCCATCGGCCGCCAGGTGCTGGCGCGCTGCGACGCCGACAAGGCGTGCCGGAGCCAACTGGGCGGCTCGGCGGTGGCGGCGATGCAGGCCGTGGTCGACGACCCCAGGCTCGCGGCCCTGGTCCCGGGCGGCAAGCCCAAGCTGTTCTTCGGCGCCCTGCTCGACCATCCCGCCCAGCGCGCGCAGATCCCCGCCATACTGGCCGCCCTGCGCGCCGGCGATCCCGCGCCGGCCCTCAAGGCGAAGGCCGAGCTTGAAGCCTTCGCGGGCGACTTCATGCGCTTTGAGCAGTCATCGATGTCGATCCCGCTGGTCAGCCTGATCAGCGCCTCGGAAAACAATGCCCGGCCCGACCTGACCAAGGCCCAGGTCGACGCCGAGGCGGCGGGCCTGCTGTTCACAAGTTCGCTGCCCGGCCAACTGATCGGCGGCGCCAGCAACGCCTATCCGCGCGACAGCGGGTTCGCCAAGGCGCCCGCCAGGCTGCCGCCCGTCCTGGTGCTGCAGGGCGATCTCGACCCCAAGACCCCCCTCGCCGGCGCCCAGGCTCAGATCGCGCGGCTGAAGCCGGCCGGCCGCGTGGGCCTGACGATCGTCAAGGGCGGCCCGCACTTCCTGCTGCTCACCGCGCCCGACTGCTTCGTCGCGTCCGCCAGGGCTTTCGTGGCGACGAAACGGGCCGTTCGTGGCACATGCTCGCTGGAATGAAGCTCACCATCCTCACCGTTGGAAAGCTCGGCCGCATGGTCGAGGCGCAGATGGCGCTGGACTATATGTCCCGCGCCACGGCGTCGGGCCGCGCCCTGGCGCTGGGTCCGGCCGAGATCATCGAGGTCGAGGCCAGGAAGCCCGGCAAGGCCGCCGAGGCCGAGGTGCTGCGTCCGCACCTTGAAGGCGCCCATGTCATCGCCTGCGACGAGCACGGCAAGGTTCGGCCCAGCCGCGCCTTCGCCGAGCATATCGGCCGGCTGCGCGACGATGGGACGCGGAAGGTCGTGTTCCTGATCGGCGGGGCCGACGGCCTGGATCCCGCGATCCTGTCCAGCGCCAATGAAACCCTGGCTTTCGGCCCCCAGACCTGGCCGCACGCCCTGGCCCGGGCGATGCTGGCCGAGCAGATCTATCGCGCCGTCACCATCCTGGCGGGCTCGCCCTATCACCGCGACTAGGGTTAGACAGGGCCAGATGCTTCGCCGCCCCTCGCCCGTCCTGCTGTCCGTCGCCGCGCTCGTCATCGCCCTGTCGGCGGGCGGCGTGGTCGCAGCGCGTCAGGACCAGCAGCGGATGCGCGACCGCCAGACCGCCATCGACACCCGCCGCGAGATCGAGGACCTGCGTCGCGAGCTGTCGCGCCTGGACAACGCCCGGGTCTCGGCCGGCGAGAATGTCGACCTCAAGCGCGCCCGGCTGGAAGCTCTTAACGCCCGCGAAGCCCGGGTGCTGGCCGATCTGGGCCGCGACCGCCACCGCATGGCCAGGCTGCTGTCGGCCCTGCAGCTGTTCCGGCGCAATCCTCCGCCGGCCCTGCTGGTCAGCCCCGGCGACGCCCGCGACGCGGTGCGGGCCGCCATCCTGATCCGCGCCATGACCCCGGACCTGCAGCGCCGGGCCGATGCCTATTCGCGCCAGGCCGTGGCGGTGCGCACCCTGCGCCGCGAGGCGGCGGCGGCGGCGGCCGAGCTGTTCACCGCTGAGAGCGTGGTCGCCGACCGCAAGGGCGAGATCGAGCGCCTGATCATCGAAAAGACCCGGCTGGAGCGCGCCTTCGCCCAGGAAGCCCTGGTCGAGGCCAGCGAACTGCGCACCCTGGGCGCCCTGACCGACGGCCTGACGCCCCGCGCCCCGACTGGTCCCCTGATCCTGGCCTCGCCGGCGCCGGGCGGGATCACCAGCCGCTTTGGCTCGACCCTGCCGGCCGGCGGCCGCGCCTCCGGCGTGTCGATCCGCACGGAAAAAGGGCGAACGGTGACCAGTCCGGCGGCGGCGACCGTCGAATATGCCGGCGCGCTGAACGGCTGGGGCGTCGTGCTTATCCTGCGCGCCCAGGACGCCTATCTTCTGGTGCTGGCCGGCCTGGATCAGGTTTCGGTCAGCCCCGGACAATCGGTCGCGGCCGGAGCCCCGATCGGAAAGATGGCGGATCGTGTATCCTCCGAACCGGAGCTCTATCTGGAGGTCCGCGAAGAGGGCGTTCCGGTCGATCCGGAGCGCTGGTTGAAGCAGGGGTCGCCGTAGACGGCTTTTTCAGTAATGATGGCCGCAAATAGGACGTTCTCGGCTGGGATGGTCGAGATAGAGACATCAAAAGCGCGGCGCTTCATGCGTCGCCAGGGAGCCTTCCAGGCCTAATGCGCAAGTACCTGCTCATCGGAGTTTCGGCCTTTGTCCTCGGCGCGGGGACCATGGCCTATCTCAGTCCCATCGCCCAGGCGAACATCCCGCCCAAGACCAAGACCTACAAGCTGCTGGAACTGTTCGGCGACGTGCTGGGCACGGTCGAAGACCAGTACGTGGCCGAGGTGGACGACAAGAAGCTGATCGAGGCGGCCCTCGACGGCATGCTGACCAGCCTCGACCCGCACTCGGGCTATCTGTCGCCCGACAGCTTCGAGGACATGCAGGACACCACCCGCGGCGAATATGGCGGTCTGGGCATCGAGGTCACCAGCGAAGAGGGCGTGGTCAAGGTCATCTCGCCGATGGACGGCACCCCCGCCTCGCGGGCTGGCATCCAGGCGGGCGACTACATCACCGCCGTCAACGGCCAGAGCGTTCTGGGCCTGACCGTCAACGAGGCGGTCAAGCAGATGCGCGGCATTGCCGGCGAGGCGGTCACCCTGACCATCGCCCGCGAAAAGACCGATCCTTTCGACGTCAAGCTGATCCGCGAAGTGATCAAGCCCAAGGCCGCCATCGCCCGCATGGAAGGCGACTATGGCTATGTGCGCCTGCCCGGCTTCAACGAGAAGGCCACCGACGCCCTGGTGTCGTCGATCAACGACCTGAAGGCCAAGAACCCCAAGATGAAGGGTCTGGTCCTGGACATGCGCAACAATCCCGGCGGTCTGCTCGACCAGGCCGTGGGCGTGGCCGACGTGTTCCTGGACGGCGGCGAAGTGGTCAGCCAGCGCGGCCGCGATCCGCGCAATATCCAGCGCTATAACGCCCGCCCGGGCGACCTGCTGAACGGCCTGCCGGTGGTGGTGCTGATCAACCAGGGCTCGGCCTCGGCCGCGGAAATCGTCGCCGGCGCCCTGCAGGACCGCAAGCGCGCCGAACTGGTCGGCCTGACCAGCTTTGGCAAGGGCTCGGTCCAGACCGTGATCCCGCTGCGCGGCGGCGCGGACGGCGCCCTGAAGCTGACCACGGCGCGCTATTTCACGCCGTCAGGCCGCTCGATCCAGAAGACCGGCATCGCGCCGGATCTCGAAGTCGCCCAGACCCGCGACCAGGCCCAGGACATCGCCAACCGCGTCTGGTTCAGCGAGGCCAGCTTCAAAAACGCGCTCAATGCCGACGAGGGCAAGGCCCGCCAGGGCGCCCACACCCCGGCCGAAGCGCCGCCGACCGCCTTCGACGACAAGAAGGGCGACTTCCAGCTGCAACGCGCCCTCGCCGTGCTGCAGGCCGGTTCGGTCGCCGCGACGCCGAAAATGCCCAAGCCGGCCGCCAAGATCGCCGAGGTGACGGCCAGGGCCGCCGCCATGGGCAAGCCGCCGATCGAGAAGAAATAGGCTCGCGTTTCGGCCCCCATCTTCGCGATGGGGGCCAATTCGCCGCAGCCCTTTGTTAACCATAAATTTGAAGCTTGCCGGCTAGGGTTCCCTCCATGGCCGCCATGTTCTCTCGCAAGCCCGCCTATGCCGCCTCGGCCCCCGCGCCCGAGGCGGGCGGAGACCTGCGCGCCCGCCTGATGGCGGCCGTGTCCAACCCCTATATCGCCGCCAGCGGCGCCGCCTGTCTGTTCATGATCACCCTCGCGGGCCTGGTTCTGGTGACCGGCGATCCCAAGGCCGGGGCGCCGATCATCCGCGTCGAGCTGACCAAGATCGGCGCGACCAAGAACGCCCCCGAGGGCTGGAAAGAAGCCCTCGCCGACGAGAGCGAGCACGAGGCCGCGTTCAAGCCCGACACCTTCGACCTATCGGCCAAGCCCATTGTCGACAGCCCGGTCGAGGCCTCGATCTCTTTCCCCGGCGAGGAAGGCCCCGGCGTCACCCACACCGCCGGCGGATCCCTGCCGCAGGCCCCCATCGCCGGTCTGGCCGGTCCCGGTCCGGGCGGCGCCCAGCTGCCGATCATCGCCGCCAATGGCCGCACCGCCGCCGAGGCCTATGCCCGTCCGTTCACCGCCAGCGGCCGCCCCAAGGTCTCGGTCGTCATCGGCGGCCTGGGCCTGAACCCGCAGACCACCCGCGCGGCCATCGAGACGCTGCCGCCCGAGATCACCCTGTCGTTCGCCCCCTATGCCGAGGGCCTGCAGGGCTGGATCGACCTGGCCCGCGCCAATGGTCACGAGGTGCTGCTGGAAACCCCGATGGAGCCGGCCGACTATCCGGCCAATGACCCGGGCCCCTACACCCTGATCGCCGCCAACCGGCCCGAAGACACCGTGCGCAAGCTGGAATGGCTGATGTCGCGCGCCACCGGCTATTTCGGCCTCAGCAACTATCTGGGCGCCCGCTTCGTCGACTCCGACGCGGCCATGAACACCTTCAACGCCGCCCTCAAGGCCCGCGGCCTGGCCTTTGTCGACGACGGCCTGGCCGCGCGGCGCGGCGGATCGATCCCGCGCGCTTCCGCCGACCGGGTGATCGACGACGAGCTGTCAGCCTCCGCCATCGACGCCCAGCTGCGCGCCCTGGAAACCGGCGCCAGCGCCCGGGGCCAGTCGATGGGTTCGGGTTTTGCCTATCCGGTGACGATCAACCAGGTGCGCGCCTGGGCCAACGGCCTGTCGGCGCGTGGGATGCAGCTGGCGCCGGCCTCGGCCCTGACCCGCCGATGACCGCCGAAGACCTCCCGCGCCACCGGCCCAATGTGGGCGTGGTGCTGTTTCATCCCGACGGGCGCGTCTGGCTGGGCCGCCGCAACCAGCAGCCCCCGCCCTATAACTGGCAGTTTCCCCAAGGCGGCGTCGACAAGGGCGAAGACC
>CALRUN020000073.1:0-9028 GCA_943371355.1 Alsobacter soli
CGCTGGCGTTGGGCAGGCTGGGCCCGACCTTGACCAGGGTATAGGCCGCGTTGCCCTGGGTGCGGTCCATGGTGTCGATCGACTTCACGCCCTTGCCGATCTCGGTGTGCAGGTAACCGACATTGGCGTTGAGGCGCAGGTTATAGACCGGCGACCAGATCGACTCGAACTCCAGGCCATAGACCTTGGCGTTGACGTTCTCGTTGACCGAGGTGCGGTTGACGATCTTCGAGATCTGGTAGCCCTGATAGTCGTAGTAGAAGCCCGTCGCGTTCATGATCAGGCTGCCACCCATCAGGGTGTTCTTGGTGCCCACTTCGAACGCGTTGACGAATTCCGGATCGAAGGTCTGCGGGATGCCGATGGCGTTGTCCGGCACGCCCGGATTGATGCCGCCGCCCTTGTAGCCCTTGGAATAGAAGGCATAGACCAGGGTGTCGTCGGTCATCGACAGCTCGGGCTTGTAGTCGAAGCCGAAGCGGCCGGTCAGTTCGCTGAAGCTGACCTTGGCGGTCGGCGTGACCGGGTCGAGGACCAGGCCGGTGCCGGGGCTGAGCAGCACGGTCTTATAGTTGTCGACTTCCTTGCGGTCGCGCGTCTGGCGCAGGCCCAGGGTGAACTTCAGCGCGTCATTGGCCTGCCAGTACAGTTCGCCGAACAGGGCGTCGGACTTCAGGCGATAGGGCGTGCGGTTGTCATAATAGTTGTGGCCCGAGCCGTCGGGCGTGGCCCCGGTGTCGATGCCGATACAGGTCGTCGGCAGGGTGACCGGATTACAGTTGGGGTTGCCGCCATTGCCGGCCGTCGTGGCGTTCAGGGCCAGGGCCGACAGGGTCAGCGAGTTGCCGATGACGTAGTAGTCGGTGACCGACTCGTAGTCGAAGTGGATGCCGCCGATGTTGAAGTTCAGCGGGCCATCGAAGTTCGAAGACAGGCGGAATTCCTGGCTGAACTGTTCAGCCGTGTTGGACGAGATGTCCAGCGTGGTGAACTTGTTCGTCCGGCCCGTCTGCGGATCGGTGAAGAAGCCGCCCGGCGTGAAGGGCGTGTTGTTGAACGGTACGACCGAGACGTTGCGGTTGTAGTCCTGCTTCGAATAGACCGAATTTTCGCTGTACGACGTCATCGCCGTCAGGGTGAGGTAGTCGGTCAGGTCGTAGTTCAGGGTGAACTGATAGACGTCGGACTTGGACTGATAGATCGGGTCAAACGAAGATTCGAACTTGTTCAGGTCCTTGTCGGTCGTGTCACCGGCGTTCACGTCGCCGCTGGTGAAGCCGAAGATGTTGCCCAGCTCGCCGGTAAGCGTGCCCGAGCTGTTGACCGTGCCGTAGGCGTTGTTGCTGTACAGCGAGCCGGCCAGGCAGCCCTGGGTCAGGAAGATGCGCGCCGCGCCAGTGGCGACGCCGCCGACCGTAGCCGGACCGTTATCCTTGGTGCAGAGCTGCTTGCCGGTCCGCGAACGGGCGTCGTCCTCGTCGAAGCGTTCCCACAGGAAGTTGGTGCGCAGCTTTTCGGTGGGGTTGAACATCACCGAGATGCGGGTCGAGTAGAGGTCCCGGTCGTCCACCTTGTTGCCGGTGAACGTGTTGGTCATGTAGCCGTCGCGCTTCAGATAGGCGCCGGCGGCCCGGATGGCGAGCTTGTCGCCGAAGATGGGCAGGTTGACCATGCCGCGGACCTTCTGGGTCCCGTAGTTGCCGACTTCGGCGCGGGCCATGGCTTCGAAGGTGTCGGTCGGCTTGGCGGTGATCAGGTTGACCACGCCGCCGGTGGCGTTGCGGCCATACAGCGTGCCTTGCGGGCCGCGCAGAACTTCCACGCGCTCCATGTCATAGAATTCGGCTTCGAACAGGTTGCCCGACTGCTGGGGGGCGTTGTTCAGGTGGACGCCGACGCCGGCGTCGGCCGCCGCGCCGACCGCCCGGGCCCCGATGCCGCGGATCTGGAAGTTGAAGCTGTTGGTGAAGTTGCTCTTGGCGAAGCTGACGTTCGGAATGGCGAGCTGAAGATTCGGACCCCCGTCGATCTTCTGGGCTTCAAGCGTATCCTGGCTGAAGGCGGAAACCGCGATCGGCACGTCCTGAAGGGCTTCTTCCTTCTTCTGGGCGGTGACGACCAGTTCCTCGATGACCGTGGACTGCTGACCGGTCTGGGCCAGCACGGGTGTGGCGACGGCTGCGAGCACGGCCGCCGAAGCGCCCATAGCCAGCAGGCTCCGCAAACGCGAAGATTGCGACATTCGAATTCCCTCCCTGAACGCCGCGAGTCCTTATGCGGACTTCTGCGGACGTCGTTTGTTTCCTCGGCGCCGTACAATTCACGCTACGCGGGCGTACGGCTGACCCCTCGCAGCATTCGAGGATTGCATACTTGCGTTCTTTGACTGTCAACTGCCGCCAGCCTAAGTGAACAGCGATAGGTTACGCCTTTTCACTTTCCCCGGCGTCACGTTCTCCTGTTTGGGGCAAGTTTCCACTACGATTAGAAAAGTCGGTTTGGCGTTTACCTTAAGGCAGCCTCGGTTCTGGCGTCGAAATGCCGGGCGCTGCAAAGGGTATCGCCCTCTCGCGTCGCGCGATTACGGACTTGGGTATTGGGCGCGTTGACGGGTTTTCGGGAGTTTTCGGGCCCCGTCCGACGGTCGCATGACCCTGTCGAAACGCTGGACCGTTTCGAGCCGTCGCCGCCTCGTGTAGAGGGAGCCATGGCTTTCTGTTTCCACCCTCGTGCAGCCCGGCGTTCGCCGGGCCGGAGATCCGTCCATGACTGACGCCGCCCTGGTGCTGTTCTCCGGCGGCCAGGACAGCAGCGTCTGTCTGGCCTGGGCGCTGGAGCGCTATGCCCGCGTCGAGACCGTGGGCTTCGACTATGGCCAGCGGCACGTCATCGAGATGGAGGCGCGCGTGGCCGTGCGTCACCAGATCGCCGCCCGCTTCCCGCACTGGGCCGAGCGTCTGGGCGAGGATCACGTGCTGGACCTCAAGGGTTTCGGCGCGGTCGCCGAAAGCGCCCTGACCGCCGACCGGGCCATCGAGATGACCGATCGCGGCCTGCCTTCGACCTTTGTGCCGGGCCGCAACCTGGTGTTCCTGATCTATGCCGCGGCCCTGGCCGATCGGCGCGGCATTCCGGCCCTGGTCGGCGGCATGTGCGAGACCGACTTCTCGGGCTATCCCGACTGTCGGCGCGATACGCTGGACGCGATGCAGACCGCGCTGAACCTGGGCATGGATCGCGACTTCCGCATCGAAACCCCGCTGATGAAGCTGACCAAGGCGGAGACCTGGGCCCTGGCCAAGGCGCTGGGCGGCGAGGACCTGGTCGACCTGATCGTGGTCGAGAGCCACACCTGCTACCGGGGCGAGCGGGGCGACCTCCACCCCTGGGGCCACGGCTGCGGCGAATGCCCGGCCTGCGACCTGCGCCAGAAGGGCTATGAGGACTGGGACGCCGCCGGCCGCGCGGTGCTGGTTCCGTGACCTACACCGTGAAGGAAATCTTCCTCACCCTGCAGGGCGAGGGCGGTCAGGCGGGCAAGGCGGCGGTGTTCTGCCGCTTTTCCGGCTGCAACCTGTGGACCGGTCGCGAGCAGGATCGCGCCAGGGCCGTCTGCACGTTCTGCGACACCGACTTCGTGGGCACGGACGGCGAGAACGGCGGCAAGTTCGCCACGGCCGAGGCCCTGGCCGACGCGGTCGAGGCCCAGTGGACCGGCGGGCCGAAGGACCGGCTTGTCGTGTGCACCGGCGGCGAGCCGCTGCTGCAGCTGGATCCGCCGGCCATCGCGGCCTTGCACGCCAAGGGTTTCATGATCGCGGTGGAGAGCAACGGCACCGTCGAGGCGCCTGACGGCATCGACTGGGTCTGCATCAGCCCCAAGGCCGACGCCCCCGTTGTCCAGATCCGGGGCCAGGAACTGAAGCTGGTCTATCCGCAGGACAAGGCCCTGCCGGAACGGTTCGAGAGCCTGGATTTCGAGCGGTTCTACCTGCAGCCGATGGATGGCCCCGACCGCGACCGGAACACGCAATTGGCGGTCGCCTATTGCCTTTCCCACCCTCAATGGCGTTTAAGCGTCCAAACACACAAATATCTCGGCCTGCCCTGACGGATAAGGCGCTCGACCTGGTGACAGGGTCGTTGCGCTAGAGCCTCCCAGGCCCTGTCAAAAGAAGTACCTGATGAAGCCCGTCTTCGAGATCACGAAGGCCGCGACGTTCGACGCGGCTCACTACATCGAGCAAGGTCCCGCCGACCATCGCTACCGCAAACTGCACGGCCACTCGTTCAAGGTGGAGGCCAGCGTGAAGGGCCAGATGCAGGACGCCGGCTGGGTCGCCGACCTGGAGGGCCTGGACACGGCGCTCAAGGCCGTGGCCACCGAACTGGATCATGGCCTGCTGAACGATCGCCCCGGTCTGGAAAGCCCGACCCTGGAGCGTCTGTGCCTGTATTTCGCCGAGCGCCTGACGCCGACCTTTCCGGGTCTGTCGCGCGTGGTGATCTCGCGCCCGACCATCGGCGAAAGCTGCGCCCTGTCGCTGTCCTGATCGGAGGTCGCGGTGCTCACCCATCTGATCCAGGACGCTGCAGAACTACCTCAGGCCTGGCGTTCCCGGGTTCTGGGGCGCACGGGCGGCGCCAACATCAAGATGATCCGCATGGACGAGGCGGGCATCCCCAGCGAAAGTCATCCGGACTTCGATGAGGGGTTCCTGGTGGTCGAAGGGCAGATGACGCTCGAGATCGACGGGCGTCGCATCCCCATGGCGGCGGGTGATTTCTATCTCGTGCCGGCGGGACAGGCCCATAGCGTGCTGCCTGGCAGCCGTGGCGTCCTCTTCCTGATCGACGCCGAATAGGCGCGTTCAGGCTAGGCCGCAGGGAGCGTTGGAGCCTTCGGGGAGGTCTAGCGCGAGCGCTTCCACTCTTCGTATTCGCGCTTGTCGCGATCGGCGGCGCTTTCGCCCGGGATCACGGCCTTGCCGGTGGCGACGACAGCCTTGCCGCCGACCTTGGCGGCGCCCCCGACCACCGCGCCGGTGAGGCCGATGGCGGTGCCGGCCACGGTGCCCACGGCGCCGGCGGCCATGCAACCCTGCAGGGTCAGGCCCAGCGTGACCAGGGCGATGGTGGAAATCAGACGTTGGGCGGTCATGGCTCGCTTATCCCGACTAACAGCGGCCCCATGATGGCTAACAGGTCTTAAGACCGGCTTAGCCGAAGTCGGAGTCGATGGAGATCGCATCCTCGTCGCGCCGCCAGGGTCCCTTGTATCCGGCGGCGACGTGGCGGCGCCGATCGGGGCCGAAATAGCCCTCGCAGCGGATGAACGGACGGGGCTGGTCGATCAGCTGGGTCAGGCGATGGACAAGGCCGCGGCCCGTGACAGGCTTGGTCAGGAACTCGTTGACCCCGGCGTCGCGGGCGTCCTGGACGCGCCGCATCGTCGAATGGCCGGTCACCATCAGAACCGGCGCGAAGGGGTTGGGGCTGTCGGGCGAGCGGCGCAGCAGTTTGACGAACTCGATCCCGCCCAGCAGGCCCATCTTCAGGTCGGTGATGACAATGTCGATCGGCACGCGCCGCATCATGTGCAGCGCCTCGGCGCCGTCGATGGCCTCGAAGATGTTCCGTACGCCGATGGCGCGCAGCATCTCGGTCAACAGCAGCCGCATGTGCTGGTTGTCGTCAACGAGAAGGATTTTCAGGGTGTCGAAGCGCACGCGTTTTCTGGAGCCCTGACGCGCACTAGCGCAACCTATGCGCGAACCAACTATGGAATGTCCGCATGGGGAGAAGCATTACAGCTTCGCAATGTACGAGGTCAACTCAAAAACCTGAGTGTTTTCAGTGATCAGACCATGTTGGATAAAGTTGACAGACCAGTGGTCTCAGAAGCGGTCGGTCTGGCCCGGGCGAAAGGCCCCGCCGCCGGTCTGCGCGCGATGGCGCAGGAAGGCGTCGGCCAGCACGCAGGCGGTCATGGCTTCCACCACCGGCACGCCGCGAATACCCACGCAGGGGTCGTGACGGCCCTTGGTGCGCAGCTCGACCTCCTCGCCGGCCTCGTTGACGGTGTCGCGCGGGATCAGGATCGAGGAGGTCGGCTTGAAGGCCACGCGCGCCACGACCGGCTGACCGGTCGACAGTCCGCCCAGCACGCCGCCGGCATGGTTGGTCAGGAACACCGGACCGTCGTTGCCCATCCGCATCTGGTCGGCGTTGTCCTCGCCGGTCAGGGCCGCCGACGCGAAGCCTTCGCCGATCTCGACGCCCTTGGCGGCGTTGATCGACATCAGGGCCGCCGCCAGCTCGGCGTCCAGCTTGCCATACAGCGGCGCGCCCCAGCCGGCCGGCACGCCGGTGGCCTCGACCTCGACGATGGCCCCGGTCGAGGAGCCGGCCTTGCGGATCTTTTCCAGATGCTCTTCCCACATCGGAATGATCGCCGCGTCGGGCGACCAGTAGGGATTGTTGTCGACCTCGCTCCAGTCCCAGCGCGAGCGGTCGATGGCGTGCGGGCCGATCTGCACCAGGGCGGCGCGCACCGTCACGCCGGGGATCACGAGCCGGGCGATGGCGCCGGCCGCGACCCGGGCGGCCGTCTCGCGGGCCGAGCTGCGGCCGCCGCCGCGATAGTCGCGCACGCCGTACTTGGCGAAATAGGGATAGTCGGCATGGCCCGGCCGGAAGGCCTGGGCGATCTCGCCATAGTCCTTGGACCGCTGGTCGGTGTTCTCGATCATCAGGCTGATCGGCGTGCCGGTGGTGCGCTGACCGTCGGTGCGGCCGTCCTCGAACACGCCCGACAGGATCCGCACCGCGTCGGGCTCCTGGCGCTGGGTGACGAACTTGCCCTGGCCGGGGCGACGCTTGTCGAGGAAGCCCTGGATCATCTCCGCCGTCAGGGCGATGCCGGGAGGGCAGCCGTCGACGACGCAGCCGAGCGCCGGCCCATGGCTTTCGCCCCAGGTGGTGACGCGGAACAGATGACCGAAGGTGTTGTGCGACATGGCGGGGCTTCTAGCGGAAAGCGCCGCCTGCGGCAAAGGCGGGCAGGGGTTTGCGCACTTGCCCCCTCAGCGCTTCGCGCTCCTCCCCCGGAGGGGGAAGATGAGGTCGGTTCATCCGCCCCCGCCGGGGGCGGACGGCTGCGAAGCAGCCCGGTGGGGGCCTGCGGCGCTGGCCGCTCACCCCCGAACCTTCGCCGCATCGGCCAGGTAAAGCTCCAGGTTCGTCCAGCCCGAGCCGCCCTTGGCTGGCGCCGCGCCGTCGGGCTTCTTCGAATTGAGCCCGTGGGCTGCTTCCCACGCATCCGGCATGCCGTCGCTGTCCGTATCCGGCGCGGCGACGCCGGGCGCCAGCACAGGCCAGCCGCCGACATCCTGTTCGTTGTTGATGATCTTGCCGCTGCGGTCGCGCACCCCGGCCACGACCCGCAAATCGACCGTGTCGCGCGAGACCGAGGCCCCGGCGTCGGCCAGCACGCCGTCATAGGCGCTGGCGGCGGGATCGGCGGCGATGGGGGCGATGTCGATCGGGGCCGCCTGGCGATAGCCTTCCACCTGCAGGCCGGTGACCAGGCTCCACGGGTCGGCCGGAACCACGCCGTTCATGCTGTTGCCGGCGAAATAGGCCCTGGCCAGGCTGTTGCTCTCGTTGAAGGCGACGGGCTTTTCGGAGCTGGGGCCCATGACATAGGCGTTGTCGACGAAGTTGTAGGCCACCAGCGCCGCCTTGTCGGCGTCGTAGCCCGCATGGCCCTTGCCCCAGTTGTAGAAGACGTTGGAGCGGAACTCGATAAAGGCCCCGACCGGGTCCTTGTCGGGCCCGTCATAGTTGCCGGGGCGCGGCATGCGGGCCAGGTGATTGGCCCACAGATTGTGATGGAAGCTGATCTTCGAGCCCTGGCCGCCCCGGATCAGACTGCCATAGCCGTGGTCGCCCTTGGCGTGGATCGAGTGGGCCAGGCTTTCGCTGATGATCGACCACTGCACGGTCAGGTCATGGAAGCCCTGATCGGGATTGTCGAACCGGGCCGAGGCCGACAGGGTCTCGTCCACCGACCAGCTGGCCGAGACGTGGTCCAGGATGATGCGGCGACCCTTGGCCACCCAGATCGCGTCGCCTTCGGTCTTGCTTTCGGCGCCCAGGCGCGAGCGGATGAAGCGGATCACCACGTCGTCTGCCGCCACGATCAGGGTCTGGTCGCGCAGGGTGATCCCGCCGCCCGGCGCGGTCTGGCCGGCGATGGTGATCTGGCCGTTGGCGATCTTCAGCGGGCTCTTCAGGGCGATCGTGCCGGCCACCGCGAAGACCACGGTGCGCGGCCCCCTGGCCTCGACGGCGGCGCGCAGGGAGCCGGGGCCGTCGTCCTCCAGGTTGGTGACCCTGATCACCGCCCCTCCGCGCCCGCCGGCCGAAAGGCGACCAGCGCCCTCGGCGCCCGGAAAGGCGATGACCTCCTTCGGCGCGGCCGCGCCGGACGCGGTGGCGCAGGCGGTGAGGGCGAGGGTCAGGGCGGCCAGGCTGGCGGCGTTCTGAAGCGGGCGGCGCATCGGTTTCATCCCCGGTGGAGCGGCGTCTGCGGCGCCGGTGTCTAGGCGCGAAAATGGCGGTGAGGCAGAGTTTTGTCCACCGGTGTCATTTCGCTCTCGAAGCCACTTGCCCCCTACGGGCTTCGCAGCCGTCAGGAGGGGGACACGGCTTCGCCGCCTCGCGCGGAAATCGCCGAGTGAGTGGGAAGGGTCGCGGAGCGTCCGGGCCTCGCCCGGATGATGGGGGTCGTTAAGTACCGTTTCGACGAAGACAGACGCTCCGCGTGATCTTCAGACGGAAGCCTTCGAGGCGCGGGGTTTTAACCCGCTCTCGATATTCGGCCTCCGGCGGGCGGAGGAGCTGGCTGGCTCCGTCCGGACCGCATGGGCGATTTCAGCCCATGCCTGCCGCCTTCTCGACCCTCGTGGTCACGTCGTTTCTGTGTTCCAGGGCCGACCGCCGCCAGAGACCACGAGGTTGGCGG
>CALRUN020000074.1:0-8772 GCA_943371355.1 Alsobacter soli
CGCGCCCGAACAGGCGCGCGCGACACTATAATCACGATGAAAGAGATATCTATTCGCTAGGATCTATCGGCGCCACCCCGACCTTCTTTCGAAGGTTGGTAGGGGGTGGTGCCCAGGAGAGGACTCGAACCTCCACGACCTTTCAGTCACTGGCACCTGAAGCCAGCGCGTCTACCAATTCCGCCACCTGGGCCCGCAGAGCGATCCGTGGATCGCCGCGAGGCCGGGACGTTTAGGGAAAGCTTTTGGCCCCGTCAATCGCCAAATCGCGCATTTCGTTGCGAAGCCCCTCGCGGTCGTCTATCCCCCGCGTCATCGCAAGCGACGGGGATTGAAGATGCAAGGTCTGGTCACGGTGTTCGGCGGCTCCGGCTTCGTCGGCAGCCAGGTCGTGCGGCAGCTCGCCAAAGCGGGCCACCGCGTTCGCGTGGCGGTGCGCCAGCCCCACCTGGCCTACAGGATGCGCATGCTGGGCGATGTCGGCCAGATCGAGGTCGTCCAGGCCAATGTCCGCAACATCGCCTCGGTGACGCGGGCGCTTGAGGGCGCCGAGGCCTGCGTCAACCTGGTCGGACTCCTCTACGAGTCGGGCCGTCAGAAATTCCAGGCCGTCCACGTGATGGGCGCCAAGACCATCGCCGAACGCGCCAAGGCCGCCGGTGTCGTCCGCTTCGTGCAGATCAGCGCCATCGGCGCCGACGCCAACTCCGAGGCCAAGTACGCTCGCACCAAGGCCGAGGGCGAAGAAGCGGTCCGCGCCGTGTTCCCGGGCGCGGTCATCGTCCGCCCGTCGGTGGTGTTTGGCCCCGAGGACAACTTCTTCAACAAGTTTGGCCAGATGGCCGCCATGAGCCCGGCCCTGCCGCTGGTTGGCGGCGAGACCCGCTTCCAGCCGGTATTTGTCGGCGACGTGGCCGCCGTAATCGCTCAGGCGGCCAGCAGCCCGGCCGCCGAGGGCGTGACCTATGAGCTGGGTGGTCCCGGCGTGTTTACGATGCGCGAGATTCTGCAGCTGATCCTGACCGAGACCGGGCGCGACCGCGTTCTGCTGCCCCTGCCGTGGTTCGCCGCGTCCCTGCTGGGCCAGGTCGGCGATGTGATGGCCGGGATCCTGCCGATCGCCCCGCCGATCACCAGCGACCAGGTCGAGATGCTGAAGTTCGACAATGTCGCCGATCATGGCCTGCCGGGCCTGGCCGAGGCCGGCGTCGTCCCGACCAGCGTCGAGGCCATCGTGCCGTCCTACCTCTACCGCTACCGCAAGGGCGGCCAGTACGCGCCGACGCCAGCGGGGGCCTTCTAGGCGCTCGCGGATCCAGAACGAAAAAGGGGCGGACGCCGCGGCGTCCGCCCCTTTTGTTTGAGCCTTCTTGAGGGTTCAGCGCGGGATATACAGCAGGCCCAACCCCACCACGCCGACGGCGATCCGCCACCAGGCGAAGGGCGCAAAGCCGTGCTTGGTGATAAAATCCAGCACCGTCTTGACCACGAAGACACCCGAGATCAGCGCCGCCACGAAGCCCAGACCGATCAGGCCCAGGTCATTGGTGCTGAGCTTGTCGATGTTCTTGTAGAGGTCATAGGCGAAGGCGCCGGCCATGGTCGGCATGGCCAGGAAGAAGCTGAACTCGGCGGCCGAGCGCTTGTCGCACTTCAGCAGAAGGGCGCCGGCGATCGTCGCGCCCGAGCGCGAAACCCCTGGCACCAGCGCCAGGCACTGGAAAAGACCGATGATAAAGGCCGTCTTCAGCGGATAGTCGGCGACGTCGGTGTAGCTGGGCTCGATCTTCATCCGGTCGAGGGCCAGCAGGGCGAAGCCGCCGATGATCAGGGTCGCGCAGACCAGGGTCGGCGACTCGTAGAGCACCGTCTTGATGAAGTCGTGCGCCAGCACCCCCACAAAAACCGCCGGCAGAAAGGCCAGAAACACGCCCAGGATGAAGCGGCGCGAGCCGGGGTCGGTCGGCGCCGTGGTCAGCAGGCCCCAGAGGCGGCCGAAATAGACCCCGGTAATGGCCAGGATCGCGCCCAGCTGGATCAACACCTGAAACGTGTTGCCCGGGCTATGGAAGCCCAGGAAATGCCCAACCAGCAGCAGGTGGCCGGTCGATGAGACGGGAATGAATTCGGTCAGCCCCTCGATCAGGCCCAACACGATCGCGGTCAGCCAATCTGGCATCGACACATTCCCCCAAGACACAGGCTTTCGGCGTGCGCCCGACACGGTAAATAAGGCGTTCATCCACAAAGTGGACTAATCTAAGCCCAGTTTGCGAGATCCTCGCAATGACCCGAGGGCGAGCGGGGATATAACTGTCAATTATTTTGACCACCGCATTCTTCTTGCCCCAAAGAGTCCGTATGAGGCCGCCATACGCAATTTTTCTCCCGAACACGGGATGAGGGAAGTCGCATGGCCGAGCGCATGCTGAAATTCACCACGGTGGCCCGCAAGACGCCTGAAAAGCGTGCGGCGGACGACCGTTCCGGCGACTTCCACGAGATCTATGCCGACTTCATCGACGCCAAGGCCAACGAGCAGGCCTCGCGTTGCTCGCAATGCGGCGTGCCGTTCTGCCAGACCCATTGCCCGCTGCACAACAACATCCCCGACTGGCTGCGAATGACCGCCGAGGGTCGCCTTGAGGAAGCTTACCAGCTGTCCCAGGCCACCAATTCCATGCCGGAGGTCTGCGGTAGAATCTGCCCGCAGGATCGTCTCTGCGAAGGCAACTGTGTCATAGAGCAATCGGGTCACGGCACCGTGACGATCGGCTCGGTCGAACGCTACCTCACCGACAAGGCCTGGGAGATGGGCTGGGTGAAGCCGCTGGTCGCCGGCCCGGCCACCGGCCAGTCGGTCGGGATCATCGGCGCAGGCCCCGCGGGCCTGGCCGCCGCCGAGATGCTGCGCGAGCAGGGCCACGAGGTGGTCGTCTATGACCGCCATGACCGCGCCGGCGGCCTTCTGATTTACGGAATCCCCGGCTTCAAGCTGGAAAAGGACGTCGTCCAACGCCGCACTTCGCGCCTCGCCGACGGCGGCGTTGAGTTCAAGATGAACTTCGAAGTCGGCCGCGATGCGTCGCTGCAGGACCTGCGCGAAAAGCACGACGCCGTGCTGATCGCCACTGGCGTCTATGCCGCGCGCGACCTGGTGGCGCCGGGCGCCGGCAGCCAGGGCGTGGTGCCGGCCCTCGACTATCTGATCGCCTCGAACCGCACGGGCCTGGGCGACACGGTGCCTGAATACGAGAACGGCGCGCTGAACGCCGAGGGCAAGGACGTGGTCGTGGTCGGCGGCGGCGACACCGCCATGGACTGCGTGCGCACCGCCATCCGTCAGGGCGCGACCTCGGTCACCTGCCTCTATCGCCGCGACAAGGCCAACATGCCGGGCTCCCTGCGCGAAGTGGCCAATGCCGAGGAAGAAGGCGTCACCTTCGAGTGGCTGGCCGCGCCTCGGGCGCTGTCGGGCGACGCCAACGCCGTCACCGGCGTGCGCGCCATCCGCATGCGCCTGGGCGCCCCGGACGCCTCCGGACGCCAGTCGCCGGAAGAGATCGAGGGCGGCGATTTCGATCGTCCGGCCCAGCTGGTGGTCAAGGCCCTGGGCTTCGAACCTGAAAACCTGCCCGAACTGTTTTCGGCCCCCGACCTGAAGACCACCCGCTGGGGCACGGTGAAGGCCGATGTCCGCAACCAGATGACCAATCTGGACGGCGTGTTCGCCGCCGGCGACATCGTGCGCGGCGCCTCCCTCGTGGTCTGGGCCATCAAGGACGGCCGCGACGCCGCCGACGCCATGCACCGCTATCTGAAGTCCAAGGTCGGCGCCCCGGCGCTGATCGCGGCGGAGTAGAAGATCATGAGCCAAGACATCCAGCACTATCTGGCCAACCGTCAGCGCCTGATCGACGGTCACGCCTATGACCCGACCACCGAGCGCGACGCCTGCGGCGTCGGCCTGGTCTGCGCCATCGACGGCACGCCGCGCCGCGAAGTGGTCGAACTGGCCATCAAGGCCCTGAAAGCCCTCTGGCACCGCGGCGCGGTCGACGCCGACGGCAAGACCGGCGACGGCGCCGGCATCCTGCTGTCCGTCCCGCAGGACTTCTTCACCGACCAGGTGCGCCGCACCGGCCACGCCCTGCGGGCCGGCGCCATCGCCGTGGGCCAGATCTTCCTGCCGCGCACCGATCTGGGCGCCCAGGAGGCCTGCCGCACGATCGTCGAGGCCGAGGCCCTGCGTTTCGGCTTCTACATCTATGGCTGGCGCCAGGTGCCGGTGAACACCGCCGTGATCGGCGAGAAGGCCAACGCCACCCGTCCGGAAATCGAGCAGATCATGCTGGCCGCCCCGGCCGGCCTGGAAGGCGAGGCGCTGGAGCGCGCCCTGTTCCTGTGCCGCAAGCGGATCGAAAAGCGCGTCCACGCCCAGAACCTGTCGGGCTTCTACATCTGCTCGCTGTCGGCCAAGTCGCTGATCTACAAGGGCATGTTCCTGGCCGAGGCCATCGACGAGTTCTATCCCGACCTGAAGGACGACCGCTTCGCCGCCAATGTGGCGATCTTCCACCAGCGCTATTCGACCAACACCTTCCCCGAATGGCGCCTGGCCCAGCCCTTCCGGATGCTCGCCCACAACGGCGAGATCAACACCATCAAGGGCAACATCAACTGGATGAAGTCCCACGAGATCAAGATGGCCGCCCAGGCCTTCGGCGAGTTCGGGGATGACGTCAAACCGGTGATCCAGCCCGGCGGGTCGGACAGCGCCAGCCTGGACAACACCTTCGAGGTGCTGGTCCGCGCCGGCCGCGACGCGCCGATGGCCAAGGCCCTGCTGGTGCCGGAAGCCTCGGGCCCCAGCCTCAGCGCCTCTCACCAGGCCCTCTACAGCTACTGCAACGCCGTGATGGAGCCGTGGGACGGTCCGGCCGCCCTGTGCGCCACCGACGGCCGCTGGGTCGTGGCCGGCAAGGATCGCTCGGGCCTGCGTCCGCTGCGCGTGGCCTATACCGACGACGGCCTGGTGATCATGGGTTCGGAAGCCGGCATGTGCGGCGTCGCCGAGAGCCGCATCACCCGCAAGCTGGCCATCGCGCCGGGCCGGATGATCGCCATCGACCTGCTCGAAGGCCGCCTCTATGGCGAAGACGAGATCATCGACGAACTGGCCGGCCGCCATCCCTATACGGAATGGCTGGGCAACATGGTCGATCTCGAAAAGGAGATCGCGCCCGGTCCCGAACCCCGCGCCTATGGCCGTGAGGAACTGACCCGCCGCCAGGCCGCCGCCGGCTTCAGCCTTGAAGACCTGGAAATGATCCTCGCCCCCATGGTCGAGGACGGCAAGGAAGCCGTCGGCTCGATGGGCGACGACAGCCCGCTGGCCGTGCTGTCGGAAAAGTATCGTCCGCTCAGCCACTTCTTCCGCCAGAACTTCAGCCAGGTGACCAACCCGCCGATCGATCCGCTGCGGGAAACCAACGTCATGAGCCTGAAGACCCGGTTCAAGAACCTGGGCAACATTCTGGCTCAGGATGCCGCGCAAGCGGACGTCTATGTGCTGCAGAGCCCGGTGCTGACCACCGGCATGTATGTGCGCATCCACGAGCTGCTGGGCGAGAAGAACGTCGCGGTCATCGACTGCACCATGCCGCTGCCCGCCCCCGAAGCCCGGGCCGGCGACGCCCTGCGCGCCAACCTCGACCGCATCCGGGCCGAGGCCGAGGACGCCGTCCTGCGCGGCTGCGGCGCTATCGTCCTGACCGACGAGGGCAGCGCGGCCGACCGCGTCGCCCTGCCGATGATCCTGGCCACCGGCGGCGTTCACGCCCACTTGGTCGGCAAGGGCCTGCGCTCCTACGTCTCGATCATCGTCCGCTCGGCCGAGTGCCTCGACACCCACTATTTCGCGGTGCTGGTCGGCGTGGGCGCCACGGCGGTCAACGCCTATCTGGCCCAGGAAACCTTCCAGGATCGCCTGGAGCGCGGCCTGATCGGCGACAAGACGCTGCGCGACGTGTGCCTGAACTTCAAGGGCGCGATCGAGGCTGGCCTGCTGAAGATCATCTCCAAGATGGGCATCAGCGTCATCTCTTCGTACCGCGGCGGTTACAACTTCGAAGCCGTCGGCCTGTCGCGGGCCCTGGCCGCCGAGTTCTTCCCCGGCATGCCCTCGCGCATCTCGGGCATCGGCCTGGCCGGCATCGAGAGCAAGGCGGTCGAGCTGCACCGCAAGGCCTGGGACAGCGCCGCCGTCACCCTGCCGGTCGGGGGCCTCTACAAGCTGCGCAAGTCGGGCGAGGCCCACGCCTTCGAGGCCCGCCTGATCCACACCCTGCAGAGCGCCTGCGACACCGGCGACTATGAGCTCTATCGCCGCTGGTCCAACGGCCTGCGCACCCAGAAGCCGATCCAGCTGCGCGACCTGCTGGACTGGCGCTCGGACCGCAACCCGATCTCGACCGACGACGTCGAGAGCGTCAACGAGATCCGCAAGCGCTTCGTCACCCCCGGCATGAGCCTGGGCGCCCTGGGCCCTGAAGCCCACGGCATGCTGAACATCGCCATGAACCGCATTGGGGCGAAATCCGTCTCCGGCGAGGGCGGCGAGGACAGCGCCCGCTACAAGCCCCTGCCCAACGGCGACAACCCCAACAGCGCCATCAAGCAGGTGGCCTCGGGGCGGTTCGGCGTCACCGCCGAATATCTGAACCAGTGCGTCGAGCTTGAGATCAAGGTCGCCCAGGGCGCCAAGCCCGGCGAGGGCGGCCAGCTGCCCGGCTTCAAGGTCACCGAGATGATCGCCCGGCTGCGTCACGCCACGCCCGGCGTCATGCTGATCAGCCCGCCGCCGCACCACGACATCTACTCGATCGAGGACCTGGCCCAGCTCATCTATGACCTCAAGCAGATCAACCCGGTCGCCCGGGTGACGGTCAAGCTGGTGGCCATGACCGGCATCGGCGCCATCGCGGCCGGCGTCGCCAAGGCCAAGGCTGACGTGATCCTGGTCGCCGGCGGCGTCGGCGGCACGGGCGCCTCGCCCCAGACCTCGGTGAAATATGCCGGCGGTCCGTGGGAGATGGGCCTGTCGGAAGCCAATCAGGTTCTGACCCTCAACAACCTGCGCCACTCCGTGGTCCTGCGGGCCGACGGCGGCATGCGCACGGGTCGCGACATCGTCATCGCCGCCATGCTGGGGGCCGAGGAGTTCGGCATCGGCACCGCCTCCTTGGTGGCCATGGGCTGCATCATGGTGCGCCAGTGCCACTCCAACACCTGCCCGGTGGGGGTCTGCACCCAGGACGAGGCCCTGCGCGCGAAGTTCACCGGCACGCCGGAAAAGGTCATCAACCTCTTCAGCTTCATCGCTGAAGAGGTGCGCGAGATCCTGGCCGGACTGGGCTTCAAGTCCCTGCAGGACATCGTCGGCCGCACCGACCTCCTGGCCCAGGTCAGCCGCGGCGGCGAACACCTCGACGACCTCGACCTCAACCCCCTGCTGGTTCGCGCCGATCCGGGCAACAACAAGCCCTACAACACCGTGGTCGGCCGCAACGAAGTGCCCGACACCCTGGACGCCCAGATCGTCCGCGACGCCGCGCCCCTGCTGGAACGCGGCGAGAAGATGCAGCTGACCTATACGGTCCGCAGCACCGCCCGCACGATCGGCACGCGGACCTCCAGCCACATCGTGCGCAAGTACGGCATGAAGGGCCTGCCCGCCGGCCACCTGACCGTCCAGCTCAAGGGCTCGGCCGGCCAGAGCCTGGGGGCCTTCGCGGTCCAGGGCCTGCGCATCGAACTGACCGGCGAGGCCAACGACTATGTCGGCAAGGGCCTGTCGGGCGCGACCATCGTGATCAAGCCCTCCCGCACCCTGGCGGCCCCGGAAAGCAACGCCCTGCTGGGCAACACCGTGCTGTTTGGCGCCACCTCGGGCCGGCTGTTCGCGGCGGGCCAGGCGGGCGAGCGCTTCGCGGTCCGCAACTCGGGCGCCACCACGGTGGTCGAGGGCTGCGGCGCCAATGGCTGCGAATACATGACCGGCGGCCAGGTGGTGATCCTGGGTCCGACGGGCGGCAACTTCGGGGCCGGCATGACCGGCGGCATGGCCTTCGTCCTCGACCAGCACGGCCGGTTCGAGAAATCGGTCAACCCCGAGAGCATCGTCGTCCAGCGCCTGGCCTCGCCCTATTGGGAAGGCGTGCTGCGGTCCCTGGTGGCCGAACACGCCCGCGAGACCGACTCGGCCTTCGCCGGCAGCCTGCTGCGCGACTGGGACCGGGTGCGGGATCTCTTCTGGCAGGTGTGCCCCAAGGAGATGGTCTCGCGTCTGCCCCAGCCGCTGGTGGCGGAAGAGGTCGCGGCTTAAGCGTTTTCCGGTTCTGAGAACTTGCCCCCTCCTGACCTGCTTCGCAGGTCGTCCTCCCCCGTAGGGGGAAGATGAGGTTCGCGCGTTTCATCTTCCCCCTACGGGGGAAGACGGTCGCGAAGCGACCCGTAGGGGGCAAGTCTGGCGGACACGGTCTCTCAACCTCGCGCTTTCGCTGCGATGGTGGTGGGAAGGGTCGCGGAGCGTCCGGGCCTCGCCCGGAGGATGGGATAGTTGAATACCGTTTCGACGAAGACAGACGCTCCGCGCAGCCGTTATCCGGTGAGCCCTCGGGGCGCGGGGTTTTAACCCGCTTCCGACGTTAGGCCCCCGACGGGTGGAGGGGATAGCGACCCCGTCCAGACCGCATGGGCGATTTCAGCCCA
>CALRUN020000075.1:0-8269 GCA_943371355.1 Alsobacter soli
ACGTCGGCCAGGGTGAAGGCCTGGCCGGCCGCATAGGCGCCGGTGGACTCCAGCTGGCGCTCCAGAAGGGTCATGGCCCCGTTCCACGCCGCCGTGCTGGCCGCGATGCTGGCCGGATCGTCAAAGCCCGGCGCCTTGCGGGCCAGGGCCAGGAAGGCGTAGCGCCAGGCGCCGTTCAGCTCGGTAGCCTGCCAGTCCATCCACTGCTCCACCCCGGCCCGGCCGCGCGGATCGGCGGGCAGCAGGGCGCCGTCGCCATGGCGGTGGGCCAGATAGCGGCAGATGGTGTTGCTCTCCCACAGCGGCCCCTGGTCATCGACCAGCACCGGGATCAGGCCGTTGGGATTGAGCGCCAGGAACGCGGGATCGTCGGTGGGCGTAAAGCCGGCGCCCCAGTCCTCGCGCTGATAGGCCAGACCCAGCTCGTCCAGCGTCCACAGCACCTTGCGGACATTGATCGACGAGGTCCGGCCCAGCACCTTCAGCATGGGATCAGCGGGTCATCCAGGGCTTGGACTTGCCGGCCTGCACGCCGGCGGCCTGCTCGCGCTGGAACTTGCCGCCGCGCGGGGGCTTGGGCTTGGCGTCGATGGCGGCCTTCTTCAGGCGCAGAGCGCGCTGGATCGGGGTTTCGTTGGAAAGGTCGGGCGTATCGGTCATGACGGCGCCTATAGCACAATCTGCGACGGGGAGGCGCGCATCCGCCTTGAGAACGCCGCGCTTGGCGGTCAAGCTGCGCGCCATGATCCTTCGCGCCCTCGCCCTGACCGCTCTCCTCGCCGGCCCCGCCGTCGCGACCGCCCAGGTCCGGGACGAGCCGACCGCCGTCTCGCCCGTCACGGTGATGCCGCCGACCCTGCCGCCCAAGGTGGTGGCCACCTATCCGGCGGAGGGCCAGACCATCGCCCCCGGGGTGCTGATCGTGAAGGTCGCCTTCGACCAGCAGATGAACCCCAAGGCCTGGAACTACGGCGTCGCGGAGGGCGGCGAGCCGCCCGAATGCACCAAGACCCCCCGGCTGCTGAACGACCAGAAGACCTTCGTCCTGCTGTGCCGGGTGCTGTCCAACCGCACCTACAGGGTCGCCCTCAACGGCGAGCGGGCCGGGGGCTTCGCCAATCTGGGCGACAACCCGGCGCAGACCCATGTCCTGACCTTCCAGGTGGTGCGCGGCGAGCCGGTCACCACCATCGCCGGCGCCCTGCAGGCGGCCGGCCTGAAGTCCGACGAGGAGCCCATCGAAGAGGCGCCCAAGCCGCCGGTCCGCCCCGCGCCCTAGCTCGGGCCAAGCTTTGGTGGCGCGAGCGCCTCGCCTGAGGCATCGTCGCGCCGTGAACGAGGAAACGCACAAGACCGGAGACTGGACCGAGGCCGATCTGGACCTCGTGGTCGGCGACTATTTCGTCATGCTGGCCAAAGCGTTGGCCGGCCAGGACGTCAACGCCGCCAGCCACCAGCGCGCCCTGCGATTCGTCACCGGCCGCCCCGGCGGGGCCATCGAGTTCCGCCAGCGCAACATCTCGGCCGCCCTCAGCCTGATCGGCGTGCCGATCCTGAAGGACTTCGCCCCGCGCTGGAAACTGCATGACCAGCTGATCGACGCCGTCGACCGTCAGCTGTCCACCCGGCCCACCCTGATCGCCGCCGCCATGCGCCCGCCGGCCCTGTTCACCGCCCGCGAGCCCCTGCATCTGCTCGAGGGACCGCCGCCCGCCTTCGAGCCCGAACAGCTGCAGCCCAGCCCCCGCGCCGAACAGCTGATCGCCAAATTCGACCCCGCCGGCCGTGACCACGCCAACACCCTGCTGGCCGAGGCCGGCCGCGCCGCCGTCCTGGCCTTCGAGCAGCGTCGCCTGCGCGAGCACGGCCGCGCCGACCTGGCCGACCAGGTCCGCCTGGCCCGGCCGCCCGTCGACCCCGCCGGCTGCGACATCCTCAGCTTCAAGGCCACGGGCGAAGAGCGCCTGATCGTGGTCAAGACCACCACCGGCGGCGTCGCCACGCCCATGGCCCTGAGCGACGCCGAAGACGCCCTGTGGACCACCCGCCCGGACGTCTTCCGCCTGTACCGCCTGTACGACCTGGGCCGCGATCTGCGGTTCTACAAGCTGCGCCCGCCTCAAGCCGTCGAAGCCGAAGCCGTCTAGCGCGAGTCCTCCAGGATCATCCGCGCGGCCTTTTCGGCGATCATCAGCGTGGGAGAATTGGTGTTGCCCGAGACGATCGCCGGCATCACCGAGGCGTCGGCGACCCGCAGGCCCGCCACCCCCAGCACCCGCAGGCGCGCATCGACCACGGCGGCCGGATCGTCGGCCAGACCCATCTTCGCCGTCCCCACGGGGTGGAAGATCGTCGTGCCCAGCTGCCGCGCCGCCGCCAGCAGTCCGGCGTCGTCATCGACCGCAGGCCCCGGGCTCATCTCATCGGGGCCATAGCAGGCCAGAGGCGGCCGGGCCACGATGCGGCGGGTCAGGCGCAGGGAGTCGACGGCCACCCGCTCGTCCTCCGCCGTCGACAGATAGTTGGGCTGGATCAGCGGCGCGTCCGCCGGATCAGGACTGCCCGCATGGATGCTCCCCCGGCTGGAAGGCCGCAGGTTGCAGACGCTGATGGTGATGGCCGGAAAGCTGTGCAGCGGCTCGCCGAACCGGTCCAGCGACAGCGGCTGGACGTGGAACTGCACATTGGGCGTCGCATAGTCCGGCGAGGTCCGGGCGAAGGCCCCCATGTGCGACGGCGCCATCGACATCGGCCCGCGCCGCAGCACCGCATATTCCAGCGCCATCAGCGGCCGCCGCCACAGCGAGGCGTAGTGGGCGTTGAGGGTCGCCACGCCCTTCACCCGATAGATCGGCCGGATCTGCAGATGGTCCTGCAGGTTCTCGCCCACGCCTGGCAGGTGGCGATGCACGCTCAGCCCCAGCCCCGCCAGCCGCGCGCCGTCGCCGAGGCCCGACAGCTCCAGCAGGTGAGGGGTGTTCACCGCCCCGGCGGTCAGCACCACCTCGCCGCGACACCGCGCCTCGCGAAGCTCCCCGCCCTCGGTCCAGGCCACGCCCACGGCCCGGCCGTTCTCGAGGATCACCTGATCCACCCGCGCCCCGGTGCGCAGCGCCAGATTGGACCGCGACAGCACGGGCTTCAGAAACCCCCGCGCCGCGCTCCACCGCAAGCCCGCCCGCTGGTTGACGTTGAAATAGCCCGAGCCCGTATTGTCGCCGCCGTTGAAATCCGGACTGACGGGAATGCCCTCCAGCGCCGCGGCCTGGGCGAACGCGTCCAGCACCTTCCAGCGCATGCGCGGATGCTCCACCCGCCACTCGCCGCCCGACTGGTGATGCTCCGACGGCGGCGCGATGTGGTCTTCCTGGGCCTTGAATAGCGGCAGGACGTCGTCCCACCCCCAGCCGGCCAGCCCCCGCTGGCGCCAGCCGTCATAGTCGGCCGCCTGACCGCGCATATAGATCATGGCGTTGATCGCCGACGACCCGCCGATCACCTTGCCCCGGGGATAGGCCAGGCTGCGCCCGTCCAGCCCCGGCACGGCCTGGGTGCGATACATCCAGTCCGAGCGCGGATTGCCGATCGCGAACAGATAGCCGACCGGAATGTGGAACCAGATCCAGTCGTCGCGGCCCCCGGCCTCCAGCACCAGCACCCGCCGCTGCGGGTCGGCCGACAGCCGGTTGGCCAGCACGCACCCGGCCGACCCCGCGCCGACGATGATGTAGTCGTAGGTCTCGACCGCCACGGACCTGTCCCTCCCGTTCCCGGCAGTCGTGCCGCGATTTGAGGGCGGGCGCCAGCCACTAGACCCGGCGGCCGTCCACCAGCGGCGGCGGTGGCAGCGTCGAGCGCCGGGGCGTGTGGCCGGGATCGGGGAAGGGCGGTCTGGCCGGCGGCCAGGTCTTGCAGGGCTTGCGCACGGCGGGGCGGGGCGTGTCGCCGTTGAAGTCCATGATCGGGCGCTCCAGATCGCGCAGAACCCGCTCGGTGATCAACTCGGCCTCCGCCACGGCCTCCGGCTCGTCCTTGCCCAGGAAGTCGCGGCGGAAGCGATAGACCCGCCGCTTGAAGATCGCATGCACCCGCTCGGGCGCGACGATGACCGCCAGGCTGATCAGGGCGATCTCGCGGAACATGATCTCGACTTCACGCTCGACCGCCTCGCGGGTCGGCCGCCAGTCGACGAAATGGCCGCCGTCGTCGGGCCAGCCGCCGTTGGGCGGAAACGACGGACCCGGATCGACAAGATCCGCGCCGCCTTCCGGCGCGCCCAGCTTCTCAAGCCGCTGGACCAGAGCCGACAGCCGCAGGGCCTCGTGGTCGCGCCCGTCATGGATCGCGCCGGCCAGCCGCGCCAGCGCCGCCGCCTTCAACTCGGCCGGATCGGACGACGGCGGCGCCCCGCTGGCGGCCACCCCGTCCGCGCGCCGCGCCCGCGCCGGCGACGCCTCCGCCGCCCGCCGCCCCTCGTCAGCCTGCGCCCGCCGCGCCGCCACATGGGCCCGCGCCACCGCGTCGGTGCTGGCCTTCTTGGTCCAGCCCTCCTTGCCGGCATGGCGATAGATGCTGCCGGGCGCCACCCGCCACAGCGCCGACAGCTCCTTGGCCGTCGCGCCGTTGCGATAGGCCTCCCCGATCTCGGCCCACGAGGCCTCGGACAGACGGAAATAGGTGGGCGGGGTTTCTGAGCTGTGTTCGGTCATGCACGGCATTATGCGGCCGTGCGGAGAGGCGGGGATCGAGGCGGCGGGGTTTTTGGTAAGGGGTTGAAGGGGAATGGGAAGTTTTGGCGGCAGGCGGGGATAGAGCGGCGCGTATCCCGTCCGCCGGGCCCGCCGCAGGCGCAACGCCCGGTCGAAAGGGAAGGGTCCCATGAGGTTAACCCCCGCCCCGCCGACTCAGGGCACATTTCATGCGTCGCTTTTGTTGTGATTGGCAGGGTCTCGCCGGCTGTGGTTCAACAGCCCACATGGGGAATGTCTGATGGCCAGTCTTAAGGACGATATCGCCGCCTTCGACCGCATGAAGGCCGAGCTCGAAGCCTCGCATTTCCATGACTGGGTCGTTTTCTACAGCGGCAAGTTCATCGACGCCTTCTCTGACTTCGAGGCGGCCGCGACGATGGCCGTCGACCGGTTCGGCAATGGCCCCTATCTCATCCGTCAGGTCGGAGCCGGCCCCGTACAACTGCCCGGCGGCATGATCTTCCGACCCGCGCATGCGCTCGATACAGGCGGGCTTTAAGTCCGGCCGCAACGGCGAGAGCCAGGCGGATCTGCTCGTCAGGCTGGGGCCGACGATCCAGGTCGATATCGGCCTGAAGTCGCTGTCGCCGGCCGGGGCGCCGCCTGACCTTGCCGGAAAGAAGATCAAGGCGCTGATCGACACGGGCGCCGGCGGCGACTGCATAGATGATGATCTTGCCCGGCGCCTGAACCTGCCTGTGATGGACGAGGGCGAGATCAGCGGCGTCGGCGGACGCCACCACGCCTTCATCTACACGGCGCGTCTTTACATTCCCCAGTTGGACAAACTGCTGTTTCAGCCCTTCACCGGCGTCAAGCTGCACGAGGGCGAGCAATGGCACCGCGTGATCCTGGGGCGGTCATTCCTGCGCGGCTACCGATTGATCTACGAGGGTGTCACGGGGCAGGTCGAGATCGCGGAGCACCGGGAAGGGTAGGGCCACCGGTCCGAAGACCTTGCGCCCAGACAGCAGAAAGGCCCCGAGAAACCCTAGGAGCTTTCTATCGCCATCTCGGCCAAATGTCAGCTAACCGCTCCAGTCCATACTTCTCGCCGAACCAGTCCACGAATTCTTTGGGGGAAGCGCCTGCAGCGAAATACCTCGCCACGTCTTCGTCGCCTGCGCCCGCGTCTTCGAGATCAATGAGGTAGTCTCGCCCCATGATAGTATCGACTTCCCGCTTCCATCGCTGAACGGGTGCGGGCAGAGGCGGGTTCGTCATAGTGATCTCGTCGCCCCTTTCGTCAACGGGGCCGGCATTGGTGATGGTTCGCCTCTAGCCAGATGAGGTAAAGGCGCTGGTTGGTTGGCAGGTCCTACGAAGGATTGTTCACACCTCGGACCTTGGCCTCTCAACCGGCCACCGCTGAATCGCCCAATCTGTGATCTTCTGTGCTCTATCTTCAACATCCGCTGGACCCCAGGTCTCACATACCTTCGCGATCTCGCGCGTACTGGCGAAAATTGAGTTCGAATACTCCTGCTGCTTTCCAGAAAAGCCCGACTGGCCGACCACTGGATTCATGTTGGGGGTGATAGGGATAAGGTTAGCCCACGTGTTCACGATTGACCGATAGTTGTCCCCAAACACCTCGCGCCATTCTTCGGTCGCGGTTTGCGGCGCGATGTGCTCGATCTGGAAATCGTCGGCCGGCGTCTCGCCCTTTGTGTGCCGTTCGAACTCGCGGAGCGCAAACTTCCGGACGTTTCTCGCGTATAGATCGCCTTCTTTGATGCTTTTTTCGAATTCGAGATTGTCCGGCCACGGCACAGTAGTGCGGGTGCCTATCGCCAATGCCACTCGCGAAACCGATAGGGAGCCATCTTGATTTGTCTCCTTCCACAGCCCCTTGAAAACTGCGTGTAACCCTGTCGGCTCGTAGCCGCAGATGGCGCGCCTAAACAGGAAGCACTCCAGAAGGGCCATGACATCGACGGCGACCGCTTCTTCCACCGTCTTCTGACGAAGCGCGTCGAAGAGCTGGAAAATGAAGGAGTAGATGGAAGACGGCGCTCCCATTTCGTGGAAACGAAGAAGTTGCCGGCGGAGGGGCTTTGACCAGTTGTTTGGCAAAGTCCCCGTTTCCAGAGCGATGAACTCCTCGAAGTAACGCTCCATGTCGCCAATAATCGAAATTGGATCGGTCAGATCATCCCACCGCTTGCGTAGTGTGGAGAAGAGGTCTGCCTTCGTGATCTGGCTGTTGAATATCAATCCGTAGGGAAATAGAAACCGCTCGAAGTCGATAGAGTGGCTGAGAAGACGATTTTCAAAAGGTTGCCAATTATTCGAGAATATCGCCTGCGCGACATTTGGGTCATTGGCTACCCGAGAAAATACTTCGTTTCGAACAAGATCTCCCGTCGTGATCCGTTCGCCGCGGGCATTCAGTCGTTCGAAGATCTTTGGGGCAGCCGTAGGGTCCCTTAGTGAAATCTGGACGAAGCTTAAATTCGAAACAAGAATGTGAAGAACTCGATTTAACCCATCGAGCCCGTCTTCCTTGTATGTCTCGCCTAACCTTCGAGTGACTCGCTGGAACTGCTTGATCATAGCTCCTGTGTGGAGACCAGCTGGCGCGGGTGGCGATGGTTGATTGTGCCCCTTCCAAACATCGCCTGTGGCGAGATGCGGAAGCGCACGGAAGCTGTCCCAGATTGTCTTGAACTGCTGCCTGTCAGCAGCAGCTGGCACGAGTTTGGTATTGTAGGGGTTGTCCGAGAACGGCCTTAGAAGGAGGTAGGTTTGGACAACTTCAATAGCCCAAGCAGTTTCTCCGTTCTTGGCCGCGACGAAAGCCAGACCGAGAACAATGAGATAGCAGGTCGACAAGCGTTGCTGGCCGTCGACGACATCAAAGATGACTGGCCGCCCGATTTGCCTAGCTTGGGTGACAAGTACAAGCACTCCAAGGAATTGGGATTTGCTCTTCTCGTCGACTATATCGTCGAGGTCGTCCCATAGCTCTTTGAGGTTCTTATCCCCCCAACGATAGGCGCGTTGAAATAAAGGGATGTTGACGACGTTGTCACCAGAAACGACATCCGAGAAAGATATCTCTTGCTGCTGGTCAGTGACCTTTAGTCCGCTGTCCAAGCTTGTCTCCCTCTGAGCCGCGTCGACTTTAACGGCATTCTGCCGTCACCTTCACGCGAGAACAAGAGTGGAACAACCAAAAATAGAACCTAGGCGTCGAAAATGTGTGACGTTTGGCTGCTGAGAGGCTGACGCTAGTCCAGCCCCCAGATCAATCCTCGTCCATCTTCAGCGCCGCGATGAACGCTTCCTGCGGGATCTCGACCTTGCCGAACTGGCGCATGCGCTTCTTGCCGGCCTTCTGCTTGTCCAGCAGCTTGCGCTTACGCGAGGCGTCGCCGCCGTAGCACTTGGCGGTCACGTCTTTGCGCAGGGCGCGGACGGTTTCGCGGGCGATGATCTTGCCGCCGATCGCCGCCTGGATCGGGATGACGAACATGTGCTGGGGGATGAGCTCCTTCATCTTCTCGCACATGCCC
>CALRUN020000076.1:0-7125 GCA_943371355.1 Alsobacter soli
CCGGCCCTCCGGGCCACCTCCCCCAGAGGGGGAGGATCTCACTAAAGCCCCCTCGCCCCCAGGCTCACCGCTCGGGCCAGGGCCTGGGCCAGCTGAGCGTCCGACCGCGCCAGACCCGCCGCGTCGCCGCCCTGCACATTGACCGTCACCGACACGCCGCCGTTGCCCAACGGCTCGACCGAGCCCGCGCCGGACGGACGAAACACCTCCGGCCCGCGCTCGCCGACCAGATAGGCCCCGCCCGCCGTGACCGGTCCGCCGTCGGCCCGGGCGCCCGCAAAAACGCCGGACACAGCCTCCGCCAGACCTCCGCCCTTCATCGCCGCGCCCGCCGCGCCGATCACCGCGCGGGCCAGTTCGGCCAGCGAGATCTCGCCATCGGCGGCCGCCTGGGCCAGGGATTTGGCCAGGCTGGAACCGGCCCGGGCGAACGCCTCCTCGATGGACGAGGCGGCGCGCTGGGCCGGCGCCTTCAGGGCCTCCAGCGCGGCGGCGGCCTCGGCCGCGCGGGCGGGGACGGACGACAGGCCGTCGGTGTCGAAACCGCTCATGGCGGGGTCTCCTCGTCGGGAAAGCGGGCGATCAGGGCGTCCAGCGACGGACGGGTCAGCACCGGTGCGCCGGGCGCGGCGGTCAGCATCCGCCATTCACGCAGGGACAGCCGCCAAAAGGCCTCGGGCGGGATGTTCAGCCGGACGGCCAGTCGCAGGGCGTCGGGCCAGCTTTTCATGCAGAAGCCGCCAGGGTGGCGGCCACAGCGGCGACGGCTTCGGGGATCGTCACGGCGGAGAGGTCCGCCGGCTCGCCCTCAATCAGGGCGGCCAGCACGGCCAGCAGTTCACGCGCCGACAGGGTCTCCATCCGCGCCGGCAGGTCGCGCCAGTCGGTGAGGTTCAGCGCGCCTTCGATGCGGGCCAGGGCGCCCAGGGTCAGGCACAGGCGGCGCGGGGTGCCGGCGAGGGTGATGGCGACCTCGCCTCGGGCGGGGTTTGGGGGTGGCATTCCACGCTCCTTCAAATGTTCAAAATTCTTGTCATCCCGGAAGCCTCGCAGAGGCTATCCGGGACCCAGGGGCCGGCGCATCGCGGTTGCCCCTGGGTCCCGGCGCTCCGCTTCGCTGCGGCCGGGATGACAAGCTTTTTGGGCTTCAACGGCCGCTCTAAATCGCCGTGAACGTCACCGCTCCCGCCGACGCCAGGCTCAGGGCGAACGCCGCCTCGCCGTCGTGGTCACCGGCATAGTCCAGGGCCGCGACCAGGAACGGGCCTTCCAGCTGGCCGAAGTCAGGGATCACCAGCCGCCACGTCCGGGCCGACTGGTCAAAGAAACTCTGGCGCACCTGGGCGTCGGAGGCGGCGTCGCGAAACACCCCCGCGCCCGACACAGCGCAAGAGCGCACGCCGGCCCCGGCCAGCAGCTCGCGCCAGCGGCCGGTGCTGTCGCTGTCGGTGGTGTCGATGCCGCGGGCGTTGAGGCTGATGGTCCGGGCCCGCAGGCCCGCGACGGTGACGAAGGTCGGGGTGGGCGCCCCGTCGCTGATCTTCAGCAGGATATCCTTGCCGGCTTGAGCGGCCATGGGTGGGCTCCTTGGACTAGAGGGGTTCGGTCACCGCCCGCACGCGCACGATGCCAAGGGTCAGCTCGCGGTCGGCGGCGGGGAAGACGTCGGCATAGGCGACGCGAAGGTTGACCAGCCGGCGGCCGGCGATGGTCGGGCGTGCGTCGTGGATCACGGCGCGGACGGCGGCGACCACGGCTCTGGCCTCCTCCGGCCCGCCGAACTTCGAGACGCAGGTCAGGGTCAGCAGGTGTTCGATCACCTCGCCCTCGACGATGCGGCTCTCGGTGCGGCTGACGGCCAGGCAGGGATAGGTCGGCACGCGGGGCGCGCGGGCGTAGATCCGCTGGCCGAGAATGGCGGTGACGGCCGGCGCGGCCTTGAGGGCGGCGACGAGGCCGTCGGCCAGGGCTTGATCGCTCACAGGCGAGCCTTTCGGTAAGGGGCCAGCCACGGCTCGACCAGGGCCAGCGACGGCTCGCCGGACTCGCGGTTGGCATAGGCGTGGGAGACCAGGGTCAGGATCGCCAGGCGCAGGGGCGCTGGACTGGCGGGGGTCAGGGTCAGGCCGGTCGCGGCCGCGACGCGGGCCTCGGCGGCGTCGATCAGCAGGCTGATCGTGGCGTCCTCCGAGGCGTCGGACGCGCGCAGAAACGCCCGGGCCTCGGCCAGGGTGAGGGATTGGGGCATGTTGGGGGGTCTCGATCTCCCTTCTCCCCTTGCGGGAGAAGGTGTCGCCGCGAGGCGACGGATGAGGGGTCGCGCGATCTTTCAGGTGATCGCGAAGCAGATCGGACAGGTCTCTGAGACCCCTCATCCGACCTGCTTCGCAGGCCACCTTCTCCCGCAAGGGGAGAAGGAAAACCTAGCTGACCGCGAACTTCAGCAGCTTCACCGCATCAAAGTTCTGCACCCCGCCGCCGACGCGCTTGGTGGTGTAGAACAGCACGTGCGGCTTGGCCGAATAGGGGTCGCGCAGCACGCGCACGCCGGCGCGGTCGGTGATCAGATAGCCCTTCTCGAAATCGCCGAACGCCAGCGACAGGCTATTGGCGGCGACATCCGGCATGGCCTCGATCTCGGTCACCGGATAGCCCAGCAGCGACGCCGACTGGCCCGGCTGCAGGGCCGCGTTCCAGATATAGTTGCCTTGCGCGTCCTTGAACTTGCGCACCACGCTGACCGTGCGGCGGTTCATCACGAAGCGGCCGTTCTGGCGGTACTGGGCCTTGGTCGCGTAGATCAGGTCGATCAGCTTGTCGGTCGGGTTGGCGGCCGCGAAACCGCCGGCGACGCCGGTGGCCAGATAGCCCATCTGACCCCAGGTGTAGGAGGCGTCCGGCGCGGCGGTGTAGGCCAGCAGGCCCTTGGGCTTGTTGACGCCGTCACCGCTGATGAAGGCCGTGGTCTCCTGCGCCGCGAAGGCGTCCTGCACCTCTTCGGCCAGCCACTCGTCGATGCTGACATAGGCGTCGTCCAGCAGGGCCTGGGTCGCGGCGGGGCTGGCATAGAGTTCGCCGGCCGGGAAATCGATGATGTCGAGCGTGGGCGCCGTGGTCTCGGGACGGGCCGCGGTCTCGGCCACCCAGGCGGCGGCCAGGCCGGCGGGCGACACGGGTTTACGGAAGGTGCCGGCGCCGATGGTGCGCACCTGACAGATCTCGCGCATCGGGCTGGTGGCCGCCAGGCGACGCAGGATCGACCGCTCCAGCTCCGGCGGAGCCACATAGCCGCCGGCCGTGGCCACGCCTTCCGACAGGCCCTTGGCTTCCAGCAGCAGAGCGGGCGTCTCGCCGGTCTTGATATAGCGATCGAAGGCGGCCTTTCGCTCGTCGACACGCGCCAGCGGCGGGTCACCGGCCAGGGCAGGCCTGCGGCTGTCGGCCAGCACGCGGTCCAGGCGGTCCTGGGCGCGGCTGACGGCCTCGTCGATGCGGCTGACCTTTTCCTCCAGCAGCACGTCGGCCCGCTTGGTCTCGATGGCGGCCAGACGCTGGTCGTTGGCGGCCTTGAAGGCCTCGAACGCGGCCAGCACCTCATGCATCATCGCGCCCGGCGAGGCCGGGGCGTGTTTGGTCTCTTTCATGGAGTTCTCCGAAAAAGCCCTTCACCCTTGATGGGGGAAGGGTTTGGGATGGGGGTGACTGCGGCGGTGGCCGGTCACTCCGGGGGTGGGACGGAGGGGCGGCGCCGGACGGGCTCGTCCTGACACGCTGTCACCCCCATTCCCGCCCTTCCCCCATCGAAGGGGGAAGGGAGTTCTGCTAGCGTTCGCCAAATGACCGACCACGCCACGCCCAACCTGCCGTCCCGCGACTTCGAAACCACCGCCCGCTTCTATGCGGCGCTGGGGTTCGAGCAGGGCTGGCGCGACAATGGCTGGATGATCCTGGAGCGCGGATCGCTGACGCTGGAATTCTTCCCGTATCCGGACCTGGATCCGGACAGCAGTTCGTTCGGATCGTGCCTGCGGCTCGACGACGTCGACGGCTTCTACGCGGCCTGCGTGGCCGCCGGACTGCCCGAGACCACGAAGGGCCGGCCCCGCCTGCATCGGCCCAAGCTGGAAGCCAGCGGCCTGCGCATCGGCGCCCTGATCGACCCGGACGGCTCGTTGCTACGGCTGATCCAGAACCCGGACTAGCCGCGCGCCGGGCAACCTTGGTTGGAGCATTGATCCGCCTTAGGGTGAGCCATCATGTCGAAACTCACCGCTCTTGAGCTGGCCGTCGCCGAAGCCATTGCCCGGCAATATCCCGACGCCACTAAAGCCCTGCTGGAGCAGCTTCAAAGCGCTGTCGTCGCCAAGCGAGACTTCACTGGCGTAGGCTTTTTCACTGAGTTTGACGTGCCCAGAGATGGCCCGCCGGCCAAAGATGTCACCGGCCCAGTAGGGCACATCCGGTCTCTGGTCGGGCCTGAACAGTATCCGCTGGAGTTCATGCTCTACGTGCATGGCGGGTACGCCGAGATGATCGAGGCCTACAGCTTCGAAGACGGCTACGGCGATCTGGATCTGTTGGCGGCGGAGTTCACGCCTCCGACAGAGAGCGACTTCCAGACAGTCGAAGCCTAGCCCCCGGCAGCATCGGAAAGGTCACCACCGACACCTCCCAAAGCTCGACCCGCCCCAGCACCCGCAGGCGCCCGTCCTGCCGGGCCTTCACCTGTCGAAAGCCGATGGACAGGCCGTCCAGCGCGCCGGCCTCGACCAGGGCGGCGACCAGTCTGCCTCGGGGCGTCGCGCGCAATATCCGGCCACGGACGAACAGGCCCTTGGCGTCCTCGGTGATCTCGTCCCAGACGCCGATCGGCTCGGCGTCGTCGTGCTGGTGCAGCATCTTGACGCCGGCCGGGCCGGTCTCGGCCAGGCTCTCGGCGAAGGCCCCGGCTGCGGTGACGTCGTCATTGAGGTCGCGGGTCCAGAACAGCGAGGCATAGCCCTCGATCTTCAGCGCATCGCTCATCGGTCGCGCTCCAGCTTGGCCTCGATGCGGTCCAGCGCGGCGCGGGCGGCGGTCGCCTGTTCCTCCAGCCGGGCGAGGCGCTCGGCGACGGGGGCCTGGGCGTTGAGGCGGCTCTGCATCTCGTCGATCCGGGCCGAGGCGCGCCCGGCCCACATCAGGGCGGCGGCTGCCTGCAGGGCGACGGCCACGATCAGGGCGACCGAGATCTGGCGGTCCAGCCGCCAGCGGTTGGGGGTGGTGGTCATGGGAAACTCCTCCCTTCCCCCTTGATGGGGGAAGGGCTGGGGATGGGGGTGAACGCGCAGCGTTCAGCGGCTTTCGGGGGAACGCGGTGATGGGGGGGGTCTGCGGCCGACGCCGTAGTCACCCCCATCCCAACCCTTCCCCCATCCGCCGACGGGAAGGGCTTAACCCTCCAGTCCCGCCAGCCTTCTCCGCTCCTCCGGCGTCAGAAAGCTGGCGGCGTCGAGCCGCGCCCACAGGGCGTCGCGTTCGGCCGACAGGGCCGGCACGGCGTCGAGGTCCGGCGCGATGCGCGCATCGGGGAACTTGACCGCCAGCCAGGCCGTCATCGCCCGCGCCGCCCGTTCGACCAGCGGCACCACCGTGTGGCGCCAGAGGGCGGCGTTGGCCTCGCGATAGTTGGCGTAGGTGGCGTCGCCGGGAATGCCCAGCAGCTGGGGCGGCACGCCGAAGGCCAGGGCGATCTCGCGGGCGGCGGCGTGCTTGCCGTCGGTGAAATCCATCTCGGCCGGGCTCAGCGACATGGCCCGCCAATCCAGCCCCCCTTCCAGCAACAGCGGCCGGCCGGCGTTGGCGGCGCCCGAATGGACCGAGGACAGCTCGGCCTTCAGCCGGTCGAACTGCTCGTCGGAGAGCCGGTCGCCGGCCTCGCGGTTCGAATAGACCAGCGCCCCGGACGGCCGGGCGCTGTTGTCCAGCAGGGCCTTGTTCCAGGCGCTGGAGGCGTTGTGCACATCGATGGCGAAGGCCGCCGCCTCCAGCGGCGACAGGCCGTAGTGGTCGCTGGTGGGGTTGAACAGCTTCAGGTGCAGCACCGGCAGCCAGCCGTCGGCGTCGCGCCCGATCCGCACCGTGCGCCCGCCGGCCTGGTAGTCATAGGCCAGCGGCCAGCCGCGCAGGCCGGGCACCAGGGTCATGCGGTCGGGGCGCAGGGCGTAAAGCTCGCCCGGCGCCTCGCCCTCCCCGGCCGCCTCCAGATAGGCGTTGCCGGCCGTCTGCAGGTTTCCGAAGAACGCCTCCATCAGGTCGGGTCCGCCCTGTTCGGGATTGGGCGTACGCAGCAGCGCCTGCAGCGGGTGGTCGGGCGCGCGCCGGCCGCCGTGGAATACGATCAGCGGCGTGGCGGCGGCGGCCTCGGCGATCATCCGCACGCAGCGATAGACGACGGGGTTCTTGGCGAAGCCTTCGCTGGCCAGGGCCGCATAATCACGCGGCGTCCACTGCGGGCGACCGCCGGTGGTCAGGGCGATCAGGCGGGCGGCGCGGGAGTCTTTGGCTTCGGGTGGGCGGGGTTTTCGGAACAGGGGCATGGGGGTGTGGCTCCAGAATTGGAGTTGAGAACAAACAAAGAACATGTCAAGGTTGATCCTCCCCCTTTGGGGGAGGTGGCCCGGAGGGCCGGAGGGGGCAGCGCGGGAGGCGCAGATGAGGGCTTCACTGGAGCGACGGCTTACCGCCCAGCGCTTCCGAAGAGAGCTGACCCTTCCAGAGGTCTTGCTCTGGCTGAACCTGAAGGGACGCAGGCTGAACGGCCTGCACTTTCGCCGACAGCATCCGATCGGCCCCTATATTCTGGATTTCTATTGCGACGACCGCCGCTTGGCCGTGGAGGTCGATGGCGAACAACACGCCCTGGGCGATCATCCCGAACGGGATGTCGTCCGTGACGGTTGGCTGGCGGAGCGCGGCATTGCGACCCTTCGCATCACCGCGCGGGACGTGCTGGCTTCGCCTGACGGGGCGGCGTTGAGCATTCTGGAGTATCTCGGTGCTGGCCCCCTCCGACCCTCCGGGCCACCTCCCCCAGAGGGGGAGGATCTGGCCCGAACTGATGCTCCCCCTCTGGGGGAGCTGTCG
>CALRUN020000077.1:0-6578 GCA_943371355.1 Alsobacter soli
GGCGCCGACTTTTCCGACTAAAGCGCCCGTAACCTCGGCGCCCTACCCACTCCCAGCATCAACTCACTCACCGCCCAGACCAGCGCATCCGCCCGGTCCGGACTGTGCCCCAGATCGCCGGTCCCCAGCGCCATCAGCTCCTCCTCCAGCGCCGGAAAGGCGCCGCAGTGAACCACCCGGCCCTGCTCGTACAAAGCCGCCACCGGCTCGGCCCGGGCGCGTTTGCCCAGCGAGGCGCGGACCAGTTTCACCGCGCAGGGCGGGTCGGCCTGCACCAGCACCGCGCGCACCATGTCGCCGCCCTGGTTGGCCTCGGCCACCAGGGCGTGGGCGCCGAACTCCCGCGCGGCCGCCACCGCACGGCGCGCCCAGCCGTTGGGCGACAGGCCCTTGGCCGAGCGGTCGGCCAGCACGAAGGCGCGGCCGTCGCGCTTGCCGACCACCACGATGCCGCAGGCGTCACCCGTGGTGGTGGCGGGCGGATCGACCGCCACCACCACCCGATCGAAGGCCAGCGGCGCGGCGCCCCGGCAGCGGGCCAGGTCTTCGGCCCGGAACAGGCCGCCCTCGTCCTCGACGATGACGCCGTCCAGCTCCTGGGCCGCCAGGCGGGTGCCGCCATAGAGCGCCTCCAGAGTCGACAGAAACGCCGGCGCCAGGTTGTCGGCATTGGCCGCCGTGCCGGCCCGGGTGACCGCGACGCCGGGTTCGGCGATCAGGGTCTTCAGCGCCCGGATCGGCCGGGGCGTGGTGGTGACCACCAGCCTCGGATCCTCGCCGAGGCGAAGGCCAAACCGCAGCATGGCCAGGGTTTCGGCCGGCTTGGGCCAGGCGCAGAACTCGTCGGCCCAGGCGGCGTGGAACTGCGGGCCGCGCAGGGAGTCGGGGTCTTCGGCGGAGAAGGCGTAGGCGACGGCGCCGCTGTTCCACACCAGCCGTTTGCGGGTGGCTTCCCAGCGAGGCCGATCGTCGAGGGGCGAGAGCGCCACGAGGCCCGAAGGCCCCTCGATCATCACTTCGCGCACATCGTGAAAGGTTGGGCCGACCAGGGCGATGCTCAGCGGCCGGCGGATCAGGTCGACGACCCAGCTGGCCCCGGCGTAGGTCTTCCCAGCCCCGCGTCCACCCAGGAACAGCCAGGCCGACCAGGGGTCATTCGGGGGGCGCTGGTGGCGTTCCGTCGGACGAAGGCCAGGGAGGCACGCCGCGACCAGTTCCGGCGGCGTCTTCTCCAGCCACGGTTCTAACTTCTCGGGAGGCGACAAGCTTAGCCATGCGTTGGCGGACTTCGGCATGAAGCTCGGCGATACGTTCGGATGTCCATTCGGGTCGGTCATTCATCGGGGGCTCCTCGGTGTCCGACGAGACGGCGCGCGACGGCAGGGCGGCGATCGCCGCCACCGCGCGTCGTCCGGTCTCGCGGAACAGTTTCAGGGATCGACCGGCGCGCGCCATCTGCTCGGCGGTCTTCAGGCGAGCGACGGGTGGGTCGCTCTGGGTTGTCTCGCAAGCCGCCTTGGCCGCCTCGACATAGTAGGCGGTGACCAGGTCCTGCACGTAGGCAAGGGCGGCTTCGATCTCTTCGCTTCTTTGGGCCATGACACAAAGATACGGGAGCAGCGGGCGCCTCTGATCCAGAGGTGCGAGAAAGTTGCAAGCTCTTGATTTCGCTGGATTCGATTCGCTGGACGCAGAGGATAGAGGGCAGCTTATCCCCGCACTTGAACCTGGAACTCGCATTCCTCAGTTGGTGAGGGTGTCCCGTCTTTCCGTCCTCGCCCAATTAGCGGGGATCCATCAATCGCTTAAAGACGAGCGATCTTCACAAGCAGGCTAAGAACTGGATGTCGGCATGAATTAGTTAGCAGTCGTCCAAAAGTCCGGCCAACGCACGCCAAGTCGATTCCAGTTGCAGACCCTGCGTCTAGAACGCGCTTGATATTGCAGACTGCACCGCGCGAATCGCAAAAACATTCGATTCGTGAGTAGAGCTTGTTGATATACTCTGCAAATTGGTCGCATCACCCCAAGTTATGGTGGGCTTTGTAAAAGCTTTTCCTTTTACAGAGAAATTATATGTACCAGATACTGGGCCATTTTCGCGACCCGGAAGTCTATTGCACCCGCCACCCCACCCTTGCCTCGTGTATTCGCCAACATATGTGACAGTCATATTTGCAATATCGCCCGACAGTTGGCCCGAAACTCCAGTGATACGCACGTTGGCTTCCAACGTGTCTCCAGGACAATCGACCTGTACGCCCAACACTTTAGTGGAGGAGCGACGATCCTCACTAGCCGCGCCTGCCCGCCCGCTAATAACGGAGCTGATATCTTCTACAGGACCCGCCAAGGCGGCTCCCGCAACTGCGAATGAGAGACAAATGGTCAGAAGCACCGCACGCTTTGTCATCGCCGCCCCCGTCGATCGCTAAATCCTAGCGACCCACGGTAGACACATTAGCACCTCAATTGCAATAACGCCGTTATTCGAATTACGCTTGTTGGTCGGCGTGAAACCGCAAGGTGTGCGATAAGAACACTTCGTCTCATTGACACACAAACTCCCCTCATGCCCCCCAAGCCCTGACCGTTCCGACCTTCGCCCAGATGCTCAAGGGCCTCATCGCCCAGCTCGACAAGGGCGCAGCGCTGGCCGGGGACAAGGCGTTCGACCCTTCGGTGCTGATCAATGCCGCCTGGCGCCGGACATGTTTCAGCTGTCAGCCCAGGTGCGGTTCACCTGTTTCCAGGCCACGGATGCGGTGGCCCGGCTAGCCGGCCTGCAGGGTCCCGGCATGACCGAGGGCGAGGCCAGCCTCGACGACCTGAAGGGCCATATCGCCGACGCCCTGAGCTTCGTCGAGGGTGCCCCGGCGGTGGCCTTCGACGGGGCCGAGGCGCGGGAGATCCGGCTGGAGCTGCAGGGCGGCCTGGTGTTCGAGATGACCGGCGCCCAGTTCGTGCGCGACTGGGCCCTGCCCCGTTCTACTTCCACGCCGTGACCGCCTACGACATCCTGCGCCACAACGGCGTAGCGTTGAAAAAGCGGGACTATGTGGCCCATGCGCTGGCTTATCTGAAGGCGTAGGAGCTGTGGATAAGTTAGCGTTGGGCGAGCTCACTTGCCCCCCCTACCCCTCTTCCGGCTCGTAATACTCGTCCCCGCGATCCGCCATCAGGTCGGTGGCCACGAAGTCCATGGCGTCCTCGGGGTGCTCGAAGGACAGCTCGCTGACGGTCTGGTCGCGGACCGAAATGCCCTGCTTGTGGGTGCTGTCGGGGTCGCCGGTGACCAGCGGATGCCAGTCGGGCAGGGTCTTGCCCTCGTGCAGGCGGCGATAGGCGCAGGAGGGGGGCATCCACTCCAGCTCCTCGATATTGTAGGGGGTCAGCTTGATGCAATCCGGCACCGTCTTGCGGCGGTTCGCATAGTCCTTGCAGGAGCAGCGATGCTCATCAAACAGCTGGCAGTGCACACGCGTGGGGATGACCTCGCCGGTATCTTCGTCTTCGAAGCGAACCAGGCAGCAAAGACCGCAGCCGTCGCATAGACTCTCCCACTCGGGGACGGTCATCTGCTGGAGGGACTTCGTCTCCCAGAAAGGTTTGCGCACCATCATGCGCGCGTCCTAAACCGAAACTAGGCTGAGACCAAACAGGGCCGTATCGAAACCGTGAACGACTGGACGCTTCCCCCGTACCGTTTCGAAGATGGCGCCCGCCCCCCGCAGAAGCCGGAGGCGTCGTTCGGCGCGTCGCCGCCGCCTCCGCCGCCCCCACCCAACGAGGATCCGTTCGAGCCCGCGCCCGAGCCTCCCCCCGAGCCTGAACAGCCGTTCCGCGCCGACCTGAACCACCAGAAGGCCCGCAAAAAGGCCAAGCGGTACGGCTGGGTGTGGAAGACCCTGCTGGTCGGGGTGCTGCTGGGCGTTCTGACCGTGGGCGCCGGGGCCGGCTATGTGTGGTGGAAATATCTGCGCGACACGCCAAAGCTGCCGACCCGCGAGGCCCTGTTCGCCGTCAATCGCGCGCCGGGCATCCGCTTCGAGGACAAGAACGGCCAGGTGATCGCCACCCGCGGTCCGCGCTATGGCCAGCGCATCACCCTGGCCACCGTGCCCAACTATGTGCCCCTGGCCTTCATGGCCGCCGAGGACCGCCGGTTCTACAAGCACGGGCCGATCGACCTGCAGGGCATCGCCCGCGCCGCCCTGGTGAACTTCAAGGCCAAGCGCACGGTTCAGGGCGCCTCGACCCTCAGCCAGCAGCTGGCCAAGGGCCTGTTCCTGACCCCCGACCGCACCCTGAAGCGCAAGCTGCAGGAAATGGTCATGGCCCGCGAGCTGGAGAAGGTGCTGACCAAGGACGAGGTGCTGGAGCTGTACCTCAACCGGGTGTTCTTCGGGGCCAACACCTTTGGCGTCGACGGGGCCAGCCGCACCTATTTCGGCAAGCCGGCCAGCCAGCTGACCCTGTCGGAAGCCGCCCTGCTCGCCTCGCTGCCCAAGGCGCCCTCGCGCCTGGCCCTGACCCGCGACATGAGCGGGGCTCTCGCCCGCTCGCGGCTGGTCCTGGCCAATATGCGCAAGGAGGGCTGGATCACCGCCGAGCAGGAAAGCCGGGCGCTGGACGACACCCCGCGCCTGTCGCCCCTGGCCGTGCAGGACGAGGGCAATTACGGCTGGGTGCTGGACTACGCCACCAGTGAGGCCGTGCGGATCGCCGGCCAGAACGCGCCCGATCTGGTAGTGCGTCTGACCATCGACCCCCTGCTGCAGAAGCTGGGCTCGGAGACCGTGCGCCAGGCCATCGCCTTTGACGGCGAACGGGCCGGGGCCAGCCAGGCGGCCCTGCTGTCGCTGTCGGCCGACGGCGCCGTGCGGGCCATGGTGGGCGGCACGGACTATATCGAAAGCCCCTTCAACCGGGCGGTCCAGGCCCGTCGCCAGCCGGGCTCGACCTTCAAGCCGTTCATCTACGCCGCCGCCCTGGACAAGGGCGTGCTGCCGACCGACATCCGCATCGACGGGCCGGTGAAGTTCGGCGACTGGGCTCCGGAAAACTACGGCGGCGGCTATCGCGGCCCGATGACCGTGGAACAGGCCCTGGTCAATTCCACCAACACCATCGCCGTGAAACTGGGCCAGGAAGCCGGCGGTCCGGCGATCGGCGAGCTGGTCCGGCGCTTTGGCATCACCACCCTGCCGCCCAGCCCCGACCTGTCGGTGGCGCTGGGCTCGTATGAGGTCAGCCTGCTGCAGCTGACGGCCGGTTTCCAGGTGTTCCAACAGGGCGGAAACCGCATCGAACCCTATGTGATCGAGAGCATCATCACCCAGGGCGGGGCTCCGGTCTTCGCCCGGCAGGCCCAGCCGACGCCGCTGGCCGTCTATGACGTCGCCAGGGCCTCGATGATGGTCAAGATGATGAAGAAGGTCGTCACCGAAGGCACCGCCAAGCGCGCCGCCTTCGGGCGTCCCGCCGCGGGCAAAACCGGCACCAGCCAGAACTGGCGCGACGCCTGGTTCGTGGGCTTTACCCCCGACTATGTCACCGGCGTCTGGGTCGGCAACGACAACGACAAGCCGATGAACAAGGTGGTCGGCGGCGACATCCCGGCCAGCATCTGGCGACGGTTCATGATGACCGCGCACGAGAACCTGGCCATCCGCGACTTCGACTGGCTGCTGCCCGATCCGGCGCCGCTCAGCGAGCCCGACCCCCGCAACGGCTATTACGAGACCCTGGCGGCCGAGTTTGGCCGCGTGGCCTCGGAGCTAGAAGCGGTCGCAAATCCGCCATCCGACCCGGCCCAGCCGGGACCTGACGACCTGCCCTACTAGCCGACGCAACGGCGCCCTCGACATCCCGGGCCGCCGCCGCCACCTTCCCGGCCAAACTTGGGGAGACCAGACCATGACCGACCAGACCCTTTCCGGCCGCACCGTGCTGGTCACGGGCGCCTCGTCCGGCATCGGCGCGCATCTGGCCCTGGCGGCCGCGAGAGCCGGCGCGAGTGTGGCCCTGGCGGCGCGGCGCACAGACCGCCTGGCGGAGCTGGTCGACCAGATCCAGGCGGCCGGCGGCAAGGCCCTGGCCGTGGCCATGGACGTCGAGAGCGAAGCCTCGGTGATCGCCGCCTATGACGCCGTCGAGGCGGGCCTGGGCACCCCGGACGCGGTGATCGCCAATGCCGGAATCAGCGCCCAGGGCTCGGCCCTGGATATCGCCATCGACGACTTCGACAAGGTGCTGGCGGTCAATACCCGCGGCATGTTCCTGACCGCTCGCGAAGGGGCCCGGCGGATGATCGCGGCGGGCTCGCCGGCCAGCGGGCGCGGCAGGGTGCTACTGGTGGCCTCGATCGCCGCCCACACCGTGCTGCCCGGCCTGACGGCCTACTGCACGTCCAAGGCCGGCACGGCGATGATGGGCAAGAGCCTGGCCCGCGAGTGGGCCCGCAAGGGCATCAACGTCAACGTCCTGTGCCCCGGCTATATCCGCACCGAGATCAACAGCGACTGGTTCGACCAGGAAGGCGGGACGAGGCTGATCGCCAGCTTCCCGCGCGAGCG
>CALRUN020000078.1:0-6197 GCA_943371355.1 Alsobacter soli
CGACCCGCCTTCCAGGGCGTCGCGGCCCCGCTCAGCTCCATCCCCATCGCCGCCTTGGGCCGGTACCACGCGCCCTCCCCTTGCGACGGGGACAGCTATGAGAATACGGCCGGTTTGAGCTCCGAGGATTGGCGCGATCAACTATTTTATAGAGCGTTGATTTCGTTGGGGTCGACTTCGGAAACTACGGGGATTGAGCGCCCTCTATCCCCGTGCTGGCCGCAAAGCCCTCCCCCTGAAGGGGGAGGCGGCCGTCAGGCCGGTGGGGGAAGAGCCCTCCGACTCAGCAGCACTACCCCCTCCGATCACTTCGTGATCGCCTCCCCCTTCAGGGAGAGGACTTGGGAGCGCGCCCCGCCCGCCTTCGCGCCGAAGGGAGCCATCCTTAAATCTCACGGCGAGACGATCGCCGGTCTGTCCAGGTTGCTCAAGGACGGCCCTGCGGGCCGCCGCGCAGCGGCCGGTCGAAGACCGGTCCTTGACCAACCTGGTCAGACCGGCACGCTGCAGCCTCCAAGAGGTTTAAGGATACGCGGGACGCGGGGCGTCCGCTTGTTGGCAATGAGCCAGAGGCAGCTTTCGACCCATAGCAGACGCCCGACACTTCCGCTGATGATGAAGGGGCGTCGGGATCAGGGGCAGAACTCTCGACGATGATCGCGGATGTATTGGGCATAATCGCGCTGATCATCCTGAGCCATAAACGACGAGCTGATGTCGAAGACCAGCGTCTTGGCGTTTCCATCGGCTGTAGTGATCGAGATGACGTCGGAATAAGGGTTACCGGGTCTGAGAAACCGCCGGTGATCAACCAGCGCCTGCCCGTGGAAAGCAAAACCGGGATAGTGTTTCCGCGTCCAAGCCTGCTCGGTCCTGATCCCAGCGAGATCGGCATGAGCAATCACTTGGATGATATCGCAATGATAACTTCTGAGAATCGTTCGGGTCGTCGTCTGCTCCATGCCCTCAATATCGAAGCGCTCGACCAGTTCCTCTTCGCTTGCCCTCGATACTCGCACCTGTTCCGGAAGGTCGATCCAAACGGCGGCGGCCAGCGCGGCCAGGAAAGCTAGCGCTACACAGGGGACGATCATGGGCACCAGCGATCTTCTGCGGCCCGTGAGTTGGCGGAAAGCAGGCAGATTGACCGCCACGATGCATGCCGCGAAGACGCCAATCCCGATCAACGCGATGGTTCTCGGCCATCCGCCCTCCTGGATAAAAGGTACTAACCCCAGCGCCAGGGCGAGCATGGTCAACGTGAATGTCGCACCATTTGTCGTAAGGAAGTGCGGGCGCAGCCTGGTCATAAACCGGAGGTTCGCCCGATACCGCTCTGCTTACAACTTCCTCCTCTAGATGAAGGGTCGGAGGGCAAGGTCTGCTATCCGGCTTGCGGTCGATGTCCGTTTCCCACCCACAGCGGACCTTCAGAAAGCCCGCTTCGCGTCGCAGCCGCTACGCCCGCTTACGCCTTCATCCCCGCCAGGATCGAACGGTCGATCGAGGCGATGTCGCTGACCCCGGTCAGGGCCATGGCCACGCGCATCTCTTTCTCGATCAGGTCCAGCAGCTGGGTCACGCCCGGTCCGCCGCGCGCGGCCAGGGCATAGACATAGGCCCGGCCCAGCAGCACGCCCCGGGCGCCCAGGGCCAGCATCCGCACCACGTCCAGACCCGAGCGCACGCCGCCGTCGGCCAGCACGGTCAGCCGGTCGCCCACCGCCTCGGCGATGGCCGGCAGGGCCCGGGCCGAGGACAGCACGCCGTCCAGTTGTCGGCCGCCGTGGTTGGAGACCACGATGCCGTCGGCTCCGATATCGGCGGCCGCGCGGGCGTCGTCGGGATCCAGCACGCCCTTGATGATCAGCGGGCCCTTCCAGAGCTCGCGGATCCACTCCAGATCCTTCCAGGTGATCGAGGGGTCGAAATTGGCCCCCAGCCAGCCCATGAAGTCTTCCAGCCCGGACCGGTCGCCCAGCACCGGCGCGACATTGCCCAGGGTGTGGGGACGGCCCATCAGCCCGACATCCCAGGCCCAGGCCGGCTTGCCCACCGCCTGCAGCATGCGGCGGGCGGCGGCGTTGGGGCCGCTCATCCCCGAATGGGCGTCGCGATAGCGCGCGCCGGGCACCGGCATGTCGACGGTGAAGACCAGTGCCGTGGCCCCGGCGTCTCGCGCCCGCACCAGCAGATCGCGCATGAAGCCGCGATCGCGCAGCACATAGAGCTGGAACCAGATCGGGGCGCTGGAGGCCCGAGACACTTCGTCGACGTCGCAGACCGACACGGTGGACAGGCAGAACGGCACGCCCTTGGCGGCGGCAGCGCGGGCGGCCTGAACCTCGCCGCGACGGGCGTACATGCCGGTCAGGCCGACCGGGGCCAGGGCCACCGGCAGGGCCTGCCGCACACCGAACAGGGTGGTCGAGGGATCGACGCCCGAGACGTCCTTCAGCACCCTTTGGCGCAGGCTGATCTGGGCCAGATCGGAGACATTGCGGGCCAGGGTGGTCTCGGCATAGGCGCCGCCGTCGACATAGTCGAACAGGAAACGCGGCAGGCGGCGGCGCGCCGCCTCGCGAAAGTCCGTGGTCGAGGAGACGATCATGGACGCGCCCTGCTGGAAGCCCACCGAGTCTTGCTTGTCGCGCGCTGTCGCATATCGCCGATCATGATCCAAGCCGGCCGGTATGGCGACTCGGCGGACGCCAGCGTCTAGTAAGGGCGGTCGACCTCCATCCTGGCCCTGAAGGCGCAGTCATGAAACTCCTCCGTTACGGTCCGCGCGGCGCGGAAAAGCCTGGCCTGCTCGACGCCGATGGCCAGATCCGCGACCTGTCGGGCCATATCGCCGACATCACCGGCGCCGAACTGTCGCCGGCCCGCCTCAAGGCCCTGGCCGCCATTGATCCTGTCTCGCTGCCTCGGGTCGAGGGCTCGCCGCGCTATGGCGTGCCGGTCACGGGCGTCAGCAAGTTCATCGCCGTGGGCCTGAACTTCGCCGACCACGCCGCCGAGTCCAACCTGCCGATCCCCGAGGAGCCGGTGCTGTTCACCAAGGCCGTCAGCTGCCTGACCGGTCCCAATGATCCGGTGATGCTGCCGCGCGGCTCGGAAAAGACCGACTGGGAGGTCGAGCTGGGCGTCGTGATCGGCTCACGCGCCCGCTACGTCGACGAGGCCTCGGCGCTGGATCATGTGGCCGGCTATGTGCTGATCAACGACGTGTCGGAACGCGCCTTTCAGCTCGAGCGCGGCGGCACCTGGGACAAGGGCAAGGGCTGCGACACCTTTGGTCCGGTCGGTCCCTGGCTGGTCACGTCGGACGAGGTCGGCGACCCGCAGGACCTGGCCATGTGGCTGGACGTCAACGGCCAGCGCAAGCAGGACGGCTCGTCGAAGACCATGATCTTTCCGGTCCGCAAGCTGGTCGCCTACATCAGCGAGTTCATGACCCTGGAGCCCGGGGATCTCATCACCACCGGCACCCCGCCGGGCGTGGGCATGGGTCAGAAGCCGGAAGCGGTCTATCTGAAGGCCGGCGACGAGATCCGCCTGGGCATCGACAGGCTGGGCGAGCAGCGCCAGATCGTCGTGGCCTGGGCCCGGGACGGCGTCTCCTAGCCGCGCGAGGCCCCTCAGCGCGCCGCCTGCGACATATTATCCACCCCATTGCCCTAAGCGCCGACGCGAAGCAAAGCTTGGTTATCGATAGGTCCCCACCGTCGATACCTGCTGGCCGGGGATGCCTGATTTCCCCGGCCGGCTCCCCCCTCCCCCACTTCAGATCCTCGCCCCCGCCCTGTAAACGGCGATGGTGGTGACGGCGACTGTCGAAAAGGCTTGGCGCTCTCCATTTGTAGGATAATAGGTCGATAAAGAGTCAGGGAGCTGCGGCGTGAGCATCATCAGGGTCGGGATCGTCGGGGTCGGCAAGATCGCGCGCGACCAGCATATCCCCGCCATAGCGGCCGATCCGGGCCTGGAGCTGGTCGCCATCGCCAGCCGCAGCCGGCCGGATGTGGGGGTCCCCGCCTTCGAGACGCTGGAGGAGATGCTTCAGAGCGGGATCGCCCTGGACGCCGTCGCCCTGTGCACCCCGCCCCAGGCGCGGCGCGAGACGGCGCTGACGGCCCTGCGGGCCGGCAAGCACGTCTTCCTGGAAAAGCCGCCCGGCGCGACCGTGGGCGAGGTCGGCGACCTTGCCGTCCTGGCCGCCGAGCAGGGCGTGACCCTGTTCGCCAGCTGGCACTCGCGCTTCGCCGCCGGGGTTCCGTCCGCAAAGGCGTGGCTGGCCGCCCGCACGATCCGCAGCGTCGACATCCAGTGGCGCGAGGACGTGCGCCGCTGGCACCCCGGCCAGACCTGGATCTGGGAGGCCGGCGGCCTGGGCGTCTTCGATCCCGGCATCAACGCCCTGTCGATCCTGACCGAGATCATGCCGCGCGAAGTGTTCGTCACCGACGCGCGGCTTCAGGTGCCGGAAAACGTCCAGTCGCCGGTCGCGGCGCACCTGGCGATGACCGATATCGACGGCACGGCGATCACCGCCGACTTCGACTTCCTGCAGACCGGCCCGCAGACCTGGGACATCACGGTCGTCGCTGACGAGGGGACGCTGAAGCTGTCCAGCGGCGGGGCCGTCATCGAGATCGACGGCCAGCCGGTGGTCCAGGCGGCGGACGCGGAATATCCAGGGCTGTACGCGCGGTTCGGCGACCTGATCCGGGCGGGACGTTCAGAGGCCGACGTGCGCCCGCTGGCCCTGGTGGCCGACGCCTTCCTGGTCGGGACGCGGGAGCTGGTCGAGGCGTTTATCGAATAGGCGTCGCGACCGGGGCGCCGCCTAGTTCACCTGCCGCGCCCGCCCCTCCCAGTACGGCGCGCGCAGTTCCCGGCGCAGGATCTTGCCCGAGGGATTGCGCGGCAGGGCGTCGATGAAGTCGATGCTCTTGGGCGCCTTGAAACCCGCGATGCGGGTGCGGGCGAAGGCGATGATGCTGTCGGGATCGCGCGGCGCGCCGGGCTTGAGGGCGACCACCGCCTTGACCGCCTCGCCCCACTTGTCGTCGGGCACGCCGATGACGGCCACCTCGGCCACGTGCGGGTGGCCATAGACGGCGCTTTCCACCTCGGCCGGATAGATGTTCTCGCCGCCCGAGATGATCATGTCCTTCACCCGGTCGTGGATGAACAGATAGCCGTCCTCGTCCAGATAGCCGGCGTCGCCGGTGCGCAGCCAGCCGTCGGCGTCGATGGTCTTGGCCGTGGCCTCCTCCAGCTTCCAGTAGCCGGCCATGTTGGCGCCGGAGCGTACGGCCACCTCGCCCACGGTGTTGGGCGGCAGGCTGGCGCCGGCCTCGTCGATGACCTTCAGCTCGACCCCCGGCATCGGCAGGCCGGCCGAGCGCATGCGCTTGTTGCCGGCCGGGTCGTGGTCCTCGGGCGGCAGATAGACCACCGTGCCGGTGGTCTCGGTCATGCCGTACTGCTGGACGAAGCCGCAGCCGAACACCTCCATGCACTCGCGCAGCAGATCCAGCGGGATGGGCGCGGCGCCGTACAGGATGTGGGACAGGCGCGAATAGTCGACCTCGCGGGCCCGGGGCTGGCGCACCACGATCTGCAGGGCCGCGGGCACCATGAACATCTTCGAGATCCGGTCGTGCTCGATATAGTCCAGCACCTTGAAAGGATCGAACTCGCGCGCCACCACGCCCTTGGCGCCGTTCAGCAGGCCGACCAGCCCCCACCCGGTGCCGCCGATATGGGCCACGGGCATGGCCACCAGGCTGACATCCTCGGGGCCCCACTGGTTCCAGGCCAACGGGTTCTCGGCGGCCAGCTTGCGCATGGACAGCAGGTTGTCATGGGTCAGCATGGCGCCCTTGGGGCGACCCGTGGTGCCCGAGGTGTAGAGCTGGATGGCAATGTCGGAGATCTTGATCGGCACGGCCGGATCGCTGTCGGCTTGCGCGTCGCGCCAGGCCTCGAACGTGCGGTGGGCGTCGCCCGCGACGGGTTCCATGACCACCACCTCGGGTCGCCAGGCCAGTTCGGCGGCGACGCTCTCGATCTGGTCGACCAGTTCGGGGCCGACGAAAACCAGCCTGGCGTCGCTGTCGCCGACGATATAGGCGACCTCCGGCGGGGCCAGCCGCCAGCCGATGGGCGCGGTGACCACGCCGGCCTTG
>CALRUN020000079.1:0-4900 GCA_943371355.1 Alsobacter soli
CGACCCGCCTTCCAGGGCGTCGCGGCCCCGCTCAGCTCCATCCCCATCGCCGCCTTGGGCCGGTACCACGCGCCCTCCCCTTGCGACGGGGACAGCACCAAGAATACGGGCGGTTTGAGCTCCGAGGATTGGCGCGATCAACTATTTTACAAGGCGTTGATTGGGCTGGGGTTTGTTCTGGAAAGAATGGGGATTGAGCGCCCTCTATCCCCGTGCTGGCCGCAAAGTCCTCCCCCTGAAGGGGGAGGCGGCCGGAGGCCGGTGGGGGAAGACCCCTCCGACTCAGCAGCACTACCCCCTCCGATCACTTCGTGATCGCCTCCCCCTTCAGGGAGAGGACTTGGGAGCGCGCCCCGCCCGCCCTCGCGCCGAAGGGAGCCATCCTTAAATCTCACGGCGAGACGATCGCCGGTCTGACCAGGTTGCTCAAGGACGGCCCCTGCGGGGCCGCCGCCTCGCGGCGACGCGAGAGCGTCGTCCTTGACCAACCTGGTCAGACCGGCACGCTGCAGCCTCCAAGAGATTTAAGGATGAGCGGGACGCGGGGCGTCCGCCTTTTTGGCAATGAGCCAAAGACCGCTTCCGACCCATTGCTGACGTTAGCCAGATAGGCCCAATCGGGTCCTTGGCACGCTATGAGGATGGAGGGCCTTTTGAACGAGATCCTCCAGCGTGCTGTCAGGCTGATGGAGATCGCGAAACTCGCGGATCACATCGACCGCTTCCGTGAAGGCCGGTGGCGTCGTCACGCCCGGACTGGTCCAGTCGGTCGGCAGGATCGGCGACGCGCGCGTCAACTCCGTGATCAGCTTGTTCAGGTGCGGGCTGAGCAACATCTCAGCGCTCAGCTCGGTCTGGAACTTAGCATTTAAGGCAATACGCAAGAGCATGCGGACGGCCCATTCGCCGGTGATTTTGACACCGCCATCGTCAGTGAGGGTAACCTCAAAGTCGGGGTTTCGATCTTCATTCATCTACTGAGTGTGGCGATTGGGGTTGGGGTCCGCAATCCACCCTCACCGGCCAGTCGAAAGGACAGCTCTTCGACAGTGGGGTCAGGGCCCGCGTCCAGCTCTCCGCTGCCCCGTTCAGACAAGACCCGATAGGATTTCTCGCCTCCCCATCGAACGGAACGGCGCGCCAGACGCTATGCGTAGATGGACATCGATCTGACGCCCCTCAAGACCTTCGCCGTCTCGCGGCCGGTGCTGTACGGCGCGCCGCTAGCGGCCGCGCTGGGCGTGGCTCTGGGACTGGTGTTTCAGGTCGGATCGCAGACCGAAGCGTCCGTCGAAAACCGGCCGCTCAATCGCGCCGCGCTGGAAGACGTCGCCCAGCCGGTCGGATGGCCGTCGGGCAAGGTCCCGGACTATGTGATCGGGACCGATTTCCTGGCGGAGACCCGTCCGCGCGAGACCTATCAGCCGCGTTACGAGGTCGAGCCGGCGCCCGTGGTGTATGCCGACCCCGAGCCCGCCCCGCACGTGACGGTCGCCGCTCGCCCCGCCCGCGACGAAACCCGCTGGGCGTCCACACAGGGCGACATCATGGACATTCGTCTGCCCGAGGATGAGCCGCCAGAGCCGACTTTGCTGAACTAGGGCGCCTCAAAGGCTCGCCTTTCGGCTCCGGGATCGGTACTGGAGCGGCATGACCGACTATACGCCCCAACAGATCGTCGCCCGCGGCGCCCGCGCCGACGCCGAAGCCGCCGCCGACGCCATCGACATGGACGCCGCGCTGGAAGGCGCGACCTACTCGATCCTGGAAGAGGACGAGGACAAGAACATCTGGCGGATCGACGCCTTCCCGACCACCCAGGACGAGTCCGATGGTCTGGCGCGCGTGCTGGCGGGCTTCAAGGTCAAGGTGACCACCGAGGTCCTGGCCGATGCCGACTGGCTGGCCATGGCGCTGTCGGGTCTGCCGCCGGTCAAGGCCGGGCGCTTCTTCGTCTATGGCATGCACGATCGCGGCCGCCTGCCGGCCAGCACCGTCAATCTGCGCATCGAGGCCGGGGCGGCCTTCGGCACCGGCCACCACGGCACGACCGTCGGCTGCCTGCAGGCCTATGACCGCCTGATCAAGGCCCGCAAGTTCCGCAAGGTGCTGGACGTCGGGGCCGGCACGGGCCTGCTGGCCATCGCCGCCGCGCGCACCGGCAGCAAGCTGGCCGTCGGCACCGATATCGACCGGCCCAGCGTGCGGATCGCCCGCGAGAACGCCAAGGTCAACCAGGCCAATGCCAAGTTCGTCCACGCCTCGGGCCTGGGCGACCGGCTGGTGGCCGACAACGCCCCCTATGACCTGGTGTTCGCCAACATCCTGGCCCGGCCGCTGATCAGCCTGGCCCAGGATATCAAGCGCGCCCTGGTCCCCGGCGGCACGGTGATCCTGTCGGGCCTGCTTCGCACCCAGGAGCGGATGGTCAAGGCCGCCTATCTGTCGCGTGGCTTCAAGGTGGTCAGCCGCATCCATCGCGACGCCTGGGCGACGCTGGTTCTTCAGCGCCCCTGACCGGCGCCGCCGGAACCGGCGGACCAACGGCGACGTTTCCTAAGCCAAGACTTCCCGGCTCAAGGAACAGCCCGATGACCTATGTCGATCCCCAGATCCCGCCGACCGAGCGCGTGGTCGAGATCCGCCGCGAAGGTAACACCACCGGCTGGATCGTGGCCGGTATCGTTGCCGTCGTCGCGGTGATCGCCGTGGCCTTCATGCTGAACCAGCGCCCGGCCGACACCACCCAGGACCAGCTGCTGCAGGCCCAGGAACAGGGTCGCGCCGCCGGCGTGATCGAAGGCGCGCAGTCCAGCGTGGCGACCAGCGCCCAGCAGGCCCAGTTCGCCGCCGAAAACGCCGCGCGCAACGCCGGCGCCGCGGCTGACGAGGCCCGCCGCGAGACCGAGCGCTCCGCCGCCAACGCCAGCCAGGCCGCCCAGGACGCCGCCGACCGTGTCGCGGCCACCGGCGACACCGCGCCGTCGGTCGACGCGCCGTCCGCCGCTTCGCCGCAATAATCATCCTCTTCCCAGGCTCGGGTCGGCGGATTACATCGGGGCATGCGTCAGACCTTCGATGAATCCACCGACCCGTCCTTCGGTCCCCGTCACGTTCCGCTGATCCGCGCGGCCATGGCCCGCCAGGGTCTGGACGGCTTCCTCGTCCCGCACGAGGACGAGCATCAGAACGAGTATCTGCCCGCCGCCAATGACCGCCTGGCCTGGGCCAGTGGCTTTACCGGTTCGGCCGGGGCCGGCGTGATCATGAGCGACCGCGCCGCCGTGTTTGTCGACGGCCGCTATACCCTTCAGGTCCGCGAGCAGGTCGATCAGGGCGTGTTCGAGATCCGCGACCTCGTCGAGGGTGGCGTTCCGGCCTATCTGGAAACCGCCAAGGCCGGCGCGGTCATCGGCTACGACGCCCGTCTGCACAGCCCCCAGGCCCTCGACGCCCTGAAGGCCGCCGCCGCCAAGGCTGGCGCGCAGCTGAAGCCCGTCGCGGTCAATCCGCTGGACGAAGCCTGGGGCGCCGCGCGTCCGGCGCAACCGGCCGCGCCGATCGTGCCGCAGCCGGTGGAGTATGCCGGCGAGGACTCCGCCTCCAAGCGCGGCCGCGTGGGCGCCGGCCTGGCCAGCCTGGGCGCCGACGCCGCCGTGGTCACCGCTCCGGCCTCGATCGCCTGGCTGTTCAATGTGCGTGGCGGCGATGTGATCCGCTCGCCGCTGCCGCTGTCGCAGGCCATCGTCAACGCCGACGGCACGGCCCGCCTGTTCATTGATCCGGCCAAGGTCACCGAGGACCTGCCGGCCTGGCTGGGCAACCAGGTGTCGCTGGAAACGCCGGACGCCCTGGACGCCGCCCTGGCCGAGCTGGCCGGCAAGGCCGTGCTGGTCGATCCGGGCCAGTCCTCAGCCTGGTATTTCGACACGCTCAGCGCCGCCGGCGCCAGGGTGGTGCGCGGCATGGACCCCTGCACGATGCCGCGGGCCTGCAAGAACGCCGTCGAGATCGACGGCACGCGCGAAGCGCACCGCCGCGACGGCGCCGCCCTGACCCGCTTCCTGCACTGGCTGGCCACCGAGGGTCAGATCAATCCGCCCGACGAGAAGGAAGCCGTCGCCAAGCTGGAAGGCTTCCGCGAGGCCACCGGCGTGCTGAAGGACCTGTCGTTCGACACCATCGGCGCCGCCAACGGCCATGGCGCCCTGCCCCACTATCGCCCGACCGAGCGCAGCAACCAGCGGGCGGCCCTGGGCTCGCTGCTGCTGGTCGACAGCGGCGGCCAGTATCTGGACGGCACCACCGACGTCACCCGCACGGTGGCCATCGGCCAGCCCTCGGCCGAGATGATCCAGCGCAACACCCTGGTGCTCAAGGGCCACCTGGCCATCGCCCGCCTGCGCTTCCCGGCCGGCACCACCGGCTCGGCCATCGACGCCTTCGCCCGCGCCGCCCTGTGGGCCCACGGCCTGGACTATGACCACGGCACCGGCCACGGGGTCGGCGTCTATCTGGGCGTCCACGAAGGCCCGCAGCGGATTTCCAAGGCGCCCAACACCATCGCCCTGCAGCCTGGCATGATCGTCTCCAACGAGCCCGGCTTCTACAAGGACGGCGAATACGGCATCCGCATCGAGAACCTGGAAGTGGTCATGCCGGCCGAAGACATCGCCGGCGGCGAGCGTCCGATGCACCGCTTCGAGGCCCTGACCCTGGCGCCCATCGACCGTCGTCTGATCGACAAGGCGCTGCTGTCGGCCGAAGAGGTCGCCCAGTTCGACGCCTATCACGCGCGGGTGCTGAAGGAGATCGGTCCCCGGGTCGAGCCCGAGGTGCGGGCCTGGATGGAAGCGGCCTGCGCGCCGCTTTAGGGGGCCAAGATCCTCCCCCTCTGGGG
>CALRUN020000080.1:0-3928 GCA_943371355.1 Alsobacter soli
CAAGCGATCATCGGCCTGATCGGCGGCCTGAGCTGGGAAAGCTCGGCCCAGTACTACCGGCTGATCAACGAGGCCGTGCGCGAGCGGCTGGGCGGCGTGGCCTCGGCCCGCACCCTGATGTGGTCGTTCGACTTCGCCGAGATCGAGACCCTGCAGCACGCCGGCCGCTGGCCCGAACTGGCCCGCCGCCTGGCCGACGCCGCCCGGGCGCTGGAGGCCGGCGGGGCCGACTTCCTGGTGCTGTGCACCAACACCATGCACCGCGAGGCCGACACCATCGAGGCGGCGGTCCACATCCCCCTGCTGCACATCGCCGATCCGACCGCCGAAGCGATCAAGGCCGCCGGCCTGACCCGGGTCGGCCTGCTGGGCACCGCCTTCACGATGGAGCACGACTTCTATCGCGGCCGGCTGGAAAAGCGCCATGGCCTGGAGGTGCTGGTCCCCGACGCCGACGACCGCGCGGCGGTGCACGACATCATCTATCGCGAGCTGGTGGCCGGACAGGTGCTGGACGCCTCGCGCGAGATCTATCGCGCCGTGATCGGAAGGCTGGTCGAGCGCGGGGCCCAGGCGGTGATCCTGGGGTGTACGGAGATCATGCTGCTGGTCGGGCAGGCCGACAGCGCGGTGCCGGTGTTCGACACGACGCAGCTGCACGCGCTGGCGGCGGTGGAGCGGGCGCTGGGGGGCTGACGCGGCAAGCGCCTGCTATGGGTGGAGACCCGACGACCGCCGGTCCCGCTGATCGACATTTGGAAAACCTCAGTCGTTCGGCGCCGGCGCGGCGCTGTGTTTGGGGTTCACGGGCCCGCCCAACACGTCGGGATAACGGGCGGCTGTCACGGCCACGTCGGCGGGCATGCCTGCGAGCGGGCCTGAAAGGAACGCCGCTAGGATGTCGGCCGTCGCCTGGTGTGTGGCTGCGGGTCCGCGGCCGCCCCCCATCACCTGCGCCAACAGCCAACGGCCCGCCGGGGCGAAGAAGAAGGGCGCATCGGTGAAGCTGTAGTGGTTGGCGTGCTTGATCTCAAAATGAAAGCCGGGCGCGGTCGAACGGGCGAGCAGCTTGCCGTTGCCTTTGATGAAGAGGTCGCTGTGGTGCGTCTCAGCATAGTCGCTCTGCAGCAGCAGGAAGGGACGGGTCAGTCGGCGGTCCGGCAGGTCGCCATAGGGCGTACCGTCAATGTTGGCGGCTGCCACGACGCGTGGGTCTTCGCTCATTGCCATGGCTGAAACCGCTCCACCAAAGGAGTGGCCGATCACGGCCACCTTCGAGGCCTCGATCCAGCCACCTCGCAACGGCGGCGACAGTGCCTCCGGACGCGCGAGCTGGTCGATGACAAAGCGAATGTCGGCGGTCCGCAAGATCTGCTGGTCGGGCATGTAGCGGGTGCGGTCCGGCGGGAAAATCTCCCGGAGCCCGACGACCCGGCCGTCCGGAAGCTGGGTCACAGCCGCCTCGTAGGGATGGTCCAGCACGAAGACGACGAAGCCGCGGCTGGCGAGGCGGGTCGCCAGCCCGGTATAGGTCGCGCGGGGGGCGCCGTAACCCGGCGAGAAGATCACCACCGGCCAGGGCCGATCGCCGGACGCAAGCGGCGCCCTGGCCTCGGCGTGGGTGTCGATCTGGCCGTAGCGATGCAGCATGAAGCCGGGCATGACGCTGACCCGATCGGGCATTTGGCCGATCCCGTCGATGTAGGGGACGCGCGCGCCTCCCCCGGAATGTTCGCGTTGCGGGGTCGGATACCAGGCCTGGGCGATCACGCTGCGCCGGTCGCCCGGGTCGGCCGTATGCGGCTCGTCCCGCGAGGCGTCGTTCCAACGATAGACTTGGGTCGCGACGGCGTAGCGACCGTCGGGCGGCGGCAGCGTCGGGACCGCGAGCAGCATCCAGACGCCAATGCAGGCGGCGGCGATCCCGGCCAGACCGAGACGACCGATCCAGCGCAGCACGGCGCCCGTGCGCACCGGAGGCAGGGCGCTCAGCGCCAGCAGGAGATAGGCCGGCAGACTCTGCCAGGTGAAGCCGCAGAGGGCCCATTGGACCGCCGCCAGCAATAGACCCAAGCCGGCGGCGGCGATCCGCAGCCTTGGCCGCCAGGCCGGCGCGAGCAGCCGCCACACGGCCAAGGCCAGCACCACCGCCAGCAAGATCAGATCGGGGATCAACATCGCTTCACTCGACTATCTGCAGTCACCCACACAGCGGATCCTTCACCGCAACGACGTCATTTTCCCAGCCGGGGTCAGGCCGGTGCGATCAGCAATTTCAGTTGAAAGCCAGCTTCAGACGGAGGGGTCAACGTCCGCAACTGTCGGGAACGGAAATCAGGTCAGCATCCGAAACCCGACGTTTTTTGACCCTTTGGCCGGCAAGCGGACGTCGCCAAAGTCGTGCCCGTCGGAGCCGACAACCGGTTGGTCCGGCAATCGCGCTCCGAGTTGACGGATCCAGAGAGATCAGATCAGGACCCGCCTCGCAAAGCTCGCCATCGCCTCCGCCATCCATTGCGCGAGGCCCGGTTGAGCTGCGTCATACATCGCTCGGAACTCCAAGTTGTCGACGTTCAGCCGCCCCAAGGCCGTGTAGGCATCCGCAGTGGCCGGCGTGCCAGTGGTCCGAACCACCCAAGCATGGTGTCGCTTGAGCAAGGGGTCCAGCAATGGATCGTCAGAGGCGGTTCCGCGAGCCATAGTGCTGGCGAAGTCGTCGCGCATTGCGATGGCCTCCGCCATCCAGTCCGTCTTCTGCGCATGCGACATCGCCGCGAACACTTCGGCGCCTCGGGCAAGTCGGTCGCGGGCCACCGGCTCGCCGTATCTGTCGATCAGCCAGGCCTCGTAGTCGGATTCCAGCTGAGGGCTGAAGCCTTCGAAAAGTTGCTTGTCCATGATGGTCGTTCGTCCTTCCAGCTCAGCGATCGTGCGGTCGATCGTCTGTGCTAGACGGCGATAGCGGTCCGCCTTCTCCTCCAGTCGGGCCCGTTGCTCTCGCAACGCCGCCAGCCTGTCGGCTCCTTGGGCGTCTAGCAGAGCAGGGATATCGCAAAGGGCGACCCCGAACTCACGATGAACCAGGATCTGCTGCAAACGCAGCAGCTCCCCTCGCCCGTAGTAGCGGTATCCATTTTCGCCGACCGTCGCGGGCTTCAACAATCCGATGGCGTCATAGTGGTGCAGTGTCCGAACCGAGGTTCCGGACAGCTTGGCCAGTTCACTGACGGTGTGGATCGTGTGGCGCGCGTCGTTCCGCATGGACATCCCTATGGGGGCTCACGCAGTGTGAGGGTCAAGGGCCCTCTACAACGCGCATCGCATCCCTGAGTCCGCAACGGGGCTTGTCCCCGGGACCCATGGTTCAGCTTCCACGTGAGCATCGGGGTCTGCTCCGCCCTTGCGGCGGACAAATGGGTCCCGGGGACAAGCCCCGGGATGACGAGATTTTTGCAGAAGGGCGGGGATAAGCTGCGCGCAATCCCCGTGCTGTCGCTGATGGAGTTCAGCAAATTCAGTGCCCTAAAAATAAAACGATCGCGCCAATCAGACGCGCCGGAACCGCCCGCATAATCAATCTCACCTGACAGCACGGGAAGGGCGCACGTACGGCGACCGTTGCGGCTGTCAGGGGTGGTCGAGCGGGAAGCGCCCGTCGGTCGTCGTCGAAGGCCCGGCAGGGTCTGGTGGAGCGGATCGGTCCTTGCGGGGGCCGGACGTGTTGAAGCCGGACCGGGACCGCCGGGAACTCCCTTTGGCGACGCCCGCACGATGCGCAGCAGGCATGGGCTGAAATCGCCCATGCGGTCTGGACGGGGTCGCTATCCCCTCCACCCGTCGGGGGCCTAACGTCGGAAGCGGGTTAAAACCCCGCGCCCCGAGGGCTCACCGGATAACGGCTGCGCGGAGCGTCTGTCTTCGTCGAAAC
>CALRUN020000081.1:0-3339 GCA_943371355.1 Alsobacter soli
CGGCGGTCCGGCGGTGTTCTCCGGCTTCCTGCAGAGCCGCGGCGTTCCGGCGGCGACGGCCAACTTCCTGGCCAACGGCACCGGCCTCTACAACTACGGCGCCGGCTACTCGATCGAGGGCACCAGCGCCGACATCTCCGGCAACGAGCTGCCCAGCTCGCCGCACTGGACGACCTCGGTCGGCGCCCAGTATCGCTGGGACATGGCGGCCGGCTGGTCGGCCACGCTGCGCGGCGACTACTACCGCCAGACGGGCCAGTACGCCCGCGTCTACAACACCGACTACGACCGCATCAAAGCCTGGGACAACGCCAACCTGACCCTCAAGCTCGAGAAGTCGGAATGGGGCCTGGAGGTCGACGCCTATGTGAAGAACCTGCTGAACGACATTCCGATCATCGACGCCTACACCAGCGACGACTCCTCGGGTCTGTTCACCAACGTCATCACCCAGGAGCCGCGCCTCTACGGCGTGAGCATCACCAAGAAGTGGTAGCCGACCGTCCCTGACAGGACGCTCTTCTCGGGGGCGGCGGGTCATCCCGCCGCCCCTTTTTATGGCCCGGCCACCCGTCTTTCGCCGCGACATCGGGGTGCGCCTGAAACAGCTTTCCCGGGAATCGGCCGCGACTTAACGACTCCGCAAGGGCGAAGCAGGCAAGGTGACCGTTCACAGACGCCAGCGAAGCGGCCGCATGGAAACGCTATCTCGTCTCATTGATCGCCGTCCGCCGGTCGCTCCCTCCACCTCCTGCCGGGATGTGTGGGCGACCTTCGACGCAGATCCCCGCGCCTTCTCGGTGGCCGTCGTCGACGGCGCCAAGCCGACGGGCGTGGTCTATCGCGATGTGTTCATGGGCCTGATGGCCGTCGCCGGCGAGACCCTGAGCGCGCGTCCGATCGCCGAGGTCATGGACCCCGATCCGCGCCAGGTGGACATCGAGACCGAGCTCGGCGACTTCGTCGACGGTCTCGCCGACAGCCCCTCTCCGGTGTTCCGCACCTCGTTCGTGGCCGTGGACCAGGCCGGCGACTATGTCGGCGTGGGCGGACTCGGCTCGCTGCTGGCCTCCTATCGCCGCCGCCAGCGCGAGGCCAAGGACGCCATGGCGCTGGTCGAGCGCATGGCCACCGACATCACGCATCACCTCAACGGCGTCCTGGCCATAACCGAGCGTCTGGAGCAGCAGCGCCTGACGCCGGACGCCAGCGCCTTCGTCCGCGCCATCGGCGACACCAGCCGCGACATGGGCGCCATGCTGGGCCGCGCCATCGATCTGCATCGCTCGGCCGTGGGCCAGCTGCCGATGATCGCCCGGCCCGTGCGGCTGCGCGATCTGGCCGACGCGGTCGAAGCCCGCTGGTCGGCGCGCGCCGCCGAGGGCGGATCCACCCTGCTGTTCTCCTATGACGGCGAGCCCGAATGCGGCGTCGAGGTCGACGGCGAGCGCCTGCTGCAGGTGTTCGACGCCCTGATCGAGAGCGCCCTGGCCAACGGCCGCGGCGTCATCGAGGCCTGCCTGCAGGCCCGCATCGGCATCGATGGCGTGCATCTGGACGGCAGCGTCCGCGACAACGCCGCGGGCCTGGCCGAGGACCGCCTGGCGCGGGTGTTCGCGCCGCTGGGCGCCTCGCGCATCGAGGATCGCACCGAAATGGCCCTGGGCGTGGGCATGGCCCTGGCCCACCGGATCATGCGCGGCATGGGCGGCGAGGTGAAGGCCGAGGCCAATCGCGGCGCCGGCCTGACCGTGCGCTTCGCCTTTGTCGCCCCGTCGGCGCAGATCGACGCCGCGCCCCCGGCCGAACCGACCATCGACGCCCGCGCCGCTCACATCCTGATCGTCGACGACAACGCCACCAACCGCATGGTCGCCGAGGCGCTGTGCGACATGTTCGACTGCACCTCCGAACAGGCGGTCGACGGCGTGGAAGCCGTCGAAATGGCCAGGAGCGGCCGCTTCGACCTGATCCTGATGGACATCAAGATGCCGCGCATGGACGGCGTCACCGCCACCCGCGCCATCCGCGAGATGGGCGGCCGCCCGGCCATCACCCCCATCGTCGCCCTGACCGCCAATGCCGATCCCGCCGACGTCCAGACCTATCTGGCGGCCGGCATGCAGGACGTGGTCGAAAAGCCGATCAAGCCCGAGCGGCTGGCCATCGTGCTCAGCGCCCTGCTGGGCGACGACGCCGACGAAGAGGTCGCGGCCTGATCCATCGCTTGCGGCGAGACAGTTCGAGGCTCTAACCTGGCGTTGAACGCTGGAGTGACAGTCGCGTGCTGACCACCGCCGAGCAGATCGCCTGGGATTTCCTCAGCAAGGCGCCGCACCACACCACGCCCGACGCGGTCGAGACCCATTTCGCCCAGGCCATCGCCGCCTTCGGCTATGACCGCTTCTGCGCCACCCTGATCAACGCCGAGCACTACGGCAAGGAACCGCCCACCCTCAGCCGGCGGGATTTCGACGTCTGGGACGCCCGCTACTGGAGCGAGCGCCATGTCGTCCACGACCCGTGCGTCAAGTTGCTGATGAAGTCCACGCGCGCGTTCGCGTGGTCGGACGCCAGGCCGTTCGGCGACAACCGGCGCGCCGACATCATGTGGGCCGAGGCCTCGGACCTGGGCATGAACGACGGCTTCGTCGTGCGTGTGTTCGGCCCGGCCGGCCATCTGGTGCTGATCCGCATGGCCACCCAGGCCCCCGACACCGATCCCGCCGCCCGCGCCGTGATCGAGAGCCTGGCCACGGTGTTTGGCACCATCATGCTCAAGCACTGGGAGCTGCAGGACGACAATCCCGACTATGGCGTGATCTCCGAACGCCAGGCCCAGTGCCTGCACTGGGCCAGTCGTGGCAAGACCGACTGGGAGATCGGCGCGATCCTGGAACTGTCGCCCCGCACGGTCCACCACCACATCGAGAACGCCAAGAAGCGCCTGGGCGTGGTCAAACGTCAGGAAGCGGTGATGAAGGCCGGAGAGCTGGGACTGCTGGGCAAGGGCTGAGACACGGCCTGGCCGCCTCGCGCGGAAAGCCGCCGAGGGGGTGGGAAGGGTCGCGGAGCGTCCGGGCCTCGCCCGGAGAATGGGATAGTTGAATACCGTTTCGACGAAGACAGACGCTCCGCGTGATCTTCAGACGGAAGCCTTCGAGGCGCGGGGTTTTAACCCGCTCCCGACATTCGGCCTCCGGCGGGCGGAGGAGCTGGCTGGCTCCGTCCGGACCGCATGGGCGATTTCAGCCCATGCCTGCCGCCTTCTCGACCCTCGTGGTCACGTCGTTTCTGTGTTCCAGGGCCGACCGCCGCCAGAGACCACGAGGTTGGCGG